>CAZUPO010000001.1:0-209725 GCA_964621595.1 uncultured Candidatus Saccharibacteria bacterium
AAGCAGTATTTAAGGTTGTTTGTCCTGAGACGGTAAGAGAGGTAGCGGAAGCGGTAGTAAGGGTGGTTTGTCCTGAGACAGAGAGAGTGGAAGCAGTGGTTGTAGCAAGTGTAGAGGTACCACCAGCAAAAAAGAGTGAAGTATAAACTGTGTTCGTTGAAATCCCTCCTGTTGAAGATGCGTTCGAAAAAGTTACTAAACCTGTATTATTAATTGAGAACAAAGAAACTCCCGAAGACGATGCTACATTAAAAGGGCTCACACCTGGTGCACCTTGTACGTTAAAAGTATATAAAGAAGAAGTGGCATTTACCCCAAGTACAGCACCATTGTCCAAAAGAGTACTCGTGGAAAGAGTATTCGCTGAAATAAATCTAGCAACAAAACCATTAATACCGCCAGTCACCCCACTACCCCCGGTTATACCAAGCGAAGACGTAGAAATCCAAAGGGTGCTGGTTCCTGTAGAAAGTAATACTTGCCCGAACGTTCCTGTAGCATTAGCACCGTCTCGAAGAAATGAATTTATAGAAATATTTTGTAATGAGAGGGAAGAAATTGAAGTGGTTGCCAATGTACTTGTACCCAAAACCACAAAAGACCCTGTTGAAGTTGATTGAGATGTGTTAGATAAAAAATTTGTATTCTCCACCCAGTTTGTTCCATTCCAATACAGAGTGCTGTTCACAAGGGTACCTGAGGCAACGTTGCCCGAACCTGCGCCGACAACATCAATCCATTTTGTAGAAGTTCCAGTCGACGAAAGCACTTGACCAAGAGTTCCAGTTGAACCCATTGAATCAGTTAAGTCGGCATTAAGAATTAAAGATCCGTTAAGTGTTGTTGTTGCAAGGGTGGAAGTGGAACTGACTGAAAACAAACCCGTAATCACAGAATTGCCCGAAAGAGTTGCATTTGTTAAAACCGGACTAAGTAGAGAGAGATTAACTGTATTGAGTTGAGAGGATGGTACAACAAATTGTGGTGATGAGCCTGTAAAGGTATATCCAATTTGCGATCCTGGATAAGTTAAACCTTGTGAATAATTACTTGTTGCACCATCTTTTCCTGGTGGCCCTTGTGGCCCTCTTGGTCCAGGCGTGGAAACATAGCGATTTATATATGTGACTGTACCAGAACTAGAAGAAGCATAAATCAGTTTTTCAATAACTCTTTCTTTGATTACTTCTGTGGTGGTAGCGAGAGTAACGTAATTGACATTATTTAAAGTCAAACTTGAAGGAGTTACTTCTTTTTTGAAACAACTATAATCAACATTCTTTTTAAAATATTCAGATACAGAGCAATATACTATAAGTGATAGTGAGTCTAGGAAGGTTGTTTTGGCTTTAGACATTGTAGTTTCCTGTTGTGCTGAAACATCAGTAAAAAGACTATTATTTAAACTTTGAAGTGTCGAAGTTGTGTTATATAGCAAAGATCTAACTTTTTCAGTAGAAACACTGCCACTCTCTGAAAATGAGTTAATTAAAGTGTACAGACCAGAGGTTGCGGTTATGTCTACTGAAACTTGTGGCGCTGTATCCAAAATATTTTGCGAAATATTTTTATCCAAAGATACCGTACTGTGTAAGTTCGACAATTTAATAAAAAGCAAAAAAAGGACAACGGGTACAAAAAAATATATTGTTCGAGTTCTTATAAAACTAAGGAAGCTGCGAGGCAATGATGCACCCGGCCACGGAATGTTACTATCTCTATCTGGAGCAGAATACGTTGGGGAATATTTAGAAAATGAAAAAGAAACATTTTCTTCAGTTGGAGCAAAAACGCTGTCGTTTAAAATATTTGAACTCAATCTTTCTGAAACCTCATTTTCCTTTGCATCTATTGCAGTATCTGTACTGTGAGAAATAACCAATCTACCAGGTGTCAAATTTTGATCTTCAACAGATTCTTGTGGCGAAATAGCTTGTTGATTATTCAGAACTTTACTTATTTCATTTTTAACTTCTATCACCTGAGGCTTGGAATCAAACTGAACACTCTTTACTTTAGTGGTAAGGTTTCTTTTTAAAATACGATAGATTGTACTTGTATTAACAGAAAGATTGTGTTTTTTAGAAACAGAATCTTTCAAAGCAGATAAAGTAAGATTTTTATTTTGTATGTATTCTTCTATGACAGTCTTTTCGATATCGGGCGAAATTTTGTTATGTGGAACAACAATACGTTTTTTCAAATTTTCTTGCTTCCCTCCATTTTTCTTGTATTCCTTTATCCAATTATAAAAAGTTTGTCGAGAAACACCCAACTCTTCCGCGGCAGATGTCGCGGTTATTTTTTTATCTAGTACTTCTTGGATTTTTAAATTTTTAAGTATCATTAACTAAAAATTTTGTAATATTTTTGCTGCAAAAAATATTCTTTTATTTAAAATAAATTATATATATAAAAGTCTTTAAAAATCTTTATTTTATGGGGATATAAAAGTGTAAAATTTCAGCTGAAATTTTACACTTTTATTTTACAAAAAAAGAATTATTTTAGGTGCAAAAAAATTTTTACTAATTTCTTATTTAAATGATTTTTTAAATAATCTATATTTTATATAAAAAATTAAACTATCTGTTTTTCCTAAAAATTATTTTTCTTTAATATTTTAGAATCTAAAATTTAATTTATGAATAAATTTTCATTATTAGTTAAAAAGTTTAAATTTAATCTATTAGGAATAGTATTAATGTTAAAAAATTAATAAATATAAGGATAAAATAATGGTATGTTTATAGAAAAGAAAATTGTTATTTTTAGTTAAATTTTTTATTTTAATTTTAAAATATACTTTAAAATATTTTTTTAACCATAGTATGATTTTGATTTATTATTTACAAAAATAAAATATCATGGTTATTTAGTTATACTAAATTTGAAATAATACTTATCTATCTGGGGGTATTTTGTAGTAAGAAATTAAAAACTTAACTATTTTAAAAAATGGATCTGTTAGTGTTGCTGAAGCGTACTCTGCACCTTTTGGATACGTATGAAAAATGAAAATAATAAACTTTGGATCATAAGCCGGGAAATAACCAAAGAACGAGTGAAGGTATCTGTCGTCATAATACCCACCCCCTTTCTTCACCATCTGTGCTGTACCAGTTTTTGCTGCAACTGAATAATGATTCATTTTATATTCACCATCTTTGAGTGCATGATCAACAACATGTACTAACATTCTAGAAATTTTTTCACTACTTTCTTTTGAAATAACTCTTTCGCTACTTTCCTGAATGATTTTTTTCCTTTCTCCATTTTCATAAATAATACTATCAACAACATGTGGGGTTACCAGCATTCCCCCATTACCAAGTGTTGCCAAAGCACGGATTGTTTGAATCGGTGTTATGGCTATTCCTTGCCCAAAACCAGCAGTAGCATTATCAACAAAAACATTACTGTCTAGATTATTTGTAAGACCACTTGCTTCTCCAGGTAAATCAATCCCTGTTTCTGTACCTATTCCGAATTTTTTAAAATATTCCTGAAATCTATTAATACCTAACTGTTCCACTAAAAATACAATACCGACATTGAGAGATTTGTCGAGTATTGTCTGCATGGAAGTATTTGGTCCTCTTGGTTTTCCATCGTAGTTACGAACTTTATAACCATTTAGATCGCGAAAACCTGTATCATTGTAAGTTGTTTTTTCATTCACAACCCCACTATCAAGAGCAGACGCCATTGTGATCGGCTTTATAATACTACCCATTTCATATACGGCAGATACATTTTGATTACTGTAATATGCCTGATCTTTAACTTTAGAAAATTCATTGGGGTTATACGATGGTAGTGCCTCCATTGCAATTATGGCTCCAGTACCTGGATCCATAATAATTCCTCCGATAATATCAGAATCCCAACTGTTTTTTGTTTCTAGTAGGGTTGCATGGAGAAATCTTTGTGCTTCGGCATCTATTGTTAAAATAAGATCCCCCTCTTCTTGATCAAGATTAGAAACGCTTGTTTTTTCTATATTTGTAAAAAGTTCAGCAAAAAAGTTTATACTTTGATCGCTACTTTTTCTTTTTAGAAGATCGTCATAATAACGCTCTAAACCGTACTGACCACGTACTCTATTACCATCATTTCCAACAAAACCTATTATTTTTGCACCTATTTCATCTTGGGTATATGAGCGTTTATTATTTTTATAAAACAATAAACCTTTTATATTTTCTTGTTTTAAAAAAGTTGTTGTAGTGGCAGGAACATCTTTTGCTATTTCTTCGTATGGATCATTTTCTTTAGAAATTTTGTTGATAAAAAGATCATGATCGAGTGAAATATATTTACTTATTTGATTATACGTCTTTTCGCCACCCACTACCTGGGTTGGATCAACAGCAATTGTATATCTACTCGTTAATTCGGCTGCTGATACTGGAGTTTTTTCAAAATGAGAAAAAAATATTGTCCCCCTATCAAAGTTGATTGGAGTACTTGAAACATACTGTTTAGAGCCTTGATTTACATAATATGCATGCTCAAAAAGTTGTATATAGAACGCGCGTATAACGATAATAAGAACTAAACAGAGCCATAAGAAAAAAACTAACTTAGCTCTGTCGATTGATCTCGACACTTGATCTTCTGATACAGATTGTGGTGTATTAACGTGCATAGAGCACCGCGTAACTAGCAATTGTTGACTTTCTAACTGCAAATGTACTGCCATCAACTTTTACATAATGTTCTGCAGTTAATTTTGCATCAGTAATTGAACTTAACTGGTTTGCATAGTTAGTTTCATACGTTGTTAATTCAGAACGTAATTCACGAATAGCCAAGACATTTTGCTTTCGTTCTATAACTGAAAAAACCAGGGAAAGAAGTACTAGACAGTAGGCAAAAATTGTTACAAAAAAAGTTCCAATAAGTACATGGACAGACCGTTCGTATAAAGATGTGGTTGAGAATTTTAATGACATATACTTTATACTCGTTCAACAACCCGTAACTGCGCACTACGAGATCTGGGGTTAGTAGTTATTTCTTCAAGTGATGGTGTAATAGCCTTTTTTGATACAAATTTAATAGATTCTTGAATTTTTTTAAGTTCTTGTTTTACAATTCTATCCTCTGTGCTATGAAAGGTAATGAAGCACGCTCTCCCTTGTTCATTAAGAACAGATGGTAGGCTAGTGATTAATTCCTGGATACTTCCAAGTTCATCATTTGTAGCCATGCGAAGTGCTTGAAATGTTTTTGTTGCAAAATGTGTCGGCTTGTGACGATATAGTGCTGGTATAGCAGAAGCAATAATGTCCACCAACTGAAATGTTGTACTGATTGGTTTGACTTTGCGTGCTTCGATAATTGCGTGTGCTATTCTTTTGGCATAACGCTCATCGGCAAATCCAAAAAGTATATCGGCAATCGTTGATTCATTCCAAAAATTAACAATATCAGTCGCAGTAGTCATATCTTCCGTTGGTTTATCATCAAAAGTCATAAGTAACGGTTCATCAAAACGAAAACTAAAACCACGCTTTGAACTATCCAACTCTTGAGAAGAGAGGCCTAGATCTGCCAATACTCCATCGACCCGATGAATGCCAAGTTCACTAAGTATTGTTTTAATATTACGGAAATTACCTTGAACAAAATGTATTGTGGGTACATTTTTATATTTACCAAGAGCAGTTTGGGCTTCTTGTAGAGCATTTCTATCAAGATCAATGCAAACTAGTGTCCCGTTCTTACCGAGGACTTTTGCAATACGCACACTATGCCCCCCACGATTAGTGGTACAGTCAACGTAGACACCCCCTTCTTTGATATTTAGATGGTCTATACTCGCTTCTAGCAACACTGGATCATGCCGATAAGCACGCTTAATTTTTTTAGGAAATGTTGTTGAGAGAGCGAGGAATGGTAAATGAGTGAGTAATGTTTCCATATATTTTAAAGAACTCCAAGTTCACTTAACTTTGATGCGAGCACATCCGCCTCCTTAGCAATTTTTGTAGTATGATTCTCCCAAGCATCTTTATCCCAGATTTCAATCCTAGAATACATACCTGCCAAAACAATGCCGTTTGAAAGTTTTGCAAAATCTTTCAATTTATCTGGAATAACTATACGTCCGGCAGCGTCAACATCGACCTCAAAGGCATTTCCCAGAATGAAACGATTAAAGTTACGAGTATCTAAATTTCCAAACCCTGATTGCGAAAGTTTTTGAGCAACATGTTCCCATTCCTTAACGGAGAAAACAAACAAAGAAGAATCTAAGCCGCTTGTAACAACCACCTTTTTACCAAGACCAACTCGCCACTTAGATGGCAACGTTAGGCGTTTTTTTGGATCTAACTCGTGATTGTACTGGCCGATTAGCATATTTTTATAATTTAGGACATTTCCCACAATGCCCCACTAACAACCATTATACCCCACTTTTCTTTTTTTCCTATCGGAAATTGTGGATATCTACGCCTTGTGGTAGCTATTAAAAAACATTACAAAATAAGGGATAAGAACAAAAAACTTTGTCAAAATGACAAAGTTTTTTGTGTTTTATTTTTTACTAACCCTACTACGAACTACTTTGGTCGAACGAGTGGGAACATGTGTACTTCTCGTATTGGTTTATCTGCAAGAAACGCAAACAACCTTTCCCCAAATCCAAAACCACATGTTGGTGGCATGCCATGCTCAAGCATAGTAATAAAACTTTCGTCCATCATCATTGCCTCTTCATCTCCACCCTCTAATAATTCTTGCTGTTTCAAAAATCTTTCTCTCTGATCAAGCGGGTCATTTAATTCACTATACCCCTTTCCAATTTCACTTCCAGCAAGAATTGGTTGGAAGATTTGTGCAGTCTCACCATCTGAATTCTTTTTAGCAAGTGGGGCAACAAGGAGTGGATGGTTAACCAAAAACGCTGGTCCCGCAATGCTTTTCCGACAATACTTCCAAAGAGTATCGATTAACCTCTCCCTATTGTTTCCTTCATAGGAAACGTGTAGGTCTTGTAATTTTTTCTTAATATCTTCTTCTGACGCCGACCGTATATCAATACCAGTTTGACGCAATACCTCTTCTCGATAATCAAGGATTTTCCACTCATCAGCGAGATTAAATGTATGCCCTCGTGTTGTAAATGTTGTTGTACCAAAAACTTGTTGTGCGATTGTTTTGTATAACTCTGCTACTAACCTCATACCATCCTTATAGTCTGCGTATGCCATATAAAACTCGCAGTTAGTAAATTCTTGAACGTGTTCTGGTGAAGAGCCTTCGTTGCGGTATACTCTTCCAATCTCAAAAGTCCTGGGATACCCTGCTGCCATAAGTCTTTTTTGCCATAATTCACCAACTGAAATACGCATAAACACATCGAGGTCAAAATCATGGTGATGTGTTGCAAACGGACGAGCCTCCGCACCTCCCGTGGTTAACTCTATGGTTGGTGTCTCTACTTCCAAAAAATTTTTTTCTTTCAAAAAAGTTCGAACAACATCCCAAAATACAGCCTTTTTTTCAAAAAGTTCTTGTAACTCTTTGTTGGTTAAAATATCTAAATACCTTTCTCGTATTTTTGTTTCTTCATCTTGAAGACCATGATATTTATCTGGCAAAGGGCGCAATGACTTAGAGAGCATTACAATCGTCTTTACCAGAAGACTTGGTTGACCTGACTTGGTGGTAAAGAGTGTTCCCAAGACTTCAATAAAATCACCTATATCTACATATGTTGTAAAAAAAGAATGTGTTGGTTCAGAAGATTCTGGTAATTTAATAACACACTGAAATTTTGCTGATCCATCGTAAAGATCGGAAAAAATAAGGGCCCCCTGGCCGCGCGAAGACATAACCCTGCCTGCAACTACAACTTCTTTTGATTGTGCTTGTAATTCTTCAAAATCTCGTACAAGTGCTTTCAACTCATGTGTGCGCCCCGAAGAAGAAGGAAAACCAAGAAGGCCTTTTTCTTGTAAAGATTCTAACTTTTTAACCCTGAGTGCTCGTAGTTCTTCAAGTGATGCCATACCAATTACGTATAGAACAGTATAACAAAGAGACTTCAATTCCCAAACACTACGTACGCATTACACAATTGACTTGATGGTATAAAGAACCTCTCCTTTTGGGCTTATAACTGTGACAGTATCTCCTTTCTTCTTACCGAGTAATGCCTTGCCAAGCGGTGATTCATTTGAAATTTTATTTTCTAAAGAATTTGCTTCTTCACTACCAACAAGAGAGATGTGCTTCTCGGATTTTTCCCCTTTTTTAACGATAACCACTGTAGTTCCCACCTCCACCACGACAGCGTGGTGTTTATCCATAACAACAGCATTTTTGAGAATCTGTTCGACGTGGTTAATGCGATCTTCGCAATTAGCCTGATCCTCTCGAGCCTGATGATACTCTGCGTTTTCCGACAAATCACCTAAGGACTTTGCGTACTCAAGAGCATCTGCAATCTCTTTTCTCCGAACAGATTTAAGATGCTTTAACTCCTGTTCAAGTTCGTTTTTCTTTTCTAGTGTTAAATATTCCATCTCGTTATTGTAGCACAAAAAAGAGTCCTTGTCTATCGAGGAATGTATCCATCTTACTTTGTATAGTCCGTATTATCTCGCATCCAAGTTATTGTATCTCTGGCGGCATATACAGCACCATAAGGGTTATTTCTTGAGCCTTTTTCCATAACAATCACAAACGCATATTTTGGATCCTTGTAGGGGAAAAAGCCTGTTATAAGAGAATTTACAAGCTGTTTACTAACCCCCAATTCTGCGGTGCCAGATTTTGCACCAATCTCTACGCCGGGTATATTGAGAAGTTTTCCTGTGCCCTCTTTGTCATATACGACACGCCACATACCTTCATGTATAACTTGCAGATCATCTTTGGGTAAAGATAATGAAATTCTATCGTATGTCTTCCCCTTAAGCACGTGCGGGGTGACAAGGTATCCGCCGTTAGCGAGTGCAGCAACAGCACGAACAAGTTCGAGTGGTGTTACTTGAAAACCATATTGCCCGATTGAAGAGTGGTATGTATTTCCAACGAGCCAGTTTTCTTTAAAAATTTTCATTTTCCATTCTGGGGAAGGTATGACGCCGTATTCTTCATTTGGTAGATCTATACCACTTGTTGTAGCAAAGCCAAACATTCTTGCATACGTATCTATCTTAGCAATACCAAGACCTTTCTGGTCTTTATACCCACCACCCACTTGATAAAAATATTCGTCCGAAGATTCTGCAAGCGCCTGCCTCATATCTATATAGCCGTGTGCTTTCCAATCACGAAAAACAGTATCTTCCCCACCGTATTTATTTTCAATAACAAGTGCCCCTGAACTATAAATTGTCTTTTCTGGAGTAATAACACCTTCCATAAGAGCAGCCAAGGCGACGAAAGGTTTAACAGTAGAGCCCGGAGTAAATAAACCGCTCACAGCACGATTGAGAAATTTATGATTCTTGTCCAATAAATCGTTAGTTATAGTCACTCTGTCTTCTTTTGTACGAGCATTCGTGATCAAATTATTATTGTACTCGGGATAACTAGTCATCGCTAAAACTTCACCATTTCTGACGTCCAAAATAATGCCAGCGCCGCCAGTAAATGGCGCCTTGTGTGCGAGGGCTTTTATATTTTCATACAACTGCTCCTGTAACGGGGCATCAACTGTAAGTGTAAGATTTGTGCCGTGAGATGGATATACCACGACGTTTGCTGACTCTACGTGGTGTAACGCATCAATTGCTATAATCCTCTCCCCCTTCACACCCTGAAGTAGATCTTGGTATTGTTTTTCCACGCCGTCTTTGCCAACATACTCGTCCTGCCAAAAAATCCCACTCTGATCTTTTTTTGGATAACTTACATATCCCAAAACATGAGAAAAGCCAGATTTATGAGTATAAACGCGTCGCGGAATATCATCGCCAACACTTGAAGTAGAGGTTCCTTCCATTGTTGAAGTACCGCTCGAAGAGGCTGTATCTGTAATAAAACTATCGAGCGTATTCCACGCAAGGAGTTCGCCATTTCTATCAGAGATAGTTCCACGAAGTGGAAATAGAGGTATTTTCTTAAGGTGGTTTCTGTCTGCTTTTTCAACATACGAAGCATTATTAAGTACTTGCATATTAAAGAGTCGGTACCCAAGTCCAATCACAATAAAAATGGTACACACAACCGCACCGTAAAACATTTTTTTATCCAAAGGCCTCTCTAGATGCCCCTCCATTTGGTGAATATCAAATTGCGAGACATTTTCAGAGTCCAGAAATACATCTTCTGGGTCTATTTCATGCGACGCCATCTTTCTAGCGCGATCGATAAATGTGCGGCGAAACAAATTCATATACAACTACTATACCACACAGAATAAGAGTAAGTTTCGGGTATGATGTACTACCTAAAAATATATCAAACAATAGTGCAACGCAGAAAATAATAATGAGTCCGATGGTCGTTAGTTTCATTTACGTAAATATAAAACATTGGATGTAAGCGGGTTGTACATACCGGTAATAAAAACCTTGCCTGAAGTGTCTTGGTCATTACGGAAGATACTGCTGACAACCCCAATTTGCATGGACGGATTACTTTTAAGGTACACAGGGGTGTCTTTTTCAATAACAGTATCTTTTGGTACTTCACCCAAAAAAATTCCACCGCCACGACCAATAAGCGGAACTGTAAGGGACGACGACGCTGTTTTCAGAACTGCATCAACAGCATTACCTGATGCGGTTAACAATAAACACAACGATGTTTTTGTATATACTTCTTGAATAATACAAACAGGCCGTAACCCAGCAACATACACATAATCCCCCACTTCTACTCCATCTTTAAATCCTCGAGAAAGTAAAATAGTTGAGTACAGTTTCGTGCTATCTTCGAGCAACGGATATACAACTAATGTTGGGTGTGTTTCGTTAATGTCCTCTGAAAAATTTTGTCCTAGAGTAAATTCCTCTAGGGCACTATTTTTTTCAGCAAGTTCATTCTCAAGTCGGCGTACCGTTTCTTCAAGAGATTTTTTTTGCTCCTCCAGTGACTGACGAGAAGACACGTAGGTGCGTATAAACTCTGGTGTGACACTAAAAAACTTTTTTACGTATACATAACCATAGACAAGTGGTTCCGCTGCTCCATGGGCACCTCCACGTATTGAGGTCCAAAATATAGTAATACATAACACACAAACCAAAAACAAACTCCTATGGAAAAATAGTTTTCGTTTACGTGTTCTATCGGATAGATATGTCATCAGGATTTCTTACGAGCACGTCTTTAAAGCGCGCGATGTCTTCCAAAATGATCCCTGTACCACGAGCAACTGCAGTAAGAGGGTCATCTGCTATTGTAACAGGAACTTTCAGTTGCATTTCAAGTAACTGTGGAATATTTTTAATAAGTGCACCGCCACCAGAAAGGATCATACCTTTTACCATAATATCTGAGAGAACCTCCGGGGGGGTAGTCTCTAGTACTTCTTTGATCGCTTCTACCAGTTGCGAAACAGATGCGTACATTGCTTCTCGGATATCAACATCAGTTATGATTGCCTCTCGTGGTAGCCCTGTAATTAAATCGCGACCCTTCACACTTAATTCTTGAGTATTTTCGTCTGGTGTAGCAGAACCTATGTGCATTTTTACATATTCACCAGTTTTTTCGCCAATAAGCATTTTAAACTCATCCCTCATGTAGGTAATTATGTCTTCTGTCAATTTATCACCAGCAATCTTTATGCTCTTTGAACGAACGACACCTGAGAGAGCAATAACCGCGATATCTGTTGTACCTCCTCCGATGTCGACGATCATACTACCCACCGCATCATGAATTGGCATGTGTACACCTATTGCTGCGGCCATAGGCTCCTCAACTATATACACCTCTCTTGCACCAGCAGACTTAGCGGCATCATATACAGCACGCATTTCTACATTAGTTATTCCAACCGGAATGCCTATAACAACACGTGGACGAAAAATTTTTTTATCTATCTCATTTGCTTTATTAATAAGATATGAAAGCATTTCCTCCGTGACTTCGTAGTCAGAAATTACCCCATCTACCAGAGGGCGAACTATTCTAATGTGTGCGGGGGTTCTCCCCATCATACTCTTTGCATCCGATCCAACCGCAACTACACGATTTGTTTTTGTGTTGAGCGCCACAACAGATGGCTCATTAATAACTATTCCACGTCCACGAAGATACACAAGTGTGTTGGCCGTCCCCAGGTCGATTCCGATATCGTTAGAAAATTGTCGGTACAGTCGGTTAAACATGAGGTAATTCTACCACAAAGACGGTAACCTCGAATCATTTACAATAAATAAAATATATGGTATAATATATGTTATACTCTACTGTAGTTAACGTAAAAGTTCCTCTTGTTAAAGTTCTAAAGAATGTTTACCAATTAGTATCCTTTTAATCAAGGTATCGTGTATGTCTGTCTTACAAAACCCATTTTCTACCCCACAATCAAAAACATCATTTTCTTTTGCACGTATAACGTGGAAAGGGTTACTTTCAAGAAGTGAAAGAGTGTCTAATGTAACGTACATTACTGTACTTCTTATTGTTGTAATAGTTGGCGGCCTTGTAAATCATTTTTTCTTTACAACAAAGGCTTCGCAAAATGATATGAAGCAGTTGCGAGAAGTATCACTTCTTTCTTTAGAAGACGTCCGCGGTGGTGATTCTAGTATCCCTCTTATTGGTACTGTAACGTCAGTGAGTGAAGCAACGATACGTTCAGAGAGCAGTGGCAAGTTAACTCGTGTCAATAAAAAATTAGGTGATCGTGTTATGGCCGGTGATATCATCGCCTCATTTGAAAATTCTCTCGAACGAGCATCTGTCCTTCAAGCAGAAGGTGTCTATGATCAAGCAAAAGCAGCCAGAGATATAGCGCGCATAAATACTACCACTACGAAATCTTCTTTCGGCGAAGCAAAAACTGGTGCACTTAATACTATCTCTAATACGTATAGTACATTAGATGACCTAATCCACAGTAAGACTGATGTGTTTTTCACATCGCCGCGACAAGACACCGTTCGCTTTGCGCTCCTCATTCCCGATGCGGCACTAACCTATACACTTGAAAACTCTCGTAAAACAATAGAAAAGAGTCTTCTTGAGCGTGAACGTATCAATAAAACATTATCAACTGACAGTGACCTTGTTGCACAACTAAATGCAGTCCAAGATGAGGCACAATATGTAAAATCATATCTAGATAATCTAGCGACTGCTGCATCGAAAGGTATTGCGGACAGTAACTACTCTCAGAGTGTTATTGAAGGACAGAAAGTAACAATTTCTCTTGCTAGAACATCTGTAAGTAATACACTCTCAGCCATTACCCTTGCACGAAGTGCTCTTATAGCAAGTCAAAATGCTGAGGCGGTTGCAAATAAAACAACAACCTCAGAAAATAATACCGTTGCCACAACAGATGCTCAAGTAAAATCTGCCCTTGGTGCCTACGATGCAGCCCTTTCTAGGCTTGAAAAAACAATTATTCGTAGTCCAATTTCTGGAACCATCAACTCTCTGTCGATAGAAACTGGTGACTTCGTTCCACAGTTTACTGAAGTTGCTGTTGTCTCAAATAATCAAGCACTTGAAGTAGTTACCTACGTAACTGAAGAAGATGCGAAACGCATTCATGTTGGAAATACGGTAACGATCGGAAAAGATAAAACTGGAATTGTGACACGCGTCGCCCAAGCAATCGATCCGCGTACAAAGAAAATAGAGGTTCGGATTGGAATCACGAGGGGAGAATCAGCGGCCATCAATGGTGAATCAGTAGAGCTTATAATTAACCGTTCTCTTGCAACACAAGCAGACCCCTCTCCTGTAACCATCCCCCTCTCAGCAATAAAACTAACACCGCGCGGCGCATTTATTTTCACAATGGCCAGCACTTCAACCGTTGGCGCAATACCAGTTACCATCGGGGCAATTCTTGGGGATACAATTCAAATTCTCTCTCCACTTTCAGCAACAACAACATTTATTCTGGATGCTCGAGGCCTCAAGGATGGCATGGAGGTTGTCGTACGAGAAACACCTCCTGCGGAAAATCGTTAAAGTTATAAACACACATACGTATGCACTCAGTCTGGTTATTTTTTCTAAAGAAGAGATCCTTCACCTACATGGTGATGTTCTTCTTGGTGGTAACTGGTTTATATTCTCTTGTTGCAATTCCAAAAGAGTCCGCCCCGGAAGTCATTATTCCTGTTGGGATTGTGAGCACTGTCCTTCGTGGAGCCTCTGCTGAAGACACGGAAAAACTTATCACTGATAAAGTTGAAGAGGAAGTAATCAATCTTGAAAATATTGATAAAGTAACTTCATCATCACGTGAAGGGATATCGATCGTAACAGCCCAATTCAATGCCCAAGCAAATATCGACAAATCAATCCAGGACCTTAAAGATGCTGTCGATAAAGCCAAAGCAAACTTTCCATCAGATGCAAATGATCCTGTGGTCACTAAGGTAAACTTTTCTGACCAGCCAATCCTTATTATTTCAGTCTCTGATGATAGATCTCCTGCTTCTCTTACATCGTTAGGAGAAGATCTCAAGAAAGAACTAAAGAAAGTCAGTGGTGTTTCTAAAGTCGAAATATCAGGAACTAGAGACAAAGAAGTTCAGGTGGTCATCTCTAAAGAGAAATTGTCTCAGTACAACCTGTCGATCAATCAAGTTATCCAAGCCATTGCATCATCAAACGCTTCTATTCCTGTTGGGAATATTACCGTTGATACTATAAATTATCCAATAAAATTCTCTGGGGAATTTGAGAACGCGAAAGAACTTCCTGACATAGCAATAACTACTACACAAGGAGTTCCGGTATACCTACGTGATATAGCATTCATCGTGGACGGATTAGAGGTGCCAAGTACATATTCTCGTGTCTCTATGAAAGGCACTCCTAGCGAACAAGCGCTGACATTGAACATCTATAAAAAATCTGGTGGTGATGTAACAAAAATCACTCGCGATGTAAAAGAGAAGATTGAAGAACTCAAACAGGACAAACTTCTAGGTGCACAGGTTGTGATTTCTTTTGATAGAGGTCACCTTGTCGAAAAAGATTTGAAAGAACTAACACGCGTAGGACTAGAAACAGTCACCTTGGTGATGATCATGCTCTTCCTCACAATTGGCTGGCGCGAAGCACTTGTGGCCGGCCTCTCGATTCCCCTTTCGTTTGTCATTGCTTTTATTGGCCTCTATGCATCGGGAAATTCTATTAACTTCGTTTCTCTCTTCTCTCTTATCTTGGCAATTGGCATTCTTGTTGATTCTGGTATTGTGGTTGCTGAAGCAATACACACCAGACGTAAACTACTTGGCTCTAGTTATGATGCTGCGGTTGCATCGATACGAGAATATGCCTGGCCACTTATTGCCGGAACAATGACCACGGTTGCGGTGTTCGTACCACTATTTTTTATATCTGGAACAACAGGTAAATTTATTGCCTCTATTCCGTTTACGATTATATTTGTCCTCATTGCGTCTATCTTTGTAGCCCTCGGTATGGTGCCACTTCTTGCGATACTACTTACCAAGGACCATAAAAATCGTTTTGAGGATATGCAAGAAGAGTGGTCGGAGAAAGCAAAAACGTGGTATAAGGCAAAACTCCTAACCATTCTCCACTCTAAGAAAATACAAAATATCTTTCTCGTGTCACTTGGTGTTGGATTTGTGGTTGCCCTCTCACTTCCAGTAGCGGGTCTTGTGAAGGTACAATTCTTCCCTCAGGATAATCAAGATTTTATTTTTGTAAGTATTGAAAAGCAAGAAGGTACACCGCTTGCTCAAACAGATCTATCTGTTAGAGAGGTGGAGGAAATGCTCTACAGTAGTGAGCATGTTGATTCTTTTGTCACGACTATTGGAGAATCATCGGCATTTACAAATAATGGGTCAAGCAGGAATACAAAGTTAGCGAGTATCACTGTCTTACTCAAAAAAGACAGGGTGCTTACCTCTACCCAAATTGTTGAGAAATTACGAACAGAATTCTTACCAATCACATCTGCCACCATCAAGGTTGACCAAGGAAATAATGGACCGCCAAGTGGGGCACCTGTGGTAATAAAATTCTTGGGAAATAACTTAGGGGAACTATCTATCGCCTCTGATAAAGCAGAATCTATTCTTAATGAGATTGCCGGTACGCAGGATGTTCAAACATCACTCCGAGATGACGGAATACAATTTAATATTCATATTAATCGAACGAAAGCGTCACTGGTTGGCCTCTCTCCACTTAGTGTTGCACAAATTCTTCGAACATCTGTCTCTGGAACAACCGCGACGACCATTAAAGATGGGTCCGATGATGTAGATGTCGTTGTAAAACTAAACCTTAACAGTGCCTATATCAATCCAGAAGACACTATAAAGACCAACATAGATACGATCCGGCAACTTCCTGTAGTTACACCAACCGGAGGATCCATTCTTCTTGGATCAATATTGGATGTAGAACTTGGACAGAGCAGAGCAATCATCAGCCACGAAGGAAAAGAACGTGTTGCGTCCGTTACAAGTAACGTAAAGCCTTCATTCACGGCCGTGGAGATTGTAAATGATTTCAAAAAACGAGAAAAGGAACTTAATCTTCCTCCAACCGTGAGTATAGACTATGGTGGTGAAAATGAAGAAGTAAACAGATCCTTTAGAGACATGTTCCTAGCCCTTATTGCTGGCATGGTTGGTATGCTGGCGATCCTTGTGCTCGAATTTAACTCAGTACGTTTTGCGATGTATTTACTATTTGCAGTTCCCCTTTCCCTCATTGGTGTCTTGGGAGGTCTTGCTATCACGGGAAAAACATTATCCTTCTCTTCCATGCTTGGATTTATTGCGCTTGCTGGAGTAATCATTAACCATGCCATCATATTGTTAGACTCGATACTCCACAGACTTCACAAAGAACAAGAACTTCGATCTCCTGCAACACTAGATATAATTATTACAGAATCATCCGCGGTTCGACTCCGACCAATCTTCCTTACAACAGTAACAACCGTTATCGGAATGATACCACTTGCTGGAGCCTCCGCACTCTGGGGACCACTTGCATTTGCAATTATGTTTGGACTCACCTTTGCAATGATACTTACACTTGTTCTCGTTCCAGTACTGTTCTATCGTTACCCAGGAATCTACAAGGGTATGAAGTAAAACCCCCTACCCATTCTGCTTTTTCCATTTGTAGAGTGTTGTATATTTAATTTAAGCAAATTGACCTACTGTTTTTAAACTGATAGTGTGTTACGAGCAGGTTCCCAAATTGCAGCACACTAAGGAAAGGGCGGCACATGATAAGAAACATCGTAACCGGGGATATCACCGATCCGATGATCAATCCCGGCGACATCATCATCGGCATGAACTCGAAACTCACACAGGCTTCCGCGATCGGGAGGCCGTTCGTACGCAACGTGGAGGTGATCAAGCAGATCGATCTCGGATCGGTGCTCACTTTCAACTTCGAGCCGGGGCGCTTGCTCCACATGCTCATCTGCCACAAGATCGGCAAGGGTGGTTGGGCGTCGGCAGACAAGTTCGTGCGCTTCTGCCTGGACTACCTGTGGAAGGAACACGGGCGTCGGCAATACGGAGTCGTCCAGATCGGAACTGGTTCCATCGGCAAGCGTGACGGCGCCGACTCGGCCGCCATCAGGACGGCGATGACCACCAGCTTCCTCGAGATGGATCTCTTCATCAGACCCGAGGAAGAGGAGGCGGCGACACGGGTTACACAAACCCCGCTCGTCCCCTTCCGCACCTGGAGCATGGACAAGGGTGAACGCGAGATCCGCGTCCATCACTGAAACGAAGGCATGTCCAGAAGGCCCCCGTCCGAAAGGAAGGGGGCCTTTTGAAATACTACCCATTCTGCTTTCTCCATTCGTAGAGTGTTACAGCAATTGCATTAGACGCGTTCAGCGACTCACATAAGCCGTTAATAGGTATCGAGAGTTTGAAATCACAATGTTCAAGAGTTTTGTGTGCTATCCCCTGACCTTCACTGCCAACGACTATAACAGTATTTTCATCAAAAACAGTCTCTGTTAGACGTGAATCACCTCCCCCCGTTAAGCCGTATACCCAGAAACCTTTTTCTTTAAGAGATAAAAGGGTGTTGTTAACATTACTCACTGAAATTATTGGTATAGAAAAAATGGCACCAGAGGATGCTTTGGCAACGACACTCGTTATTTGTGCCTGATTATGTTCTGGCATAATAACTGCATCAACACCAAAGGCCAGACAACTTCTCATGATTGCACCGACGTTGTGCGGATCTTCAAGATGATCTAGAACAACAATGATCTTTTTACCTTCCTTTTCTTCTGCTAAAACCTCGGGAAGAGTCTGATACAAACTACCCCCATCGATCAATACCGCCACCCCCTGATGAACAGCACCCCTCCCAACATGATGTTCCAATTCTTCTTCTGTAACAATGCTGTACGTGAGACGATTAGACTGAATTGTACTCATGATGAAAGAGTCTTTTTCCCCAGCTCGTGTGAGATACACTTTTTGAATAGGAACACGGGCACCTCGTACACGCGCTTTAAATAATTCTTCGACCGTATTTTTACCGTAGATATATAATCCCTGTGACATACTAGACAGTATAGCACAAATATTGTGATATAAAAATGCGGGACCTTTACTACTATCCTATTTTTGTTTTAGATCTGTAAAGGTAACATCTTTTGGCAGATCAAAAGTTTCTTCTGTATATAACCAATC
Organism: uncultured Candidatus Saccharibacteria bacterium; assembly: GCA_964621595.1. Taxonomy (GTDB): domain Bacteria; phylum Patescibacteriota; class Minisyncoccia; order Phycocordibacterales; family UBA5272; genus UBA11704. Next base: position 18,834 of record CAZUPO010000001.1, read on the forward strand.
TTCGCATGAGTAATCACCCACCGTTTCCGCATTCCAAGAATACATGCGGGGCGTATCGGTTGCTGTTTCAGTATTTGAGACAGTTTTTGTCTTGTAACCCACACCCTTCATAAGCGGTGTCCATGTATAGGTGTATCCATCACGAACAATGATATCTGTATCGATTGTTTTGTTGACAATAGAGGTTGTAAAATGGCCCTTCACCCTGTCCTTGTGTATAAACACGTCTCCGGTTACAACATTTGCTCCAAGATTTTGAGATACATGGCAATGATACGTTCCCCCTTGTGCAAGAAGTTCTGTGAATGGAATTTTTTTAGTACTTGTAGATACGATGTCTTGTTCTTGGGTGGTTACTGTCGTTGATGGAATAACTTGGTCTTCTTTGTGACTCATGTAGTACACACCTATGAAAATGCTCCCAAGCACGATTACTGAGAAAACAAGTTTACCAAGTAACGTCATAATAAGACTAGTATACCACGCGCTATTTAACGGTGACAGAATCGCGTACTACATAAGTACCACGACAAGTGAGTGTATATGTTTTTCCGGTGACACTACTATAGAGACCGACATCTTCTGATCCAGTAGTATTCTTACCATTAGACCACGCGCCACTTGCCATACAAGACTTTAGATTCTCACCAGTCCAGGACAGAATAACTCTTCGTTTTCCATCTACCATTTTTGTGGAGTAGTTTAATGTAACAGCAGGATTCTTGTTTGTGTCTTTTGTTAACACAGTCTCAACAGCAGAAGAAATTGATTTTACCGGTGAGGCAATTGCGCCAAGTGCTTTATCTTTTAGAGCAGTGGCGGCACGAACACCGTAATTCTTTGTGTCAAAACGAATTTCGCGAGATATCTCCCCGCCTGGTCCTCCACAGGTTAGTTTGAATCCTTGGGTTCCACCAACCTTATCGACAGCATATGAACCTGATGTTTCCTGTGCACCGGACCATGAACCTGACGCCTTACACCAAAGTGCGTTCGTCGTTTCCCAGAGGAGTGACACTGGCTTTCCATATTGAATGATGTGAGGAGTTGCTACAAAGGAAAGTGTTGGCGGTGGAGAGTCTGAGAAATTAACCTCAACAAAACTTGAGATAGATCCCCCGTCGCCGGTACACGAGAGTACATAGTTTTTACTTCCTGTTATTGGTTGCGTAGTAAAGGTACCCGCAACATTCTTTACACCGTCCCAATCACCAGAAGCATCACAAGATGAAACGTTTTCCGCTTTCCAAACAAGAGTAATTGGTTTATTTGGCGTAATCTTACTCTCCTGCATAGAGAATCGTAATTTTGGCTGTGGGGGCGGGTTCGTAGAAACAACCTCACGTCTAGGAGATCTAATTGTTTGAATAACAATGACTGGTTGCTCAGCGTTTATTGTTATAGGTAATGGTACAGATGGATCACGATCGGGTATCACATTTTGTTGAGTAATTGTTTGTCGTACAGTCTCCAATATCTGAGGCACCGCAACTGTCTGTTCTTGTGCTACCGTTGCAACCGAAGTTGTATTCGAAACCGCTTCTCCTGAGGTAGTAACTGCGGCTGTAGAGAAAGTTTCTGCTGGTACAACCTGTGGAGCAACTGAAATACCGACCGATTGAGTTATTTCGCCTCCATCACCTGTACACGTAAGAAGATATGATTTGTCACTGGTGAGTGAATTTACTTGCTGTTCTCCTGCAAGACCTCTATTTACCGTCACCCAATCACCCCCAGAACTATAACACTCTGTTGCATTTCTTGCCCTCCATGAAAGAGTTGCTGTGCCACCATAAGAAACCGCATTCTCAGATGAACTAAAAGTAAGCGTCGGTGGTACTTTTCTAATTATTTCTACAGCCGTTACAGCTGGTGCCTGGTTTACAGTAATAATAGCTGACTGACTAGCCTTTCCACCGGGGCCCGTGCATTCAATTGTATATGTTGTATTTGCGCGCGGAGACACTGTTTGTGTATCAGATGTCGATGTTTTATCTGTCCATGGAGCACTACACGCCGTTGTGTTAGTGGAAGACCACGTGAGTATACTAGATTGCCCTTCAGTAATAGTTGTCTGTGATGAATCCAAACTCACTTGTGGTAATGGTTTAGTTTCTGCAACTACCTGTGGAGCAGAAACAGTTACGGTAATTGCCTGCTCACCCCTTCCCCCTTCTCCAGTACACGAAATTCTATACGTGGTAGTTGTAGATGGCGAAACTGTCTCTGATCCAGATATAGCCGAATTATTTCCCCATGATGACGTACACGTCGTCGCGTTAGTAGAACTCCAAGATAACCTTGTGCTTTGCCCTTGGGTAAGGGTCGAGGGAGACGCATCGAGTGTGACCGTTGCTGGTTGAGCAACTTGGACTACCGGGGCTGGACCTACAGCGATATTTACAGAATCTCGTGCTTCTCCACCAACTCCTGAACAAGTAATTGTAAATACAGAACTTTCAGTAAGTGGAGGTGTTGTAAAAGAGGAAACAGTGGCAACTGGACCCGTTCTCCATGAACCTGTACATGAATCCGCGGCTGTGGAAGACCAGTTAAGCACCGTTGCTGTGTTGTATGTTAGATTATTTGATCTTGAAGTCAATGAAACTGTTGGTACAGGTGGAGGCGGTGCCACAGTGATGGTGATAGATTTTTTTGTTTCTTGTCCGGCAGCATTATAACAACTAATAGTGAATCTTTTATCTTGGACCAATCTAGGAAGATCTTCTTGGCCCGATAGTGACTTATTACCAGACCAATCGTCACTTGCTACACATCGTGTAGCGTTCCCGGAGGACCAATACAGGGTTGCTGGTGAATTATATGGGAGACTATTTCCCGAAGAAGAAAAATCTATTGTTGCTACTGGCGTTGTACATGTGCTTGCAGTATTCACCCAACTCCCCCAGACAGGCTGACCATATGAATCGGGACATGTACTCGTGCGCGTCTGGGTTACAGTACCATTCTGACCCGTTGGACATGAGATGGTCTGCTGTTCTGAAGATGTTCTACATGTGGGAGTTGGGGTAACGCATGTGTTTGTAGTATTCACCCAACCGCCCCAGACAGGCTGACCGTATGGATCAGGGCATGTACTCGTACGTGTCTGTGTTATAGAGCCTGTTTGCCCAGTTGGACAAGACACAGTCTGGTTTTCTGACGATGTCCTGCACGTGGGAGTTGCTGGTGCGTCGTTCATGGTCACAAACGCAGACTCTTCTGGTAACCATGTCCCCACAGGATTTACGTTATAACAACTAAGCACAAAGAATGGTTTTGTAAACGTACTTTTTGCAGGAAGATTTCTAATGACTTCTGTTCCACTTACTGGTTTGTACCCGGAAGACCATAATCCAACTGGGACACTTCTTCCGTAACAACTATTCCCCTGAAAGACACCAACATTTTTTGCATCCCAAGAAAGAGTAACGCTACCACCAGCGTCTGCTGTAGTCGGGGTAACAGAGATACTAATAGTTGGTGTACCTGCTGTTGCTGTAAGACTAGTATCAGCCGCCGCCGTAGTGGTAACAGGAACTTGTGAAGGAAAATAATTTTCAACATCTGCATAACTTGGCTGTAAATCTCCGTTATAACAAGTAACCCTAAGAGTAAACGATGCTATTCCGTAATATGCAGGTACGGTTGATAGAACTTTGGACCCAGTACCACACTGACTACTGGTACATAAATAGCCAAGACCTGCTGGCACACCAGGTCTTCCTAAAGTACAGTAGAGTGCATTTGTTGTGTTCCAGTTTATTGTTGTTTTTACCCCATCTTGATTGGGTAAACTTGGAAACAAGTTGGGGACACTAGTATATGTCTTGGAAAGCGTCACCGTTGCTGCTGGACCTGATGCGGGCGGACTAGAGACTGTTTGAGTACCGAAGTAATTTGTTGCTGTGGTAATTGTTCTCACTTTGACATTCTGTTGTTGCCCTGTCATTGCCCAAAAGATCACCTTGTACGAAGAAGCACTACCTATTTGAAACGTTGTTGAATACGTATTTCCACTACGCCACACCGTCCTCTGAACACCAGAATCAAGTAACGCTTGGGGATTATTAAAATTTGGATTATCGGAATCAAAGATACTGAAATACCCAACATCTGGCGGAAGTTGCGCAGAAGTGTCCACACTCACCGTTATCGTTGAACCAGGAGCAGCAGATGTTGGTGTAGGAGACACGAAGTTAAATGGCACTGTTCCGGTCTGGAGTGGAGAGAGGGTAACACCTTGTGCATTAACAAGAAAACAAGAGGAGAATATTCCTAGAAATATCCCTACAAAAAGACTTCTGCGTATGTGCTGTGACATAAATATACCTTACTGCGAAGTATATCGGGTCTTTAGTATACGGTAAACCCTCCTTATGCACGCACGTCATCGTACGGCACAAATGTGCAACTCACTTTCTTCCCCTTGTATTCCCGTACAATAACTTCTAGTTCTGCAGCAACATCTTTTTCAGTAGTTAGTTTTTCATTTTTTAAAAAACCATACTGCACACTACCAGACTCTGTTTTTATAGTTATCACCCCACGTTGTTTCATAGTAACAATAGACTTTAGAAGACCTTTTTCAGTATCGGAGGTTTGCAATGAATCAATAATTGAAAAACAAGAATCGACGGAACGTTCGTAACGATACAGAGCATTCATCCAATCAAGGACTCTGTCGACGGGTAACCCACCCTGCAGAACCTTCTTCAATCGGCCTTGAAAATCTCTTTGGTATTTATCACTAAAGAGATTATGCACATTGTTTCCTGATAAAGCAGCATCAAATGCTTGTGCCACTTGACTATATACCATCTTGTGATCGTGAACAAATGAATCTAATTCGTCAACTTGTTGACTGTATTGCACCTCTTCATTCTCATCAGGAACATTTGCTTCGCTCTCTTGCTCAGTACTAGGGGTAGCAATTTTTCTTATTACAATAGACTTAAGGGCAGAGTCTTCTTTTAAACATACATGAATAACATCTCGCAATTCTTTCACGAATTCCTTTTTCATTTTAAGTCTGTTGGTGGTCAGGAGAACAACGGGTAATGAAAAAATTCTTGTTGTTCCGTCAGCAAAAGTTGCTTTAATATTTGAAGAAATTGGGGTTTTAACAAGGTTAATAAGCGCTTCCTTCTCTTCATTTCTTACATTGAGAAAAGCAATCTCTCCTACTAACCCCTGATAACTCGAAACTTCTACCCGTTCAATTTTTTTGAGAAGTTCCTCCAACGTCTCTCGTTGTACACCGTGTTCAATCGCCGCTTTAATTTCTTGTATACAATTCTGTAAACGTTTATCTAAAGAAGTTATCTTTGCATCAGTGTCTTCGGCGATATGCAGTGCGAGAGAAAATTCTTCCGACGATACGTCATGCTGCCATACGAACGTTTCGAGTGCTCGCATTTTTTCTTTTTCGTTATTGTGAGTTAGTTTCTCTGGTGGTCCTTCTCTGTCCATATAGTTCTTAGAAAAGATTGTACTAGTAAACGAAAATTTCTCCAAAGGAGTGTTGTGATTCCCTTGCGACTACTTTTAGATCTCTACGTACGACTTTTTGCTGATTAACAATAGTAGAGATACCGTGTTTTTCCAAAAATATCTCTCGATATATGAGCGCTCCGAGAATCAACCCGGCCACAAAAAGCGCCCATTGTACCTTCGTTCTTTTTCTTGGTGGAAGATGAGAGATCATGGTGAACTGGCACGTACTTAAGAATTTCTTTTTTCAGTATACAGGTCCTGTCCATACCCACCCACACCGATGTATTCAACTTTATCCTCTTGCTTGTGGAGGATATACTCATATATTCGACAATGCATGCATCCGCCGCTCCCAGTTCCGGGATCATACGCGCCACGAGGACAAACGAGAGTCTCCTCACCGCTACGTGCACGATCGCGCGCATCTTTAACTTTTAGTGCCACCTCGAGCACGTCGCGCCTTGCTGTATCGATCTCTGGTAACTCTTTTTCAACCACAGTATTGCTCTCTAAGTACCAGTATGATGCTTTTGTGACTTTTCGTGATTGCAATGCATTACAAAGTAATAAATAAATTGGTAATTGAAGAGAAGAATCTTTTTCTTCATATTTACCAGTTTTGAAGTCAATAATATGCAGCGAGTCAGTAAGTGGCACGTACTCTATCCAATCAATTAAACCATTTAAAATAATATTATCTTCTTCACTAAGATAGAAGTTAGGCGGCATGGTATCACGCTTTAATCGTAAACACTTATTTGTAAGAAATTTGGGGTCCTTGATGACGTTATTGATCATTTCTTTTCCGCGCATTTTAAACACTTCTTCTTCTTTGTCGTCCTTAAATCCACCCTGTTTACCAGTTACTTTTTCCCAAGCTTCTTCAAACTTGGCACGAAGATCTTTGTTCATTCTTTCATTATTCGGATACGCACTTAATCCTTCTAAGACTTCGTGTACAGCAATACCAAGAGACATATGTGGGGTGACGAGAGAAATTTTTCTTCCTGTTGCTGGTGACTTGTACATATTGTGCAAATAGTAAAGACGAGGGCACTTCAAAAAATCTCCCATGGAAGAATGCGACACCCATACTGCAGAATATTTATCAGCCATAGTTTATGTAGTAATCCTAAGTATACATGACCCACACGCTAACTATGTTATAATATCCAACCAGATCCTAACCCGGAAGGAAACGTCGTGGAAACCAGCGAAATGAAGGTATACCCGTTTGGACTGATGTTCCAGATCGCCGTGAGCGCCCTGCCGGCAATGAGGCGGCTCATTTGCTTGCATGTCTATGGCGGGGTTCAAACTACCACCATTCGGTCGCAAACAGGGCTCTCGAGGAAGTTCCGCCTGCGCGTTGGAGAGAAAATTCAGGACCTCCCGGTTCCTCTACCCAGAAGCGAAGAGGTGCCCGAACTCTCGTCCAGGGAGGTACGAAAATTGCTTGAGGACCTCGGCATCACGCCCAAGAAGTTGTCGGAAATGTTCAACATCCCCGAGGAGATCCTGAAGGAGATGTGCCCACCCCAGCCTCCACTACAATGAAGCACCAAGCCCGGCCCGAATAAGGCCGGGCCAGTTTGTTTATACACTACAGAAACAACCCCAAGAATCCACTACACCGCCCCACTGAGCAAATCTTCTTCGAATTGCTCTACGCCTTTGCGTGAGAGTTCGTACGTACTCGTGTCAGGAAAATCGAGATTAATAATTTTGTCATACACAACTGACACCAATTTTTGGAACCGAGAATACTCATCACCAGATATCTGAGAAAAAACTAGTTCAAGCGATGTGGTTACATCTCCATCATCTTCTTCTACAAACATAAGCACCCCGCGATCTACACTCTCGCGCCTATAGTCTCGCGAATGTTCTATAAGCATTTTATACATCATGAGCTGATACTTATAATTCCTGATCTTCATATCCTCATGAATACTTGTGCCTTTGTCCCAGCGCAAAAGCGGTTTACCTGTCTTTATATCCATGACAGTCCAACCACCTTCTTTACGTGCAATAACCCGATCAATTTTCCCTGTAATGTGTGCACCATCTACAACAACACCTTGTCTCTTGAAATCAAGTTCTGCATAAACAATATCTGGAAGTCTCTTCTTTTCTTCAGGATAATACCGCGCAAGCATTTCGACTCCGCGTGCACACATCTTCTCTTCTTCATACCCCATGAGCCGCCCACGTCGCAACTCTTTCTCAAACGAATTAGTAACGAAGGAGAGTGCTGGGACCGTTCCTTTTTCTTTATATGATTTATACATATCCTCGAGTGCTTTATGGACAGCAGTTCCATAAACAGAACTCGCATGCTTTGCTTGTGGGAAACGTAAAAGATTTTGTTCCAAGAATTTCATAGGCCCCCCGTCTATAATATTGAGAAAGTTATTCAAATGCGTTGGGGAGAGTTGATATCCTTCAAGAACTTTTTTAAGGAGTGCCTTCTCGTTGTTTGCAAATGGTGGAGCGTGGTGAACTTTGAGACCCAGAGCAAGTAGTTCCTTTGTCTTTACCACCTCTTGATCTTGCACGTACGAAGAAAGAGATTCGTGTTGTAATACTCTAAACATTTGATCGTGATACGTAATAGTTATTGAATGTCGCGCGCGCGTAAGTGCCACATAGAACAACCGTATGAAATCATCTTCATCATCGGGAGATTGCGCAAGTGGTAAGTTAATAGGGAATCGAAGTTTTGCACTCTTACTACCACTCGCCCAGATATCATCATGAGCAGAAATAATAAACACATTACCAAATTCCAACCCCTTGGCACCGTGTGAGGTAAGGAGTGTGATTGATTCTTCGTTGTGAGCAAATGGTGTGTTATTGATAAGGGCAATGTTGTACGCCAGATGCATATCGACAAACGGCCCCACATCACGCGTATAGAGAATCTCGCCATCTTTATATTCTCGAAGCGCTTTCACGAACACCCGAAGTGATGACAAAAAGTGTATGTAACTACTGGGATTTTTTGCGTATACCTCCTTACCAAAATAATACTCTTTATATGGTGAAGAATAATCAACATCAACTCGAATCGGAGCGAGCACCTCGTAGAGATCATCATGCTCGTCGTCACTTACCAATGGCACATCTCTACTTCCGATCAATGTATCCAAAATAATTTCTAGAGGTGTTGTCTTTGCAAGTACCGATAGTTCAATAAGAAAATGTGCGATGAGGCGCACCTTCTCTCCTGTAGAATCTTTCATCGCAGCAAGCCACGAACAGTGTTCGCGTTTTGCATATTCTGCTATTTCCCACACTGTGATACGATCCAATCCCCAAAATGGAAATGACAAAATCTCTGGTAAAAGGTGATCTGCATCCCCTCGTTCGTCTAACATCGCAGAGAGGAAACGACAGAGTATTACGAGTTCTTTTACATGTTGTTCATCGAACACATTTTCTTCTCGTGTGTATGTATACGGGATAGAGAGTGCATCAAGGTATGGGAGTATCGCACGCAATTGCTTGTGCTCACGTGCGATGACAACAATCTCCTCTTTCTTTTCTCCTTTTTCGATGAGTGCCTGTACCTGCTCTGCGACGAATGAATACTCCTCCACATCAGAATGAAATCCATACATCCCGATTGACCCTTTGGAGATTTTTTTATTATTCGCACGAAGATCCTTTCGAAGAGTTGGATCATGGCGCTCGAGACGATTCTTCCCTTGGGTAATTACCTCTCGCGCAACCGTAAGCACCTCCTGTGTCGAACGATAGTTTTCAACAAGGACGATTGTCGTCACGTCGGTATACAGTTTTTTGAAACGCGCAATGTTAGAAGTATCCGCCCCTTGGAATTTGTACACCGCCTGATCATCATCCCCCACCACACACACATTCGCCCGACCTTCGTGTACCTGATTGCTAGAGAGAGCCTTCACAAGAGTGAGTTGTGCTGTGTTAGTGTCCTGGAATTCATCCACCATGATGTACTGGTACTGCTCTTCAAGTTCAGTTCGAAGTGTAGAATGTTTCTCCAGGGCACTCACAACCTCAATAATCATATCTTCGTAATCAAAGTACCCTCTAGAAAACAATGTCTCTTGGTACTCTTTGTAGATATCTGCGAGAGCTAATAATTTCTCTGTTTGCAAACTATCTTTTAATACACGTGACTCATCCTCATCCTTGGTGGTGTAGTGTTGCTTCCATGCAGTGAGTGGGGCTGTTGTTCCCGTTGCATCATACTCTTCGAGTGCCTCTTGTATTGCCGCTCCATAGAGCATACCAAGAGGTTCCACACGAGACATCTTCTCTTCCAAATGTTCAAACGCCTCTACTGCGCTTTTAGAAATACGCTCCGGTAAGTGCTCTTGTAGGAGCGCATTGAGTGTTGCATAGTGGCGCGCGTTTTCTTCTATGTAGGTGCGAAATGTTGCCGGATCTAGATTCCCCTTTTTGATATCTTGTATTTTTGTTTTGACATCTTTCAAATAAGAATACCCGAGTTCTTTGTGATACGCACCAAGAGGATGCTTGTGTGGTAGACGAGAAAAAATCCTCTCAAGGATTTCGTTCTGCACAAGGTCGCTTGCCGGACGCACCCGAGCGGCATTATAAAAATATTCTGGATATTTACCCATCACCTCGGTACAGAATCCGTGAAATGTGTAAATGGCCACCCGGTGCGCATCAGGGCCGATGAACTGTAACAATCTGTCACGCATGTTTGTGGACGCAGTTTCGGTAAAAGTAAGACAGAGAATATTCTCCGCGCGAGCATTTCCCACTCGCAATATCTCTCCTATACGTAGTGCAATAAGTTCCGTCTTCCCAGTTCCTGGACCCGCCAAAACAAGGAGAGGACCCTCGGTAGTTTGTACTGCTTTTTTCTGCTCTTTATTAAGGAGAGAAAACCGTTCATCAAATGTATGTATAGTCTTCTTTGCCATGTATCTTAGTATACGTGTTATTTATAAAATAAAAATGCTGGGGAAATGTGATGTAAAAGTAGCACAATAATTTCTATATTTGTCACTATTGACAAAATACTATAATAATAGTAGTATTAAAAGTTAAGTAGTACCCCAAATAACCCCCCCGATATCCCCTAAAAGGAACCGCCATGAAAGTGCTCCAAAAACTCGTCGACGTGGTGTGGAACCACGTCATGCAGTCCATCTTCACCCTCTTCCTCTTCAGCGCCATGGGCTTCATTACCAAGTACTCCTACAAGAGCCTCCTCCAGGAAACCGGGGTGAGCGGCCTCATCCTCCCCCTCGTGATCCTCACCTTCATCGCCACCCTCTTCTTCTGGGGGATGTGCCAGAAGGAGCCCTTCCTGCGGCTGAAGTCCCCCTGGATGTTCTTCGGGAATGGCGTTGGCGCCCTAGCGATGCTCATCATCATCATCGCGTGGATGGCCCTCGCGTGGACCATGTCGGAAGGCCTGGGCTGGTACTTCAGCCCCGAAGACGCCCACTATCTGATCCACGGGTCGGTTAACATCTCCGGCTTGGCGATGATCGGCTGCGCGGCGCTGTACTTCTTCGATGTCGGGGTGGCGGACTGGATCCGCCAACGGCTCGAGAAGTTCCGCTTCATCAAGAAGTAAACCCAACCTGGACGACGGAGGCGTCCAGGTGTAGTACCCCCCGGTTAACCATACCGGGGGTTATAGTTTTATATACAGAAAAAATTTCTTACCAGTTTCGAATATCTAAACAAATTTTAATAAAAAAAATAGACAGATTAATTTTAAAACAATGTATTTGACAGATCGTCAATATATATGGTATAATATATATTAGTCGTCCCCTACAACCAACGAAAGGTCCGCCCATGACCACCGAATACCGCACTCTCGAACCGAACGTGTTCACCCCCGTCGACGCGACGTTCATCACCAACAACCCGAACCTCCCCTTCAACTGGCTGATCCCGGGCATCGACGACATCCTCATGAACCTCGAGATCTGGCAGATCGGCCTGGTCATCCTCGCCTTCATCATGCTGAACTTCATCAACCGGCTGCGCGATCGCATCAAGCAGCACGAGCAGTGGAAGTCGCAAGCCGCGCCGGAAATCGTCGCGAAGTACGCGGCGGAGAACACTCCGGCCGCGTGCGTGAAGAAGGTCATCGCCTTCTTCCGCGAGTACAAGTTCGGCGCGGCGTTCAAGCGCGTCGTGATGGTGGTCGGCGGCACGATCTGCGCCGCCATCATCATGTACTTCTTCGCCGGCACCGCCGGCGCCTTCTGGGCCGCCGCAAGCGCCCTCGGCATGTTGTACCAAGCGACGAAAAAAAAGGAGGTGACGGACTAGAAACCCCACCCACCCCCTGCGGCACAACGGCCGGAGCCTCGCGCTCCGGCCGTTTTAACTTTTATACTGCCGACAAACAAACTATTTTACCTTCTTTGGTTTCTTTTTTTCTTTACGATGAAATTTTTCTTCTTTTGCCATATGCAGAGAAGTGTATATCAAAAATCAATCCTCATATGTGGATAGGATCACTTTTTGGTACATGGTGTAAATCTATGGTAGAGTGATTCTACCTAGCCGTTTCTTGCCCCCGCTTGTGTCTCCCACTTGCACAGGGTGCCGGACTAATGAGAGATCTCTATCTCGCACAAGCGCTTGACCAAAAAGAGTCGCCTGCGCAGTGTTGACGGCCATGGTCTGCATTTCGTCGTGTGAGTATCTAGTAGGAGTGGGGGTTTCCTCTGAGCCCCTGGGGTCCGACCGAACCACGACGTAAATGCTCCCTCGATTACTTCCTCCGGGAAGTGCTCGAGGGTTCTTTGTTTATACATCATACTAGTTACACATTTTTGATATAGTTCTGCCGTGATTACGTGCATCCTCGTCATTTGCAAAATAGATTCTATTTTTAGTGAGAATGTTTTGACTCCCCTTACACCAAGAGAATGTATACGTTGTTCCGTGAACGCTTCCAAAGGGTCGTGTATCTGTTCCACTACGAACCTGAGGAACCGTTGCTGATTCCCTATAAACAATGTCCTTGCTGTCTCCATTTTCAAACGATTGGTAGAGGAGCAATCCCGCTAGCGGTATAAGTAATAAGAAAAGAGCAAGTATGTCCCCTATCTGTATACTGCTATTGATTTTTTGCAACTTTTCTTGTATACTAGTGTCCATAATCATCAAGTTATAAGTATACCTCTATGGCAACAAGAAAGGCCGCAGGTTCGGCAAAAAACCTAACAGACAGTAAGCCAAAGTACTTAGGTACCAAGCTTTACGCAGGCGAAATGGCGTCCGCTGGGGCTATTATCGTTCGTCAGCGTGGAACAAAGATCATCGCTGGTAAAAACGTAGGTATGGGCAAGGATCACACCCTCTACGCACGAAAGAGTGGCGTAGTATCATTCAGTGAAAAGAGAATGAAGCACCTCGACGGTTCCATGAAGCGAAAGAAGGTAGCGAATATAACCGAAGCAAAGTAGTACCAAAAGTACTCTAGAACTAACAAAAATACCGCCAGTTGACCTGGTGGTATTTTTGTTTTTCTTTAACCATCTAGGTACGGTTACATCACTGTGACCTTGATCGTTTCTTTTCTTCCAGACTCTTCCAAGATACACACGTGCTCTCCGAGAGATTTTATAATTTTTGGAAAATGAATTTGCTTATTGGAAACAGATATCTTTGTTCGAGAAAAAATTGCATCCATTATATCAACGTCTTTGATCTGCGCAAAGAGTTGTCCTTTCTCATCATGGCGCTTGCCAGTTATAACAATTGGATCTTTTTTGAGCGCTTCCACTACTTGCACAAAAGTATTGGTTGCTAATTCTTTTTCCCGACGTTTTGCATCTTCTTTTGACTTCCACTTTGCAAGTTCGCTTGATGTTGCAAGTACTGCTTGTCCCTTTTTAATAAGCACGTTAGTGCCGTATCCATCTGCTACATCTTTCACCTCGCCACGTCTTCCCACTCGCGCAATATCTTGCAGTAATATCACTTTCATATTGGCAAGTATACCATTTTTACTCATCTGTTTACATAGCCACACAGCACGTGCTTTGTTGAATTTTGTATCTACTATTCCCTACCACCTACAACCTATTCCCTACCACCTACCACCTATCCCCTATTACCTATCCCTACTTCATCCCTTTTACTACTTCGATTGCTTTCTTCAACTGTACATCAACCGGTGTCCCATCTTTGTTCTTTGGAGTACTAGTTCCAATCTCTACTTTTACATCAGGAACGATACCACTTTCTGAAATGTTAACGCCACCCGGTGTGTACCACTTAGCAACAGTTACTTTGAGAGATGAGCCATCGGTAAAGTTGAGTAATTCTTGAACAGATCCTTTTCCAAATGTCTTTGTACCAACAACTTTTGCAATGCCATGATCCTTGAGCGCTCCGGAGAAAATTTCTGAAGCCGATGCAGATCCACCATCAACAAGCACAACTATTTTTATTCCAGTAGGAAGACCTTTGATGCCAGTACTTCGATGATTTAATTCTGTTTCGTTCTTGCCTTGCTTTTCGCTCACCACCACCTGACCCTCACTTAAGAAGTAACTAGACATATTCACCGCCGCTTCCAAATACCCACCTGGGTTACCACGAAGATCGATAATCAAGTACTTCAATTTAGAATTAACAAATTCTTCTAGACCCTTGCGGAAAAGATCTGGTGATTCTGCAGAGAAATTGTAAAGTTTAATAATAAAGACGCCATCTTTCTTCTCTGTATCGAGTGTTGGGATTTTGATCTCTTTTCTCACAATAGAAATATCTTTCGTTACTTTTTCCCCAGGATGAAGTACAGTTATAGTTACCTTTGTATCGAGTTCACCACGTATCAACGAAACTGCTTCATCAGATTGCATACCAATCATATTCTTTCCGTCCACCGCAGTGATGATATCTCCAGCTTTTATACCAGCTTTCATTGCAGGAGAATCCTTGAGCGGAGCGATAACCACGATGTTCCCATCCTTCATTCCGACATTCATACCAACTCCACCGAATGACCCTTTCACATTCTCGGCAAAATTCTTTGCTTCTTTTGGTGGAAAGAATATCGTATACGGATCTTTGTAACTTGCTACATAACCACTGATCATTCCATATTCACGCTCTTTGAGTGTTGGAAGTGTTGAAGATGACTTCCAGAAAACGAACTTCTCATCGATTTTGGACTGAACCTGGGTGAGCAAATCAAGACTGATAGCATTTGAATCTACGTTTTGTGCATAAGACACAGAACTAGTCGCATTACCAAGAAGAAATCCTGTCGCAAAGATTCCAAAGACAAGACTTCCGATTGCAATGCTTTTAATAACTAAACCTTTTGTGATGTGGCTTGATGTGTGTGGGTGTGAAGATTCGTGATCCATACGTTACCTTTATATTTCTTATGTTATAGAGAAGAGTATACACAAGATATGCTACAATGAAAGGAATATCCGGGAACCCATGCAATCACTTCGTATCTATAATACAAAAACGAGAACTGTAGAAGAATTCAAATCCATTACTCCAGGAGTAGCACTTGTCTACTCGTGTGGACCAACAGTCTATCATTATGCTCATCTTGGAAATTTGCGTGCCTTTATCTTTGCAGATATCTTACGAAGAACACTAGAGGCGCACAACTATAGTGTTAAACATGTGATCAACATAACAGATGTTGGCCACCTTACATCCGACGGTGACACAGGTGAAGACAAACTCGAGAAAGGTGCGAGTCGTGAAGGAAAGACTGTCTGGGAAGTAGCACAGTATTACGAAAATGAATTTAGAAAAGATCTCACACTATTACAGATCCCCTTAACTGCATACCAATTTCCGCGAGCTACCGATTACATACAAGAACAAATTGACCTTATCCGAGTTCTTGAAGAAAAAGGATTCACCTACGACACAAGTGATGGGATATATTTTGATACTGCGAAATTCCCTCACTATGGAGAACTGGCTCACCTCGATATCGAAGGATTACGTAGTGGCGCTCGAGTTGAAGAAAATACAGAGAAGAGAAACGTAACCGACTTTGCACTTTGGAAATTTTCACCAAAAAATGAAAAGCGGCAGATGGAATGGGATTCTCCATGGGGAATTGGCTTTCCTGGGTGGCATATCGAGTGTTCTGCCATGTCACAAAAATTACTCGGCAAACATTTTGATATCCATACCGGAGGAATTGATCATATTTCTGTACACCATGAAAACGAAATTGCTCAGAGTGAATCTGCTACAGGAGAACCATTTGTAAACTATTGGATGCACGTTAACTTCTTACTAGATACTACTGGTAAAATGTCAAAGTCTTCTGGTGATTTCTTGCGCCTCCAAACTCTTACGGATAAGGGCTTGAACCCACTTGCGTATCGTTACTTCACTCTCACTGCCCACTATCGTAAAGAATTAACCTTCTCCTATGAAGCCCTCCAAGCATCGAGCGTAGCGTACACGAAGTTGGTACATTTCGTCCTTGCTCATAGAAAGAACGGCGGAGAGATACTCCCAACGTATCTTGATGCGTGCAAGGAAGCACTAGCAAATGACCTGAACTCTCCAGAAGCAATCGCCGTGATATGGAAAATGATGAAAGATACTACATTTGAAAAAAGTCACATCTGCGCCACATTGCTTGCGATAGACTCTATGCTTGGCCTTGGGCTACGAGAACTCCAGGAAGTACACATTCCACATGAAGTGGAACATCTTCTCGTAGAACGAACCACCGCACGTGAGAAGAAGGATTGGGCAACATCCGATCGAATCCGTGACGAAATACAAGCTAAAGGATTCACCGTACAAGATACTGACGAAGGACAAATCCTTCTCCAAGGATAGACACTCCTCGTGATGTGTGTTCCTTTTCCTTTATAGAATTTACGTTTTTTACTATCCACGCTATCCACGTCTAAAAACATATTTTTTCTTTGCGCAAGTAAGATTGTTTCCTGTACAATGTGACTCATCATGTTACCACTAGATCAACTAAGTTCTGGACGAGGAGGAAAGAAACGGACCGGCAAAGGACCCTCAGACAAACGCTCTTCAGTACTCGAGGATCCACTTCGCGGACCACGCGTTCCCCCACAAGACCTCGAAAGTGAGAAGGCACTTCTTGGATCTCTCTTATTGCAAGGCGACGCGCTTTTTGAAATTTCTGACATCGTAAATGCAAAGAGTTTTTATGCACGCAAACACCAAGTTATCTATGAAGTACTGGAGGAGTTGGTTAACAAGAAAGAACCGGTCGACATCCTCACTGTATCTGCACAACTTCGTGCACGAAAAGAGTTTGATCAAATTGGTGGCGCGCCGTACCTCTCTGAACTTCTTGGACTTGTTGGATCAGCAGCAAATATAAAATACTACGCTCAGATCGTAAGAAAGAAAGAACTCCTCCGTAAACTAATCGAGGCAAGTTCTTATATCTCAGAAATATCATACGAGGAAAGTGAACCCCTTGAATCTATTCTCGAAGAAGCAGAAAAAACTGTATACGAAATAACCACCTCTGGCGGATCATCGGATCGTCTCATCGCATTTCAAGAAATGATTGAAGAAACGTGGGAACGTATTGAAAAACTTTCTGAAAACACTGGTGAGTTGCGTGGTGTGCCGAGCGGCTTCAAAGATCTGGATAACAAACTCTCCGGATTCCAAAAATCAGACCTTATCATTCTCGCAGCACGACCATCCGTTGGTAAGACATCCCTTGCGCTTGATTTTGCTCGCCATGCTGCTGTGAAATCAAATATCCCCGTAGCCATCTTCTCACTCGAAATGAGTAAAGAGCAGTTGGTGGACAGAATGCTCTCAGCACAGTCTCAAGTCGATGGCTGGAAACTCCGCACATCACGTCTCTCTCTTGATGAAGAGTTTGCTCGACTTCAGCAAGGTATGCACGACCTCATGAAGGCTCCTATCTTTGTTGATGACAAAGCAGCGAACTCAATTCTTAACATGCGCAGTGTGTTGCGACGTCTAAATTCTGATAGACCAATTGGTCTTATTATCGTGGACTACCTCCAACTCATGAATACTGCAAAGTCCTATGACAACATGGTAAATCAAGTGACAGAAATTTCTCGGTCTCTTAAAGGACTCGCGAAGGAATTCAATGTACCAGTGATCGCTCTCTCCCAACTCTCGCGTGCCGTTGAATCTCGTGGTGGTAGACCTCGCCTTTCAGACCTACGTGATTCTGGTTCCATCGAACAAGATGCTGACGTTGTGATGTTCATTCACCGAGAAGACAAGTACGGAACAAATGATGGTGGTGATAAGAAAAATGTGGTCGAGATACTTATCGAAAAGCATCGTAACGGCCCAACTGGTATTGTCGAACTCTACTTCGATGATAAGAAGACTTCATTCCTCTCTGTCGAGAAAAGTGAATTTGGTGACTTCGTCATGCCACAGGTGAATGCTCCTGAGTTTTAACAAATAAAAACTAAAAGGCCGGGTCGCTGTCGCGACCCGGCCCTGCCTCGTGCCCGAGACCTACTTCTTCTTCAGTCTCCGATTGCGAGGTACCACTTCCACTTTGCGGCTGCTACGCACATCCGGCGGGCACTCGCGATGGATCCTCTGGAGTGCCGCCAGGTGGCGCGGCCCAACCACGAGGCGCGCACCCTCCGCCATCTCCTCCATGTGCCTGGCGGCATCGTTCTCGGGGTTACGCGTTGCCATGACGACCCCGCCTTCTGGACTTCATCACCCCCTTCGGCCTCACGCGGGTCTTGCGACGCTTCGTGGGCTTGAGACCCTCCTTGCTCTTCATGACGCCGTTGATCAGGCGCTTCAACTTCCGGAGGCAGATCTTCTCCTCGTCCGAGAGGTTGGACGGGTAGGGCAAGATGGGCTTGCTCGCAATGAGGTTGCGCACGAGGCCACGCTGCATTTCCCGCGAGTGAGCCATCACCTTCAACCAGATCTCGCGCGCAAGTTCCCACGAAAGACCCAGACGTTCGAAGATGCTCTCCATCGCCAAACCTTGAGCGACTTCGCCTTCCGGGTCGAAAACGCTCAGGCGGTGAACCCACCTCCTGTAGCCGACACCCTGTGTCGACCGAGAGCGTTCGCGCAAGAGGATCGCGAGCATGATGTCGATCACCT
Source organism: uncultured Candidatus Saccharibacteria bacterium (assembly GCA_964621595.1). GTDB lineage: Bacteria > Patescibacteriota > Minisyncoccia > Phycocordibacterales > UBA5272 > UBA11704. The sequence continues at coordinate 37,437 of CAZUPO010000001.1, forward strand.
TGGTGCGTTCGCGGTACGGCCTGAACAACGGCTCCATCATGCGCTCCTGTGAGAGCCTGGCGCGTTCCTTGATACTTTCCGTAGTCATCTGTCCTCCCGGACGATTATAATGCGTTGTTGGGTTTGTGCTGCTTCCACGCAGTACTCTATCAAAAAATACCCACTTTGTTAAACGCACACTCTCCAAGAGGTAAACCCATGCGACCTTATCATGCATCTGCTATACTTTAGAAACTTACAATTTTCCATGAATCCAACAGACAAACTAACAGAACTGTTCATGCGATTTCCGGGCATCGGTCCAAAGCAAGCACGTCGTTTTGTATATTTTCTCTTGCGTGAACATTTTCATTTCAAAGAAGAACTAATAAAGACACTTACGGATTTAAAATTCACCGGGAAACAGTGTGGAAAGTGTTACCGATACTTTGGAGATGCTCGCCAGGATGAGACAACTAAAATCTGCTCACTTTGCACAAGCACATCTCGAGATACAAAGACTCTCATGATCGTCGAAAAAGAACTCGACATGGATGCTGTTGAAAAAACAGGTTCATACAATGGTTTGTATTTTATCTTGGGTGGTCTGGTCCCTCCCCTTGCAGAAAAACCAACGGACCTTATTCGTATCAAAGAATTAACTTCGCGAATTTATAATGATGTGAATGCAAACGAATTGAGCGAGATTATTTTTGCCCTCCCAGTAACTGATTACGGTGATACTACGAAAGAGTATGTTGAGAAAACAATAAAACAAATAGTGGGTATCGATCAGGTCAAACTTACAGCACTTGCTCGTGGCCTCTCATCTGGGCTCGAATTAGAATACGTCGATAAAAATACATTCAAGAGCGCGCTCGATCATCGTTTGCAATAAAAAAAGCCAGCGAACTGGCATCTGGAGAACCACGAGACGAGGGACCTGCGCACGTAACGCAGTGCATAGACTTCGCAAAGGAATCGACCTGACGGACAACTCTCGTGAAGCCGATCCCTACGCCTTAATCTCGTGGCCTCCAGACAAATATAAGTATATACCACCAGAAAACGAAAACCCCCTCACATGAGGCATGTACAATGGGGGCGCAGGCCGGGGATGGACGACGAGGTTAAGGAGAACCCTTTCACACAGGAGACGGGCGCCTCCGCAAAGGCCCTAGGTAGGATGCCGCGGGCAGGGATGTGCCTTCGGCAATCCCTCCTGTCACCTCGTCGTCCTCCCGGCAATACCTATAGTATCACAAACTTCTATAACCAGAAAAACAAAAACGACCCCTGGGGTCGTTTTTGTTTTTCTTACAAATCGAGATTACTTAATTGCGTCTACGGTAACCTTCATGAATGGCTGACGATGACCATTTCGCTTGTGGTATCGTGACTTCTGACGATAGCGTACCACCATCACCTTCTTATGCTTACCGATTTCACTAATAGTTGCAGAAACGGTTGAACCTTTGATAAATGGTGCGCCGAGATCTGTGGTCTTTCCATCATCTGTAAGGACAACAGTATCAAATGTTACCTTGTCTCCAACCTTGAGATCATCAGACAACTTCTCAATTGTTACAGTGTCCCCTTTGGAGACCTTGTACTGCTTTCCACCTGTTTGAATAACTGCGAATGACATAGTGATGGGTATTATACATTAATTTACTTATATTTGCAAGTGGTACGATTAAAAAGATTTGACTCTATACTGTATATATTGTATAATGATATATAACGCAGTTCCACGCAAAAAACCATAGAAAGGACCCACCCGATGTTCACGCACTCCTCGTTTTTGCTTTCTCTGCTGTGCGTCTTGGCATGGCTCACCCTGGGACTCCTGAGTGTCCTGGTGCACTTCCAAGATTTGCACTTCCGCGAGGAGGTGCTCGATGACCTCGACGGAAGCAACGGCCCGGTGGCGTTCGTATCCGGGTGGATAGCGGGCGTGATCTACGTCTGCATCATCGGCGGGTTTTATGCCATTGCCCACATCGTGGAGAAGATCAAAGCCGGTCTCCAGGCAATCAAGGAGACCCTGCAACTCTACTACGAGTTGCTCTTCCCTGACGACGATGCCGAGGCCTGACCAGCGTCATTAGCCCCCAACCCGTTCGCTTCAAACCCCCGCCCGTGCGGGGGTTGTTTCATTCTAGAGAAACATTTTTATTCTTCCTCAAAATTTGGTTTATCAAGGAGTGATGGTGTGACACCGTGCTCTTCTCCGGTAATACGAAGCACGTCTTTATCAATCTTTTTTAATTCTTTGTATGCGGTATTGTAATGATTCACTGTTGTACCGAGCGTAAGGCCGAGTTTCTTCATGTATTCTTCATACACAGCGATATGTCGACCGAGTTCCCCTACGCGCTTTTCTATATGTTTTGCACTTTCTTCAATTTGAAATGCTTTGAATCCAAAGAGTACTGATTGCAGATATGCGTAGAATGTCGTCGGAGAAACAATCACAACCTTTTTCTTATGATATGCGTACTCAATCAAATTCTGTGTATTGATGGCACCGGCCGCAACTTTATTAACCAAAAGATCGTAGTAAATGCCTTCGGCTGGTATGAACATAAATGCAAACGGTAGCGTCCCCTCATCTGGGCGAATATATTTCGCCGTCTCATCGATGCGCTCTTTTATGTCTTTCTTAAACTCTGTTTGATAGTATGCCTCGTCTTCCTCGTCGACGGCATTCATGAGACGATGATAGTTATCGAGTGAATACTTTGCGTCGATCGGAATGATGCCATCTTTGGTACGGATGATTGCGTCTACCACCTCACTGTTGTCGAATCGATACTGCATCTCATACTGACCTGGGGCGAGCATGTTGGAGAGAATGAGCTCAAGAGACGCTTCTCCTAAATTTCCACGTTGCTTTTGATGAGTAAGTACTTTCTCCAAATTTTGTAATTGCTCTGTCATGGAAAACACTTGTTTGTTCCCCTCTTTGACTTCAGTTAATTCTCGTGTGATTTCGGTGATCAGCCTCTTCGCTTCCGAGTCCTGTCGATGAAGCACTTGGTGCAATTCTGATTGTGATCGCTCCAATTTATGCTCGACTGCATTACGCAACTTTTCCAACTGATCCTGAAGAATGAGTAACCCTTGATCAGAATTTTCCTCTTTTGGTTTCTTAAAAATAATAACAAGGAGTAAGACAATGACAACCCCACTTAGAATATAAAAAGATACTTCCATATGTAGTAATGGTACCACACCTTAGATAAAATATTTCTATGTGGTATAATCCCCTGATCATTCTCGTAACTCCCTCCACCGTAACGGTTGGGCATAGCGGGGATGACACCGGGGGTCTGTGGTCGCGCGTTGTGCAACCGTGCGTTCACACGTAGATGCCCGGGTTCCGCCGGTTACACGAATGTAACACTATAAGTCTCAGCTAGATTAGGGTCGCAAGAATCCAAAAGACAGCCCAATCAACCCTGATGCATTCGCCGTAGCCGGTTTACTCGATGCCCCTTCCAGAGGGGTAATGACCCTTAACCAGGGTCGGTCAACATGACCATCGCTGTACCCGCCCGGGCCACCATCGTGTGTGCCCGGGCAAACTCTTTATGTGGTATACTTATGTACACTATGCAAGAAAAAATTAAATCAGCTATCAAACCAGCAATGCTCGCGAAGGATACAGTGCGTCTGGGCACTCTTCGTATGCTCGTTGCTGCTTTTACAAATGAACTTGTCTCTCAAGGACACCCTCCTACAGACCCTCTTTCTGACGAAGATTGCATGAAAGTGATCAAGCGTCTCGCAAAGCAGCGCAAGGACTCTATCGACCAATTCATCGCTGGTGGACGACCAGAACTTGCAGAAGATGAAAAAGCAGAACTTGCTATCATCGAAGAATTTCTCCCGCAACAGATGAGTGAAGCAGAAATCGAAGCAAAGATAAAAGAAAAGATTGCCGCGTCTCCTGTAGACCCAACCAAGAAAGGCCAGTTTGTCGGCATGATGATCAAGGAACTTGGCGACAGTGCTGACGGTGCTGTGGTGAAGAGGATAATAGACTCTCTTGTCTAAAGAACTACCATGCCACAACAACTTGGATTTCAATTCGACGGTGAAAGAATTCCTCCTAACCCCTCCTCTTTGGTAACAGAGAGTCCAGAGAATATGCAGCGTATTAAAGACCTGGAAACTCTCCGGAAAATAGAATCTAAAGAAGTAACTAGTTTTTTTGAAATACAGTCTTTTTTTGTGAGGATTCTTGGTGATTCTATAATTAGTAAAGAAAAAGACCCTTATACGGGAGAGCCTGATAACGGAATCAATCTAAATGAATCAATAGCAGCAGCACGAGAAGTATTAACCAAAGGAGAAACCCCTACTCATCACTAAAGTTCTTGCAGACACTCGTAGTATTTTAAATAGGTGGAAAAACTAGGTGTATTGACTTAGTAAGTTTTTTATTTTATTATTAAGGTCGGAAAGTTCCCACCACCCCGCAACCAGAGTGAGGAGACCCCATGGGGAAACGTCAGTACAGCCATGAGGACGCCCTCCTCGCGGTGCGTTTCGCAGTGTGGTACGCAGCCGCACGCGAGAGTTGGAAAAAAGGTGAACCTCACCCGATCCGGCTCACCCGCAAGTTCGCAGAGGATAAGGATATTCTGGCCCGACATATGGGTCATGATTCCTACCGAGCGATGCCTGCCGATACGAAAAGTTTGATCGGTATGGCTGCTGCCAAGATGAAGAAGCAAAAGAAGGAGTTGAGAGATGGCGCCCGTAATGATCTCGACCCCTTCGAACTCGTCCTTCGCGACGTCATCGCTGACCTCACGAAGGGCGAGCAGATCAACGCCGTACCGAAATAAGGAGACCCATCATGTCGGACCCCGACACTTTGAAGGAAATCGAGACGACACTTGCGGGGGTGATCAACCCCAACACGGTCGTTGCGATCATGAGCGAATTCCTCGGCATCACCAAGGAACAGCTCGAGAAGAATCACGACGGCTCGACCCCGTGGGTGCGCCAAGAAGTGCTGAAGGTCGCATCCAAGAAGAACTCCGCTGATCGAACGCACATGCTGGCGAAAATCCAGCAGATCATCGCAGAGAACTCGCGATGAGGCACGAACCGGCGGAAAGAAGCCCGCCCCGGAACAACGGGGGCGGGCTTCAATACTTTATATACCACGAACCCTTTTTTAATTATCTAAAACTGCAGACGACCGGCATAGACACCCGCGTTACGTCGCTGGCAGACACCGCATTACCTGATTGAAAGATCATCATGCACTGTAACTTATCAGGAAGAGTACCTTCTATTTTTACTTGAAAACGTTTCCAACCAAGCGGTGACCATGCATTTGTCATATACGCAGTGGATGCGGCAATAGGTCTACCTTGACTATCAGCGATAAGAACCACGAATTTCCCATCACGGAAAAAAGTTTCTTTTGCCTCACCACCAAAGGTCAAACCACCGTAAACGTATCCCCCTTGATAGATAGAGAGGTTGCGAATATATGACTCTTTGGACGCGTATGCCTGTCGTACCACCTCCCCATTATTTGTAACAGGATTACCAGAAGAATCCACGACAACTGCACCATCATTGGTAAATGTTAAAAACTTCGTCTCCGTCCATGTATATCCAGACTGATACGGTGCTGTACCATACCCGTTGTACGGCGCTGTGGGGACAAATTCTCGTGGTTGTGCCGGCTCTGCTTTGTACGCAAGCAACCCCGTTAAACTTCCTGGTGGAGGCAACCATGTAAATGACATCGTAGTAGTATCAAACGATACAAAATTGCGCAAACGCACAGTAGGGAAAAGTTCTGTGATGAGCCACCACACAATCGCAAAGAAAAGCAATGCAACTGCAAACCGTACGAGAAATGATAGAAGGTAGCGAATAATATCCATACATTACTAAAAATTACTGAGAAAAGTTTTTACTACCAGAACATGTCTCTGGTGCCCAGAGACCACGCTTGGATGTACGTGCGAGATTTTGTAATTCTCTAAATTCTTTCTGATATGCGTATGGAGTCATGTATGTATATTCATATGCATACCCCTCAGCAATTAACTGACGATTCACCATGACTCCATCTTCGAGGTACACATAAGCAAGGATTCTGTTGTACGCATCACGAGTCCCCTGCGAATCATCATACTCGAGCCGGACTATCTTTCCAGACATCAATTCTTTTGCACGTGCAGAGGCCTCTTTTCCGAAACACTGTACTGGTCTTCGTGGATCGACTGTTTCGGGAGTGTTAATACCAAGGAGCCGAACTTTTTCATTCACACCTTGCATCTCGAGCGTAACTGTATCTCCATCAACAACCTTCACCACCTTATAATAGACAGATGATGTGTGTAGTGATGACGTCGCTTCATGCATCTTGTCTGCCACAGTCTCAACTGCAACAATGTCCCTATGAATCTGAGAATAAAAAGCGAGTAAAAGAAGTATGATACCGCCTATTCCCAACTTTTTTGCTACTGGAGGGGTGAGTGACATACAAAGAAGTGTATCACATTAGCATGTGAGCGGACTGTTAACTTTCTTAGATAAATGGTATGTGGCCATGAACAAAAAGAGTAATCCTATGTATCCGATCTCTTCACCTCCGTAGGGCAAATACGAAAGCATGGAAGAGAAACCAAGAAGCGAAAGTACGACACTTAAGAATGCACTTCCGCATGCCGCACAACCAATACCCAAGAATGCAACAATGAGTCCGAGGCCATTATACATACCACTGTCCAGCAAGACTTCTCCACGCAATCTCATATACGTATACGCAAGCGAGATATTGATACCACCGATTAAGGATCCAAGTACTGCGAGAATGAGCGTCCCCGATGTAAACGTGCCTGATATATCAAACAATGTTTTCCAAGCAAGAACAAGTCGCTTACCAAATGGTAAAATAGTGAAACCAAGTGCATCACGTACAAGAGAAAAATTTTGTATGAGGAGTAATAAGGAAAATAAAATCCCTGCTGATACGATGATGACCAGTCGACTATCCCCTCTTCGCATCAACAAAGAAAAACTAGATGCTATATCTTTCATACCACATATACGAAGTATACAGTGAGTCTCTACATAGTGCACATACCTAACACACATACCCCACACACAATCTGAAGAGAATCTTATCGTATTTCGTTACCAACGCGACGCTTACCAATGTAGTCTTCTAACTGTGATATCTCGGTCTCAATTGCTTCCATCCATTCTTTATCTGTTCCGTTAACAGCACGCAATTTCGCCTTGAAGTTTATATAGAGTGGGTATAGTAGTTCTGGGTCTTGCTTAAGGATATCTAGAAATTCCTGTTGTTCGTCATCTGTGAGCAACGAAAGACCAGTTTCAAAAGCCCTTGCCTCTTCAAAGGTAAGTGCAGATTCTTCCAAAAATTGTTCTAAATCCTTGCGCAACGCCATAATTTCCTTATTTTGCCTTTATTTTAAAGGCTCGAATGTACCCCAAATCTCTCATAAACTCTGCAAGTCGTCAAGGGCACCCTGTGCATAGAGAATTTTAGCCAAGATACGTAGATAGGTACTATTTATGAAGAAAGATTATGATACATCTGCACCACGAACCGCAGCGATTGAGAGTAATTCTGCAGCGAGGACTGCATTCATATAAAATGGAATCTCTGTTTGTGCTGTATCGTCTGCCCTCTCTGCGGTTGCTTCTGCTTCGGAATAACGCTTCTTTGCAACATCTAATTTTTTCTGTAGTGAGTCGCGACGCAATACAGTAGGAACATCACTTCTACTTTCTGTATGAATTTCTGGTGGTTGTGGTGTGAATTCGTGTGTCATACAAAACGTGATGTAATTATCCCTTCGCAAGTAATAGGTAGGAGTATACTCCTATTATTTTGATTCGTGCAAGTGAATTTTGTGTGGTGTTGTGTGGATGTATAAATATGTTTTAAAAACATCTGCAATACTAGTCAAAAATTTGACTTTTTCATTAAAACTATGTGAAGAAGAAAGAATAACCCTTAAAGTGTTGGGTTATTTTTTCGGTTCACTGGTACTAATAATTTATCCTGTCTTACCAAAGCACCAAGGTCACTGCCATAGACACAATTACCACAAGAGAGGCAGCCATCTCAAAAAGACCGTGTTTCACCTTCCTTCCCATCCAAATGACTTCGATTGCCGCATTTGTAGCACTAAATCCAAGCCACAACCAAAATCCAATGATAGCGGCACGTAGCGCGGTAGGCTCCCCCATAAATGGCGATGAAAATGCTACCCACATCGCAAGTGATAGAACAAACGCCGTCACAATATTTGCAACGTAGTTCTGTATCATCTGCGGAATCATATCAGAAAACTTCTCCTTCCCTGTTGGATGAATATTAGCAAGACGCATCCAAAGTTTTCCAAAGAGTGGCCCGTGAATAAGGAATCCAACAACGAATCCAACTGCTGCCGCAACCAAAATAGCAATAATACTCATATAATAATTCTAGTATTTAGTAATAAAGAATCTACACCCTACAGTATACCAAGTAAATTACTCCCCTAGGTGTGCGTGATCATTGTGTATCCAAAGTCTCCAATTATTCATACTATCGAATCCTCCTTGGTAGCGAAGAACTGTAATGCCTGTATTTTCTAAGAAAATGTATCGATGAAAGTTACGAAATGCTTCTGGAGTAAGTGATTCCCGGAGCAGGATTCGCGCAAGGATAGTGTGTATAAAATAACTATGACTCACTACAACAATATTTTTTTCTGATCTTCTTTCAAGAAATGCGAGAGCGTCGTCTGCTCGCTGTACTATTTCCTCAAAGTTCTCTCCATCGAGTACTTTCTCGCCGGTTGTGTGCATGGTTTTTCTCCACTCTTTATAAACTTCGGTTGCGGCAAGATCGGTAAATGGTTTCCCGTTAACAACTGTTGGCTTGATTCGCTCGACAAATAAGTTGGAGTACTCGACGTCTTTACCGGTAAGCGTGGATATCTCCTCAGCAGTTGATTTCGCACGAGCAAACGGGCTCGAGATGAGTGTGTCAAAAGAAATAGCCGCGATGCGTTGTGCTATCTTGCTTGCTTGTACCTTCCCATGATTGCTTAGTTCTGCTGTGGGTGCTTGGTACACCGGTAAAATATTATGTTCGGACTGGCCATGTCGTATCAAGTACACAACTTTTTCTATTGGATATGACGACATGGCGCCATTATACACGACAATGACCTGAAATTCACGTGAGGAATATACGTGTAGAAAACAAAAACAAACTACTGTGTTTGAAGAACTCCTATGAAGAAACTATCGAGCACACCTTGAGCGTTCTTTTCTGCGTGTTCATCTTCTCGATCAAAGAGAGTCGTGGCATCCTTCCCACACGCCTTTATAATCTCTTTTCCTCCTGGGTGACTGGGGATGAATTTCGTAACATCATAGACATAGCCACGTACCACCGTCCAACAATCCATTTCTGTTGCATGCTTTGCAACATCTGAAAGAGCATATCGTGCTGTAGAAGACGAGACAACAACTTTCGAAGGAGTAACCTCTGCAGGCGCCATACGACCCTGCATCAGCACGTATAGAACACCAAGGATCGCAACACAGAAAATAATGAGTATGTATTTCTTCATAGAGTTATAGTAATTTAGTTAATGTGTAACGACTCGCCACTATAGCACGGTCATGTACTTATTTTTACCTTGTGAGAACATTGTTTCGTACGCTTTTTTAATTTTATTCGTTATTGTGCGATCACCTGTACCAATAGCACGCGCATCTACCTCAGATATAGGTGCGACAAAGGCTGACGTCCCGCAAGCAAATACTTCCTCTGCAATGTAGAGTTCTGTTAAATCTATAGCACGCTCGATAACTGGAATACGTAGACTCTTCGCCAACTCAAGTACTACCGCTCTGTTAATACCCTCTAGAATATCGCTGGATCTCTCTGGTGTAATAAGTGTTCCATTTCTCACCATGAATATGTTCGCTGCACTTAGTTCACACACATGACCATTAGCATCCAAGAACAAACAATCGTCGTATCCACTATCAATTGCATCTTGTTTACCTAAAACAGAGTTCACGTAGGCACCATTTACCTTTGCACGAGATGGAATAGCGTAGTCAGGAACCCTTCTCCAAACACTTGTCTTAAGGCGTGCGCCATTCTGCGGAATAATCGGTGTCGCCTCATAGATAAACATACTCACAACCGTCTTTAAACCACGGGATCGTGTACCAGGAACAAGTTCAGATACATGCACCGTAGCACGCACGAAGACCCTCTCCTTGATTGGATTTTTCTTAATGAGCGCTGTAACCGCATTCTTAAACTTTTTGTAATCCCACGTGGATTCAAATGTATCGATACCGATAATCTTTGCAGAATTCACAAGCCGCGCATAGTGCTCCGGAAGACAAAAAGCTGCTACCCCCTTTCCAACGGGAACAATAGGAAATACTGTATACACACTCAATCCATACAACACTGCTGAACTTGCCACAGAGAGTGTCGCGTCCTTTATATCTACCACCTTATCATTGAAATATGCGTATGTATATACTTTTGCCATAGTAATTTAAATTGTACCACACGATATAGAGAGGTTGGTGACTAGAGCATTGTCATGACTCAAGTTCATGACACCAAACACTAACGAAGGTATGAATACAAAAGGGTGGAGAAAAATACAAAAACAGTTACTGAAAAATATAAGACGGTGGTGGTAAAGAATTTCAGTGCTTCTTGTTTCTTATTTTCAGCATATAGGCACAGTGGCTTATAAAAAAATAAAAATGCCATTACCGTAACAGATAGAACAAGGAGTGAGAGCATAAACATTGGTATAAGGAGTGTGTCTTGCTTGTCGTGTCCGTATTTAGTTAACACCTGTATAAGAGCAATTACGAAACCAATGTAACAGGTGGCCCCGAGAGCATTTAGAAGTGGTGTTTTCATAGAGTAAAGTGTACCACGACTTGCGATTAAGAAATGTGAAAGCCCCCGGCCACCCGCCCGCGTTTTCCTTTCGCGAGGCGAGGTGGCTGGGGGCCTTTGCCGCCTTTCACGGCGCCTCCATTGTGCAGACCATCGGGTCGGCGTTGATCGCGTCGCACAGCGCCTGCAAGTGCCGACGCAACTGCCGCGGGGTCATCTCCTCCACCGGGTCGGTGAGCAACTCGTGTTTTCCGTCCAGAGTTGCCAGCACCTCACTGGCTTTCTCGATCTCGGAGAGGAGATTACTGCGCTCCACTTCCGGTGACGCGTGTCCGCAGGGTTTCGCGGTGTACGGCATGATTCTCCTTTCTGCCACAAGGGCAAGTTTACGTAGTCAAGGTTTGGATTGTCTTCTGCAAGTCCGCTTGGTACTTCTCGAGGGCCTTCACGAACTCGAGATCACCTACCGGCTTGCGTCCGTCATTCCACTTTGCCAGATGATTGTCGATATCATCTGAGCCCCGGAGAAGTTTGTGCTTCGGGTCGAGTTTGCGCAACTCACCTTCGGCACCAGCAACCATCTCGGATAGTTGGTTGAGTGCAACCATAGCCTCCCGTTTTACTAGGGTGTTCATGCTCCGTCTCCCCTCATAACTACAGTTATAAACGCGTCCTCACTACCACAAGGGAGGAAGACATTTGTACAGATTGATCTCCATAGTACCCTATTACCAAGAAGATTTCAAACCATATTAATGTTCTAAGATCAAAGTAATTACAAAAGCAAGATAGAAGATTCATTCTGTCAGCCGATATATACATAAATGAAAAAGTTTAAAATTTGTAAAACATTTGCCATGTGTTCTACGTGATACAAATATAACGCAACCAAGTTGCTATATTAAATAAAATGATGTAGTATATAATAGCAACTTAGTTGCGTTATTATTTATGAGAATTGCCTTTGTTGGTAAGGGAGGAAGTGGAAAAAGTTCAGTTGCTTGGCTTGCCGTAAAAACCTTAGAAGAAAGCGGTGTTTTTGTTCTTGCTATAGATGCTGACCACAATATGGACTTAACTAGCAATCTTGGATTGGATCCTGAAAAAACTCCGCTCATGCACAAAACTGATCGAGTCTTTATGGAAAAAGTTGGTTTATCTGAAGATAAACAATGGTCTCGCATTATCACAGAAAGCGATAAAATTCTCCCCACGTTTACTCTTTCCCCAATGGATCCATACACCTCGTCTATTAGTACTACAATCTCTCCCAATCTTTCTCTCATCAACATCGGACTTGGATCACCAGATGTACTTTTCAGTGATAAATGTGCTCATGGGCTTTCTGGACCGCTTAAATACTATCTGGGACTACTCGACGAAAAAGATGCTTGGGTTGTTGCTGATAGTGTTGCCGGTTCCGATATGATTAATTATGGATTATATTCTGGTATTGATGCGGTTATCGGTGTTGTAGAACCACATCGAAACAGTATAAAAGTATTTGAACAAATTCGGGAGATATGTAGAAAAACTATGATCCCCTGCTACGCAATTATAAACAAACCAGCAAAAAATGAGTTTTATGATTTATTCATGGAACAACACAAGACTGTGGTTATTGGAGAAGTTCCACTAGATCCAGGTATATTAGCGTACAATTTTCATACCGTCAGCAACGAAACAAAGGAATCTATAAAAACAATCATTGCAAAAATAAAAACATTTAAGAAACGAAAAGGTATTTCTGGTCTGCAAACATTCCACGAAGTAAAAAAATCTAGTAAGTAAATTACTCCCCGGATCTATGTATATAAACTATGTGAGTTTGTATGCATATATGTGGGGAGAAATACCCCACAAAAATTGTCTTTTCACCACCAACCAAAGTCAGGAGATTACCCATGTGCACAGTCAATGATGGTAGTTCGTTCTTCCGGCCGATGACCATGATGGACATCGCCTTCATTGCCACCAAGTACAACGAGTTGCCGAGGCAATTGCTGTACGACCTCTACGAGGCAATGACGGATCACAACACGGTCCGGCCGGCGGTTATGCTGGTGATCCTCGAGAGCCTTCACCGGCTCAAGAGCGGTCATCTGGGTGCCAGCGCCTACGGTGCCGTCTTCGCCTACAGCGCCCTTCAGATCAAGGATGGTGGTGATGGCAACATCTTCCACCGGTACCAGGATCCGATCATGTCGCACATCCACGACGCGATGCTTCAATTCGCTCTCGCGGAACGCAACATGCGCAAGGTTCAGGAAGTCCTCCGTCGCTATCAGTACGACTTCGTCCACTTTTGCGATTGCGGCTGCATAACCACTGTGGTCGACGTCGATTTCATGGAGACGGAGGAGTACAAGGCGGTGAACCTCATCCGCTCCTATGGCGAATCGATTGGGGCGCCGGTGCACCAGGTGAAATCGATCGACGATCTCCCCCTTCACCTGACCGACATGCATCCGCACGAGGTCGCCGGTTACAAGAAGATCTGGGGCACCCTGCAGATGCTCCCCGTCCATCCCTTCGAGGGTACGCTGGAACTCTCGCAGGCATTCGAATACTTGACCAGCATGAAGGAGGGTAGCAATGCCGGTAGCGGCCGTCGTTCGTGTATCAACGCAGTGGGGGCCAAGACACCGGTTGCAGATCACGCTGCCCGATAACGATGTGGTTAACGTACGCCTCCATGCGTGCGAAGACTGCAGCTTCATCGAGTGGAGTAAAGCAACCGGAAAAGAGGTTGCTCAGACAACCGTAAGTGAAGCATTCCTCCGGGCTGTGGCGAATTTGGTCACCTCCGGAGAAAACCGAAAACTCCCTGAACTTGTCGCCGAAGGGCAGCAAGCACTTGGAGATTACGCCAAGAACCCGCCCTTCAACACATAGGGACCAGGATTGTGGCAAGCCGTCCTCGTGAGGGGGCGGTTTATTTTTATAATTCTAATCTTTGTGCCTCCAATAGACTCCAGAACATATTGCAATATAGTTGCGTTAATGCTATACTAATGCAACTATGAAATTTGAAGAGATTTTAAAAGAACATGGTTACCGAGTAACGTCTAAGCGTATCAAGCTACTATCCTTTCTTAGTTCTGCAAAAAAACCTTTAACTGTTTCTGAAATACGTTTAAAGATGCACATGGACAAAGTAACCCTTTATCGAGCATTAGAGGATTTTGTCTCCTCTCATCTTATTGCAAAAATAAACCTTCATGATAAGGCTGCGTATTATGAATTCATCCATACGAACCATCACCATCACCATATTATTTGCGAAATCTGTGGGAAACTAGAAGACATTGAGCATTGCAATCCGATTCTACTCCAAAAAGAAATTTTAAAATTTTCTAAAAAATTCAAAGTTATTAATTCCCATTCGCTAGAATTTTTTGGTGTATGCACTACCTGTAGTAAGATATAATTAATGACACAGACACGTAACTTACATTATTACATGCGTAACATAGTTATATCCTTTATTCTCGCTAGTACTATTGTTGGTGTTGCATGTGCACAGGCAACCCTTGTACCTGATATAGATGTCATTGAAAAAGCTAAGGTACTTGAGGTCTCAGATGCCACAACCAGTTCAGAACTTGCTATAGAAAGAAAAATACAAACGCTTAAGGTGGAAATACTTGAGGGTCTTGATGAAGGGAAAATAATTACATTCAAAAATGACTCACCAACACAACTTAGTAAAGATGAATTATTTTATATACGACATCAAAAAGACACCTTTTCAGATAACGACTACTGGATAGTATCAGACCCCTATCGCCTAGATGTACTACTATATCTGTTACTGATGTTTCTTGTTCTACTCTTTTTGTTCGGAGGGCTACAAGGTATTCGTGGGTTAGCATCTCTTGCTGGTAGTCTGGTATTAATTTTTTATGTTTTGATTCCTGGCATACTAGAGGGATATTCAGCTACAATTACAAGCATTGGTGTCGCTTCACTGATTATCATTACTGGATCCTATATAACTCATGGATTTACAAGAACCACCTCTTCTGCCGTACTTGGTATGATCGCAACTGTGATCGTCGTTGGTTTGGTAACTTACTATGCTATTTATTCTGGGCGACTCACAGGTTTTAGTTCTGAGGAAAGCATGTACCTTAGCATGAATTCTCAAGGGATAATTAATATGGTTGGATTGTTATTCGGGGGCATTATGATAGGTCTTCTTGGTGTCCTCTACGACATAGCCATTGGTCAAGCCGTTGCAGTAGAAGAACTCTACCGAGCAGGACACCACCTAACACGAAAAGAAATTTATAGGCGTGCGATTCGTATTGGAAGAGAACATATTGGCGCACTTGTAAATACACTCGCTATTGCTTACGTTGGTGTCGCGCTTCCACTTATTCTTCTAGCTACACAAACCAAAGGAACAGGGCTACTGCCTATTATCAACAGTGAAATATTTGCCACTGAAGCCGTTCGTATTCTTGTGGGAAGTATGGGGCTTATTATTGCAGTACCAATCACCACAGGTATTGCCACATACATGCTTTCTCATATGGAGGGTAAGGGCGGTTCCACACATAGCCACAAACATTAGGTGTTTAAAACATACTGATCAATGTTTAATCACAACTCCTTTTCTCTAAACAAAGTTGTGTAATCAACCCCGGGTGTTGTTTCTGTGGCATAGAGTTTGAACTCTAGTTTTTCATACAAAATTTGCGCAGTTGCTTCACCTGGATGTGTTGTTGTGTATAGCCGCATTCTTTTATAACCCATATCACGGGCGCGATCTATGGTCCATTCCAAAATCTCTTTGCCAAATCCTTTTCTTCGTTCTTCTTTGCTTACACAATACCACCCCAGCCAAATGATATCTTTTGGTTCATCCAAAACGGTATACCAACCTGTAACTCCAATTGTTTTCTGTTCCTCATTTTTTACGATAAAGTATTTCAATATATCTAAACGGTGCCTCGTGATAAATTCTTTATGAGCCTCTCCATCAACACTTACACGATAGGCAACTTCAGGACTATCATCCGTATCAAAATCATCAGGAAACACTTCCCGCACCAACCTAATCGCGTCATCAATATTTTCTGAAGAAAGTGGGAAGTACGAGAGCATACGCCTAAGTATATCGAAAAATAGCACGCGATACGAATCACTACCCTAAATACAGGCTACTATTCGCAATCGGAGAGAATTTAAAAAATACTACTTCCCCTTCTCCACAATTTTTTTGAGTTCGTCTATCACTGCTTTTTCCCAGAATTTCATTGAGTACCACTTGATAAGTGGGGTTGCTACCACTCGTAGCCATGCTTTATGAATAGTGACTTGGTATGTGTAGTCGATGAGTGCACCACCTTCGTGCGGCGATATGAGAAGTTCTTCATGACCTGAGGTTCCAAACTGATAACTATCATTATCTGATATGAATCCCCTACCCGGAAGAATTTCTGTTTTCATCTTCACGCGAAACTGACTCCCAAACGATTTCACTGTTGCTTCCATCTCTAAATGATTTCCATCTTGTTTAAGAACATCTATCGACTGTGCAACTTTTGGAAAATGTTTCGGAAAATTTTTGAAATCAGCCATGATACCAAACACATCTTCTGGAGTTGCTTTGATAATCCACGTTTTATGAAGTGTGGTGTGATTCATAGGCGTCCCAAATAAGCGAGTGTTGTTAGTATAAGAAGTTGCACAAGGATAGCAAGAGGAAGTTTTTTAGATTCTGAAAGGGATGAGAGGAATACCGTGAAAGATAACGCATAGACAACACCTGCGGTTACAACAACGATTAAAAGATTCGGTCCCTCCGGATCATCAAAAAATGCAAACATCGACCTCGAACCCAAAAGCGCGGTGACCGCAAGAAGGGTTAGTGAGATTTTTTTAGATAGGTGCATATATTACTCCCCTCGTCGGGCGGCGTCTATTTTTGCTACATCTATTTTCTGCATGGTCATCATAGCGTCGAATGCTCGCTTCGCCTCATCTCCTCCTTTTGTGAGTGCTTCTGTTAGTGTTCGTGGGGTGATCTGCCATGACACTCCCCACTTGTCCTTACACCAACCACAAGCACTTTCCACTCCACCATTTCCAACTATTGCATTCCAGTACTTATCTGTCTCTTCTTGATCATCTGTTGCAATCTGAAAAGAAAATGATTCACTTTGTTTGAATGTTGGCCCACCATTTATTCCCATACACTGTATTCCACACACGGTAAAGTATGCCGTGAGTACATCGCCCTCCTTTCCATCTGGAAAATCGCTCGGGGCATTAAACACGTGAATTAATTTACTGTCAGGAAACGTTGCCTCATAAAATTTTGCTGCATCTTCTGCTCCCTTCTCGAACCACAAACAAATTGTATTTTTAGGTATCATGAAAATAAGTATAGCAGGTAAAATTTCGAAAATTTATAACCCATCTAAACTAGATATTTTTATACCCTTTCCATTCTCTTTTCAGAAGACTGTAAAGAAGATCGTTTTGATATTCTCCGTTTACCTTGTGATAGTCTCTTAAAATTCCTTCGCACGTAAATCCGAGTCTTTCTGGTATTGCTTTGCTTTTGAGATTATTCATCTCACACTGGATTTCAATACGATTGAGATTTAATTCCGTAAAACCATAGTTGATGATTGCTTTCACACACGCAGTCATGATCCCCTTACCCTGATACTCTCTATCGAGCCAATACCCTATGGCGGCCCTGTGGTGATCGTGTCGGATATCATGAAAGCCCATTGAACCGACCCACTTCCCCTCGTACAGAACTCCGAAGTCGGCGCTTGTTTTTTCTTCAAAACCCTTTTTACATTTCAGAATAAAATCTTCTACATCTTTATCAGATGTTGTTGTATCGATCCAATCCAAATATGGACGAAACGCTTCTCGATTCTTTTCCACCAACTGAAAAAAGTGTTGAGCATCTTCCGGCTTTCTTAATCGTAAAGAAAGATTATCGTGTACTTTTAGTTCAAAATCCATACTGGAAGTATACCACTTGGGTTGTTGGGCAGGATTGAAATTTAAAAGCAAAAACCCGCAGAAGCGGATCGTTGCTAATGCGAGTGGTATTGGGCCCTAGGGCTGGACGGTCGTCGCCTTGAAGAGGTCGAATTCGTCGTCACCCAGCGGGTTGTTGTAGTCCGGCATGAAGTCCATGTCGCGACGCGCATCCACGGAACTATCGTGAGTGCGGAAGTCGCAGTCGTCACCGAAGGTGATGCCGGGATCACCGTTGGCGGCAGCCCCTTCGCAGATGTGCCGCTGGAGTTCCTCCGCCTTGGGAGTCATGACGCGGAGCACCTTCATGCCACCCATCCGACCACGCTGCACCTTGGTGATGCCGAAACCCGTGGCCGTGTTCCTCAGGTACTTGATGAGCCGCTCCACCTCCACGGAGGTGTCGTAGCCGGTGTAGACATCCAAGCAGTACGATTCTTGCAAGGCAATTCTCCTTTTCAAAATTACTCTATTAAGGGAAGGGTTGTACCCGTCTTGTAACATACTACAATATGAAAATAATTCTGTCTAGTTGCTGGTCGAATCGAACTAAAAATTCTTGGAACAAAATTGGATGTATTATACATTCCTCTAATCTTCAGATTTACTATCAAACTCCGTCTGCATTCTGGTCATCCATGCGTTTTTATTTTCACCAGTTCTGGCTTCCATACTCATAATACTAGCCGTGTGTGCTTCATCAGATGTCATGTGAGGCATTCCTTTCTGGATAACTTCCATAAAAGTATCTCCAGAAAATTTCTCGTCGCAAGTTCCTCCCAATTCTCGACATGTAAATGTTTTGCTCATATGAATTGAGTATACCATTTTTTCTGCGCTATTTTTGTGTGTTGCTGAGCGTCTCGGGTTAGAACCAAAGGGTTCATTGCACTGTAAGGCTTTGGTGGCTATTTTTAGTATAGCATTTCCACGCGTCTCGAGCGCTGTAAAATTACTGTCGAATTACTTATAGTTGTTTCTTTTGTGTTCAATATAATCAACGAGCAATTCATAAAATAAACTCTCGTCTCTAACATCTTCTGCCTTTACAAAAGAATTTTCAAAAGTATCCCATTCAATTAGATATTTTTTCCAATAGAATGATTTTTCTGGTCTTTCTGGTTTTAGCGATTTAAGCATAGCCGTTATATAAGGCTTGAACGGCATTCTCTCTTGTGTTCTTCGTGGTGATTCTTTGATGATAGAAATGACTTTTAGGAAGCCTTTTATGTCTGTAAAGCTTAATATTGCGACCCGGATAGCAATATTAAAATACATTTCAAATTCATCAGTTCTCAAGTTTTGAATATTAAATCCACCCTTTTTTAACTCTAGGAATTGAAACCGAGTAGGCTTAAGCAACCCTCGAAGTGTCAACGCCTGACTTTCAACTGCACGAACAAAAATATGTTCAAGAAACAATTTAATATATCCTCCCTCCCCAATAGCACTTATCATTTGAGGATTTTCATTTTTTATACTTTTAACTATTTCTTCAACAGTATCTACCACAGCTTGCTGGTTATCGAAGCGATACGGAGCAATAGTAAAAAACTTATTCACGTAACCTGAAAAGTCCGTCTCAACGCCATACTTGTGATGAAATATGTGCTCAAGATTTGCGTAATCTGCGACAACGATTATGATATCGAACCCAAACCTATTCTCATTTTCTCGTTCAAAAAAGGCAGAGAGGAGATTTAGCACCCTAAATATATGCTCTGGATCTACCCTGTCTAAATCATCCAAAATAAGAACACTTTTCTTTATGCCTTTTTGTTGTGAAATTTTTTCTTTTACCAGATTGCTAACATAATCCGGCTCAGTAATATTCTTAGATTTTATTTCAGCAGTATATTTTTCTATTAGGCCTTTATCACCTGCCTTATATTCTGTCTTAAACTCCTGAAAATCCTTATCGAGATCTAGTAAGTCTTTCAACGGTCTGCCTAATTTTGCTAAAACACTGGTTATTGGATCGGCAGACAACGAGGCAACATCTTCACCTCCTGAAATAATTTTCTGAAGAACATCGTTTACTGTATATCTATCTTTTATCCACGACCAAAATAGTAGAGACGATTCTTTGATCCCGTTCACAGATTTTTCTTCAAAAATATCTTTATTCTTTTTTAGAAGCTCGATAATGACATCGTATTTAAGGAGACCCACAATATCATCATTAGCACTAATTTGATAGTTTATTGGATACAAATGAAAGGCTTCATATGAATCATGATTTTCTTTGAAAAACTCATTGAGAAAATGTGTCTTTCCTGCACCAAACTTACCTGAAAATAGAATTCGAGAATTTTCTTCCATTGAAAGAAACTCACTGAAATCTTTCTTTGCGGTATCAATTGGTATTTTAATAGCCATGAGTTGATTATATCGCTGTTAGTAAAAAAACAGAATGGACGCATCCTGAGCGACGCTCTTGTTTGCTGGGGTACAAGGACTCGGTCACGAAGTCTATTTTTAGATTACAAAAAATATAAGACTTCTCGACCCCGTATTCGAGTCCTTGCCGAAAGTGACGCAGGTCACTTTCTTACCCCATCAAAGCGTAAGTTTAAAGAATGCTACGCATACAGTATATAATTCGCTTTGCTGGGGTACAAGGACTCGAACCTCTTCGGATGCCAGGAACTCAGCTCAAGTTGGGTTGATATGGACAAAGTATAAAAAATATTGTAGTGTACTTTTTAGCGGGTCACTCTTCCCCAACCAATTAAGAGGATCATTCCACCTATGAGGAGGCTCTATGCCCGCACTCGATCGACAAGAAGGATACTTGGTAGCGCACGAAACCCTGCTGGCCGAACTCAAGGCCATGTGGGCAGATCCCAAGGTCCAGCTCTACAACGATGCGGAGCTTCCCGCGTTCAGCGATACCGCCGTGTTCCTGGCCGGGCCGACGTCGCGCAACCAGATCCTGGAATGCCAGTGGCGTGCCAAAGCGGTCGCGTTTCTGCGCAAATACGGCTTCGAAGGATGGATCTACTGCCCGGAACCGCGGGGATTCGAAGCTCCCGGCGATTTCACCGAACGGGGCTACATCCACCGCTGGGAATCCAGTCGGCTCTTCACGCCCACCACGTGTGCTGAGTACGCCGTGTTCTGGATCCCGCGCAAGGCCGACGAACTGCTCGGGCTCAACACGAACCTCGAGCTCGGCATCATGATCGGCAAGTGCATGATGCGAAACGATTACGAGCGGAGGAAGCTCTTCGTCGGTTGGCCGGACAGCGCGGAGCGCATGGGACTCCCGAACCATTACATGGGCGAGATCGTCCTCGAGCGGTACACCGCGCTTGACACAATCTGCGCCGACCTGGCCGCATCCGTCAGGAATCGCCGTTAGGATCTCTTCACGAGGTCCGGAAGCCACCTTCGGGTGGCTTTTTTCTTTCATAAAATAAGTTAAAAGTTCGAGTGCCCTAAGAGGGTCAATAAAACTACATTTTTTGTTCACACAAAACCCTTATGAATTCAGTGCAACTTGGACGCTAGAACCTAGCTCAAATTGGATGTATTATACATTCCTCTAATCTTCAGATTTACTATCAAACTCCGTCTGCATTCTGGTCATCCATGCGTTTTTATTTTCACCAGTTCTGGCTTCCATACTCATAATACTAGCCGTGTGTGCTTCATCAGATGTCATGTGAGGCATTCCTTTCTGGATAACTTCCATAAAAGTATCTCCAGAAAATTTCTCGTCGCAAGTTCCTCCCAATTCTCGACATGTAAATGTTTTGCTCATATGAATTGAGTATACCATTTTTTCTGCGCTATTTTTGTGTGTTGCTGGGAGTTGGGTGGGAAGTTGAAACTTTTTTGTTTGTAAATGGGGTATAATTCAATTATATATATTAATTATAAAAAAATGAAAAAAACACTTGTTTTTGTCTTTTGTTTCTTGCTAACACAATCAGTTTTTGCTCTAACTCTAACTCCACCAAGAATTGAACTCACACTAAGTAGGGGTGAGAGCGCCTCAAGTGAACTTGTTGTAATAAATGAAGAACTTCCAAACAATACACCAGATAAAACTTATTATATTTCTGTTGAAAAACTCAATAACAAGAAGTCAGGAATATCTTTTACATCAGGTGACTATAGTAATTTAGTTAAAGTGCCCGAGAAGATTACAATTAGGAACGGGGCAACTGTAAAAATACCATTCTTAGTCACTCTTCCAGACGACGCTATCCAAACATACAATTTTACGATATTTTTGAGTACTTATAAACCCGAAGATGAAGGGGAAGTTGTTGGAGCAAAAGTGGGTTCTTTTCTTTTGATTCATGTGCCAAATGGTTACACAGAATCAGCGGTAGTTACTCAACCTGTAAAAGTAAATTTAGTTAAGAAAGCTCCTGCAATAACCCTAGTAAGTACCAGCACAAAAGAACAACCTGTTTCTGGTTCAGTAAGAAGTTTTAGGGATAAATTTATGAATTGGATTATCTCTTTTAAAAACATTTGGGTTAATAATTAATACTTTATTAAATTAGTTATTTTGTTTCTGATCTCATCGGATTCGGATATTTCCATACCTTACCCAGCAAACTTTTATAAGCATTTTCAGTTGTACTATTTTAATGCACTTCGGAACAACCTAATTCCACCTGAGGAGGTATAGGAAACCTCCAATAATTACCCCTGCTACAACAGCAAGAAAAACTATTCCAAATGGTTTTTCATACCAATTTTTCGGATGTCGTTTTTCATTTTTTTGATTTTCGAACTTTATAAGAGTGCCGTCACCAACTATAGTGTTATCTTTAATTACCCCGCTGAAATAATTGTGATTTTCCTGACTGTGGCTACTCACACTATTACCAGTTCTACTTTTTACCGAAAGCCTTTCATATAAAAGTTTTCTTTTGTATTCGGTATCAGCAATATCTTTTTTAATTAAATAGATATCTCTACCTCTCCAACGATATGATTCTTCACTAGCATTCTTCTCTTCACGTAATTGAATTAGCCTAGAATCAAGAAGCTCTAGTTGTTGTTCTTCGGGGAGTCCTCTTCTCCAAAAATAATTGTCCATAGTTATGTTGTATTTAACTTCTCCTACACATTTTATTTTTCTGAAATTTCTTCTATCGCCTCGCGTGTGGTTTTTATTTGTTTACCATTTGGTAATGTTAGAATTGTCTCAATCCGAGCGAGCAACTCTGTTGGTTCCTGTCTATTATCCTCAACTCGAATCTCTCCTGTTTTACCATCAATAATCAAATGGGCTTTTTCACTAGTACCATCCCTTTTTCCTATTAAAAGATGTTGATCCTCGCCTTGGGAACGGGACTCAACGAAAAGACCTTCTGTCTCAAGTCGTTTCTTGATTGTTTTTTCAGCTTCATGCTGAGAAAGTAAATCGAGATAAGGTTGAAATGAGGGCCAGGCGGCCGGGTACGGATATCCGTCCTCAGTAGACCACCAAATTTGTCTTACAGTTTGAAGTTTTCTAAATCGTAATCCAGGTAAGCTGTCTGGAGATAAGGTGACTTTTAAATGCTCAATTAATCCTTCGTGTAAAACCTGAACCTCGCTTGTAGTCAGCAAGTTTTCTTTTATAGCCGTTTCCTTTGCCCAAATTTCTTTTAAAACAGATTTATCTGTTTTTTCTGAACTAACAACAATGGGCAGAGATTCTTTTACTTCAGAAAGAAGGCCGTTTAAGATACGCTTTCTATTGTCTAATTCTTTGAGGTATTGAGAGCGATTAAAACTCGGATCAATATAAGAAGTTGTCATAGTCCTCTGTTGTTTAAAAAGATTTAAACCATCCCCTCCAAAAATCTGTCTTACAAGTTTTTCTGTAGACTGTTCCCATATTTGGTATTCCGGTCCCCAATTTTCAATACCTCTTAATGTATCAATTTTTGAGATTTGTTCTTTTAATTTTGAAAGGTTTTCATCCATATAGCTTTAATGTTTTAATACTCTTCGAACTCGCTCAACGTGGCTGGGGTACAAGACTCGGTCACGAAGTCTATTTTTAGATTACAAAAAATATAAGACTTCTCGACCCCGTATTCGAGTCCTTGCCGAAAGTGACGCAGGTCACTTTCTTACCCCATCAAAGCGTAAGTTTAAAGAATGCTACGCATACAGTATATAATTCGCTTTGCTGGGGTACAAGGACTCGAACCTCGATACTCAGGACCAAAACCTGATGTCCTACCATTAGACGATACCCCAAGATAGTTATTAGTTCTTAGTTATTCGTAATTAGTTACATTACGAATACCAGGTAAACACCAAATAACGCTTGCGTATAATACCACTTTTTCTCAAATTTTGGAAGGTGGGGAAGAAGAATGCATACGCGGTGCTATACTCGTATTCAGTATGGACCATAGATCAAATGATGCGAACAAGCGACGGCTCTCCCCT
Organism: uncultured Candidatus Saccharibacteria bacterium; assembly: GCA_964621595.1. Lineage (GTDB taxonomy): Bacteria > Patescibacteriota > Minisyncoccia > Phycocordibacterales > UBA5272 > UBA11704. The sequence goes on from CAZUPO010000001.1 coordinate 61,786, forward strand.
CTTGAAATCACAAGCACAATACTCCTTCTTGTGGTTGCGTACCAAGCATTCAAAATGCACTCCCTCGAAACACGCGTGAACACTCTCTCAAGCGAACTCGCCTCCACCACAGAGAGTTACAGGACAACGATGGACATCCTCTCGCAAGGTTTTTCATCATTAAGCAGAGAGACTCTAGGACTCTCTACTACCATCACCTCGACCAAAGAACATGTCGAGGCTGTTAGTTCCCAGGTTGCAGGCGTACAGGAAACTGTTGGCTCTATTTCTGGTACCGTCAACACACTACAAAAACTCTCAACCGTAGATGCAGAAATATTGAAAAAGTATTCCAAAATATTTTTCTTAAGCGAGAACTATGTGCCAGCCCATCTCTCTATCATTCCCCCGACATATACCTACAGTTCATCTCGTACAGAAAAAATAGTTTCTGAGGTGTGGCCATTTTTAGAAAAACTACTGATACAAGCAAATAATGACGGTGTTGCGTTGTACGTAAAGTCTGGCTACCGATCTTTCGCAGAACAAAAATCTCTTAAATCTACATACTCTGTTATCTATGGTGCTGGTACTGCTAACACTTTCTCTGCAGATCAAGGATATTCTGAACATCAGTTGGGTACAACCGTCGATTTCATCACGAGCGGCCTTGGAGGAAATCTAGGTGGGTTCGACTCGACCAAAGCATACGAATGGTTAGAGGCGAATGCATACCGGTACGGATTTGTCCTCTCGTACCCAAAAGATAATGCGTACTACATCTACGAACCGTGGCACTGGAGATTCGTTGGAATACGTCTAGCTACGTACCTCCACAACAACAACCAACATTTTTACGACCTGGACCAGCGCACTATCGACACCTATTTAGCAAACACCTACGATTATTAAACCGCGTTACAAGAATGATATACTGCCCGACATCATGAAAGCACACAGAGCAACTATTGGCGAACTAAAAAGACGATTACAAGAACACAAAAGACTCAGCTCGATTATCTTCATTCTCGAATGGGACCAAACGGTGAATATGCCGGCGAAAGCAGCGAAATCTCGTGGTGAATCAATCTCAGAATTAAGTAGTATCGTGCACACAAAATTCTTGGCCCTCAATGAAGATGGGCTACTCACAAAACTCAAGAAACAAGTCGACACTGGCGCACTGCGTGGTAGCGATGTCGCACTTGTAGAAGAAACATGGCGCGACTACACGCGTGCGAAGAAACTTCCCGACGCATTCATCCGCGAACGAGCGCTCCTCATCACCCAAGCACACACTGCCTGGGAACAAGCACGCCACCAGAAACGACGAGAACTCTTTCTCCCCTATCTCGAAAAAATAATCGCACTCAAACGAAAAGAAGCAAAACTTCTTGGTTACAAGGATCATCCATATGACGCACTGCTTGATGAATTCGAACCAGGTATGAAAACAAAAGAAGCAGAAGTAATTCTAGAAGAACTGAAGACATTCCTTGTTCCCTTTCTACGAAAGACGCAAAAGGCATCAAAGAAAAGAAAAAGTCTTCGCGTTCAAGGACATTTTCCAATTGAAAAACAGGTTGCATTTAATACTATGATGGCAAAAGAAATAGGCTTTGACTTCGAAATGGGACGTCTGGATACATCTGTGCACCCATTTACTACAACCATTCACGCAGAAGATGTACGCATCACAACGCGCTACAAGGAAAATGACGCACTCTATGCTCTATCGTCGACCATCCATGAAACAGGTCACGCCCTCTACGAACAAGGGCTGCTTGCAGAACATTTCGGTACGCCTCTTGGAGATTACATCTCTCTTGGAATACATGAATCCCAATCACGTATGTGGGAAAGAATTATCGGGACGAGTAAACCATTTTGGAAATATTTCTATCCCAAATTACAAAAAGCATTTCCACAGCCATACAAAAAAGTTTCGTTTGATGATTTCTACCACCACATCAACACCGTGACTCCGTCTTTCATCCGCACAGAAGCAGATGAAGTAACGTATAATCTCCACATCATCCTCCGATTTGAACTAGAAAAAGAGCTCATCTCTGGGAAACTCTCCGTGCGAGATCTACCAAATGCTTGGAATAAGAAAATGAAAGAATACTTCGGTATCACAGTGAAAGAAGACAATTTAGGATTCCTTCAAGATGTTCACTGGTCAATTGGTGCGTTTGGATATTTCCCTACGTATACATTTGGGAATCTCTACTCTGCACAATTCTACAATGCAATGAAACGAGACATACCAACCCTCGAAAAAGATTTCGAGAAAGGAAATTTCAAGAAAGCGCTCGCGTGGCTACGCGCCAAGATTCATAACCACGGCAAACTCTACAAAGCAAAAGATCTGGCACACCAGGTGACGGGAGAGGCTCTCACAAGCGTCCACTTTACAAACTATTTGAAAGAAAAGTATACGAATCTGTACAATCTATAGAAATGCTATACTTCTAAGTATCTCTATGAACGATCCACAAACAATACAAGAACTGATGAACTACATAGCGGAGCGCTACGCCTTCACAGAAGAAAAATATCCAGAACTTAGACTTCTCGACGAACAAGGTAGGTACGCTTTTGCAGTACGTCACTTGGGTATCCACTTTGCAAAAACCGCAGGGAAAATAGTTACGGTAAGTGAAGCAGTGGATCATGGGGGGGGCGATCGACGAAGAGAGTCTGAAAGTAGACGTAGCAAAATCTCTCCTAAGCACACTACGACTCGCAGAACTTTTGCATATGAATACCGATGATCTTGTTTCTCGTATTAAGCAATACGTTAAATAACTATGAAGGAAGGAACATATTGTCACAGTTGCCTCATGCCATTTGAAAAAGATCCGGGTGTAAGAGAACACGATAACTATTGTAGTTTGTGTTTTAAAAATGGGAAACTATGTTATGAAGGAAATGACCTACGAGAGTTTAAAAGAATGTGTTACAAAAGTATGCTCGGGCGTGGCACACCCACACTTTTAGCAAAATTCTACACGTTTATGGTGCAATTTGCTCCGCGCTGGAAACAATAGTCATGCAGATACGCTCTCGTGCAAAATTATGGAAATATGAGGGACCCGCCTCGTGGTATTTCATTACACTGCCAACAAAAACTAGTGATGAAATACAGAAAAGTCAGGTACACAAATCATCATGGGGTATTGTGCGAGTACAAGCAACTATTGGTACCAGCACCTGGAAAACATCTCTCTTCCGAGACACAAAAAGAAACGCCTATCTCTTACCGATAAAGAAAGACATTCGTACACGAGAAAATCTCAGTGACGGAAAGACTGTCTCGTTTGTCCTTACGCTATAAATAGCAACACTCCGGAACTACTTCTTCTTTGATTTCTTTATTGCAGGATACGAAAAATCTTTTCGGAACGATACTCCGTGTGGCATGTACCCAAGAGATTTATAAAATGTATGAAGCCATTCCTTGCTGGTGTGAAGACTAGACTTGTAGTGACCTCCCTCTTCTGTAATTTGATTTATTTTGTCCATAATTGCTCTTCCTACACCTCCACCTCGATACGCCTCGTCAACAAGAAGTCCTTCGAATATAGCGTACGGACGACCGTCATGCTTCTTGCGATCAACACCAGGATCATGAACACCTGTTATCACCATCCCCCAACCAAATTCCTTCTTTGTTTTCTTATCGACCGCAACAACAATCTTTGGAATAAGCGGTTTACCACGGACAACTTTAAGTGTGTAGGAACTATTCTTAGATGCTCCAGAAACTTTTGCAGGAACTTTTTTTGTAGCGTTTGCTTTTTTAGTTGCCATGGTGATTATTATTGTATGAGTATGGTGTAAGCGTACCACTTAGGCTAGAGTGGTGTCAAAATGACATAGGAAAAGCCGCGCGTGGGCGCGGCGTCTTCCAACCAGCGGGTGATGATCATTGCTGCGGGCGCGGTGGACCGATGAAGGGACTCCACTTCAACACCCCGCCGAAGGGCTCCTCCTCGCGAGCGACAACTTCAGTGCGTTCGAGGTCTTCGAGAACCTTCAGCACCTCTTCGTCGGTACATGGGCTGTAGCCCCATTCCATCAACTGACGACCGATAGCGACGACTATCTGCCCGGTGCGCAAGGGCCCACCTTGCTCGAGGACCTCATACCTGACCATTCGGGCGAGTATCCCTAAACGCCGCTTCCCCTGCTCACGGATCCTGAGAATCTCGACCCCTCCGTAGAGAAGGGCTATGAACAGAACGGGCCAGAAATCCTGGATGACTTGCATGACACACCTCCTCCAATTGGAATATATTCATACTAGAATAGAGGTGAGGCGAAGTCAAATACTTTCAAATAATTTAGATAGTATAAAAATAAAATTACCATAGGAAAAGCCGCGCGTGGGCGCGGCGTCTTCCAACCAGCGGGTAAAGGGTTACGACGAGAGTGGCTCCCATATGTAACTCTCACCCTCCTTCTTCCGAATCACCCTCCCTTCTCGGTGCAGTTTCTCGAGAATGGTCATCACCCTTTCTTCGGATACGGGTGGTCTGAACGGGATGCTCCAGTAGTCATTGACGATGCTAGTAACCCCCACGACGTTTCCCCTACCGATCATAGGAAGTCCCCGAGTTTCGATGAACAACTCGAGCGTTTTCTCGCTCGTCTTCTTCCAAGTCAATTTGAGGTAAGCATGTTCCACGAGCCACCGCAGGAAAGGAAACAGGCAGATCAATAACAACAACCAGGCAATCCAGTGTTGATACTTCTCCAAGATCGTGGTAACCATGGAGAGTTGCATGACACCTCCTCCTTACTAGGTTGGAATAATTTAATTATACAATAAAAAAATATTTTGGTCAATTCATCTTACAGCATTGAAATATAAAAATTTCCATAGGAAAAGCCGCGTGTACAAACGCGGCTGATCCAACAGCGAGTGAGACCGCTACGCAGGGGTGATTTTCCACCCCACGACTGCCCTGGTCGGTACCCATACCTGGGCAACGTTACCTAGGCGTTTACGCTCAGAGAGAATGCTGAGCACCTCTTCTTGGGTAAAGCGATCTCCGTTGTCGATGAAGCCCTCATGCCACTTCATCGCGTAATCGTTAACCTGCATGAGAATTTCGTCGATCGAGGCGGGATCATTGGAGAGGTGCTGGTTGAGCAACCCCTCCAGGTATTTCCTCCTCTGTTCGATATTCTTGCGCACAAGGAAATCTATACCCCGTGCAAAGCAGACAATCGCCAGTATGGCGATTGCAAATACGGTCATTTTCATTGTAACAAACCCTCCTCCGTTGGAATACCGTTATTATACAACAAAAAATGTTCTGGGTCAATCTACTGTCCTTGAGATCGCATTTGAGGTAAGCCATCACGTAACTGTAATGTTTCCGCTGTGATACTTCCATCACTATTTTGCGTGCCCATAATGACAACAGATGATCCGGTCTTCACATCACTTTTTACACCAGTGACTGACTTCAATACTTTGGTGGTATCTGTGACAACGATTACCTTGCTTCCACCATCACGCCCCTTGAGAGTTAACATTTGATTGTCGAAAGAAATGACTTCTCCTTGAGTTACTCCCCCTCCTCCGAAACCCCTTGAAGCACGTTGTCCCCCTTGAAACTGCCGTGGAGAATCAGAAGAAGATTTCTTCATTCCAGCATAATATCCTAGACCAGAAAAAATAACTGCGGTAATAATGAGTGAACTGTATATTTGTTTTTTCGAATGTATAAACATAGTTGTATATCTACGTGTGTAATTAGTTAGTAACCCTACTCATGCCGCAGGGCATCAATTGGGTTAAGAGCAGATGCTTGTCGTGCGGGGTAGTAGCCAAAGACAACTCCAATAGCAGCAGAAACGCTAAATGATAAGAGAATGGATGAAAGAGAGGTTGAAGTTGCTATATTCATGAGACTACTTACCAAAAAAGAAATAATACTTCCTAAGACTATTCCTATCGCACCACCAACGAATGTAAGCATGAGAGCTTCAAGAAGAAACTGGAGTCGAATATCTTTATTCTTTGCTCCGATTGCCTTTCGAAGGCCAATCTCTCGTGTGCGTTCTGTTACTGTGGTAAGCATCATATTCATAATCCCTATACCACCAACAAGGAGAGAAATGCTCGCGACCGCACCGAGAAACACGGTGAAGGTTGTCGTGACACTTGTTGCCGTTGCGACGATGTCCGATTGATTAAGTACACTAAAATCAGCTTGTAATGGATTTGTTATCTTGTGGCGAGAGAGAAGTAACGCTGTCACATCGTTTTGCAATGTTACCATTGCATCCTGAGAGTTTGCAGAGATACTGATTGTGTTTACATACTCACTCCCCGCCAAGTAGCGAGACATAGTTGAGAGTGGAATAATGATTCTGTCGTCTTGGTTGTTAAAACCTGTCCCCCCTTTTGCTTTTGTAATACCTATCACGGTAAAGACGAGCCCGTTAATACGTACTGTTTGACCAAGAGGATCATTCCCTTCTCCGAAAAGATCAATTGCGGTGGTGGGTCCAAGAACTGCGACTCTCGAGAGGCTGCGCTCATGGGTGTCTGTGATAAACGACCCTGTATCGACTTCGATGTTTCGTACCATCGCATAATCAGAAAGAGTGCCAATTACTTGTGTATTGGTATTTTTCCCTTTAGTTGCAACCTGGTACCGCTTTGTTATATCAGGTGCTATAGCCTGGATATTTTGCACACTTTCTTTGATGGCAAGAGCATCGTCGAGAGTCAGCGTCTGCGCACTACCACGGCCTTGATTTAACCCACCGCCAAAACTACGCTGATTACCAGGCATAACCATGATGAGGTTAGAGCCGATTGACTGTATGTTGCTCTGAATAGATTGAGATGCCCCCTGTCCAATCGAGATAAGCGCAATTACAGATCCTATACCGATCACAATACCAAGCATGGTAAGTCCGCTTCGAATTTTATTCGCGGTAATGGAAATATATGTTTCGTGAAGTAAATCTTTGGTGGTCATACGTGGTGATGTTCGCCATGTCGAACGACACTATGATTCTTTTTATCGGATATAATCTCGCCATCTTTAATATGAATAATACGATCTGCGTAAGAAGCCACGTCTGGCTCGTGAGTGATGAGTATAATTGTACCCCCTTGCTCTTTATTTATTGCTTGAAAAGTACTGAGTACAATTTGTCCAGTTTTTGTATCGAGATTCCCTGTTGGTTCATCTGCCAAAATGATACTAGGATTGTTAACAAGAGCACGCGCGATTGCAACACGCTGAATTTGTCCACCGGAAAGTTGATTTGATAAATGGTAGTAGCGAGATTCATCCAGACCTGCTTTCTGTAGAGCTTCTCGGGCTAGGTGTTCACGTTTCTCTTCTTGTATGTCGGTATACAATAGCGGCAACATAACATTACGAAGTACCGTCGTTCTTGGAAGTAAGTTAAACGCCTGAAATACAAACCCTATCTTTGTTTTTCGAATGTCAGCGAGCGCGTCGTCTGAAAGTTTTGAAACATCGTGACCATCGAGTACGTATGTACCACTTGATGGTGTATCGAGTGCTCCCAAAATATGCATCATGGTAGATTTTCCTGATCCAGATGGCCCCATAATTGCAACGAACTCACCATCTTGTATTGTGAAAGAAACGTTTTTTAAAACTTTTGTTTCTGTATCACCATTTATATATGTTTTTGTAATGTTCTTAATTTCTATCATTGTTTATCGTCCAGTCGTCGCGCGAACAGCGCCACCACCTTGGTTACGAGAAGAACCTAGAAGTGAGAAGCCTGTTTGCTGTGTTTGGGCAGTAGTGGTTTGTGATATTGTTCTAGAAACAACCCAATCACCCTCCTCGAGACCGGAAATAATTTCTGTTACTGAATCGTTGGAAATACCTACTATAACAGATTTTCTGGTAGGAGATGTTGGGAGCTTAACCCCAGAAGTTGCATTAGTAAATGTTTGAGAAGAATCTCCGGCAGTATCCACATATGAAGTTGTTCCTTGGTGTTTAACTGCTTGATTAGAAACAACGAGTACATCTGGATGAATGTCAGTGATGATGTTTGCGTTCACACTCATCCCTGGTTTGATAACCTCTTCATCTGTATCGAATGCAACTTTTACATTATAGGTAACAACTCCTTGTGACACGGTACCGAGCGGACTCACTTCACTTACCGTACCAGCAAGTGTTAGATCTTCTATCGCATCAAAGGTGAGTGTGACTTTTTGGCCTAGTTTAATTTTCGTTGCATCAACTTCGTTAAGGGAGAGGTCGGCGAACTTGTTAGCTGTAATAAGTGTCACGGCACTACTTCCGGAACTGGCGCTATCACCAATCTTTACGCCAATGGCGCCTACAACTGCATCAAACGGTGCACGGATAATTGTATTTGCATAATTCTGTTGTGCAGATAAATAATTTGCCTCCGCGCTCACAAGTTGTGCTTTTGCAATTGTTAGATCATCTTCTGTTGGTGGAGCAACTTTGAGCGTATACGAGAGATTATTTTGTGCGAGTGTGGTGGAGGCGGCATCGATAGACTGTCCTGCTGTGATTGTACTAGAAATGAGCGAACTGACTGAGGATCGCGCCGTAGAAACTGTATTTTTGTAACTATCAATCGAGGTTGATTGAGTACCATTAAGGACAGAACTGATTGCGTCGAGGTATTGTGCTACTTGATTAAGTCTATCTGTTGTCTTGGTTAAGTCGGTGGAAAGAGATGAATCAACGGTGAGTGTATTTAGATCATTTTTCCAAAGTGGCAACATCGCGACAATTGCAGAACGACTTGTCTCGATTTGTGATTGAACATTCTGATTGTTAAGAGGTAGTCCTGTTATAGAAAATGTTGGTGAGAGTGTGTTGGGGTTTAAGAAAAAACTAGCCGTCTTGGTGTACACAACATCAGAGGCTTGAATATACGCGTCCTGCATCTTTGCTATAGCGTTTTGTTTTGCAGAAATAAGAGAAAGTTTGCTCGAATCTACTGCAGACTTACTAGCAAGAATCGTTTCCTCTGTAGCCCCACTTTCTGTCTTCTTATATGTTGCTTTTGCACTTTCGTAAGAAGCCTCTGCTTGTTTAAGGGAAATGAGTGCTGAACGAGAATCAAGTGAGACAAGGATTTGACCTCGTTGCACCTTTTGACCAACTGTTATTGGTATATACGTAACTGTACCACTTGTTTGTGGCTTTAGGTCAATCTGATTTTTGACAACAACCTGACCAGTAGAAGACAGGCTGGCAATAACTGTTTCTCTTTTTACCTGTTCGAGACCATAGAGAGTATTGTTTGAACCAACAAGAAGTGATCCGCCATAATACACTGCAACAAAGGTAACCACCACGCCACCTAGAGACCTGTACGGGTGAATGCGTATATATTCCTTGCTTTTGTTGTAGATAGATATAATGTGATCTCGTGTGAACATGGGATGGTAATGATTGTTACTAATTAACTACAAGACACCTCTCTCGTACATAGTACGAGTATACGCTATTTTTATTTCAAACAACACTTAATGAAGATTTGTCTCTTCAAACATATCCCCCTTTCGCATTACCGCAAAGTTACCAGCGCGAACCCAGGTAGGTGTGATCTTTATAAATAACATCTTACTGCCTTCCATTTGCGCAACCGGAGGAATGGCACTATGTTCTGTTGCTCGTTTAATAAGTTTTGAAAAGTAAGCATTCTCTTCGTGGGCATCTGTTACCATCTGAGCAGTACCTTCGAATTGAATGGTTTTAGGCGGATTCTCCTCTGTAACGACGAAGGCGACGTGGGGGTTAGCAAGAATGTTTTCATATTTTTTGCTCCCTTCACGTGCAAGAAAATATAGATTCAATTGTTCATCTGCAATATAAAACACCGATGTGGCATGTGGTACACCGTCTTTGGAAATTGTAGCAAGAACACCAAGGGGCTGATTAAGAGTTTCTATTTCATTAAAAATTGTTTGGGTGGTTATAGCCATATATGCTTTATAGTGTACTTTGTTTCTTGGTCTATTGTCCAGGAAAAAATGGTCGTGAATATGCAGGCACTTCCTCAGAAATGCGAAGTAATTCATTGTACTTCGCAAGTCGCTCAGTACGTGATAGAGATCCAGTTTTTATCTGGCCAGCACCGGAGGCCACTGCGATGTGTGCAATAGTAACATCCTCTGTCTCTCCAGAGCGATGTGAGATGATTGTTCGAAATCCATTACTGTGGGCAAGTTCTATCGCATCAACCGTCTCCGAAAGAGTGCCAATTTGATTTACTTTTATAAGAACAGCATTTCCTGCGTGCTCTTCGATACCTTTTTTGATATATGTTGTATTTGTAACAAAAAGATCATCCCCGACGAGTTGCGTTGTAGTTCCGAGTACGCTAGTTAATTTTTTCCAACCCTCCCAATCATCCTCACTCAAACCGTCTTCGATTGATACGATAGGAAAATGATCACGAAGTTTTTTTAGATACTCAATCATCTCATCGCTTGTATACGAAACACCATCACAAGCAAGTGTATACATACCACCCTCATAAAACTCGCTTGAAGCAGCATCGAGAGCAAACACAATGTCTTCTCCTGGGTTAAGACCCGCCTCTTTCACAGCACGGGTAAGCATGATGAGTGCTTCACGGTTACTGATAGCACCAACAATCGGGAATCCTCCCTCGTCCCCTACGCCACTTACACCACGCTTATGCATAATCTCACGAAGTCGATAGAAGACTTTTGTGAGTTGCTCTAGCGCTAGTGGAAATGTCTCTGCGCGAACGGGAACAATCATCCATTCTTGGATATCCGTAGAGTGTGGCGCGTGCTTGCCTCCATTTAAGACATTAACAAGCGGGGTTGGCAGTGAAGGCTCTTTCTGGAATGTAAAATCTTGGCGCAAGGATTGATAAAGAGGGATATTCCTTTGGGAAGCAATTGCTTTTGCTACAGCAAGAGACAAAACAAGGAGAGTGTTTGCTCCGAGCCGGGACTTGTTAGGAGTGCCATCTAGTTGAAGCAAGTGCATATCAAACTCTCGCTGAGAAGCAAATTCTCGGGAGATAACACTTGGAATAACTTCATTACGAAGATAGGTAAGCGCAGTCTCAACACCCTTTCCATCAAACTTCTCACCACCATCTCGTAATTCAAGCGCTTCTCTCGAGCCAGTAGATGCGCCGGAGGGAACACTCGCACGCCCTGTACCCCCTCCTAGAAGAGTGACATCAACCTCAAGCGTTGGGTATCCGCGAGAATCAAATATCATACGAGGTGTTACGTGCTCTAGTTTCATATCTATAAGTATATATCACAATTACAAAATCACCTTAGCGTGATACACTTATCTACTATAGATATGACTCGTTTATATTTTTATGACATTCAAGAGGCAGAAAAAGAGCCGCTCCAGAGATCTCTCACACACCTAGAACCCGTATATATAGAGCAACCGATACGTTTGGACCTTGTTCATGAAGATGCAGAAATTGTGTCGCTCTTTGTTTCAAGCACTCTCACAAGAGAAATGATCGACAAGATGCCAAATTTAAAACTAGTCGTCACACGCTCTACTGGATTTGATCACATTGATATACAAGCACTGAGTGAACGCACCATCCCAGTACTCAATGTACCAAGTTACGGCGAACACACCGTTGCAGAATACGGATTTGGATTACTCCTTGGTCTTACTAGAAAAATTCCGATCGCAACTAAAATGACGCGAGAAAACGTGTGTGTACCTCCAGAGGAGGTACGTGGTGTTGATCTTTCCGGAAAAACTCTTGGGGTTGTTGGCGCTGGAAGAATCGGTAGAAAAATGATTGCTATGGGAAGAGGTTTTGGTATGAATGTGCTCGCATATGACCCGCACGAGGACGCCGCTTCTGCTACATCGCTTGGTTTCCGTTACGCCCCACTTGAAGAAGTTCTAAGAGCTTCTGATGTTATTAGTCTTCACATGCCAGCAACGCCAGAAAATCATCACATGATTTCGCGTGATGTTTTGCAACATGTCGTGAAAAAAGGAGTTTACATCATTAATACCGCTCGTGGTGAACTTATCGATACTGAGGCTCTCATAGAAGCACTTCAGGGTGGAATTGTTGCGGGTGCCGGACTCGATGTGTGTGAAGGAGAAGAGTTACTTAAACGTCGTTGTTCGATAGAAGTCTTTAATGCAGCTAACAGTACTGAATTATTGAAAGAGTCGGCACATATTTCTATATTGAAGAGTCTTCCTAATGTACTTCTTACACCTCACATCGCATATGACACTGTAGAGGCGCTCGGTAGAATTTGTGATACAACCGCCTCCAACATACAATCATTTTTGCAAGGCACAATCGTCAATCAAGTAAAATCTGGAGTAAAACCGTTTGGGAAACTTATTCTCATTCGTCACGCAGAGTCAGAATGGAATGCTCAGGGTATGTGGACTGGTACACGAGACAAACATCTTACCGACAAAGGATTCCAAGATGCCCGAGTGCTGGGTACCATTATTGAAGATATCCATATCGATCATGCTTTTGCGTCGACACAACTACGTACAATCGAAACACTGTCTTCTATCTTGGGGACTATGCACCAACTGACGGTTCCAATATCTCGAGATTCGTCACTCAATGAACGCGACTATGGTGACTATACCGGAAAAAATAAACATGAGATGAAAGAAATCCTTGGTGAAGAACAATTTGAAAAAGTTCGACGAGGATGGAATGTGCCTATTCCAAACGGTGAGACGTTAGAGATGGTCTATAACCGTACAGTACCCTACTACCAGTCTAGTATTGTGCCACGCTTACAGAAGGGAGAAAATGTTCTCATTGTGTCTCATGGAAATGCTTTACGTGCTCTTATGAAATATATTGAATCGCTTTCGGATGAACAGATAGAGCATACCGAGATGATGTTTGGCGGTGCTGTCGTCTATACCGTTAATGAGCAAGGTCTGATGACTCACAAAGAAACTCGCGAGACCCCCTCCCTCTCATACGATCATGTTTAAGGTACTTACACATACACCCGAGGTTATAGCAACAATAGGACCAAGTTCTGAAAGTGAAGAAGTGCTTCGTACTATGCTTTCGAATGGGTTACGTATTGGTCGTTTTAATTTTAGTCACGGTGATTACGAAACACAAAAAAAGCGAGTGGATCTTTTCCTTTCACTTGCACAAGAAGGGTCTATACCCCATCTTGTATTCGCAGATCTTTCTGGACCAAAAGTCCGTGTAGGCAAATTAGAGAATGGCTCTGTCGAACTTCTTGTTGGCGCTTCGTTTAGTCTCACAACCAAGGAAATCGTTGGCTCAGCGATCTGTGCACATGTCACGTACGCACATTTTACAAAAGGTATCCAAGCAGGAATGAAAATCCTTCTGGATGATGGCAGAATTGAACTGGTGGTAGAAAATGTTACCGAGGATACTGCTCAAACACGCGTGCTTCGTGGTGGAATGCTTCTTGAAGAAAAAGGAGTGAATGTGCCCGAAGCGCTCTGGAGTCTCTCTTCGCTTACAGAAAAAGATCTTCAGGACCTATCATTTATCATGAATGAGAACTATCACGCAATCGCCCTTTCATTTGTACGCTCAAAAGAAAACATCGAGGAAGCAAGGAAGTACATGCAAACCACATTTAATAAAACCTTGCCAATTATTACAAAGATAGAAACCAGGCAAGCGCTTCACAACTTAGAGACCATCATAGAAAGTTCGGACGTTGTCATGGTCGCTCGCGGAGACTTGGGAGTGGAGATTGGTCTCGAACATGTGCCGATGCATCAGAAACGTATTTGTGAAGTTGCTTCTCGCTACAACAAGCCTGTGATCGTAGCAACACAACTGCTTGAATCTATGGTGGAGTCACCGACACCTACACGGGCAGAGGTGAGCGATGTCGTAAACGCGATACTTGATGGCGCATCATACATTATGCTTTCTGATGAAACAACCACAGGTAAATACCCTATTGAGGCCGTCTCAACGCTTTCTACTATTATCAAAGACTACAACGCAACTGTGTAAATTATCTTATCGAGTGAAGGTAAATGTCTTTGCTATGTCTCCTGCTGTTGTGTAGTAACCGCTGAGCGCTGCCTCACTTAATCCTGGCTTCATGGTGTCATCTTTGTATGTTGATTGATGGCGTATCTGCTCAATAACGTAACACATATTATTGTGAACGGTACGATAACTTTCTCCCTTCATCATTTTCATCATTCCCGCATCCTCAAAACTAAAGCGCTTGAACGTCACACCGTTAATACTTACGTTAAGAATTTTTTGTGATGTATACCCAGGATCCATGGAGTAACACTCTTGTACATTTGGACTAACTCCAACGCGTGTCTCCGCTACGTAAAATAGTGGATAATTCTTTCCAGAGGATACGGTTCCCTGATCAATTCGATATACTGGGAACGACACGACGACTTTACCTTGATTATTAAGTGCTGCATTTATTCTCCAGTTACTTGCTACATCGTAAAAGGTTGTGAAGTATGGCTGTGAAGTTACTGTAGCTGGAAATCTCATCGAAAATCCATACTCACTATTTGCATAACTGCGAGGAAACGATGATTTGGTGGCAGTCTTTTGTGATGGCCCAGTACTAGATGAAGAACTTTTTGTAGTGGTGGTAGCTACGGTGCTCGTAACCGCACTCTGGTCGGATGGCGTGGTGCAGTTTGAATATGTTGTACTTGATCCTTCCGTGAGCCATGCAGTGTCGCCCTTATTCCAAAACACAACACTCTCGTCTTTGTTTCCATAACGAGCACCGGAGGCAGACACAAGATGGGCAAGTGCCATAACGCGCCCATCACTTAGCCGAAGAGAAACTTTTTCATCATCTTTAGGATAAAATGTCGCCCGGATAGTAGAACTCCCTTCACAAGAAAATAAGTATGTTTGTTTCTCTTGTTTAATAAAAAATGCCCATACTAAAATAAGAATTCCGACGCCTACAAGAAATGCTTTTGAAGTGACAATTTTCATATATGGTGTATATAACAAGTGTATCACTGGGGTATGGTACCTGTATATAAGGGTATAAAAACCTTTGTTTTACATAGGTAACGTGTGGTATGCTTGAAATTATATGAAACAGCAAGTAACTACAGCCATTATTCTTTGTGCGGGTCGTGGTACTCGTATGGGAACGCTTACTGATACATTACCTAAACCCCTTCTCCCCCTTTCAACGGGGGTCACTCTTCTTGAAGCCAAGTTACAAGCCCTCCCGGAGAGTATCACCCGCATCATTCTTATTGTTGGATATATGGGTGACAAAATTCGCCAACACATCGGCACAATGTACCAAGGCAAGGAAGTTCTCTACATTGAGCAAGATATCGAGAAATCCTACGGCGTGGGTGCGGCACTCTACCTATGTAAACCATATATACATGACGAAATAGTACTTGTCATGATGGGGGATGATATTTATGCAAAAGAAGATCTGCGGAAACTTTGTGAGTATGAATATTCTATCCTCTTGGCATATCTTGGGGAACAAAAATATAACGCTAAGTGGCAAGTTGCCGTACGAGATAACTCTACTCTACAAGAATTTTATCCTGAGGTTCCACCCAAAGAAAAGCAGACCGGCATCATCAACGCCGCTGCGTACACATTCGGACCAAAATATTTTGATCTAGAGCCGGTACAAGGACTAAGTGGGGAACTAGAAATACCTCCAACAATGATGAAACTAATAGCGCTTGGAACAGATTTCCATGTTGTGCGTGCAACATATTGGAAACAAGTAACTGCACCGGAAGATTTAGTTCTTTAGAGTGGGAGACGTTTTGGCATAGCCAAGATTCTTTTTGGATCTTTTTTCCACGCATCACTTACGTCAACATAGAGTTCCAATTCATTATTATCTGGATCAAGAATATAGAGGCTATGGGTAACATGATGATCTGCACTCCCTACTATTTGCACTTCGCGAGAAATAAGTTCCCGCTGCACCTCGCGTAATTCCTCGGTACTATTCCCAACCTTGAATCCAATGTGATAGAGGCCGGGCTCTGGCCGCCCCATGGTTCTTGGCTCTCCACCAACTTCGATGAGTAATAATTCATGATGCGTCCTTCCACCAGAATATAGTGCGGTGTGCAAATCTCGATGTATCTCATGAAAACCTAAAATATCTCTATAGAATGATGCTGATTTTCCGAGGTTTGAAACATACAGCACAACGTGCCCAAGTTCAAGTATCTTCATATCTAGGAGTATACCAAATACTGAAAAACGACCGTTTTACTATGGTACACTTAATTCTACGTACATGAAAAGTGTCCTCATTTCACTCTATAGTTCCTTTGCGGTGTTTGCATCATTTCTGCTTGGTATTTTGCTCTATGGACCACGTACTGCGGTTTCCCCTGCCCCTCTTATAACAAAAAACATAGAGATGGTCGCGACAACATCTCTGCTTGTTGTACAACAAGAGCAATCAACTAAGCCAATAGCTACAACATCCTCAAACGTAGCCATTAAGGCTCCAATAAAAAAAGTACTTCCACAAGTTACTAAACCTGTTGCCATAACACCAACAACAGATACACACATCGATACGATGACTGACACGGTTCGTTCTTCATCGTACAAAAATCCATGTCTTGAAACAGTAACGTACGGTCTTGGGAAATTTGATGAACGTTTTGGAATTTCAAAAGACGCATTACTTTCCACACTTGAACGATCTGTAACCACATGGAATACGGCGGGACAAAAAATATTCTTTAGGGTTGCAACGTCATCTCCAGATATACGCGTCGATCTTATATATGATGAACGTCAAGAAAACACGGTTAGTAATAATTTCTTAAAAGCAGAAATCGATAACTCCAAACAAAATGCCGAAGGAATACGCAATGAGTACGAAGCTATGAAGGTGTCATTCACCACAAAAAAAACTACCTACCTAAACGACTCTGAAGTATTTACACAACAACAAAAGCAATACAACGATATCGTCGCAGAATGGAATGCAAAAGGAGGTGCTCCACTTGAAGAATACAATCGACTCAAAGATGAACAAACTCGCCTCACTGCAGAAGGAGAGCGTTTGCAAAAAATATACGAGGAGTTAACTACAGAACAAAAACTGATTAATGAAAAAATAGATAGGTACAACGAACTTGTACGTTATATCAATACAAAAATTACTGAGTTAAATAGTACTGCAAAGAAAGAATTTACCGAGGGTAACTATAATGGTTTAACTAACACAATAACAGTCTTCCAATACAGTACGCCAGTTAAACTTGAACGTATGCTAACACATGAGTTTGGGCACGCACTCGGTATAGATCACCTTTCAAATGAAAACGCTATCATGTACTATCTCAACTCATCAAATTCACTCACTCTATCAAGTGATGATACGCAGGCCCTTAAAGCAGTATGCAAGATCCCTTAACCAAACAAGAATTATCTCTTATTCGTAGATTGAACACCCCTGCAAAAATTCAGGATTTTCTTGACTCTATTCCTTTTAATTATGAGTTACATGGTGAAACATGCATGTCTCCAAGAAGGGTCATACGAGAAAGGAAGGCACATTGTATCGAGGGTGCAATGTTCGCTGCACTTGTGCTCAGACATCATGGTTACAAACCAAAGATCATGAGTTTTAAAGTTGCTCGAGGTGATATAGATCACACGGTAACAATATTTAAAGAACACGGGTATTATGGTGCTATCAGCAAGACAAACCACGCGGTCTTACGATACCGAGATCCGGTGTACACAACACCACGTGAACTCGCCATGTCATACTTCCATGAGTACTTTATTAACGGGACCGGTAAAAAAACCATGCTTGGATACTCGCCATTGGTTGATCTCATGAAATTTGGCCATACATGGATGACAGCAGAAAAAGACCTGTGGGATATTGCAGAATACATATATACGATGCGACATCACCCGATTACAAACAAGAAAGTTTTGTACAAACGAGCCAGTCTTGTGGAGAGAAAGGCGGCAGATATACTTGAGTGGTCAACAGATGAAAAAAAACAGTACGTATAGAAAAACTATAGTTCTTTTTCTCGTAACCCTTGAGGAGGGGTGCCGAAACGTACGTAGAACCTCTCTCTTCCAACAACGCGATTTGTATCTACCTTTACCGTAATCCTCCAGAGGCCTTCTATCATATTTTCTTTTACAGAGTAGGCACGGTATCCGTTTTCCCTTCCGCCTTCGATACTAAAAGGAACGGTAAGTTTCTCCTGCCAAGAGTGTGATTGCTCATCGTAATATTCCCATACATGGGAAAGTGGGGCGGTAAGGGCGCTCGGCGCATCGACTGCGCTAAAAAAATACACGGCTGGATCATGTGGATCTACGGTTATAGTAGACGCTCTGTAGGAATGCAGAAATCGATCATCCAACTCGTAGGTACCTCGATATCTCCCTCCATCTTCTCGTTCTATGTGGTAATACACACCACGTTCCTTAAGAGAGAGTGGTACGGCGGGCAAAATGTTTAGGTAATACATCATGCCGACAAACATTGGAATGCCGATAGCAAGTGCATGCATACGTGCGGCTTCATGCTCCCCCGTCTCCGATACATACCTCATTACCACACTGAATCCTAGTGCTACAACCACCGTAATACCGATACTTAGTGCGAATATCGCATCATTACTTTTTCCTAAAACTACAGGTAAATGGAAGATGAAGTAAAACACCGCAGATACGAATAGAATTCCAACGTCTAACGTAAGGCGTAATCGGTGCGTTGAAACAAGTTCATTTGCTAACACACACCCCAAAATACATAAAAAGAATGGCCAACTAACGGTTATGTCGGCTGATCTAAATGAATAAATAGACACAAAAGATAACGTAGAACCAAGGAAACACACTATCGCGAATGTACTCAAAGAATACAGCCTCTGCTCGAGTTGCGTGGCGCGATTACGTTCAACAATCCATTCACGGATTATAATCAGTAAGCCGATGCCAACCAGATACGAGAGTCCAACTATTTTTGCCTGCGGGTCATCTATATCAGGAAGAATGGCAATATCAAATACAAAACCAAAAATGAACAAAATGGTACTTAGATGAGCAGAGTGTTCCTTAGTACGACGAGACATACTGTGTTGAGTATTATTCTCCTATAAGAGAAAGGAAAATAGCAGTGAGTGCTATCCATGCATGATCACGAGAAACGTCTAATAATGATCTTTTTTGCAATAACTCTAAAACAACTTTAGAAGTAAAGAGGTGTGGGTGGGCACCTACAATATCTTTCATTATAGGAGATACCGAAACCTTCACCCTTTCCTCAAGACCAATGCGGATAAGTTCTAGACACTCATCATATAGAGCAAGAGGTGATGCTTGCGAAACGCGATCAAGTGAGGCAAGCAACGCGGAAGCATTTTTGTCACCGATACTTTTGAGAATGGTAAATACTTCATCTCTATGTGGAGTACCGAGCAAGGTCACAATATCTTCATACGAAATCTTTTTAGAAGATACAGCGAACACTTGCTCCAGAACGCCAAGCGCGTCACGATATGATCCTTTTCCGTGTTTTGCAATCGCCTCGCCTGCTTCCGTAGACAGACTCCTACCTTCTTCTTGTGCAATATCAATAAGCCGTGTGGAGAGCGTGGAGATACTTGGGATTTTAAAAACAATTTTCTGACAACGTGAGACGATTGTTTCAGGAAGTTTCTCTGGGTCAGTAGTAGCAAGAATAAACACAACATGTGCTGGCGGCTCCTCAAGTGTCTTAAGAAGTGCGTTCGCTGCTTCTTTAGTGAGCATATGCGCTTCGTCGATAATGTACACCTTATACGGACTAGAAAATGGTGCAGTGCGCACCGCTTCTCGTAAGACACGTACCTCGTCTATACCGCGATTACTCGCAGCATCAATCTCAATGATATCTTCGGGATTACAACCAATATCCCGCGCAACAATACGTGCTACAGTTGTCTTGCCGGTACCTCGCCCTCCACAGAATAGATATGCGTGGGAAATCTTCTTCTGCTTAATAGATTCGGTCAATACCTGTACTACCTGCTCCTGCCCAACGACCTCATCAAATGTTGTTGGTCGATATTTACGATAGAGGGCTACGTGTGTCGTTTTCATACAAAAATTGTACCACAACTAGGAAATTATTTCTCTGTAATTGGTAAGCGATACAGAAGGATTGAAATTCAAAGATTCTATTACACGTTCTGGTTTATTTATCCCGAGAGAGGAAGGTTGCAACCTTGTCTTCCACCTCTTTTGCATTCCCACATTCCATTAACTCGGAACGGAACTCCTTCGCACCATCAAAACCATTCACGTATGCTTTGAAATGTTTTTTCATAATAGCAAAACTTTTTATGTCACCGAGTTTTTCTTCGTACAGTCTTGTATGTTCAACAAGAATACGCAATCTCTCTTCTACGGACTTCGTAATTCCGCTAGTGTGACTATCGAAAAGCCACGGTGTTCCAAAGATACCGCGCCCAATCATCACTCCGTCAATCTTTGTTTCTTGTGCTTTGTTTCTACCATCGATAAGATCAATAACATCACCATTACCAAGAAGTATTGTTCCGCCATCTTGTACTTCACCTGTCATTTCTCGTACAAGCGCACGAACGTCGTTCATAATTTCCCAATGTGCAGCGACTTTTGACATTTCTTTTCGGGTACGCAGGTGAACGGTCAATACCGGAACATTACATTCAAGAATTTTTGGTAACCATTCTTTATATTCTATTTTGTTGTAACCAAGACGAGTCTTCACAGAAACTGGAATATCTACCGCCCCCTCTTGAGCGGCGCGTATCACTTTTTGTGCAGTGCGCCAGTCCTTAATGTGTGCCGCCCCTGCCCCCTGCTTTTCTATGCTCTTATCTGGACACCCCATGTTAATATCTATACCGTCGAATCCAAGTTCACGACATAGCCGTGCTGCTTCGCGCATGTGGTCAGGGTTCGAGGTAAATAGTTGAGCAACAATTGGTCTTTGCTTATCTGTAAATTCTAAATCACGTTTGAGTACATCTCTCCCCGGACTACACAGTCCTGTTGCAGAGACGAATTCTGTCCACATCACATCTGGTCCACCACCTACCTCTCTCATCCTAGAATACTTCGCGATCATCTCTCGAAATGCAACATCAGTTACATCCGCCATCGGCGCTACGACAAAAACAGGCTCACCTTGAGAGATCTTTTTTTCATACAATTCTTGCCAAAAACCCCGCACTGGATTCATCTGCACCCTACGGACAGGCTTCTCTGGTTTGAATATTTTATTGAGGAGTCGTTGTAGCATCATGCGGAGGGATTATAGCGCCACCTTTAGTATTTGTAAATGACTCATCTTTAAATTTATAAAAAACCTTGTTTGGGAAACGTATATCTAAATACTCAAGAGATTGAAGAGAGTTTTGTAATTTCGTTTTAAGTGGATCGGTATCTATCGCGCTTACTATAGTAGACCAAACCTTGTCCATGTCCGCGTCCTTTGTTATTTTGATACCAATACCCTCTTCGCTAAGAAGATATATATCGTTGTAACTATCTATTTCGATTCTTCGTATTGGAAATAGCACGGATTCAATTTTTTTGATAAGTGAAGACAGTTTTTCCAGAAACACCTGATCAACACCCTCAATCCGTGATGTGGTTACCCCGTCCTGTGTAATTGGTGTCAGTGATGACGATGCGACCATGAACAATGGATATGAATCTACGGGATGTATCTCGGTATATATCACACCATTTTTTGTTAGTGCTAACATATCACTTATTCGATAAAGAGGTGTGTAGGGAGTAACAACAATCTTTAGGGTGTGAATACTACTTGGGTACACTTGTACCGATTGAGTGTTAGGAAATTGCTCAACGAGAGCACGTTTAATGGCCCCCTTTCGAAACGTAACTATTTTATTCCCAGGCACAAATGAATCTTTGCCCGATTCAACAATAGACCTAACAAGAGACTCTGCCTCTGTATGCCTGGTGTCATCTACTCCTACAATAACATACGTGTCGATAGTAAACGCATCACTACGACAATAAATATAATACACACCACCTATAATAAATACTCCAAGGGTTATAAAAAATATCCTTCGAAGTTGTGTGAGAGTACTTCGCTTTATTTTCATGAAAGCAACCTAAAATACTGGTTTACCTATGACCGTCTTTCCACCCATATATGGAACTAACACCTCTGGGACTTTTACAGTACCGTCTGCCTGTTGAAAATTTTCGATGATAGCAGTAAGAAGTCTCGGCGTTGCTGCTGCGGTGTTATTAAGTGAGTGTGTATAGTGCATCTTTCCATCTTTATCCTTGTAACGAATATTGAGTCGGCGTGTTTGGTAGTCGTGGAAATAACTCGCGGAATGCGTCTCGCGATATTTTCCTTGGGATGGCATCCATGCTTCGATGTCATACTTCTTTACCTGTCCTTGTCCTAGATCTCCACCACAGATAAGTAACTTGTGATAGGGTATACCCAGTTCCTCCATCATCTCTTCTGAGTGGCGGGTTATTTCTTCGTGATGCTTCACTGATTCTTCATGAGAAGCAGCACAAAGTACGACCTGTTCACACTTATAAAATTCATGGACACGGATAAGACCCTTCACATCCTTACCATGACTCCCCGCTTCTTTTCGAAAACATGGACTCCATGCGATGATCCTACGTGGAAGATCAGATTCTTGTAATACTTCATCACTGTGATAAAACATCGTAGCAACTTCTCCTGTTCCGGCTAGATAATCATTACCATCCTTATACAAATCATCTTCTCCTTGTGGAAGATAGCCAGAACCAAGCAGTGCTTCACGTCGAACAAGTGAGGGTACGAGCATAGGCTCGAATCCTTTGTCTTGCCAACGCTTCATAACATACTGCCACACAGCTATCTCCAAAAGTGCTGCATCATTTTTAAGGAAGTATCCGCGAAAACCTGCCGTTTTTGTTCCACGATCAAAGTCAACGAAATTTTGCTTCTCCATGATCTCGATATGATCGCGTGGTGTGAATGAAAATGTTGGTAGTGTTCCCCAGGAAGCAATGTCAACATTTTCACTATCATCTTTTCCCTCTGGAACAGACATATCCGGCACATTTGGTACCGCAAGCATGAGTCGCCTCCATTCCACCATCACTTTTTCGAGTTCATCTTCTTGTTTTTTCAGAGAATCTTTAACACCTTTCATCTCCTCGATGAGGGTTTGTCTTTCTGTGGCGTCGACTTTGGTTATCTTTTCACTTGTTGCGTTTTGTTTTGAACGCAATTCTTCTACAACACGTAGTATTTCTAGACGATCAGTGTCTACCTTTACAAGATCTTCGACCTTAAATGGAATATGCTTTTTTCTTGCAGCTTCTTTAATAATATCTTGGTTTTCGCGAATAAATTTGATATCTAACATGATTTGTAATTGTACCATGTTTATAAGTTTTCTAAAATGTAAATAAAACAGGCTATACTTCGTGGTGTATGGACCAAGAAAAAGCAGCAACAATGTTTAACGACCTGCACGGGGTAACCCCTCATGTGGGCCTTCATACTGAAGGACATCATTATAAGCCAAAGGATCTAAGTAGTCGTGTCGCAAAGACTATCGTGCATTTCTCTGCAACGTGTGCTGACTTCCTTTTTCGAGAACGCTATGGTCACCGAGCTATTGTTCTTGAAACAATTGCATCTGTGCCAGGAATGGTGGGCGGGTTATTTCAACATCTTAAGTCACTTCGATTTATTCGTGACGACAAGGGTTGGATTCGCGCACTCATAGATGAGGCAGAGAATGAGCGCATTCACCTCCTTGTGTATAGTTCGATAGCAAAGCCAACTATTATTGAACGTACGCTTATTATTGTAGTTCAGTTTTTCTTTTCAATTATTTACGGGACACTGTACCTACTCTCTCCACGAACAGCCCATCGTGTCGTTGGATTCTTCGAAGAGGAAGCAATTCATAGTTACGAGACGTATCTTCGTCTTGTTCATGAGGGTGTTCATGAAAATATAGAAGCACCGACCCTTGCAAAAAGTTACTGGAATCTCCACGAAGGCGCTCGACTTACTGACGTAATCGAAGCCACCATCAAAGATGAAATGCTTCATCGCGATGTAAACCATCGCTTTGCTGATGACCCACATGGAACTCAGATGTGGCACTAGTAGTTACACAAAATAACTAAATCCCTACACATGTAGGGATTTAGTTTGCGTGTAGAATAACTCGTTATTTTTCGTCGAACCTCCAAATGCCATCAAAGGTATCGTCGTGACGAACGACCTCTATACGTTCAAGTAGTTTCTCTGACGGCGCATCCCCCTCCATAGCTAAAGAACGAAGTATCTGCACAGCGTCATCAAAATGTTTTTCTTGATATCGTACAAAAGCTTCTTCGTATGTACTAATTCTCTCGACCAATCCTTCTTGTGCATGCATGACTTCGTACAAAACTGTTGGGAGAGTTTTTCCTTTTACGGTAATCACGTCGAGTTTTCTGAAAAGAATGTTCTTGGCGTCGATAGTTTTGCGAACATCCTCAGTAACAATAATTTCTACACCGTATTTCTTTGTGAGACCTTCAACACGAGAACTCAAATTCACGGTATCTCCAAGTATTGTATAGTTCACACGCTCATGGGACCCAACGTTTCCTACAATAACCCCACCCCTGTGTACTCCTATCCCCATAGCAAGAGATGTGCCATGCTGAGTATTGAATTCTCGAAGAGCATCTTGCATGGAGAGCGCTGCCCGTACTGCATGAAGTTCATGATGAGAAACTTTAAGTGGTGCATTCCAGAAAGCCATAACTGCGTCGCCGATAAACTTATCGATCGTCCCCTTTTCTTCAAGAATTGGCTTTGTCATTGCACTAAAATAGGCATTTAACATCTTTGTTAAATCTTCCGGAGAAAGTGATTCCGAAAGTGTTGTAAAGCCACGCAAATCAGAAAACAACACCGTGACATCACGCTTTTCCCCTTCAAAATGTAGTCCTTGTGGAGAAGCAAGTAGCTCCTGCAATACATCTTTGTGCACATATTTAGAAAAAAGATTTTCAATATATCTGTTCTTCTTTTTTTCACGCACAAAACGGACCAATATGCTGTACGCGCCCGTTACAAGTGTTGTGACGATAAGGGCAGGAGCAGGTATCTCAAACCCTGCGCTAAATAGCACAAAGGAAAGCACGATCAGTGCAACAATGATTCCTACGATACTAGATATTTGACCCAAAACACTACGCGAAAATCTAAGGGCAACATAGGTAAGAATGGCACATAGTAACACAAGAATGCATTGGAGTAATGCGGGTACCTCAACATCCTGCACTCCCTCTAATCGAGAGATAAGCGCACTTGCGTGAACATACACACCTGGAATTTTTTCACCAGAAAATGATACGAAGTGATCCTCCAGATCCAGTGACACAGAACCGATAAAAAGAATCTTGTCTTTGAGGGCCTCCTTAGGAACATTTCCACGAAGTACTTCAACAAGTGAGTACGTTTCGATGTGTTTTGGATATCTAAAATGAGTTACGTTACTTTCACATGAGAGTTTACCTCTACCAAATGTCGCATCCATGAAAGCCCTGTCCGCAAGACCATAAAGGCACGCAGAATTATAAGAAAAAGGTGTTGGGTATGCACGAACCTTCCCGTCACCATCTGGGTGAACATTTGCAATAGCACTCATGAGATGATCACTGTGAGCATCTTGTATAAGGAAACTTTCAAGCAACGTTTCTCCGTCTGTCTTCGCTCCTAGAATAATTGCACTCTTACTTTCTTGCAATGCTTTAATAAATAAATCATCACCACTTCTCTTCTCCAAGAAAAGTACATCGAGGATAACTTCTCTTGCTCCAGCAGCACTAAGAGTTCGCACCAGGTCTGCAAAGATACTTCTATCCCACGGCCACGCACCAAGTGACTGTAAACTTGCATCATCAATACCAATGATTGCGACATCGTTTCTTTCATCCTCCGTACGAACACTATCGTAAAAACGCCTTGAACTCTCTATACCTTTTGGCGAAAAATTCCAAAAGAGTATCAAGAAAATAATACAGCACGCACCAAGTAACTCATACTTCCGATCGATAAGTATGGGGATCAATTTTTTCATGGAGTAATTGTACTTGCGACAGTAGCGTAAGAATTACTGGAATGGATACTCGTCATCGAAACGTGTTTGGAGTCGAGTCTTTAGCGCTTTGTCTTTGGTACTACAGTACGTATCGATCTGCTGTGCAAAATCACCGAGAGTTCCCGAGGTAAATGGATATCCGTTATTTTTTGCATAATCCAACACCGCCTTCATACGATCAGATGCTTTGGCACCTGTTGCACACGGTGTATCGACATCATCAAGATAGAAATGTTTAATAAACAACGGTTCGAATGTAGAGTAAAACTTCTCCTCATCCATTTTGACCACCGTCCCGCCTGAGGTCGACGTATTGGTTGTATTGGTTGTGGTGGTTGTTGTCTTTGTGGTATCAGTTGTTGTCTTTGTTGTTTTGGTAGTTGATTTTGTGGTTTCAGTTACCACTGGTTTTGTCTCTTCTCTAGGTGTTCCTTCTTCTTTTGTTTCTACCTTAGGTTCCTCTTGTACACGTGGTTTTTTGACAATTTCATTGATGTTCTTGTCCTCTTTTTCATTGTCCAAATCCTTAAAAATCTCTTTCTTCATCTCCTTACGGAACATGTCTTTGAAGAGTTCTTTCTGAGTACGTTCTTCTAACTTTTGCACCTCTGTATCCTTCTTCTGTTCTTCTTCGATCATTCGCTTCATCTCATCGATCTTTCTGTCATCAATTCTTTCCTTGTCGACAAATTGCTTCATTTCAGTGTCTTTGATAGTTTCTGTCGTAATCATAGCAACAACCGGATTACCCTTCAGATCCTTTCTTTCTTCTACAGAAATAGTTTTTCCTTCTGTTACCTGTACCATCTCCTCCTTTGTAGAAGTTGCTTGTGATTCAACTTCTTTTTTAACCTCTACAGTATGTTCGGTAACAGAGACTTTTGTTTTTTTCTTGGTTTTATCATACTTCACACCAAACTTTGTTCCACGCACCGCAGCGAGAGTGCCTGGGGTCTTTACCTCATAACTACTACCCTTAGCGAGAGCCTCTACGCGATGATACGTCGAACCAAGTGTCTGAAGGATAGAAGTGTGTTCTGGAGAATATGTAATCGTAATCTCAGTATTTTCATCAAGAGAGATACTTGAGTTATCTGGGAGAAGTACAATCGCGGTACCAGTACCTGTTTTTACAACGGTATTATTATTAATTTCTGTTGGATTTTCTGTTGCTTTAAGGAATGTGTCCCCTCCGCTCTCTTTATACAAGACATCTCCACTCTTTGGATACAAGAGTATTGAGTATCCTTCTTTTTTAACCTCACTTGGTGAGGCAACAAACGTATCCGAACTTTTTTTATTCATTACTAAAAATCCAACACCAATTGCAATAACAAGTACTGCTAAGCCCAATATACTTTTCTTCATAGTCTCTGTAGTATACCCTTCTCGTACAAAAAAATCGCGTGGATATTCTTCCTTTGCAAAATTACACAAAAATGGTATAGTAGGAAGACTTATTTTTAAATAAGTGGCATTATTTTGCTAAAAATAATGCCAACTAGACAGAAAATAAACAAGGCCCTTGGTTCATATGGCATGAGGCCTTGCCGAAGAAAAAGCATATGCCGACGGTTTTGCAAAACTGGCGCGATACAGATAAAATTTAGTGCAAAAGTTTTTGTTAGACATAAAAATAAATACGGGCCCTTAGCTCATATGGTAGAGCGCCGGTTTTGCACTCCGGAGGTGAGGAGTTCGATTCTCCTAGGGTCCACAAATGAAAAGTACTCCCTGTTTCAACAGTGGAGTGTTTTTCATTTGCTGGAACTGTATAGCACATGAACCGCTTCATGTGCGGGAGAATCGAATACGGGGTCGCGAGACTTTATCGAGGAGTTTGCGACGAGAAGTCCTGTGACCGATTCTCCTAGGGTCCACAAAATAACGAGTGTACTCACGACTATATTTTGTGAGAATCCTGAGAATGTAATCATTCGAAGGAGTCCACAAAATTAAAATAACTTAAGAAGAAATTAAGTTATTTTAATTTTGGTCAGTATGTGCAACGTATAAATTGCTTTGTGTGCGAGGAAAATAAAATATACATCTCCACTCAATGGCCTCAGAGTCGAATGAGGCAGCACATAAAAACAGAAAACCGCCCACCGAGGAGCCAATGACGGCTTCTGGTAAAGCGGTGTTACTCGCCGCGCGGTGCGCGGCGCAGATCAAGCGCGTTGATAGCGTCTAGAGCACGCCAGAAATGGTCTCTCTGCCATTTGTAGATCGCCATGATGGCGAGTTCCACCGTGACGAGACCGCAAGAAATTCCGAAGGAAGCCAAGACTTCGAGCGCCCAGTGGTGATTTCCAGCCATCAGGATGCATGCGGATCCGTAGAAGATGAGACCAGAGACCCCACTCAATATTAACAGCACCGATACCGGTAACAACATGATGCTGTTGCCGTCCGCCTGGTCCGCCTTCTCTTGTGCGGTGGCATTTTTACTGACTTTCTTCATTTATTCTACCTCTATTTCAAGAACGAGTTTAAAGGGAACTCACCCTCTTATTCGGCGTATACCGCCGAACGTCCTGTTCATCCGAACAGAAAACTCTTACTATTATACACCATAATTAGTATATTTGTCAAGTACTTAAAACCATACACAACACAATTTTTAAACCACTTCTTTGCTATACTGTTGTATATGAAAATAGTTGTTGCTTCAAAAAATCCAGTAAAAATAAATGCTGCGCGGGAAGGTTTCAAGAAAATGTTTCCGGAAGTAGATTTTGAGGTAGAAGGTATCTCTGTCCCCTCTAATGTCAGTGATCAACCGCGAAGTGATTCGGAAACATTTACTGGTGCCCTAAATAGAGTAGACAACGCCTCGAATGAAATTACTACTGCAGACTTTTGGATTGGGATAGAGGGTGGAATAGAGGAAAAACAATCGGAAATGGAGGCTTTTGCTTGGGTAGTTATAAAATCAAATAGTGGCACATATGGAAAAGGAAGAACTGGAACGTTCTTCTTACCTAAAAAAGTTAGTGATCTCATCAAACAGGGTAAGGAACTTGGAGAGGCGGATGACATCGTCTTTGGAAGAACTAACTCAAAACAAGCAAACGGTGCGGTCGGTATTTTAACAAATGATGTACTCAATAGAACCTCCTACTACATAGAGGCTGTAGTGCTGGCATGTATTCCATTCAAAAATAAAGACTTGTACTAACTAAGGACTTACTGGGTTGTATATCTCTTCTTTGAATCAGTAAAATATCAATTTCTCCCTGCAAAATACTCTGGTCAGGCTGCCGAGACTCGAACCCGGGTCGCATCCACCCCATGGATGTATATTACCCCTATACTACAGCCTGTAATTGTTGTAAGTATGCAGTCTAGCACGCATTAAAAATCTTCCACAAATAGACTCTTTCGATTTCGCTCGAAAAGCGCCGTCACGTCATCTAAAAATATCTGAGTTATCCCTACCGGGGAAGTAGTCAAAAACGTTATACTAAAAGGGTAATGTCCGTTAACAAGGTACTCATGTTTGGGTGGGAGTATCCGCCACATCACAGTGGTGGTTTAGGTGTTGCTTGTCAGGGTCTTGTACATGCACTTTTGGATAATGAAGTGCATGTATGTTTTGTTCTTCCGAACTCTGTCCCACTCAATGAGAAACGTGTCACCATTCGCTTCGCTGACAGACCAATCCTTGTTGGAAAAAAATCTGCTATATTACGCATCCTTGCACGAGAACTACAAAACCCCTACCTCTCCTCTGTTGAATACGAAAAAAAGTTGTCAGAATTTATTAAAAAGGGAGGAAAAATAATTCCTCGAAGTCTTTTTGATCAAGTAGATCATTATGCACACATGGTTGATGAATTATTTGATGAAGAAGGTCTGGATGATGTAGATATAATACACGCGCACGATTGGTTGTGCTTCCCAGCAGGACTCCGAGCAAAAAAACTTACAGGGAAGCCACTCGTCGTACATGTTCATGCAACAGAGTTTGACCGCTCAGGTGGGAATTCTGTGAATCAGCGTGTATACGACCTAGAGCGCTATGCAATGCATAACGCGGATCATGTAATTGCGGTGAGTGAACTCACGAGAAAAATCATCATCGATCGTTACGGTGTAGATCCAGCAAAAGTATCTGTCGTTCACAATGGAAACACTATGATGCCGAAGTCACCGAACTTTCGTTTTAAATATCTTTTTGATTACCGTAAACAAAATAAAAAAATCGTACTCTACGCCGGACGTATCACAATCCAAAAAGGTGTTGATTACTTCGTACAAGCAGCGAAGAGAGTTCTCGAGTACGAAAAGGACGTGATGTTCGTAGTTGCAGGATCAGGAGACATGGAAGGGCAAATCAAACATGCGGTCCACTGGATGGGCATAGCAGATAAATTTGTCTTCACAGGATATTACAAAATGGAAGAACAACAGGACCTGTTCTCGTGTGCTGACGTGGTAGTCATGCCATCTGTATCAGAACCATTCGGTATCATTCCACTCGAATCTATGAGCACCGGGACTCCTGTTATCGTCTCTAAGCAATCCGGGGTATCCGAAGTTATCTCGCACGCGCTCAAGGTTGACTTCTGGGACACAGATGAAATTGCAAATAAAATAATCGCCGTACTGCGGCACCCACCGCTAAAAGAAACGCTAAGTCACGAAGGAAAGAAACAATCGAAAGAAATTACCTGGGACAAAGCAGCGAAGAAAACGAAGAAAGTTTACTCGAGTGTTACAAGTAAATCTAAAACTAAAAAATAAAAACAAACACCATGCCAACAATTGCTCTCTACCTCAAAACCCATCAGCCATTTCGTATCAAACGCTACCGAGCGTTCGATGTTGGGCATGATCATGAATATTTTAATGACAAAAGTGAAGCAAACACAAATAACGTCAAGATTCTTAAAAAAATATGTGAGAAGTCCTATAAACCAACAAACAAACTTCTTCTTGAACTACTCAAAAAGCATCCAGGGTTTCGTTTTAGTATTTCACTCTCTGGAACACTTCTTGAGCAACTTGAGGAACATGCCCCTGCCACCCTTGAAACATTTAAAAAATTAGTGGCGACTGGTCGTGTAGAAGTGCTTGGAGAGACCTACTATCACTCGCTTGCATTTTATTATTCTCTTTCAGAATTCGAGGCGCAAGTGAAGATGCAAAACAAAATTATTAAGCGCATCTTTGGAGTTACCCCAAAAGTGTTTTCTAACACAGAACTCGCATATCGCAACGACCTGGCACAGTGGGCAGAAAAAACTGGTTATAAAGGTATCATCGCGGAGGGCTGGGATCCCATACTTGGCTGGAGAACATCGAATTTCGTCTATGAACCATCAGGTACGAAAAAGATAAAACTACTTTTGAAGAACTACCGCCTTTCTGATGATATTGCATTTCGATTTGGAGATAAAAACTGGAGTGAGTGGCCCCTCACCGCAGACAAGTTTGGTCAATGGGTTTCGGCGGTAAATGGAAATGGCGAAACCATAAACCTCTTCATGGACTACGAGACGTTTGGTGAACACCAGTGGGAAAGTACGGGTATCTTCGAATTCCTCCGTCACATGCCTGGAGAAATTTTTAAAAACAAGGACAACGGTTTCCTCACCCTTTCTGAGACATGTGCGAAGTACAAAGCACGCGATGTGGTGGACATGCCACATATCGTTACCTGGGCAGATACCGAACGCGACCTCTCTGCATGGACTGGGAATACCATGCAGCAATCGTCTCTTGCAGAACTCTATCGTATTGAAAAAGCGGTTCTTGCTACCAAGGATGAAAAAATTATTGATGACTGGAGAAAACTTCAGACTTCTGACCACGTATATTACATGTGTACAAAATGGTTTGCAGATGGTGATGTCCATAAATACTTCTCCCCGTACGAATCTCCATATGAAGCATTTATCGCCTTCACGAACGCTCTAACAGACTTAAAACTTAGAGCAAAAATTCTCTAGAACTATGGCAAAATCACTCGTACTCGCAAATGGTAACATTTTCGTAGGACTCAATGAGAGTGGTTTTGTGAGTGACTTTTTCTACCCGTATGTTGGAGTAGAGAATCATGTTCGCGGATCTGCACATAAAATTGGCGTATGGATCAATACCTACTTATCCTGGCTAGACAGCGGTGAGTGGTCCATCTCTGCCGATCTAGAAGAGAACACGTTTGTTGGTGTAGTGCGTTACTATCACGCGAAAGAAAATCTAGAACTTATCTTTAAAAACATCGTCACCAACGACAAGAATATTTTCATGCGAACCGTGGAAGTTATTAACCACAGCACTGACACGAAACACATTCGACTATTCTTTCATCAAGTTTTTTGTATTTACGGAACATCGCAAGAAGATACAGCGTACTACGATCCAGGCACTCATTCGATTATTCACTACGAAGGTCGCAGAGTGTTTTTTGTCTATGCAGAGTCGAGTGACGTTCCATTTGATGATTACAGTGTCGGACTCTATGGAATAGAGGGTCGCGAGGGAGTTTATAAAGATGCAGAAGATGGTCGATTAGAAAAAAATCCAATCGAGCACGGCCGTATAGATTCTGTACTATCCCTTCCACTTGTTGTTCATTCCGGAGAAAATAAAACAGCGAATTATTGGATTACTGTTGCAGAAACGAAAGCCGAAGCCTTTGAACTTCATACTCACCTACTCTACAAAACACCGAAGCATATTTTTGAGACAACAGCGAAATACTGGAAAGCATGGTTACTCAAACATGATCATAGCGTCGGGCAGCATATCAGTAAAGAGGCACTTGCTCTCTATAAAAAATCTATTCTCTACATGCGCGCAAATATAGATAATCGCGGAGCAGTTCTCGCCTCTGGCGACTCAGATATGCTCCAACGTGGTCGAGATACCTATAGTTACATGTGGCCGCGTGATGGTGCTATGACTGTACGCACCCTTCTTGCAATAGGTGAAGAAAATAGCGCGAAAAGATTCTTCAAATTCTGTAGCGATGTTCTGGAACCAGATGGATACCTAATGCACAAATATAGAGCGGATAAATCTATTGGTAGTTCTTGGCATGCATTTATTCATGACGGAAAAGCAATACTTCCGATACAAGAAGATGAGACTGCGCTTGTCCTTGTATCTCTTTGGGACTACTATGTAACTACCAAAGATATAGAATTTATAGATTTACACTACTACGGATTTATAAAAAAGATGGCGCTGTTCTTAGCTGAGTTTATTGACAAAGATACAGGTCTTCCGCTCCCCTCGTATGATCTCTGGGAGGAAAAACATGGTGTATCGACATTTACCGCATCCACGGTCTACGCGGGACTTATTGCTGGATCAAATTTTGCAGAACTCTTTGAAAAAAATAATACCAAGGAAATGCTACGAAGTACTGCTGAACGCATGCGACTAGCGATCATTGAACATCTTTATGACGACAGTAAGGGTACATTTATAAAACAAATCTCGTATCGTAATAATGAGGTGGTACATGACACCATTGTTGATAGTTCGAGTGTTTACGGTATCATCACCTACGGCGTGTTACCTGTGACCGATAAAAAAGTTATTGCTTCTATACAAACACTACGGGAGAGACTACAGATACACGATGGTATAGGTGGAGTCCCACGGTACGAACGCGACCAATACTACCGACAAGTTGATACGCCAAACCCATGGTATATAACAACACTCTGGCTTGCACAATACTACATACGGAAAGCAGAAAATGGTGACGATTTGGGAGAAGCGTTACGCTGGATTAACTGGACGGTTGAGCACTCACCTCATTCTGGTGTACTTTCTGAACAACTTCATCCATTTACCGGTGAACAACTCTCCGCGACACCGCTTACCTGGAGTCATGCTGAGTACGTCTATACCGTACAACTTTACCACCAAAAGTTAAAAGATCTTGGGCTGTGTGCGCCACATTAAAAAAATACGATATACTTACAAGATCTAACTAATTGAAATAACATGGACGATATTTTATACCCCCTACACTCTTTTAAAGAACAATTCAGTTTTGACCCAGTTGTAGTTAATAAGGAAAACTTGGCGAAAAAGAATCATATTGTCATATGTGGGATGGGTGGGTCAATTATCTGTGGAAACTTACTAAAACTCCTCTACCCAGATCTACCCGTAACACTTCATAATGACTACGATTTGCCTCTACATATTGATAAAGAGAATACCTTGATTGTTATCAATTCATATTCTGGTAACACAGAAGAAATGTTGAGCGCTTTTGATGCAAGTGTGGCGCAAGGATATTCTATGGCAACTCTCTCAAGAGGAGGAGATCTCATCGCTCGTTCTGTAACCAATAATACGCCCCACATTGTTCTACCTAGTATCGGTGTTGAGGCTCGTTTTGCAATTGGACACCAACTCCTTGGGCTTCTCTACTTGATGGGAGAGGAGTCTCGAATCCCCGAATTGCGGGAACATATTAGTGCGGTTGATATTACAAACGCAGAACGAGACGGCAAAGAACTTTCGGTGGCGCTTGCAAATAAGTATCCTATTATCTATGCATCGAAGCACCTCTACCCTATTGCGTATCTCATTAAAGCCGCAGTGAACGAGGGAGCGAAGTTACCTTGCTTTGTAAATATAATCCCTGAAGCAAATCATAATGAGATACAAGGCTTTGTTTCAACAATAAAAGATCGTGAGGTAGGAAACTTTACTTTTCTATTTATCACATCACCTAAAGATCATCCACGTGTTGCAAGAAGATTTGCTGTCATGACAGCTTTATATCATGAGGAAGGATTTGGAATAGCAGGTCTCTCTAACGATCATACCAATCACACGAAAGTATTTGAACTCATCCTCACAGGATACTTTGCGGCGACCTTCTTGGCAATCGCTCGCAATGTCGACACGTATAAAACTCCGTTTATAGTGAAATTCAAAGACAGAATCCTCTAGAAATCTATGCTCAATCTTGTTATTGATATTGGTGGGACAAATACACGCGTCGCAAAAACTACTGATAACCAATCTTTTGGGGAGCCGATTATCTTTAATACCCCGCAAGGGTTTGAACTATGGCTTGCGGTTCTCAAAGAGCATGTTCGAACACTGGTCCAAGATGAACCGATTAAACAAATTATTGCTGGAATCCCTGGCACACTTTCAGATGACAAGGGAACCATTGCACATAACCCTCATCTTAAACCATGGGAAGGAATACATGTACGAGATATTCTTTCAAAATCTTTTTCTTGTGAAGTACATTTAGAAAATGACGCCGCTCTCGTTGGACTTGGGGAAGCAGTTTTTGGTAGTGGCAAAGGTTATTCGATTGTTGCATACATAACAATCAGTACCGGGGTTGGTGGTGTTCGAATTACCGATGGCCACATAGACAAAAGTGCGCACGGGTTTGAAATTGGTCATGAAATAGTAAACGATGGCAAAGAACTCGAATACTACCTTGCCGGAAGTTCGCATGAGAAACGTTTTGGAATGCCATCGAAAGATATCAAGGATCCTCTCTTCTGGAAAGAGGTAAACTACTACACCGGGGTACTTGCAGCCAATATAACGATGAGTTGGTCGCCCCATGCTATTGTCTTTGGAGGACCTGTAATGAACGACATTAATCTAGAAGAAGCGACCGAGCACGCGAAGAAACTCCTCACTATGTATGATGAACTCCCTGTCTTTATAAGGAGTTCTCTAAAAAATGTTGGAGGTCTCTACGGTGGTCTTGCGTATCTTCAAACAATAGAAAAATAATCTACTTAGAGTCTACGTGACTCCAGGAGTATTCTTTATCCGCAAACACTTTCTTCTTGGGATTAAGTACGTGAAGTGGGTCAAAAATGTTTTTTGTTGCTTCAAATAATGCAATAATTTCTGGTGAAAACATTTTTGCTAAATACGGTGTACGAAGCAGACCATCATTGTGTTCACCTGACATAGATCCTTTGTATTGGAATACAAGATCGTATACTTCATCCATCAACTGGTGTAACACCTCAATGATTCCCTCTTTGTGAATATCAATGAGAGGAATAATGTGGAAGTTCCCATTACCCATGTGTCCGGCGACAGTATAAATAAGATCTTTGTAAACATCCTTTTTGAATATCTCATCTAGTTTTGGTAGAAATTCTGGTAGATCATTTGGATGAACAACAATGTCATCTATTGTTGGAGCAGTTCTATACCCGTGCATTCGTGAACGAAGAAGTGCAAAACTTTCTCGTCGAAAAGTCCAATATTTTTTAGCGTCGGATTCTTTTTTGGTTCGTTTAATTGGGAGACCAAATGTTTTCATTCCCTCATATGCGAGTTCTGCTTGCTTCTCAACCTCTTCTTCTGAATCGCCCGTAAATTCTGCCATAAGAATGATCTTTGGAACACCCCCTGTAAGCACCATCATGAATTCTGGTAAAAATTGTAGTCCGAGTGTTATCATGTTGCCCCCCATACGTAGTGCTATATCTTTGAAGAATTTCATCGCAATCTTAAAGGTATGATCATCATAGGACTCGAGAGATTCTGGCTTATGCTCAAGCATTTTGACAACTATTTCCCCAAGGTGTACGGTTGAGGGCACGAACATGACAAGCATGCGTGAGTGTGTCTTTGGTCGTACACCAGTGAACGTAACTGAGGATACAGCGGCAAGTGTCCCCTGACTACCAACTACCACTTTTGAAAGATCAAATACTCCTGTTTCTTTGTTATAGATATTCCACAGGTAGTACCCGGAAGAATTTTTAGACACCGTAGGCTTAGCAGCCATGATTTCATCATAGTGACTTGTGATGAGGTCATACATTTCCTTGTGTATACGACCACCTTCACTTTTTTCATTCATTTTTATCTCTAACTCTTCTTTATTGAAAGGACGAAGCAAATCCCTCTCTCCATTGGCATACACAACATCGAGGGTCTGCACATAATTTTCCGTTTTACCATAGGTGAGAGTTTTTTCACCGCCAGAGTTATTGGAAACAATACCGCCTATCGCCGCGAGTTCTCGTGATGCTGGGTAACTCGGCATGAGCCAACCTTTTTCTAATGTTCGTTTTTCAAAATCTCGGTAATAGACTCCAGGTTCTGCAGTTGCTGAAAGTTCCGTCACATTCGAAACATGGTTCATGAATTTTGAGGTATCAACCACAATGGACGGATTAAGTGGACCACCTGTCATACACGTACCTGCCGCACGAAACGAAACAGAAATATCATACCCTTGTTTACGTCCATCTGATACGTACTCAAGAAGTTTTGAGATATCTTTATAGTCTTTTGGATAGACGACAAGTTCTGGCTTGACATAAAACAAACTAGTATCTCGTGCAACTTTCTCTCTATCTTCATCTCCAATCGAAACTTCGCCCTGGATAAAGGTCCTTAACGTGTTATAAACATTTTTATAATCTACTGGATTCATATGATAAAAAGTATACCATGTATGCACCTCAAACAAGCCCCTTTTAACCTATTTGCTCTAGTTTTTTGTCTATTTCTTTTTCTGTGATTTCAAGTCGCTTTTTGAATTTTTTAAGGATAGTTTGCTCTTCTTTTGTAAGTTCTCGCTTCTTCTCAGCCTTGACCAAAATAGTATGGAATTCTTCCGTATCTCGACGAAGGGCGATGACATTAGTGCGCAAAGTATTTTCTACCTCGTCTATAGTACGACGAACCTTTCTTCTAAAGCGTGAAAACTGCACAAGTGAGTACCAAAATGTGGCAACAATACAGAATGACGCTATAACAAGGATAAGTACAACTGACAACCAATTCATCACAAAAATACCCATTTTCACAAGAGGCACGTAGTCTACGATGATAGCCTTGTTGTTGGTGTAATCGCTTGCTGACCCCTTACTATCAACAACTCGAGCTTTCAACTCATAAACACCACGATCAAGATGTTTACTCCAAGTAAGGTGGAAAACACCTGCCTCGTCAGAAGTTGTTGTTTCCGTTTCTATGTTGCCATCCTTATCAAGAAGGGCGACTTCTACGGTTGATGACGGATAAGTTGCACCTGCGACTTTGAGTGTGTTTTCGAAGGTTACGTTTTTTGTGTATTCAGTAATTGTCGGAACAGTAAGTGCTTGAATAGTGAAATCGATTGATACAGTACTGGTGTTACCTGCTTTATCTACAGAACTAATTACAACAGTATGTTTACCTGATATTTGTCGTGATAGACGATATAAATGCGTTGGTTCTACTTGATATTTAGTAGCCTCTCCCCCATCAACACTCATAGTTATGTAGTCAACACCAGAAAGGGAGTCCTCTGTCAGAATTTGTATTGCCGGGGTCGTATTGGTAGTGACAACACCATCTGGGAAAGAAGCAGCGAGAGATTCTGGTGCCTGGGTATCTATTTGGAATTTAAAGTGAGCAACTGGTCCCCATGTCGTACCATTTCTAAACTGCACATGCATGTACATGACGCCATCTTGATCGGCTACAAATGATCTATTAGGCACTGGTGGGTCATAGACCTTGGAGGGTGTTGAGTTGTCTTTTTCGTTATAGAGTGTTCGTACGGCAGTGACTTGAGGCGGCACTGTCCACTCAAATGTAGCCTCCCTGCTTTTATACCACTTATCAGAACTTGGGTGAGTGGGTGAAGTGATTGCTGGGATAAGAGTATCTGACGTTGGAGTTACTACCACTTGTGGTTCTGGTGTTTCTTGCGCCTCAGTTACGATGACAAAAGCAGAACCAAGTGTACCTGTTACATTTGTGGCATTGCCGTCATTTGCAAGAACTGATCCCGACTTAACGTTTATATTTATATTCCCGGCTTGCTTTGCTTTAAAGGTGACGGTAATGACTTTACCGGATGCGCCACTAAACCCAGGATTGAGTGCAACACCCTCCAAGGAGACCGTTCCATTACTATTAGAATATGATGGTTCTTCCGCCCAAAGATTTATAAAAGATCCCGACTTTGATAACGAGGTAACGGTGAGAACATCTGACGGGAAACTAAGCGCAGCAGAAACGGCATTTATGTTATCTGTATTATTACTAACAAGAACATCAACTGTAAAAGTTTTGCCAACTTTGGTTGTGATAGAGGATGGCGTGAGAGAGATATTAGCTGCAAATATCGTCTGAGGAGCAAAACTAAAGACAACACAAAAGAGACCCAGTACTACGACTCTACTTCGTTGTCTTTTTAGTTGTAACAAGAACCGGTAGATAGTGCTTACCATAATGGTACAGTAAGGTCATTACTATAACTATGTATACAAGTATACGGGACTTTTTACCAAGATCTGAAGAGTTTTCAACAGGTGGTAGAGTTACATACGTATATGTCTTGTTCGTATAGAACACCTTTGCATGCACGTAGACGTGACGAGACTGATTAAGTAGGACGTAGGGATTTGATCCAACATGCCAGGAGATATCTTCGATATGAAATGGGCTATACTCTCCACTCTCAGCGAATGCAATGTGATCAATGAGTAGACTTGAGTCATGTTCGAAGACAAACATATACAAACCTCCGTTGGAAACAGCATCATTATGATCCAAGGTATACGATAGCGTTGGTGAAGATACGTAAGAATATATGTTTTCGCTAGTGAGGTCTGGCTGCCGTAACATCTTGGGGACAAAAATTCTTTTTGCAAACTCCTTATTCGATAGGAGCGTGGCTGTCTCATCGAATGCTCGGATTTGCACTTCTTCTAAACGAAGTTCTGAGATACCTTCTTTTTTAGGAACAAGGTTGATAATAAACAGGAGTCCTGGAGAAGATCCCTTAGTTCTGGAAGAAAGCACTCCGCGAAACCCGCCTGGGATAATCCCATCAAAAACAATATGCGTTTTGTTATCGATATACTTTTCTTCTGCAATTTTAGGCGGAGTTACCCACAGTGGAATACTTGTGTTACCTGCGATGATATTTTTCACAACAAAACTATCACTGCGAAATGTAAACTCACCACCGACACCACTCACAACGTCTCCCTCTGGATCAAGATACACGAGCACGGGTACGGGTTCTCCATTGGTACCGACCCTAGTAGGAGCCTCTAGGTAGATTCGAGCAGCAAGCGCTTGATCTGCGCCCCAGAGTATACTTAGTATTATAAGGAATAAAAAATTTTTCATAATAGATTATCCAGTCCAACAATACGCAAGAATACTTAGGTCGGTGAGATTGACTCTTCCGTCACTATTGAGGTCGACCTTCAGTGGAAATCCGAGTCGTTTATACCAAAACGCCATAATACTAAAGTCTAACAAATTAACACGACTATCATTATTAAGGTCACATCTAGCGTTCACAAGACTTACCTTTGTTTTTCTCATAACATTTTGTTTACCAACAGTGAAAAGAAGTGGGTTAGAGAATGCTGACAGGGAACCTGCAGTTGAAGACCGAACCTTTGCTGTTAAATCCCCTTCTCCCACCTCTTTCGAATCAAACACTAGACGCCACGAACCATCTTTACCTGAGATTAGATTTTTTGTAATACCATTTTTATAATATACCGTAAGTGCTATATTAGAGTTTGGAATTGCTTTACCAGAGAAGATTATCGGTGTACCTCTCAGAACTTCTATTTTGTCCGAGGTGATGGTTGGAGACAGATAGATATCGTTAACTGTTGTAACTTCTAGGGGTGGGATATAGATTGTATAGGTTGTAATGGCAGAACTTAGACCATCGTACTCGGCTTTTATTCCAAAAGTATATGTACCTGATTTTATGTTACGAACAGGTACTTCGAACGTACCATCCTGATTGGCAGGTAAGGTATTCAGAGGTAGACCATTCTTCAGAACAGTGACCATACTTCCCGGATAAGCGTACCCGCGGAAAAGTGCAGAATCTGTTCCAGACTCATCAGTGAGTGGAACACCATTATTAGTGATAGGACTTGGGCTGGGTGGCGGAGTTATGGGAGGGATTCCGTTGTCGTGAACGTCAGCAAATATATCGATAGATTCTTGTAGAGAAGCCGATAACTGGGCAGAAGCAAACTGAGTGAATGAAACCAAACTAACAAAAACAAAGGCTGTTTTTGTAAGTAGTCTCATGACTCATATTACTTGCCACTAGCAAGACGAGCCTGTTTAATAATCCAAGCGTTATATCGCTTAAGTGCGAGACGTAGGAGAGCAAATATAACGAGACAGATTACAAGAACAACAACCATAAGGTGCCATGGGAATACGAATAGATAAAGTGACTTAACTGAAGATCCACTATTTCCGAAAGTGACATTGAGTTTTGCAGAATAAACACCGAGTGCAAAGTTTCTCATTTCATACTTCACGAAAGTAAAGAATGATGCTGAAGTTGCTGGAGCATCTTCATCTCCCCACCGTACCTCAAAACGACGAATACTGCCTGGTAGAACGTTTCCTTCATTCTTGTTGGCATTTAAACTAACCGTGGTCATGCCAATCATGTTCTTCACTGTGATATCACCAGTTGGCTTCACGCGATCTCCACCGTTGTTATTGAAACGGTAAATAAAATCTACAGGAAGTGTGGTGATAAGTTTCTTTTCACCCTTAAGGAAGAATGAGAGTACACCCCCTTCTTCTTTAATATCACCAGATACACGAAGCATCATGAGCATCCCAATCTTTGCACCCACAGAAACTTCATTTTCACCTGAAGTTGGTGGTACAGTACTTAAGAAGATCGCAGCAAAATGTCCACCCGCATCTGCATCTTGAGGAACCTTAACCTTAAAAGGAATTTTGATCTTTTCGCCAGGCTTGATAACAACTTTTTCTGTTACGTCTACCCATGAAGCAAGACCTATTTTTTCTCTGGTGAAATTAGGTGTTCCAGATTCTCCCTGTGCTTCAAAATTTTCAATAGAAGTATAGTACGTTTGCTCAATACTTTGCTCGTTAATGATCGTAAAGGTCTCCTCTACTATATCGCCTGGATTTGCACCAAGTTCAACTTTTGCAGGAGAAATAGTGAGAGCACTGGCATACCCTACCGCAACGAAAGTAATAACTGGTAGCGCGAGTATTTTTAGGATTTTCTTGAACGTTCTAGCGTGTGTCATGATAGGTTATTTGTGAGTGAATAATTGCTATACCTCTTTAGAAGTTAGCGGTTGCTACGTATGTGAGGTTGGCAGCATAGGTACCTGCTTCTGTAATCGCTGCGATGTTTGTAACATATCGTAATGAAAGAGTTGCTGTCGCGGTTGATCCTGTACCACTAGCAAACAAGTCCGATGTAGTTGCTGTTGCTCCATATGCATATGATGATGCCGCTC
Organism: uncultured Candidatus Saccharibacteria bacterium; assembly: GCA_964621595.1. Classification (GTDB taxonomy): domain Bacteria; phylum Patescibacteriota; class Minisyncoccia; order Phycocordibacterales; family UBA5272; genus UBA11704. The sequence continues at coordinate 104,207 of CAZUPO010000001.1, forward strand.
CGTAGGCTGAAGCAATACTAACCCCCGTTCCACCTGAGAGAGTTGCCCTAATACCGAACTGTTCCGTTCCAGGTGTTGAAGACGCATAACTAGAGCCAATTCCAGAAATAGTATTTGATGCATTTTGTAGTGAAGTAAGTGTTTGACCACGTACTGTAACAGAGAAACCAGACGCCGCGTTTGTTGATACACCTAATGAATGAGCAACTGTTTCAGTAGAATCACCTGAGGTATTTGTAGAAGAAGCGTATTTTGCGCCACCTGAACCAAGAGTTCCGAAGTAGATAGTTGATGTAGAAATTGTAAACGTAAGAGACTGGTTAACTGTTCCTGTCATAGCAACAGTGTCATCATCCAATATGTACACACCAATAGAACCTGTGTCTCCAAGAGTTCCCGCCAAGTCTACAGAGTACTGACCAGGTGTTGCTGGGTTTGTAATCTGTGATGCTCCTGCTGCTTGCGAGGTAGCATTCGAACCGATCTCAATCTGCACACATCGGTTAGCAGGAATTGTTGCAGTTCCTGAGGTGAAAGTAATAGTCTGACCTGACTGTGCTACACCCCATGTGTTACCAGATGCAGATGTTGAGAGTAGCGCATCGGTGAAGCCAGAACATGTTGCGGATGTTGAGGTTGCTAAGTCTACGTTGTTAACAGAGAAAGAGCCCATAGTAAACCCTGCTGGAAAAGTAACTGTAATCGTCTGACCAGCTGCGAGACCTGTTGGTGTAACGAACTGAATAGTATGATCTGATAATGTACTAATTTTTACACTAGACATTGAATCAGAAAGAGACGACATTGATGCTGCATACGCAACGTTTAGTTGTATTACAGTACTACCAACAAGGACCGCAACACCCGTCAAAAAACTGAGTGCTGATTTATAATAACGCTTAAGAGACATAATGATTTGTTTTACGTTTAAATAAAATAAGACTTCTACAATCTTACTACTTCTAAGTTTATCACTACAAAATAGGTTTTTCTGTGGATAAAGTACTGTTTTGATCGCTAACCAAACTAGAAGTTAGCAGTTGCTACATAGATAACGTTCGCAACGTAGGTACCCGCTTCGGTTAGTGATGATATGTTGGCAACATACCGGAGTGAATATGTGGTGGTATTAGTCGCACCGGACCCTGTGGCAAAAGTGGCGGAAGTAGTGGCGGTAGCATCGTATCCGTAAGATGTTGCAGCTGAGTACGTTGAATCTATTGTAGACCCTGTTCCTCCAGAGGCTGTTGCTCTAATACCAAATTGTTCTGAGTTGGGGGTAGAAGAGGCCGCTGTTGCTCCTATAAATGCTATTGTATTTGACGCATTTTGTTGTGAGGTAAGTGTTTGTCCACGGACAGAAATAGTGTAACCTGAGCCAGCGTTTGTAGACACGGCAAGCGTGTGCGCAATAGTTTCTGTGGAATCCCCCAATACGTTCGTTGAGGAAGCAAACTTCGCCGCACCTGTACTTAGTGCCCCAAAGTAAATGGTTGATGTGGAAATAGTGAACGTAAGAGACTGGGAGACTGTTGCACTAATGGTAACGGTATCGTTAGTAATAATATTTTGGGTCGTGGAACCTGTATCAGTAAACGTACCAGCAATATCGGTAGTAGTAGCACCAGCGGTAGCTGGGTTTGTAATCTGAGATACACCAGTTGCTCCAGATGTCGCATTGGAACCAATCTCAATCTGAATACAACGATTCGCTGGAATTGTTGCAGTTCCTGAGGTGAAAGTAATAGTCTGACCTGACTGTGCTACACCCCATGTGTTACCAGATGCAGATGTTGAGAGTAGCGCATCGGTGAAGCCAGAACATGTTGCGGATGTTGAAGTTGCCAGGTCTATGTTGTTCACAGAGAATGTGCCCATGTTGTATCCGAGCGGGAATGTAATAGTAATTGTCTGACCAGCCGCGAGACCTGTTGGGGTAACAAACTGGAAGGTATGGTCAGAAAGTGTACTAACCTTAAGGGTTGATTGGGAGTCAGATACTGAAGTAAGGGCGGCGGCGTAGGCAACTTCTAGTTGTGAACCGATGGTTCCAACTGCGACGCTAATAATCACCATGATACTTAGTGTTGAGTGAAATATCGAGTGTTTAAAAATTTTCGTCATGCAGTAACAAACCTAATGCACAATTTGGTTACTTATTACTTCAGTATACCACTTCTGCCCTATTTTTATTGGGGAAAACTAAAAGTTTGCTGTCGCTACATACACAACACTTGTTGAGAAAACACTTGGTGGTGTGGTTGCTGCTATATTAAGAAGATACCTAACAGAAAATGTTGTTGTGGCATTATCACCGACTGTAGCACTAGCGATTGAAGATGACGTTGTGGCTGTTGCGGAATATGCAAAACCACTCGCGCTATAAGGAGTACTAACTGTTCCTGATCCACCGGTTGCTGTGAGACGAATGCCGAATTGTTCGGTATTGGTCGCAGATGCTGTATTGGTATTACCTATAGCATTAATAGTTGTGCTCCCTGAAGTCAATGTTGCGCCACGAACACTAATCGTATAGCCGTTAGTTGCATTTGTGATGACAGAAAGGGTGTGTGCCTCAGTTTCTACATCGCTCCCAAGAAGACTGGTACTCGATGCGTACCGCGATGCTACTGGACTAGCATTACCAAAATAGACACTGGATGTTGAAATTGTAAAAGTTAATACCTGGGGTATGATTCCATTACTCTCCTCATCCCACTCCACTAAAAAACGATATCGTACGTTAGCGTCCCCCGTCGCCTGTTCATTATATAGTGCTATACCTTCACCAGATTTTAAAACCAGTTCATCGCCATAATAAATGCTGTCTTCTTGATCACCAAACGGTTGATTAACTACGCCCGGTGTAGTTCCGCTAACGAGGCGAGACGACGTCGATTGCATTAATGAAACAGTAACGCCCGTTGTTCTTATTTCTGCTGTTGTTGTAGCAGTATTTGAGTGTTTCTTAGGAATACTTGTCGAGGCAACAGAGGTTCCGCCAGAATGTGAAGAGATTTTACGTAGACTAAACGGAGTATACGCCGGCACCGTTGCTGCCCCACTACGATTTACCTTAGTCATTAATTTTTTAATGATAAAGTTTTTTCCTGACCCAGTTGGATTAAAAAAAGTTGAATACACATACCCAAGAGAAGTACTTTGATTTATTGGACCACTCGTATACAAATATTGACCTAAAGAAGACGGCGCACTCGCGGCCTCTTCCCACTCAATTAAAAGCCTTACACGGAGGTCAGCATCTCCCGCTGCGTCTTGGTATAGACCAACTCCTTCTCCGGGCTGGAGAACAACGTCTTCGTTGTTAGAAAAAAGAACTTCTGCGTAACCAGTATTTCCTGCTGCAGCACTCGCTACAGCTCCCGGTGTTTGGATGGCTATCATTTTGGAATCAGTTGTACCAGAGAATGTCGCCGTTACACCTGTGTGTCGAATTTCCATAGAACTCGTGGCGCTCCCTGTATTTTTCTTTGGATAACTGCTCGAGGCAACGAGAGTACCTGCCGAGGCGGCACTGAGACGGCGCAATTGAATTGGTATATACACTGCCGCCGCAACGGTATCTACTCTGATTCGTATGCGTTTTATAATTGCTGTCTTACCAGAACCAGATGGATTAAAAAAAGTTACGTAGTTATAACTTGCTCCAGTATTTCCATTTATTGGGCCTATAGACATAACATACTGGTTTTGGGCGGTTGGGGCGCTTGCTTCCTCATCCCATTCAATAAGAATTTTTACTGATAGAGCAGCACTTGAGGTAAGTACATCATTATATAAGCCAATCCCCTCCCCCTCTTTAATAACAAGTTTCTCATTATCACCAAAAACAATTTCTTGTTGTCCAATAACTTGCCCGACAGCACCAGCGCCAGTAACAGAAATAATTTTTGCATTTGCATCCCCAGCATAGGTTGCCGTTATTGCGGAAGTACAGGCCTGTAAACACCAGCGTATCTCCATAGAACTTGTGGCACTACCTGTATGTTTTTTTGGGTAACTACTGGATGCAACAAGAGTGCCCGCACTCGCTGCAATTATGCGCCTAAATTGTAACGAAGTATATGCTGACGTAGTGGTAGCATTCGCACGAATTACAAGCCTTTTTATTATAGCTGTCTTTCCAGATCCAACAGGATTAAAAAATGTATATAGTGAAGTATTGGCTGCTGTTGCGGCAGCAACTTTGTCTGATGCCCAAATATACTCACCCTGAGAACTCGGTGTGTTACCTGTCGTGACTTCACCCCACTCTATAATCATACGTGTTAACTGATTAGCGTTACCTGCTGCTTCTGATATAAGAGCAATACCTTCACCTGGCTGAAGGATAAGTTGCTCATCGTGATGATCAAAATCAATCTCCTGCCATCCTGTGGCTTGCCCCGCCGCACCACAGGGAGTTACGTGCCCGAGGCGAGCATCTGTACCACCAACTTGAGTTACTGTTACGTTGGTATACCGAAATTCCATCGAAGTCGTAGCACCGCTCGTATTTTTCTTTGGAATACTTGAGGATGCGACCGCAGTACCAGCAGATGCTGCGGATATTCTTTTAAGAACAATGTTGTTGGTGTATACCGCTCCGGCATCGCATGTTTCCGAGCCAAACCATATTCTTTTTACGACCGCCGTTTTACCTGATCCTGATGGGTTAAAAAAGGAATTATATACATAATTTGCTGCTGCAGCATTTTCCACACGTGGAAATGCAAATAAAAACTCATTTTGCGAGGGTGGTGGATTAACAGTCTCATCCCACTCAATAAAAACACGTACCGCCGCTGCTGCGGTTCCAGCCGCTTCTTGATAGACAGCGACGCCTTCCCCTGGTTGCAAGACCAGAGTTTCTTCACTAGAATCAAACGTGATATCTCGACGACTATAGTACGATCCAACAGCACCTGAAAGAGGTTGTCCGAGGATGCGGGAATCAGTTGTACCAGACAAGGTTACAGTGGGGCCCGCTGTACGAACCTCCATAATTGAATCTGATGTACTAGCATTTTTATAAATATAACTAGTAGATGCGATTTGTGTTCCTCCTGTTGATGAAGATATCCTTCTCACACTTAAGTTAACGTAGTTAGACGCCGTGGAAGAAGCGGTATTCGCGCGAACTGCTATACGCTTTATAGATGCAGATCTTCCTGACCCGACTGGATTAAAAAAGGCTACGTAGACATAATTGGCTGTAACACTACCATTTACCGGACCAATATCAAGCATATACTCTTTTTCTGCGGGGTTGATTGCAGCATGAAGTCTGCTGGTGTTCACGAGAAAAGAATCTACAACATTTTTGTTCTTTTTTGCTAAATAAATTTTATCTACAATATTAGTATTATGAAAAGACTCTTTAACATTCGTAAAGACATAAAGAAGTGCCTCCGTATTAAAACTATATGAGAGAGTTACGCCTATAAGAACAAGAACTCCTATCTTTTTAATGAGCCTGCGTAACATACGAGTAGGTTTTAAATCCTATATCCCTAAAAATAGTAGTTATTTCTTCTTCATTGAGGTGCCCTTTTTTCTTTTGTTCGATCATTACCGTGATAATATACGGCCGACCTGGGGCGTATACAATCCCAGAGTCTGCTCGTACATTTTCATCTATACGTATACCAGTTTTATGTACAAAAGGCACAGTCTCAGGAATACTTTGACCAAGAAGATCTCTTGGGGCATGGGAAAGAATGTCTAAGAAAAGTTGGGCGTATTCTTGGTTTAGATACGTTGCATTATAAAGAGATCGAAAAAAAATAGAATATCTCTTAGCTGTGATACGATTGTCTGCATCTACTTGATTCTTGGGTGATCGCTTTAATGCCTCAATAATATCATCTAAACCCATATGAACATAAACGTCTTCGAGTTCTTCTCCGTCTAGGTTTCTTAGTAGTACAAAGTGTGCTGTATTGTCTGAATCAATGAGTGAGGCTTCCAAAAATTGTCTGATAGTAAACGTACTACCTGATGGCTGTTTATAAAGATTGCCATATTCGCTATCTTTGTCATCATCAAGAATTACTAATTCATTTGTTAATTTCCATTTCTTATCTTGAATTTTTTTCATAATAGCCATTGCAACAGGAATTTTAATGAGACTTGCCGGCCAAATCTTTTCATCCTTATTCACCGCAATGTTGGCACCGGTTGGCAAATACTCGAAGTACACAGAGACAAGATAATCATCGCGATTTTCGTATGTTTTAGTAAGATAATCACGTAGTTCTTGGAAATCAACAATACGATCTTTTTTCTCAATAATGAGAAGGGCGGGGTTAAGAAACGTTAATTTAGTGTTTTCTTTATGAGAAAGTACTTGGCTTGAAATAAAAACACCAATACAAAATCCAGCAAAAAGTATAGTGATGCTGACTAGCATTCTTTTTTCTAAAAAGAATGCTAGTACTGCTTGTTTTTTAACATGGTAATTATTGCTCATTATTATCTTCAATGACAAAATTTAAATCTTCGAGTTTCTCCTTGGTTACAAGTGTATCAAGTTCTTCTTTGCTACGAAATACATCTACTGTGGTTAAGTTATCATCAGAAAATACCTCGCCTGTAAATTCAGAATAAAATGAAAAATTACTAGCGCCAACGTAAACCTTCCAGACAAGATTACTGAAGTCAACCTCTCCACGCTCACCATTACCTTTGTCGTATGGTGGAATGATACGGTAATCAATAGTTTTTGAATCTATGTTATAAGTAAACACCATGGTTTCATCTTCAGAAAGCCAGAAAATATTTCTATCTTTAATAGCAAATGGGTAATCTTTTGCTGGTGGAGCGATACCCTCTTCATCTATTTTATTCTCTGTACCATCTTGTAAATTAAAAATCCAAAGTGTGTCTATATCATCCTGAGATAAATGCGCCACCACGATGCCACCGACTGTCCCCTTGATACTTTTAATTTCATCTTTTTTAAAATCAGGGAGGGGAAGTTTTTTTCTCTTTTCTTCTTCTTTAATAAGATCTAGTATTTGTTCTATACTCCCGTCTTTTGGTAGGGCGCGATTTAATTTATACCAACTATTTTTTTGTATCAGAGTACTTGCAACACTAGAGGTGGCTGTAGAAGTGGCCAATATTATATCCTCAGAAATAACGCTCGTAGTAGACGAAATCTCAGCAGGCGTCGTGGTACTAGCAGCACCTGTAACTAACACAGTGCCAGAGGCTGTTTCTATTGTAGTTGCCGATGATGAAGTTGCTTCTGGGTACATGTACCAAACCTCCTCCTTGTCCGTATCACTATTTTTTAAACGCACAATACGAACATCTCCAACTGTCACATCCTCCAAAATAGTGTCTCGTTCAAAATCTGGGTGTATGTGCTCAACGATTGTTTCGTATAATACTTCAACTTTAATACCGTCTAGATACATGCTTGGGATACTGTCAATGTGCCTTTTAGGCACCACCTTGACCTGGAGTCGTTCCATATCATTCCATGTAGTTGTTGCATTTAACGGGATTTCAAACGTTCTGTATTTCATTGATTCTCGATCGAGTTCACCAAGACTGCTCCAGGTAACTCCGTCAAAAGTGTATAGAACTTCGACAAGAGCACTTGCATGAGTCAATGTGCCCGCTCCTTCTTCTGTGGTTGTGGCAGTAGTGGTTGCAACCTCTGTAGAAGACGTCACGACCTCGCTACTTGTGGCTAATAGCAACATATCTTGAGTTGTCGAAGAAAGGTCTACCGCTTGCGTAGTTATCTCAGTGAGAACAGATGATTCTTCTGTCGGAACAACCATATCTTCAACAGAAGACGTGGAGGCTGTCGTTTGCACTACAGGGGCTTCTGTTGTTGGTTGAGATATATTTTCTGATAGATCTGATATAGGGACAGGCTCTGTCATTACATTCGACGATGTTGCTTCTTCAGCAAAAACATGTGTAATTATTTGACCACTTAAAAAATTATACAGCATGTCTAAATATGACGTCGGCTGTGATTCACTTGGAGATGTTTCTACCGGTGAAGAAGGTTGGGTGGGTGATTCTATGTGTTCTACTGGGGTTGGTGCCGCCTCTTGTACTGGCTGTGTTTCACTTTGTATTGTACTTGATGATACGGTTTCAGTTTGGTTGGTATCCCCTACTGATGTAGTTGGTTCTGTTGGTTGTATAAGTGACTGGACCACATTAATCAAAGAGTCGATAATCCCCGCTTGTGTAGTCGTGCCAACACTTTCTGTGGAAGTACTTTCTGATGTAGTTGTTGCCGTAGACGTAGACAACGTAAATGTCACTTCTGTCGTAGAAGAAACATCCAGTATCTCGCCACTTGATGATGCAAACGAATCTCCAATGATAGTATCTTCTAGGAGAAAGTCTCCTCCGACCGCCATAGAAACCGTAACAAGCATTTTTGTTGGCTTAGTATTACTCTTGAAGTCACCAGAAAAATCTCCGCAGTATATTTCTGCTTGAGTGTCTTTGGGTAGTACCGCTGAATTACTCACAGTGAAATGATCCGTATCAACATTAGAAATATTCTCTGGCGTACCTTCAGCGTGATCCGGGTTTAGCCACCCACCCAAACACGTATTTGGATAAAATACGACACTGTCGGCAGTTCCATGCGGAGAGATGAAAACACCGAGCACAAATAAAAGCACTATAGTGGAGAGCGCCACTCTCCAACGTTTGCGCGACTTCGCCTCTTCCAATAACTTCTGAGAGGTAAAAATATTTTCAAGTGAGCGCTTTACACTCTCGATATGAGATTCGGTTCTTTTGAGGGAATGGTGTATGAAGTTTTTTTTCTTTGGCGAGGGTTTCTTTTCCATGAGGACGATGTATACCTCGAGTATATCAGTGGTTTTATACTATCCGCGGGGTAATCCCCATAACCATAGGTACGTATTTGATTTTAAGAGCAGGTAAGAACTTCAAAAATGCTCACCTCTTTATCTCTCTGGCTTTCGCAATCATTTTAGACGTTGAGTTTATTTTTTTACTAAAACTGTACACGACCCTAGTACCATACTCTTTCAAGTAGAAATCCTTGATTGTGTTATAAAACTTTACATAACCCCTCCTGAAAAATACCTGAGGGCGCGCATGACGCAAGAAGTGTAAACTCGTCTCTAATTTATTATTTTTATCCACAAAAGACAACATAATAACAGCAGAAACAGGTTTTAGTGCCGCCAATATTTTTGCTCTCTTATATTGGGTATGAATTGGTTCCCTTCCCTTAAAACGTCGTATGAACTCATCTGAAACCACACCAACAACTAACTCCCCGCCAAGTTTTGATGCCTCAAAAATATGCGCAAGGTGACCATCATGAAGTAAATCAAAGCAACCAGTAACACAAACGATTTTACGATTTTTTGCCCACTTTTTATATTCTGATAACTGGGAAAATCTATATATCACAGTACCTTAAATCTATAACATTTAAAGCTTTCTGTCTAGTGGCTTCTGCTGCTTTTTGGGGAACCTGAAATCGCAGGGTGTCGACCAAATTTTTACACAACCCGCGCTTATACTTTAACAATTTTTATACCAAACCATCTATCCCAGTAGAATCCAGATTCTTTTTTGAATGTATACAAGGCAACAAGACCAAAAATTAATGAAAATTTAAAAAAGAAGGAGCATCCCCAGTGTAAGATCATCTTCCAGGTAGCTGGCTTTTTATCAAGATTCTTTGCATCCACAAACTTATATTTGAAGACTTTCATACCTGGGGTCCAATACATATAACAATGAAAAACTACAACGTACAGCGTGATTGGTATCCATGCTAGCGTGTCCGGTAGATTATCACTGGCACCCGTGAAGACAACAGAAATAATTGTAAAAACAAGTGTATAAAAAAACACGTCGATAATATCAGAAAGTATATATGTGCCCAAACTAATCGTATGCCCGTTGTTTGTTTCTTTCATGGGGTAAGTATATCACTCTAAGGTGTGAAAATGTTGGGAGCACAAAAATTCACCCTAAAGTCCTTAGAGTGGCCTTTGCTGCGTCTATAAAATTATGCACATCTGTTTCAAACCTTAGAACATCTTGCTCGAGCATCTTCCACTCGTCAGGAATTTGTCCATTCCCAACATTTTCTTCATGAACAAAAACAGCGATCAACATATCTAAAATTCCTCCAAGAATAACCGTAGAGAAACTGAGAGCTTTTTTTGCTTCAAAATAAGGTCCGTAATTAAAGTGATACTGACCATTGCCTGCTGATGACTGAGATCCGAAAAACTGAGATCCAAATGCACTGGCATGTGATGCTTTACTGAGGGTCTTAAACGCGGTACCATACGGAGTACTACCCCTTGAGACACTATCGCGATCTATAGCACCCTCATTAAATGCATCCTTGAAAACACGGTTCTTCTGATAGTCATCTTCCTTCTCGTTCCAAAACATTTCTAATAATTCAGTATGGTGAAACAAGTATTCCGCCATCATCAAATCACTCATAGAACTTCTGCTCAGAGTAGCGGCATCGCCGTATAAACCACGTTCCAGTAAAAGCCTAGAACTTTCCGTGTGTTGTATAAAGCGGTTCATCAGTAACAAAAGAACTTTTGTATAGGTAACGCTAGATTGATCAGGAAATGCTCGAGCCTCACTAATAAGGAATTTGATGACATCTTTGAGAAGATCTACACCCCGCCAATATAGCACATAAAACTTTGGTAACGCAGTCTCTGTTAAAGAGAGGATTTCTTTTTCTATTTTCTGAAAATCTCTGTTTCCTTCTTGTGGCGATTCCATGGTTAAATTCTCGTTAAATATGTTACCCGGAGTCCGCGGTTACCTTAAACTACCTGGGGTACAAGGGCTCGATCACAAAACTTCTCCTCATACATTCGTCGATAAAGTTTCGCGACCCCGTATTCGAGCCCTTACGCACAACATGCAGATGTTGTGCTGTACCCCAGCAACACTAAGTGTAAGGAACGCTTTGCGTACTGTCAAAATGTGTTGCTGGGGTACAAGGGCTCGAACCTCGATTAACGGAGCCAGAATCCGTTGTCCTACCATTAGACGATACCCCAAAAAATTGTTAGGGAATAGGCACTAGTAAATACGTAATCCCCTAATCAAGACACGTGGCACAAAATACTTTACTAATGTGCGAACATACTATCATTTTTCAACCCAAAAATAAAGACGGGTGCTACATGCGCACATCTATGCAAATAATATTTCATTGCTATACTAATGAGTATGTCTTGTCATGAAAATCATTCGCGATCGATTGTAAAAGCGATCAGTTACCGTCTCGTTAGTATTTGTGCGGACCTAATACTCGTATTTGCAATTACGAAAAAAATTGAACTAACCCTTGGTATTGTAACCGCAAGTAATATCGTAAGTACGTTTGTCTACTACTTCCATGAACGTGTATGGAACAGTTTCCATCTCGGCCGCTTTGCTCTTAAAAATTTAAAACGTTAGGCAATGTTAGGGTAACCATGCTGCAAGAAATATATCTCTCCATCAAACAACTCCGGAGACCGGTTCGTTCTCTCTTAGCATTATCGTACGTATACAGAGGGGCAACAATACTAGTCGGCGCATTTATTCATATTGCAATATATGAACGCATATCAAGCATATCGTTTAACATTCTCGAAGGAATTATAAACTTTACCGGCACCATGATCGGTTTTTGTATACTCGGATATTACTTTAGTAAACATCATTACGATATACGCTATGGTTTTTATTATAGTTTTTTCATGCTCGGACTTGGTGCGCTTCTCTTTACGTTTGCCTTTTCACCTCTGCTTATAACTACTGCGATTCTTCTGTATGGTATTGGAATAGGATTATTTTGGTTAACAATCCATACATATGAACTAACAGAAACTAGAGATGATGAGCGAGACTTTTATTCTTCTTTATTATCTGCTGGAGGAAAAGTACTTTTGGTGGTATGTCCAATTGTTGCAACCGCACTACTCTACCTTTCAAAGACAATTCTACACTTAGACCCATTTATCATTCTATTCTCTGTGATACCATTTATTTTTCTGCTTGGTCTGTTCTCTTTTTCTGGGATACAGACATACAAACCAAGCACAATAGAACTTGCGGATCTCCGCCACTTTTTTATAGAGAAACGCAATGCAATTGCACAACTCTACATGGCAGGAAATGGGATGGGTCACTTTTTGGGACCTCTCATCATACCACTTGCTGCGCTCACCATTTTGGGAAACGAAATGCGGGTCGGGATCTTTAATGCAGCCATTGCGATTCTTTCTTCAGTCCTTATTCTTATTTTAGGTAAATATCGCGACAAAGGTAACCGCTTTATATTCCTGTGTGTCGCCACGATACTTGGTAGTGTTTTTCTCTACCTACTGGGTTATTACATGTCGAGTACTATTCTTGTTATCTACGCGATTGCTTCATTATTTCTTGATCCTATAAAAGATGTTTCTAATCATGTGATTTCATTACAAACCATGGAATCAATCGGAAGGAGAGGAAAAGATTTTTATGCCACCATGATCCTGCGTGATTTTTCTTTGTGGGTATGGAGAATGGTGATTGGTGTGTTACTCCTATACACAAGCACCCTGATTGCAGACCCGTCTCTTATGATCAAGATTGGGATATTTGCCATCATCGCAGTAGAGTACATAACGGTACTTGGCGCGTACATTCTTCTTAAAACTCTCAATAAATTAGACTAGAGTGTAAGACGTACCACTCGTATAGTCTCGTACGAATACTTACCTTTAAGCAGGTCGTACACTGGGGAAAGTTTGTCACTTTTTGTTTTTGTAAATACTTTTTGTATTTCGGTAACTATTTTCTTAGACGGCATGATATGTTTGAGTGGTATCTTTTTACCTTCACGCACAAGTGTTTCTAGGTGACCAATAATTGTCCCCTCTGACACATCACGAAGCACTGCAATTTCTTTGATGGTGTGTCCTTCCTCTACCAGCAATCTCGTCTTTTCATGCGAAGGAACATGCATTCCTGTATCGCCATCTTCTGTATCCACCTCTTCTGCACTTCCACCAGAGGAGGTAAGAAATGACTCCTGGAGTGTAGAGAGTTCTTTGGCAGAATATTTTGCAATTGCTCCTTCGGCTTGTTTACTTTTTGCACGAAATGTACGGTCCATTTCAATCACATCCTCATGTATCATAAAAGCCTTGGCGTTAAATCCCTGTAAATACAAACCTTCAAGCGAGCGTAAGCGTGACAGCGCTACATACCCCTGCCCACTTGCAAATGTGCGCGTTAGATCAATCTCGGCACTATCAAGTGTCATACCCTGTGATTTATGCACGGTGATTGCCCATGCGAGTTTAAGGGGGATCTGGGTTACTTCAGCAAGTACTTTGCCATCTTCTTCTATTTTCCATGAATCTGCTTGCAAAGTAACACGTCGACCGTTTGTAAGATGGATTATTGGTGAACCGTCTTTACTAAATTCTGCAACTATACCCATGGATCCATTCACGTAACTTTTATCTTGTGCATTTTTAATACAAATCACTTTTGCTCCAACCTTAAGTGAAAGTGTTTGCTCTGCAAGAATGTTTTTCTTAAGTGTTTCTAGAGTGTGCGTCTTGCCGCGAGAAATCATCTCGTACACTCTCTCCTCACCATCCAAGAGATCAAATTCTCGCTTATTAATTGCATCTACATTTTCGTTATGAGTGTAAAGTTTTATGGATGATCTACTTTGTATATCTAAACGACTTTGCAATAATTCATAATGCTCATCTTCTATATCCCCCTTACGTATTGCTTCTAGGATAGAAAGTAATCTCCCATCATCTTGTCTATATTGTTCCTCGAGATAGCAACATACTGGCTTTGCCTCCTTCCATGCGTGTGAAGTAAAAGCATAAACATTCGTTGATTGCTCATCTTCTTGCGAGTACTTTACCACGGGTGGAAGTTGAAAAAAGTCTCCGGTAAAAACAACTTGTATACCACCAAATGATTTTTCATTTCGACGAAGATGCTTGAGGACCCTATCTAACATGTCGATAAAGTTCGCATGGAGCATAGACACCTCGTCGATGATAAGTACTTGTGTGTCATTCACTCGTTTATAGAGAGATTGCTTTTCTTCAAGAGCGTCTAGATCTCGCGCAGAGAGAGACTCTTTGACACCAATACCACTCCACGAGTGAATAGTTGTCCCTCCGATATGAGTAGAAGCGATCCCTGTCGACGCAGTAAGAGTGTATCGCACACCGTGCGATCGCAAGTATGATACATACTCACGGATGACGTGACTCTTCCCCGCCCCTGCAGGACCAGTTAAAAAGGTTGTATGCCCGAGTTTAAGAATGGAGAGCGCAGTATCTTGGGTCATGTGTAGAAGTTAGAAGATAGTATACAGGAAATTAGAAATCTGCCGATTGGGACAGGTGCTAGTGAAATCCAAAGAGCGCGTGCGAAGCACGCGCTCTTTGGATTTCGTATCTACTATTCCCCAGTTCCTACCACCTGTAACCTGCCCCCTGTTACACCTTCAAATACTTTCTTACAGCGAGTAGCGACGAAACAACAGAAAGAATAACACCAGAACCAAGGAGAAGTAACGTGAGCGAGAAGAAGTGACTCATGAAATACGCATGAATATTCATCCCCTCAAAAAAGAACACTGTCTTTTTGGTGATATACATAGTTGCTGGATAAAAAATAATGAGTGTGATTGCTGTTGCTACTACAGAATAGAGAACTGATTCGACAACAAATGGACCACGAATGAACATATTTGATGCACCTACAAGTTTCATGACTGCGATTTCATCACGATACACGAAAATAGCGAGACGAATGGTGTTATACACGATCATACAACTCATAATAATGAACAAGATGGAGAGCCAGAATCCGACAGTATTGGTCCAACCTATGATGTTATTTAATTTATCAATACTATCTTTTAGTTGGTAATAGTTAATCTTATCCACCGCACTTGCCTGATCCCCAAGAAGTCCAGACCCTGTTGTAAGTTGTTTTGCGATTGCTTCGTACTGTGACGTATCCTTGGCAACAATTGAAAGAGATGCCCCGAATGGATTCTCTCCAAGTTCGTCGAGTGCCTGGAGAGTTAACTGATCACCCTCGTGACGTTTTTTGAAATCAGCGAGCGCTTGATCCCGTGTTGTTAGTTCTGCAGACTTTACTTGTGAAAGACCTCGGAGTTTTGCTTGAATGTCTTTTATTTGATCATCTGTTGCGTCCACTGTGAAGTACACACGCACGTCTACTTTTTCTTTTATCTGGTCTAGTGTGTAATCAAAAATTGCTCGTGCTAAGTAGAATGATGCAATGATCGAAAGTGTAATAGTGAGAATAAAAATAGACGAAAGAGAAACCGTCTTGTTGCGATAGAATCCTCGCAACCCTGCTACCAACACTCGTTTCCAAATAGACTTTTTCATAATAATTACATTGTAAATCGGCCAGACTTCTGATCACGAACAACTCTACCATCTTCCATAGTGATCACCCTTCGACCGAGATTATCAACAATCCCCTTATTGTGGGTTGTGAGTATCACTGTTGTACCAAGATCATTAATCTTTTTTAAAATCTGAACAATATCGTACGTATTAAGAGGGTCGAGGTTTCCAGTCGGTTCATCAGCGATAATAACTTCTGGTCGATTGATGATTGCACGTGCAATCGCCACACGCTGTTGTTCACCGCCGGAGAGCTGGTGAGGGAAGTGATGCATTTTATTTTTCAAATCGACGAGATCAAGTACGTGTGGAACATCTTCTGATATTTCATCATCATGGCGACCGGCAGCCTCCATTGCAAATGCCACGTTTTCGTATGCTGTTTTATTTGGGATAAGGCGAAAATCTTGGAATACTACCCCGACTTTGCGTCGATAGTTTGTCATATCCTTTCCACGCAACTCATGAATGTTATCAGAATTGAATGATACAACGCCCTCTGTTGGCTCTTCTTCAGCCAAAAGCAGTTTAATGAGAGTTGTTTTCCCAGCACCAGAGTGACCGACAATAGAGACAAGCTCCCCTTTGTTTACAACCAGGGAGACATTGTCGAGAACCTTGTTACCATTTTCGTATTCCTTAGATACTCGGTCAAAGTAAAGCATGAAAATAGTGTACCACACATCTATGCTATGTTTGTGAATAAAAATGGTTAACGCCGCGACCCCCTTGCGAGAATCGCGGCGCATTGCGTAAACGGGCTCCTCCAGTGCCCAAAAAGAGAACTTTTAGATCTTTATCTGCTGATCCCAAGTAGTCGCCCAGAAATTGGGTGACCTCATGGAGTCCAAAAGACCCTGTTGAAGCAACTCGAACACCTTGGATACGGCGACGAGTTTGTACTTGCGGCCGGGCACATGAGGATACGGATCGCGTATCACCATGTAGATCACCTTGATCCGCTCCTGGATGGGAACGTCCTCGCCAGCATGTAGCAAGAGGCAAAGGACATAATCGACGGCGATCCCTTTCCGCTTGATCTCCAATTCGATCCGCGGGTGCACGTATCCCTCCGGGCGATCAACGAGGAAGGAGTCACTGAGGCCACGCTCTTCTAGTTGCTTGAGCGCATAGCAGAGGAGACTGCTCAGTCCGAGTGAGAAGGTACGGTCGAACTTGCTCAGCACCTTATCGCCCATCGGACGACGATTGATCACCTCCACTCCCTCGCCGCCCGAGAAAAATTCCCGCGGGAGGCGTTGATGGTTCATGTACATAATTCACCTCACGGGGTTACGGGTTGGTGGGAAAAACGAACTACACCTGACTACAAAACTACCCCAACTTGTACGTGAAGTCAACGGCACTGGATACTTACCAGAGAATTTCAAAACGCCGCATCCCCTTGCGGGGGCGCGGCGTTCTTCTGGTCCTGCTGGTCAGACTGCGACCGTTTCTTCCCAGTGGAACCAGAACGTCTGTTGCTCTCTTCCCAATCGCGCAAGGTACGCGAGCACGTGATCGGTGCGACAACCATTAATCGCCTCACGCTCATGTATCGAGAGGCTCCGCGACACCCCGATCACGGTGTACGGATGGAGGCGCGACTTCTGCGCTGGCGCGGAATCATCGCCCACTCGACGCGGAGGATCTTCGCGAACCAGCGAAAGATAGTGAACGGAGAGATGCATGTGGTGATCGGCGTAGAACACGTGATACAACCGATCCACGACATCGCCCCGTACGATCTCCAGGTGAATCTCGTCATAGAACTCGAGATCGTTATACCTCCTGGTGATGTACCAGTCCACCTGCTTTTCGATGATCGGGCAGACTTCGCGAGCGATGTGCAACTGGGAGCCATTCATTGAGCGGATGGAAGGGTTGTTGCTCACGGGTTCAGTGGACGGGTTGCTACCACCCGACGTCGCGTGTGCGCGCTTGAAGAGGCCGGGTCTCACGACATCGATTCCGTCGCGGAGGGTGAAGAACTCGTTGGGCATAGGCATGGCGGCATCCTTTTCTGGTGTTGACCTAATCGCAACCATTCGCGCAGGATGTGCGAGAGGTGCAATTTGATCAGAGGTTGGTGGAACTGCTTACTATACAAACTACCAAAAAATAGGCCCAAGATCAAACGACACCTTACGCGAGCATGCGCTCTGCCTCGATGAACTCATCAAGTTCCCCCTTTTCAAGTACAGCCTCTACATTACTTGTTTCCACATCAGTACGGTGATCCTTTACCATTTTGTATGGATGAAGAACATAGGAGCGAATCTGATTCCCCCACTCGATCTCGGTTGTCTTTGCAACTGATAATCCTTCCAACTCTTTCTTGCGACGATCCTCTTCTAGGGTAAATAATTTTGCTTGTAATACTTCGAGTGCTTTCTGTTTATTTTGTTCTTGATGTCTCTCTGTTGCGATCGATACTGCTATGTTTGTTGGTATGTGTACTATTCGCACCGCTGTCTCACGTTTGTTAACATTTTGCCCTCCTGGACCACTGGCACGAGAAGTTTCTACACGTAATTCATCGGGAGGAATAACTTTTCTTTCTTGTGGCGGAATGATGGGCAACACCTCCACAAGAGCAAATGATGTATGTCGCTTTGCTTGTGCATTAAACGGAGAAATACGTACCAATCTATGTACACCACTTTCTTTTTTTAACATCCCATATACACCGCTACCGTGTATCTCTATGGTTACGTTACGATAACCACCGTGATCATTTGTATGTTCATGAAGTATTGAGCGAGTAAACCCTTTGCGTGCACAGAGTGCTTCGTACATCCGAAGTAGCATCAGGGCAAAGTCCTCGCTATCATCTCCCCCGGCACCTGCCAAGATAGAAAGTACAGCCCCGCCTTTGTCGATAGCACTTACCCCATCTCGTTTTTCTTTTAATTGTTTTATTGTTTTTATAACCTCTTGTGCATGATCCTTGTCATTCCAAAAGGAGACCTCGTTCATCTGTGCTTCAAGTTCCGCAATCTGTTCATCAATCGTTTTATCCATGGTAGTTAAGTATTCTACAGTATATCAAATCGTGCTAAGGGGTAGGTTTACCAACAGAATACACGTTGCGTATATCGAAACTCTTTGTATACTAAAAACATTCACGAAAATTATTGCATAAGAAGCACGATACACATATGGTTGCACACACTGCGCGAAAACAACTAAAAACATCTGCACAAAAGAAACGTACGTCTTCAAAAACTCGTAAAGGTATTCTCCTTGCTGCTGGCAAAGGTACACGTCTCCATCCGATGACCCTTGCTGTGAGTAAACAACTGATACCGATCTACGACAAACCAATGATCTACTACCCCCTTTCACTATTCTTGCATGCCGGTGTACGAGACATTCTTCTTATCATTGATCCGTCTGACATGCTAACCTACAAAAACATTTTAGGAGACGGGTCACGCTTTGGGGTGAAACTTTCCTACGAAGTACAAATAGAAAAGAAAGGTATCGCTGACGCATTTATTATCGCAGAGAAGTTTCTTGATGGATCGCCGTCATGCCTTATCCTGGGTGATAATCTTTTGGTAGGAAAAGATCTTCACAAAACTCTGGAATCAGCACACAAAGCAAACAAGACTGGTGCTCTTATATTCGGATACAAAGTTCCTGATCCTGAAAGATTTGGAGTTGTGACATTTGATAAAAAAGGCAAAGTAATATCTCTTGTAGAAAAACCAGAGAACCCAACCTCTCCATATGCTGTAACTGGAATTTATTTCTACGACAACCAAGCACCACGTCTTGCCAAAAAACTCTCCCCTTCTCCTCGTGGAGAACTAGAAATCACCGATCTAAACAAACTATACCTTGAAGAAGGCAACCTTTCTGTTATCAATTTTCCAGAGCATACAAAATGGTTCGATACTGGTACATACGACACACTTCTAGAGGCTTCCAACTATATTCAACAAGAACAAAAAAGGACCGGGATACCAATCGCACACATTGAGAGCATTGCATACCACAGAAACTATATTACCAAAGATACACTCACCCAATCAGCAAAGAAATTTTCAAAAACATCTTACGGTGCACACCTACTAGATTTGTTACAACAAAAAAAGAAGACTTCGAAACACACAACAGTAAAAGTAAAGAAAAAAGTGTCGAAAAATAAAGTTACTAAGAAAAAGAAGTAGAACACCCCGGCCTCACGGCCGGGGTTACTTCTTGCGGGTACGCAAACGTTCCAGGAGCACACGGCCCCAGGCTCGTATTCCCCTCACCTCCTCCCTTTTTTTCCTCTCCTCTCGAGTTATGACCTTTTCGCGTCCGCGGGACGTTATCTTGAAGACAACGAAACGCCCCTTCTCTCCGGTATAGTTCCTTACCACATCCCCCGAGGTCCTCAACTCCTCGAGTTCCCGGAGGAACGAGTTGCGTGGCGGTGACAAAACGATGACACTACCGCCATTTCGATCTTCTGCACTATGCTTTTGCGGGGGTCGTTCTTGTTCATAGTCCGCGATGAGTTCGTCCACGGAAAGACCTTGACCCTCCCTTGCCAGCAAGCGCAGAAGGACGATTTGAATCTGCTTCATCTTTGTCCTCCCAGGATGTACAAGCGAACCTAATCATACCAAAAAATACTAGATTGTCGACCCTTACTTATAAAACAGTTTGTCTTGCTAAAAAGTATCTTTCTCTTTGAGCCAGAGGGCGGGATCGAACCGCCGACCTTTTCGTTACGAGTGAAATGCTCTACCAACTGAGCTACTCTGGCTTTTTATTGTCGTACTATTGTACTAGTATTTTAATTTCATCACAAGAAAAGGCTGCGCAAGCAGCCTTTTCCACGAAGACGAACATCAGTGTTGCGACGCGAAGCGCTGCAATGCCAGCACCTCTGCAGGCCCGAGATCTCGTGGCGATGCGCCGATATGTTCTGGCGTACCGACATGCAGAGCGTGAATCATCGGAGCGCAGAATCTCTCCACCGCACGCTGACATTCAACGCTGTGCACAGGTGCATCGTTTTTCGGACTGGAGATCCTGCCCGACAGTGACGCCTGTGCAGCAAACATGAAATCTTGCATGGTGCGACCCTCCTCAAATCGTGGAATAAGAAGATTCTAGAACCTTGCGCAGTCAAAGTCAATCTCTACTGTAAATACTTCTTTCCTTTCAACTTCTCTGGAAGTAGACTTTCTGTATCATACATTTCGTAATCTTTCCCATACTCCAACTCTTTCATAAGGTTCGTTGGTGCATTGCGAATTTTTAAGGGAACAGGAAGATTACCATACTTTGCAACATCTGCCTGTGCAGCACGGAGTGCATTGTATGCGCGTCTATCTTTCTTACATTGTGCAAGATATGCGGCGCCATGAGAGAGATTAATAGCACACTCTGGATATCCTATGGTCTCAACCGCACGAAATACTTCATTGGCAACAACAAGTGCTGTCGGTTGTGCAAGGCCGACATCTTCACTCGCAAACACCACCATTCTTCGTGCAATAAACTTTGGGTCTTCCCCCGCCTCAACCATACGCGCAAGGTAGTAAATAGCAGCATCCGCGTCCCCCGCTCGCATGCTTTTTATAAATGCGGAAATAGTATTGTAATGCTCTTCTCCTTTTTTATCATAACGAAGATGTTTTGATTGCAATGCTTCTTTCAGAGAATCAACTGTTACTTTTCCATAGAGTTCTTGCGCGCCTTCGATGAGAGTAAGAGCAGAGCGTGCGTCACCACTTGATGCTTCGATAACCCACCCCAGGGTATCCTTATTCATTTTTATTTTAGAGCGCTTGAGTATTGTTTCCATGTCTTTCGGAGAGAGTTCGTGAAGAGTAAACACTCGCGTGCGGGAAAGGAGTGCACTAATGACTTCAAATGATGGATTCTCTGTTGTCGCGCCAATCAAAATAAGTTCCCCACTCTCAACAAATGGAAGAAGGAAGTCTTGCTGCGATTTATTAAAACGATGAATTTCATCAAGAAACAAAATTTTTGGCAACTCACTCGTTTCTTCTACAATCTTTCGTATGTCATCTTTTCCTGCAGAAACCGCGGAGAGTTCGTAATACGTGCCACCAAGGGCTTGTGCGTAGATGCGTGCAAGAGTAGTCTTCCCTACCCCAGGTGGTCCCCAGAGGATAAAAGAAAATACATGTTTCTTTTCAATGGCAATACGAAGTGGCTTACCAACACCCACAAGGTGGTCTTGTCCGACAAAATCATCGAGTATCTCTGGTCTAATGCGTGAGGCAAGTGGTTCCATAATTAACCTTATAGTAGCATGCCTAAGAACACGAAATGATTTTGATATACTTACATATAATGCTTGATATTCGAATTTCATCAAGAAATCCTATTATATATAAAGGGTCTTTTAATGGGTCGCCTGAGAAATTACTATCCTTAATGCGTGATAATGGTTTTATTTGCACACCAACTACAACAGGGAAAATTTCGTTAGTTTCCTACCAGAGAAAATCAGATGATTGGAATAGAATTGGTGGTAATTTTTACTTCCACCAAGATGGATCTCACCTCCCCTCAAAACCAGAATTCGTTGCACTATTATGTAAAAATAAAGGAACAACACGAACGGTCACCTCCATTACTGATGGAAGAAAAATCTATCAGCATAGTGCTAAAATAGTTGGTAAAAAATTTCTTCACTCTCTCATGGCGGTATATATAGACACACACAAAAAAATGTACACAAGACCACTTGTTGAAAAAGATGAGTATGGCAAGTGCTATTTAAATACGTTCCACTATATAGAACCAAATCTAGAACTTCTTCATGAGGACGATCGTAAGATTTTCAACCTCAAACTGGCAAAGTTTATTTTGTGTTTTGAGAAGTTGCAAAAGCAATATACTGTCTACTCTCATACTTGGAACAATAATGATCTTATTATTTTTAAGAACCGCGCCTTCCATCATGCAAGATTCAACGCAACGAATACAACCGATAAACAGAGATTTCTTTATCGAATGTGGTTTACTAAGAAATAATAACTGGAGCCAATGGCCAGGATTGAACCGGCGACCTCTTCCTTACCATGGAAGTGCTCTACCAACTGAGCTACATTGGCACGTTTTTTGTTCGCAAGATTTTTCTAAAAATAGAAAATACATACAAACAAGTACGTACTATTCTAGCAAATTTATCCAACCGAAACAATCTTTGACGGACTGTGGTGTCCGCTTACAATACGGACAGACAAGCCTGCATATATCTGGCGAAGAATTTCAATAATTCGTGTATTTGCACGATTGCCCTGTGCTTCTTCTTGTACCCAAATACGATATTCGTCATCCTTTATCTGCTCCACTTTCTCTTTTTTAGAATCTGGAATGACTTTTACTTTTATGTACATACTAGGTGGAAACAGAATTACAAACAACCTCTTACGAATTATGAGTTTTTTTTCCTATTGTATTCTCTTTCTTTGCTCTGTATTCATCAATAAGTTTGTGATTCCCAGAGAGAAGCACTTTTGGTACTCGATATTTTTTACCAGCATATTCGTATACCTCTGGGCGACCATACACTTCGTGACTTGCAACACGTTTATCTTCAAGTGAAACTGAGTCATGTAGCACGCCCTCTAGTTGACGAGACATCGCATCAATACAAATCATCGCCGGTAACTCTCCTCCAGTGAGAACATACTCACCGATACTCCACTCTTCCCCCTTTAATATTTTCTTAACTCGGGCATCTATCCCCTCGTACCTACCACAAATAAAAATTATGTCGGTGTATTTCCTTACTGATGTTTTTGCCAGCGTGTTAGTGAACCGCTTTCCTCCTGGGCTAAAAATAACGATCTTCCAAGACAGTTTTTCTCCTTTCTTTTTACTTTTTGTCTCTTGTTTCTTTTTAATATCATCAATCGTGCGGAGAATTGGATCGACCCACATGACCATCCCTGGACCACCACCGTACGGACGACCATCGACACGACGATGTTTATCAGTTGTATATTCCCGAAGCGGGTATGTAGTGATCGATAAAATATTGTTTTCTATTGCACGTGCAATAATCGACTCATTAAAGTATGAATCGAGCATATTTGGGAAAATGGTGACCACGTGGAAACGCATAGTTTATACGTGAGATACTATCATACTTATGCAGTAATCGTAAGTAGTGAGATGTACATCTTGTAGCAAAACCTCAGTCACAAGGACTGAGATTTTGCATTTAAACTAGAGACACATTAAACGTCGACAAACTATATTCCCTTCAAATCATTCATGACGGCATCAACATCAGTCATATCATAACGCGGTGGATAGGATTGAGACCCCTCTTCATAGCGACGACCTTCTGGTTCGTTAATCTTCAAATTTACTCGTGCATTATTCTTCATACCAACAACACGAAGTAGGGTGCGTAACGCCTTGGCAGTAGCACCATCACGACCAATCACTTTACCCATGTCTTCTCCCGCAACGTCCAGTGTAATGAGTACACCCATCTCATCGACTCGTCTATCTACTTTTACTCTGTCGGGATTATCTACTAATGCTTTCACTACATACTCTACGAATTCTTGATCTTTCATATGGATATTCTTTTTGTATTTTGTATACAATGCTAAGTGTAGCAATGGAGACACCATGCAAAAGAAAGTTATTCACATATTACGTTAATAACTAGCAGTACGTACGCAACAAAAGAAAAAACGCGTGGTCTCACGCGTTTTTTCTTCTTATCCTTACAAACTACCCAAAACTTATGCCTTCTTCTCTTCTTTCTTTACTGGAGACTTGCGAGGAAGTACGTTAACCTTTTTCCCTTCAATAATTCCCTTAGAGATAAGGAGGTTACGTACAGTTGGGGTAACTTGAGCACCAACTCCAATCCAGTGCTTGACGCGATCCTTCTTTGCTTCGAAGGTTCCCATCTTCACATTATACGTACCGATGATTTCATTAAAGGAAGTGGTCTTCGGCTTTAAAATACTTTCTGTAACAATAAGACGAAAATGTGGGTCATTTTTTCGGCCAATGCGTTGTAATCTGATTTTTAACATGGGGTATATTTTACCATAAACCACCAGAAAAGAAAAGCCCCCACCAGAAACCTTCTTGGGCTTAGTTTTATGAAGTAGTTCCTCCAGATTTTTGATGCTCGGCAAGCATATATTCCACTTTGTCTACAAGTTGCTTCCCAGAATAATCAACTTTTAAAATAACCCCGAGCGCCCCAGCCTCCAGAACCTTTGCATTTATTTCTGCGTCCGAAATATTCGAGCAAACAATAACTGGTATGGGTAATGTTGTGGTCTTTTTCATGGTACGCAAAAACTCAAATCCGTCCATTTTCGGCATCATAAGATCAAGCAATATAACATCAGGCATTTTTTCAACAACACTATTAATACCGTCGAGTCCATTATCTTCCAAAATCACCTCATACCCCGCTTTTTCAAAACTGTGCCGGTAGATTTCCTGAATATCTTTATTATCCTCAACAATCATTACTTTTTTCATACTATGATACTGTTTCTTTGTCAGATGAGTTGACATCCCCTTCTGCAGCCGATGTCTTAGTTTTTGCGTCAAGAGATGCTTCTTGTAACTCTACATAAAAACGTGAACCTTTATCCTTACCGTCCGACTCCGCCCATATCTGACCATTGTGGGCACTTATAAATATCTTCGCTAGGTACAAACCAAGACCTGTCCCAAGAATATTTACCTTCTGCACATCAGCGCGAGAGAACTCCCGGAAGAGAGCAGACATTGTGTCCGGTGTAATTCCCACCCCTGTGTCACTCACCTTAATAAGTACTCGTCCATTTTCTCGTGTCACCGTGACATCAACGAGTCCTTTCGGGGTGTACTTGATAGAATTGTCGATGAGGTTTGTAATAACTTCTTTTAACTTCCCTCGATCAGCCATCACAAAACATTTCTCTTCTGTAGCAAGGCGCTTCGTCAATTGTAAATTTTTTTGGTCAGCGTTAACTTGAAATGTCCCTAGTATTTCATTTACGAGTTCTACAACATCCAATCGTTGAAAAACGTACTGAAGTTGCCCAAGTTCTATTTTTGACTTATTGAGATATTGCGAGAGGAGTGAGATAACTTCATTACCTGAAATCATGATCTTCTGCAACAAATCCACCACCTGTGGCGGTACGGTCCCCTTGTCCCCTTCAAGTAAAATAGAGGCGTAACCGCGCATAATAGTGATCGGCGTTCTAATCTCGTGTGTGGCAAATGTCATAAGTTCTGATTTTTGATCATTGGCCAATTCGATTTCAAACGTATTTCTTACAAGTTGGATACTGAGCGCCAAGGTGAGTACAAACACAAGGATACGTAAAAGGAGTTGTTCTATATTGTCCGCTAAAATAAGTTCTATAAGAGAGACAACACAGAGGAAGAATGTGAAGATTCCAGCAAAAATATTTTTGACATGGAACATCTCCACCAAATAAATTGCGTACGCTGTGAACACTATAACTGGGAAAATAAAGAGTGCTCCGAACGGAACAAAGTCGAAGTTATGGAAACCAATCGGTAGGATAAAACTAAATAGGAGGAGTAGTCCAGCGGTTAACGACATTCCGGTGAACATAAGTACATTTTGTCGTCTCTCGTCACCTTTGGTAATGTGTATCTTTCTGAAAAGTGTAGCGAGTCCTGCGGATAGGAAACTAAATGTCACGATCCCGGCAAGCATGATGCCGTCGCTCTTCTCTGGGTTAGCAAACTCAGTGATTGAGATTAGATTATTAACCTGTGTAAAGAGAAATGGAACAAGGAGAAGCGCGGAAGCAAAGAATGCGAGCGGGAGAAGTACATACCTATGCCACAAAGGAAATTCTTTGTGCTCTGAAGGAAAAACAACTGCGAGCTGGTAAAAAGCATAGGAGTGCCAAATGGTGAGGAAGATATGAATACGTAACGAGAGTACTGTTAATGACGGGTCTGTAAACTTATACAAGAAATAGTTCGATATTCCCCAAAATACTGTAATGATAGAAAAGAAGAAAAATGTTCGACTGGTGATACTGCGTTTGCTTCTGTAAAGAACGATTGCGGCGAGAGACAAAATACCTACAACAGCGACACCAACTCCAACTAAATCAAACTGTATACGATCAAAAAAATCCTGGAGTTGCACTACGAAGTCATTCATACTACAAGTAAGTATAACGCACCACACCCCAGAACACCTGTGAGTATCTTAGGCAATACGCCTGTGTAGGCATGTTATGCCTCCACGTTCAAAATATGACTGATCTTGTCCACCAATTGCTTACCAGAATAATCCACCTTGAGGAGTACTGCATTAGCCCCAGATTCAACAGCCTTTGCGTACGTTTCTTTGTCTGAAAGGTTGGAACATACCACAACAGGGACTTTGATGTCAGTGTTTTCCTTGAGTGCTTTTAAAAATGCAAAACCATCCATGTTCGGCATCATCACATCAAGAAGAATAATATCTGGCTGCTTCTCTACTACAGATGAAATCCCGTCGAGTCCATCGAATTCTTGGAGTACCTCATATCCGGCACTTTCAAAATTGAGTTTATAAATCTCCTGTAGATTCTTATCATCCTCAATAATCATTATCTTTCTCATACTGTTTTTGTGCCTTTAATTATAGCATCGGGAGAGTGACAGAGAAAGTTGACCCCTTGCCCAGCCCTTCGGAATCTATAAAAATATATCCTTTATGCGCTTCAATAATCTCATGTGCAAGGTAAAGCCCAAGTCCAGAGCCACCACCGTTAAGTACTGCCCCCTCTCCACGACCAAACTTGGTAAAGAGTTTTTCTTTTGTTTCTGGAGAAATACCCACACCAGAATCACTGACAGAAAATATAATTGTTTTATGTTCTTCATCACGGACAAGTTTCACCTTAACAAAACCTTCTTTTGTGTATTTGATACTATTATCAATGAGATTTAAATAGACTTGCTTTATCTTTGTGCCGTCAGCGCTCGCCATGAATGATTGTGATCCATCGATTTCTGAAGTGAATGTAAGGTGTCTGTCTTCGGCGGCAATTTTCATATCTGACACAAGATCCAAGAATGTCGACTTAAGATCAGTCGGCGCAAACACATATTTCATACCCCCCTGCTCTATTTTTGTAACATTCAAGAAGTCCTCTACTACACTCGCGAGCCCCTGCGCCGCAGCATAGATATGACGCACAATCTCCTTTTGCTTATCAGAGAGCTCGCCAACAATACCATCAGTGAGTGTAGAGGCATATCCCTTGATGACAGTGAGAGGACTACGAAGTTGGTGGGAAGCGAGTGACACGAACTCCGACTTCAACTTATCAAGCGATTTTAATTTTTCGTTTGCAACAGCAAGGTTTTCAGTTAGATGTTCGAGAATGAAGATATTTTTTACAAATTGAATAGAAATCAACAAAACAAACAGAAAAATACCCGAGCGAAGTATAAGTTGTCCCGTATCATCCGCAAAAATAACTTCCAAGAAAGTCACCACACACAATCCAAAAGCCATTAGAGATGAGCCTATGTTCTTAACTTTGAATGCCTTATGTTTGAAAATAGCGTACGTTGTGAAAATCGAGAAGGGAAAAATTGTCAAAGCACCCAGAGGAATAAATCTTATAATCTCGAAGACCGCGGGAAGGATTAGATTGAAGGTAAATAATAAAATAAAAGTTAATATGGCTCCTACTAATATTAAGATAAGCGGACGTCTTTCTATTTTTTTTGCTTTTATTATTTTTTTAATGAGGATTACAAAAGAACTGATCACTAAGATACAGACGGTTAATAAAAATAATAAGATCCCTTTCTCAACAACTGGCTCTGGTTTATTATCTAGAAAAGTGACGCCTGAAAAAACAAGATTCCCTAAGATTGTCCAAAGTGAGATAAAAAAGATGTACGGTAGTAAAATATATTTATGCCAAACAGGAAAAATAACTCTCTCCTTGGGAAATACAAAAAGAAAATTAAAGAATGTGTAGGAATGCCAAAAAGCAAGGAAAATAACGATTTTCCATAAAGAAAGTACTAGGTCGGGATTATTTGTTTGATAACTTACATAATTAAAAAAACTCCACAACATAGTAACGACACAAAACAAGAAAAAAGATACGTTGGTATAACTCTTGCTATTACTTGTATAAACAATAAAACCCAATAAAGCAATCGCTGAGATTGTTACCCCGACTGTTAGTAAGTCAAGATTAAGAAAATTTAAATTTTGAATTAGGAATACTAAATCTTTCATAACTTTTTAATTTATAAAGACTGGTTCCATTCTTTTAGAAACTGCCGTAGGCTTTTCTGCTTTACCAACTCTAAAAATAAAACCAATATGAGCACCATTGGTATTGAAAGAATTTTCAAGTACATGGAATGATTTGTTGATAAGATTAAGGTGTTCTGTATTAAAAATTGTATCTCCGCCATTTTTACAAAACTGATGTAAGTAAAGGGTCCCATTACAAGGATGTACTGCTAGACCTAGTTTGGTTGCCATTAACCAAGATCTTTGCACGGCGCGACCAAGATGTAAAAAATCAACTGCTGAAAAACCCTTCATTGTAAGGGCACAAAAGGCCGCTGAATTGGTATATTTTTCACCATTCTCTTTGCTAATCTTATCGGCTATTTTTAAAAAAAAGTTAAAAACCTTTAATATATTCCAGTTTTTGAATAGTTTAACAGCTCCGAGTTGATGAGGTAAAAATTCAAGAGTATCAATAAAAAAACCACCAGATTTATTTTCGTCTTCTTTTCTCCAAATAATATGTTTGTAAAAAAAATCATGCATGGACTTAGTTTCAAATAACACTTTCTCATGCGCGGAAAGAGCATACCCAACATCCTTCATCAAGATTGGATCGTCAACAAAAACAAGAGAACCTTTTTCATAGGAAGTTACGGAGTTTAAGATATCTATTTTTTCTTTTTCATTTAATTTTTCTTTTTTATAATCTTTTCGATTAGTACATCGTGTTCTTATAAAATTATAAAGAGTATCTTTTTGAGAATTTTGTTTTTGAAAAAAAATATCTGCTGTGTGCGAAAGATTGCTATTGTCAGGTAATAATGTAACGACTGGATTATATCCACGTTCCAGTGCGCTTAAAAAAATATTTTCTATTAGCGCTCCGTGTGCTATGTAAGAGCCTCTTTGTTTTATGTTATATAAGGATTTATCAGCTTCTTCAATGTTAAAGATAGACAAAATATTGTTTTTGTAAAGAAATTTCCATGGTTGGCAATTCTCTCCTGATGGAGCACAGACTCCATCCCTTACGATATCTTTAATCTCTTCTGGCATATTTATAGTTTATCATCTAGAAAGACTACAGACCAAACACCTTTCTGAAAGTGTCCGCTGCGTACTTTCTTTTAAGTATTTCACCCTCTTCAAGATAGTCGGGTGTGAATTTTTCGTCTATTGAAAGCACAACTCTGTTATCCTCGACAGATTGGTTGTTCAATATTTTTCGAATACAGTATGCCACGGCGACACCGTTAACTAGAGCCGCTCCTCCAAGTTGGGGCCAAGAAACAATAGTCTTCCCCATTTCTAAAAGTGATTCCTGCATCCGCACTGTCACATTATCAGCGCCAACACATTTTGTTGCCATTTTACCAATTCCGAATTTATCAAGTTTAAGTAGAGAGTCATAAGATAAATCTTCACCGAGACGACCGTGGAAATATTTTATACTTTCATCTAAATCATATCTTTCGATATCGATTACCGCATTATCTCCATTATCAGTGCCCATTAATACTGGAATTTTATATTCTTTTGCCTTTTCTCTGATCAAATATTTTACCGCTATATTATCTAATTCATCAACTACAATATCTAATCCTTTAAAAAAAGTGTCGATATTTTCTGGGTGTAACCCTTCGGGGAAAATTTCGATTTCAGCATACGGATTAATTTCATAGATTCGTCGTGCAACCATTTCCACTTTTAATATACCCAAATTATCAACTCCTATTAGAATTCTGTTAGTATTAGAAAGGGCCAATCTATCCATATCAGCAAGTTTCAAATGCTTTGGTCCACCTTGTAGAGTTAGTGCAAACGCAACTGACGAACCAACACTCAAACCCCCAATACCAACTGTAGCGTTATAAAATTTTTGCTGTTCTTCATGCGAAATTAAATTTTTATTTCTTGCCGTTCGTACTTTTTCGAAATCAGGTTCGTTTAAAATATGTACAAGTTTTGATGACCATGGGAAATAGACCCACTTTCCATTTTTATATAAAGGTTTTTCTTTTTTAAGACTTTCATAAAAATCTTTAAAGTCATTCTTGTAGTTACTTGTATAGACTTTGGCAGGATTATTAATACCGAAAAGTTCAAGAAGTAGTTCTTCATAATCATCTACTGTATATTGGACCCGGCCATCAGCAATCATTGTATTGACAATATCTTCTTCTTTGGGATTTGAAAGATCGAAGAAAATGGGGCGGAAATTTTTATTATCCTGCTTCGTAATAAGTAAATCTTCGGTATTATAAGACATATCTATTAATTATAAACTAAGCATAACACAAATGAGCTAATAGCAACATGTTACCTAAACAACGAACAATTGGAGGTAGATACCGACTGATGTTAATGTGAGCCAATCCATTTCTGTTTACCTTTTAAAGAAAAGTGGGTTTCGTCTCCATATTTATAAAAAACTAACTTTGGATATACACGAGATCCTATTGTCTCATAAAGTTTCTTGTATTCACTACTCTGTTTAAGTAAAGTTGTATGGATATCTTTTAAAACCTGATTTTTGGTTTTTGAATTCACAGTAACATTCCTCTTTAGTTCCAAGTTGATTTCTAAATATTGATTTTCATTTTTATCATTTTTTGTAAACATAGTAAACTTTCCAGTAGTAATCTGACTAGAAATCTTTGAAGCAAGGCCTTTTTTTATATACTCCGGGTAAACAAGGGCCCCGTACAAAGTTGTAGAGAAATCTGATCTTTCGTATACATACACAAAGGGTAATTCAGTGATGGTATCTTCTAGGCCTGTTTTTTTTATCTCTTCCTTAATATCAACCCCTGCGTTTATACATGCTTTTAGCACATCATTAAAAGAAAGTACCCCGCCCTGATCTCCTATGTCGTATCTAACCAACGGAAGAGCATTATCTGCTGTGCATAAAATAACACCCGTAGGCGCTTCGAAATTTATAAAGTCTGGAATATACTGAGCAAATGTTGGTAATCTGTTAGCTTGATTAAACAAATTACTATATAATTTTTTATTCTTGACGGCGAGTCGTCTTAATAAAATTGTTAGCGGCGTTTCTTGAGCCATACTTCCAAGTTCGGCACTACCATAGATATTCATCATATCTCTGTACATATTTTTGATACCCATTTTTTTAGTAATATATTCTCGAAAACTCTCAGAAAAAGACTCCGCGGCGAAGATGACTTTAATTGAATATTTTTTCCAAAAAACATTACTGAACTGTGCTTCATCAGCAAGATCTTTAATAAACGGTGGATAGCCACATATAATAATATGATCAAAAAAACTACCGAGACTTTTGATTGCCTGATAAATTTCTGCCTTGTTGATTCCTGGGGTAATAATTGTTACGGGGAACCCTCGCTCCCCCATATGTTTGAAGGCTTGATATGTAATCAACCCACCAATCCATACCCCCATACCGAAACAATCGATAACCAGGGTTGATTCTTTTTTTTTGATTCTAGAAATTTGGAAAAAAAGTTGATGGGAAACAGACGACTGTAAATCAATTTTCTCAACTCTAGGAAAATAAAAAGGTGTGCCCGTAGAACCTGATGTTGCTGTTAAGACTAGTGATTTTTTTTGAAAAACTTTTTTTTTGCACAAATCAACCCATTTGTAAAGACGAAGAAAATTTTTTTTACTAAAGGATGGAGTTTTGTCTATTTTGAGTTTTTTTATATTTACACCCGACTTGATAAGAAAATCTTTATAGACTGGTATATTCTTCGATGTTTCTTGTAGGATTTTATTGAGTCTTTTACTTTGAATCGCAGACCAACTTTCGCTTTTTAAAATAAAAAGTGAGTTTACATAGTCATTATATATTCTAGATGACTCTTGTGACGATTGTGTACCAGGTAAAACGGGGGTGGCCATATATTTAAAGTCTTACTATTCTATAACTATTTCTAAGTTTTGTATAGTTAAATGACTGTTTATTTTTCTAATAGGTCAATCTCTCAGTGAATTAAATTTTATAACACTTTTACCCCAATAATGCGTAATCGATGAGGCGTAGTTCGAGGTTTGCATTTTTTACTTGTATACGGACTGGGGTGCCTATCTTGTACTCAATCCCTGTTCTTTCGCCAAATACTCGTCCCCCTTTTTGATCGTATACATAAAAATCATTTCCAAGGTCGCGCAACTTCACCATACCCTCACACTTACTCTTCTTTTCTTCGACATAGATTCCCCACTCGGAAACGCCGGTTACCATTCCTTCGAACTCTTGCCCTATGCGATACGACATATACTCAACCTGCTTATACTTGATACTTCCACGCTCTGCGTCAGAGGCTTCTTTTTCTCGACGTGATGCTTTGACACACAATGATTCATAGAGTCCGCGCTCTTCAACATTTGGATATTTGTCTTCGACTACTTGCATGAGGAGTCGATGAGTAAGGACATCTGGATAGCGACGAATAGGAGATGTGAAGTGAGAGTAGAAAGAAAATGCAAGGCCATAGTGACCAATGTTTTTTGTGCTATACACCGCCTTTGCCATCGAGCGAGTAATGTGAACCTGCAGAAGTGCTTTCTCAGGTCTATCCCCCATCTTCTCAAGAAGCGCATTTAGATCCTGTGATGGTATGAGACCGTCTGTAAAACGCACATGATACCCAAGACCACGTATGTAGAGATCAAGTTCATGCATACGATCAGGATCTGGCTTGTCGTGAATACGATACACGCACACCGCATTTCCTTCGCCATTCTTTTTCTCCTGCATTTCTGTAATGTACTTGCTAACATATTTGTTTGCTAAAAGCATGAACTCCTCGACAAGTTTGTGTGTGTCCCCTCGCTCTTTTGTATAGACATCTACCGGCACACCCTTCTCGTCTAACTTAAATTTAACTTCTTGCGTTTCGAGTTGAAGTGCGCCATGTGCAAAACGCTCTTTCGTAAGATTCTTCGCAATCTTGTTCAAGATGTTTAACTCTTCGTAGAAGTCACCGTTGTGGGTGTCTAGGGTTGTTTGCGCATCCTCGTAGGTGTATCGACGATGTGAGTTAATAAGTGAACGCCCGTACCACTCATTGTACACTTTACCCGCATCATCGATCTCAAGTACACATGACATAACAAGTCGATCTTCCCCTTGCACCAAAGAACATAAATCATTTGAGAGAACTTCTGGAAGCATAGGAATGCAGCGATCAACGAGATACACACTTGTCTCGCGTGCTATGGCTTCTTCATCAAGAGCAGTACCTGGGCGAACATAGTAAGAAACATCTGCGATATGAATACCAACTTCGTAATGACCATTATCTAGCTTTTTGAACGATAGGGCATCATCAAAATCCTTCGCATCAAGCGGATCAATGGTAAATGTTGGTATAGAGCGAAAATCACGACGACCTTGTTTGTCTTCCTCGGTAATACCACGCTTTTTTATAGTTTCAGCCTCTTCATTGACTTGCTTGCCATGTTCATCACTGAAGCCACGCTCAAGGGCGTACGCAAGCATTTCTGCATCATTCTCTCCGGGGTGCCCGAGGACGAACGCAACTTCCCCGATTGGAGACTTCTTTGCATCTTTCCAGTCAGTGATACGTGCCACAATCTTCATCCCCGGTGCAGCGTCGTGAAGAGCATCATGTGGAATGAGTATATCTGTATACATGCGTTTGTCATCGGGAACGAGGAAATACATCCCGTTATCTGCTTCGAGAATACCGGCGTATCCATGCTTGTTACGCTCAACGATACTTGTGACAGTTCCGTAAAGTTCATCTTCGCCGCGGAGATTTTTCTTCTTACCAAATATTTCAACTTCAACAATGTCGTGATGTAATGCAGTATGCAAGTGACTGTGGTCAATGAAAATAGCACCCTCACCATTTTCCATGAGGTCGGCTACTCGCACGTAACCATCTTTTTTTGATGTAATACTTATTTGCCCTGTATGACGGTGATCCATATGTTACCTAAAGTAACTCATAGTGTAGCACATGTATTGTAATAAATTGACATGTTGATGTATTTATTATAGTGTTTTCATAACCAACATTCTGGAGGCCTCCATGGCCACATTGTACCTGTTTCAAAATCTCATGCGGCATAAAGAAGCCCTCATGCACGTGAGAATGTTTGACCCGGGCGTTCTCTGGAGCGGGATGATGGAGCGCATCGGGGCGGATCCGTCCGACCTATCGCCGGCACTCATCGTTGGAGATACCGACGACGATGCACATCGCACCGTGCAGAACAATGGCGGGAAGACGGTCGAGACGAAAGAACCTATCAAGTTCTTCCGCTTCGATACCATGGCACTGCGCGACGAGGTGCGTGAGCGGATCACGAAACTTCGTCCGCCTGTGCTCTGGAGCGGAATGATGGAACCGGCGCAAGTCGATGGCGATCCAGACCATTCCCCGGTCCTCCTCGTTAGCGATTCGGTGACCGCCTTCATGTGCGCAAACGGTGGCGGCACCGAAATCAGGGACGCAGAGATCTGACGGCACCCCTCCTCCCGCTTGAGAAGCCCGGCTTCTTGAGCGGGTTTTTCATTTCTCTTCAATCTCTACGCAACCATTTGCTCGGCCTGTTTGAAATCAATCGAAAGTAAACGACTAGCACCATCGACACCAATTGTTACTCCATAGAGCATATCGCAATGGCTCATAGTTTCGCGATTATGGGTAATGATGAGTAATTTACTATGCTCTGCTAAGCGACGAAGCATAGCACCATACTTGCGGGCATTTGACTCATCTAGTGGGGCATCTGTTTCATCGAGTACCATAAATGGTGGTGGTGTTATCGAAGACATCGCAAAAAGAAGTGCAATAGAAACAAGTGCACGTTCGCCACCAGAGAACATATTTATTTCTTTTACCTTTTTATTCGGAAGAGTCACATCGATCTCAATACCCTGCTCGTGAATTTCCTTTCCCTCTTCGTCAATTTTTGTAAGTGTTATGACACTGAGTTTACCCTTGCCACCAACAAATACTTCCGCGAAAAATTCACTAAATACTTTGGATACCTGGGCCACACCAGATGAAAACTTTTCTGTGAGAGTTTTCTCCAAATCATCTACTAAGGTGAGAAGTTTTTCTTCGGATGACTTTATGTCCGCCAACTCTTTCAAGAGATACTCGTCTCGTTCTTTGGTCGTCTTATACTCCTGAATGATTTCATCTCTATTAGGAACACTAGCTTCCTCAATACGAAGTTTGGATCGCTCAATTGCACGTAAAAGATCATGCTTTGGAATTGTTTTGTACTTTTCTTCACTCTGCTCTTGGTGGTACGCTGTAATACTACGACCAACGATCATAATACCCTCCTGAAGAAGACTCTCGAAATGCTGCTTGCGAAGTGCATGCTCGCCCTCTTCTTGCTTGCGAAGTGCAATAACGCTCTCAAGTTCTCGTAATTTACTTTCCAACTTCATCACCTTCTTTTCCTCTTCATGACGAGAAGAAATAGTTTCCTGAGAAGCTTGATCAAGTGACTCTATCTTACCTTGAACAAACGTGATTTCGTTATTGATATCTCCACTTCGTTTTTCATGATCTTTGATATTCTCGCTGAGTAAATCGATGTCGTGCTTGATTGCATCTTTATTGATTTTTCCTGCGTCAGCATACTTAGAAAAAAATGTTTTAGAAATACCCTGCAATTGAGTGGCGTGATCTTGTGCATGTTCATGATCACCACTTAGAATGGAAGAGTGGATGCGTTCAGTGTGATCTTCTATTTTTTCTTTTACTTCAGTGAATTCGCCGCGTGGAATAGTGATATCGTGTATAACATCTTCTTCATGGAACTGCTTCTCCAGGTAGGATCTCTCCGCTTCTAGTCGACCAAGTGTTTTTAGCATTTGATCTTTGCGTTCAATGAGAGAACGAAGTTCCGCTTGGAGTGTATATTTCTCCTGCGAAGACATCTCTTCGACATTAGGCTTTTTTTCTTTAAGAATTTGTAACTCTTTTCGTATTGAATCAGTAACCAAAAGAAGAGATGAGGATGTGCCCTGCTCACGGATGCGCTCATCAAGGAGATGTAACTCCTCTTCTTCACGTGTAAGGTATGCAACGAGAAGCCTGTGTAAATTTTTTCTTTCTTCTTCTTGGGACTCGATTTTTTTCACCTGGCGCTCGAGAAGTAAGAGGTGGGGTTTTATCTCAGTGCGCAAGAGTTCTACTTCACGAACATGGATTTTTACCCGCTCTAGTTTACGCTTACTCTCATTCAGGCGCATATGGTAGACACGTAGACCAAGCGCATCTTCTATGGCTTCTTTCTTGTCGCGTGGAGATGCCAAGAGTATTCTATCCGCCTCCCCCTGGGATACAAGAGTATGAGCACTGCTCCCAATCCCCGCAAACGAGAGCAACTCTTGAACATCCTTAAGACGAATTTTTGCTTCATTTAAAAGATAATCACTTGTCCCATCACTATAAATGACTCGTGAGAGCGTAAGTTCATCATACACAAGAAACGGTGCGAGTTCTTCACTTGCATCTCGTGTATCACCTCTCTCACGGTTATCGATAACCATGGTGACACTAGCACGAGAGAGAGAAGAGAGATGCTCTGAGCCTTTGAAGATCACATCGGTGCTGGCTTTTCCACGCATACTCTTCATCGATTGCTCACCCAGAACAAAACGTATTGCTTCAGCGATGTTGGATTTACCAGAACCGTTTGGACCGACAACACCAGTAACTCGATGAGTAACATCGATTGTAGTTTTCTTGGCAAAGGATTTGAACCCTTGGATAGTTATATGTGAGAGACGCATAGAAACTAGTAAGATGTATTAGTAATGAAGGAAAAGGACTTCCCTTACAACGCTGTACATCAAAATACTTACGTCAGTGTATCACGGAGTGCTGGTAACTTTATTCACAAACCCTGTAGAAAGATATATATCGCCCGGAACATATAATGCGCTACAATTACCCCGACGAAGATACCTGCGATGATGTCCTTATAGTCATGAACCTTCAACCTAACTCGAGCAAATACGATAATCACTGACATAAGAATAACCGCCCAGAAAATAGGATAACCCTGCAGATAGGTACTATAGGAAATGGAAGCAAGACCCGTTGCATGTCCTGATGGAAATGCGTATACATCGTGTGAAGAAAAAACTCTCTCTGCACTACGAGGTTTGCGCACAAGGTACTTTATTACACTGGTACAAAGAAGGGCGAGGAGTGTACTTGTACCTGCCGCAATAATAAATAGTGCAGCTTCTCGTGCAGATGACGTAAAGAGCGCATTTGCACTCACCACTATAGGAACAAACCATACAAGACGCTTTGCGCTATAAGAAAAAATAGTTTTCTTCATACTATCTACACAATAATACCACATCGCATATATGCTAAACTCTAGAGATTATGACGTTACTACACACTATCATACTTGGAATTGTCGAAGGACTTACAGAATTTTTGCCAGTATCCTCTACTGGTCATATGATACTTGTGTCACATTTTTTGCATATCCCAGAGGATGTCGCTCTAACGACGTTTGAAATCGCAGTGCAAGTCGGTGCGATTCTTGCTGTTGTTGTGACCTACTATAAAAAACTTTTTGATATAGAGATGATCAAAAAGTTAATCCTAGCATTCATACCTACTGGCGTGGTTGGTCTTTTTGTTTTCCCATACATCAAAAACTTACTAACCTCCCCAATCATTGTTGCATCTATGCTTGTTCTTGGTGGACTATGCATCATTATCCTGGAACACAGATACGAAAAACAAACTGAGGAAGGAAAAATTATTGAGATTTTTAATCTGTCATATAAAAATGCTTTCATCCTTGGAGTACTTCAATCTCTGGCGATCATCCCTGGGGTATCTCGGTCAGGTGCCATGATCATGGGTGGACTTGTGATGAGGCTCTCGCGCACAATGGTTACACAATTCACTTTTCTTCTGGCGGTACCAACGATGATTGTCGCAACCGTTTATACTCTCATAAAAAAACACTCCCAACTCTCAATGGATGATCTCTCGCTCATTGTCATTGGCTCATCTATCGCCTTTGTGGTTGCGCTCGTTGTCATACGAGTATTCTTAGAATATATTCGTCGACACTCATTTCAAGTATTTGGTTGGTATCGAATTATCGTCGGAATAATTCTACTTTTTGTATTAGTATAAAAACTAATGATGCCTGCGATATTTCTGTGCGATTTTTACGCGATTTAATTCTTTTTCGATCAATCCTTCAAAGAGGGCAAAGTCTTCGTCATTTTCTTTTTCTTCTACGAGCGCTTGTGCACGAGCAAGAGCCTCTTGTGCACGGTCATGATCAAGTTCTTCAATAGACTCACCTCGTTCGAGTAATATAACTACCTCAGTGAGACCCTTCACATGCGGACGAACATTTACAACACCTTTATAGACAGCATATCCTACACCAGTCTCCCCTTTTCGAACAATCAACTCTCCAGAACGAATAGCCGACACGAGTGGTACGTGTTTATTAAGCACAGTAATTACACCTGTTGTTGTCGGAACACTTACGTTGTCGACAACTTCATCGACAATTACTTTATCTGGTGTAACTACTTTTAGTTTTAACATGTGTTGATTATTACTGGCATCTACCAACTATTCCTTAGAACTCTGAAGTACTTCATCGATTGATCCCTTCATATAGAAATGAGACTCTGGAACGTGATCATGCTTACCTTCAAGAATTTCCTTGAATGAGCGCACTGTGTCTTCACGCTTTACATACACACCCTTAGCGCCCGTAAACTGTTCTGCTACGAAGAATGGTTGAGAGAGGAACTTCTGAATACGACGTGCGCGTTGCACTGTCTTTTTATCTTCATCAGAAAGTTCATCCATACCAAGGATAGCAATAATATCTTGAAGATCCTTATAACGCTGAAGAACTTTTTGTACACCGCGAGCAACGTTGTAATGTTCATCTCCAACAATGTCTGGTTGTAGAATTGTTGATGTTGAATCAAGTGGATCAACCGCTGGGTAAATACCAAGTTCTGAGAGAGGACGAGAAAGCACCACTGTTGAGTCGAGGTGAGAGAATGTTGTCGCTGGAGCTGGGTCAGTAAGATCATCTGCCGGAACATACACTGCCTGTACTGAGGTAATAGAACCGTTTTTTGTTGAGGTAACTCGTTCTTGGAGTTGTCCCATTTCTGTTGCGAGTGTTGGCTGGTACCCCACCGCTGATGGCATACGACCAAGAAGCGCGGAGAGTTCTGATCCTGCTTGAGTGAAGCGGAAAATATTATCAACGAAAAGGAGGAGATCTTTCTTTTCTTCATCACGGAAGTATTCTGCCATTGCAAGTGCTGAGAGTGCTACACGAGCGCGTGCTCCTGGTGGTTCATTCATTTGACCAAACACAAGCACCGTCTTATCGAGTACGCCTGATTCTTCCATTTCTTTGTACAAGTCATTCCCTTCACGAGAACGCTCCCCCACACCAGCAAAGATAGAATACCCGCCGTGCTCTGAAGCAATGTTACGGATGAGTTCTTGTATCACCACAGTCTTTCCTACACCCGCCCCTCCGAAGAGGCCAACTTTACCACCTTTTAGAAATGGACAGATAAGATCGATCACCTTGATCCCCGTTTCGAGTACTTCTGCTTTGGTTGACTGTTCTTCAAACGATGGGGCATCGCGATGAATAGAATATGTCTTCTTTGCATGCGGATCTCCTTTTTGATCAATAGGAACTCCAGTCACATCAAACATGCGCCCAAGGATTTCTGGACCAACAGGCACTTGGATTGCCTTGCCGGTATCTTGTACCTCCATACCTCGAGTGAGCCCATCTGTTGAAGACATGGCGACTGCACGTACGTCACGTAGCCCCAGATGTTGAGCAACCTCAAGGGTAAGAGTGGAACCGTCGCTCTTTTGTACATGAAGAGCGTTTTTGAGCATTGGTACTTTTTCTCCGAATGAGATGTCTACGACTGGCCCTACGATTTGTGTGATTGTTCCTTTCATAATGTTGCTTATTAAGTTAATGATGATTTTGTAATGTGTTATGTTGATGTGATGGATCAGGTTGTGAGTGCCATCGCTCCACCAACTATTTCAGATATTTCTTGTGTCACCGCACTTTGTCGAGCTCGGTTATAAAAAAGTTTTAAGTCATTTTGTAATTCACTAGCATTATCTGTCGCACTCTTCATGGCGAACATACGTGCACTGTGTTCTGATGCATAACTTTCAAGTACTGCACCATAGACAATATTGTGGAGCATCATAGGTACAATCATAGATAGTACAACGCCTTGGTTTGGCTCATAATCATACCTAGATTCCTTACGATGTTCCAAAATACCCTCGTACGAAAATGGAAGTAACTGCAAAAGAGTCGGTGTAAATGAAGAACCGGACGTAAAGTGTGTATAAAGCATGCGCACCTTGCCAATCTTCTTTTCTCTATACCAATTGGTGATGAGGGTTACGGTGGCATGAGCATCCTCGAATGTTATCACTGGATGATTAAATGATGCCAGGGTTTCGAGATGAAGTTTTTTTGCAACTTTTTCTGCATATTTGCCATAACAAATAATTTTCAATTTTTTACGATCCTCTTCATTGTATGCCTCGAGGAGTTTGCGATAAATATTTACGTTGTAACTTCCACAAAGACCTTTATTGGATGCAACCAAAATAAGCACCTCACCCTCTACGCCGTTATGGTTAAGGAGTTCATGTTGTACAAAGTAGTCCAGGGAAATATCCGAAAGTAACTCTTTCGCTTCTTCATGAAAGGGTCGCAAAGTGAGTGCACTATCAATTGCTTTTTTCATCTTGGCAGCAGAAACCATCTCCATTGTTTTGGTTATTTTCTTGATATTGCCAACACTTTTTATTTTTTGTTTGATTGCTTTTGTTTGCATACTGCTAAAATCTCACAAAGACCCGCAACACTGTACCATTTACGCGTGATGTTCCTTGAACGTGGTAAGCGCGTGCTTAAGACGAGACTCTATCTCATCATTCCAGTCTTTATTTATTTCATCAAGAAGTGCTTCTTCTTCCGAGCGAAGGAAATCTTGCATCTTCTTCTCCCATGTAACAACATCTGCAACAGCAACTCCATCAAGGAATCCGTTGTTCACCGCATACACACTCGCCACCTGAAGCGCCACAGAGAGAGGTTGTCCGTTTCCTTGCTTTAGAATTTCTGCAGTACGCTTACCTCGTTCGATTGTCTTTTTTGTTTCGACATCAAGGTCAGAGTCAAACTGTGCAAAAGATTCGAGTTCACGATATTGGGCCATGGCAAGTTTAAGTTTTCCGGCATTCTTCTTCATTGCCTTTGTCTGCGCAGAAGACCCCACGCGTGATACTGATAGTCCTACGTCGATTGCTGGGCGCATGCCTTTATAAAACAAGTTTGCATCAAGAAATATCTGTCCGTCAGTAATAGAAATCACATTTGTTGGAATATATGCCGATACGTCCCCTGCTTGGGTTTCGATAATTGGGAGCGCGGTGATTGACCCACCTCCCGCTTTTTCATTACGGCGGCACGCACGCTCAAGAAGACGTGAGTGAAGATAAAACACATCCCCAGGATATGCCTCACGTCCTGGTGGACGCTTGAGGAGTAGTGACATCTCACGATACGCAACAGCATGCTTAGAAAGATCGTCGTAGATAATGAGCACATCTTTTTTCTTGTTCATGAAATACTCTGCAACAGCAACACCTGAGTACGGAGCAAGGTATGAAAGTGCGGCAGGATGTGAAGCCCCGGCAAGTACAACCACTGTGTAATCCATAGCACCCTGTGCGCGAAGTTTCTCAACAATCTGCGCAATCTTTGATTCCTTCTGACCTATGGCAACATACACACAAATAACATCTTTACCTTTTTGGTTGATGATAGTATCGATGGCGATTGTCGTCTTACCGGTCTGACGATCACCGATGATGAGTTCTCGTTGACCGCGTCCAATTGGGATCATGGCGTCCACTGCCTTAAGACCAGTCTGCATAGGAACAGTAACACTTTGTCTGTCCATAACGCCTGGGGCAATTTTTTCTACAAGTTCTTTTGCTTCCAACTTAAGTTGAGCACCTCCGTCGACTGGATTCATGAGCGGGTCAACGACACGAGAAAGCAGTGCATCTCCTACTGGAATAGAAAGAACTTGATTCGTACGTGTTACCTCGTCACCTTCTTGTACAGAGTCAGCACCCTTTACAATCACAATACCAACCATATCACTCTCGAGGTTAAGAGCAAGACCACGCGCACCGGAAGAAAAGACTACTTCTTCCATGGACGCAACAGAAGAAAGACCTGATACGCGCGCAATACCATCACTCACAGAAACAACTCTTCCCACCTCTTCGATAGCAACATCTGCGGAGAGAGAGTCTATTTTCTTTTCAAGTTCTTTGATGATTTTTTCTACTGACATGGTTGTTGGATATGGTTAGTTGCTAAATTCTTTAATAATTCTTTTTGCGCTTGCGTCGTAGAGTTTCCCTTTATACCGTGCTTTGAATCCTGCAAGGAGGTCTTCTACGATTGTAATTGTTGCTGTGTCGCTCTTTGCTCCTATAATTTCATGAATAGAATCGAGGGACTTTTGACTTAACAGAAACGGCGTCTCAATAACAAGTGCGTTTTCATCGCGCAGATGTGCTTCATAATGAAGCAACTCTTTTTTAATACTTGGGAGAAGTTGAAGTAAATTGTATGACTCTAGCACTTCGACAAGCGTATCGATGTGCATATTTTTCTTGACTATGGTTTGTGCGATTGTTCTTGAGAGAGTCATAGTACGTACCTACCTATCCTTTAGCAATCCGAGCAATGAGTTCGTCGTTAGACTTTGCATCCATAGTTGTACGAAGTGCTTTTGCGTAGAGGGAGGCAACGAGTTCTGGCGCATGCACAAGAAAATCTTGCTCTACATTTGCTGCTAATTCTTTTTCCTTTGTTGCAAGAAGTTTCTTTTGTTGCGCTATAGATTCCTCACCTTCTTGCACAATACGCTTGGCTATCGCCTCACCTTTTTGTGCAGATGATGAAATAATATCTTGCCCTTCTTTATGTGCGTCGGTCAAAATAGAATGTTTTTCTTTGTGTGCATTGCTGAGAATTTCCTGCGCTTCTTTTGCTTCACGCACACCTCGTTCGATTGTTTCGCGACGTGTAGCAAGCACACTCCCAATTTTCTTGAAAAAGAATTTATTGAGAATAAAAAGAATGATGAGGAAGTTAACAAAGTTGGCAAGTGCTACATGCCAATTAAAACCTATTGATCCTAAAATGTTGAGAATTTCAGACATACACGTACGTAGGTGCTAGTTGCTAGGTAGTAGGTGGTAGAAAATGTAGATTCAACATACTACACACCATCTATTCTTGCTTTACTTCAAGAGGAAGAAAGCAACAAGCGCAAAGATCGCTGTTGTTTCTGTCATAGCTACACCGATGATCATCTTAGAAAAGAGTGATCCTTCTACGTCTGGATTGCGACCAATCGCTTCCATGGTCTTACCTACGAGGTACCCTTGTCCAATGGCGGTTCCCACCATGGCAAGAATACACATTCCCTTTGCTATATAAATTGCTGCTTCTGGAGTCATAATTTAGTTAGTACTATAATAACAATTCAATAAAAATGCGCCCGAGTTGGGCTATGGGTCTTAGTATACCAGAATTTTTAGGCTTTTGCATCCCCAAACTAGT
Source organism: uncultured Candidatus Saccharibacteria bacterium (assembly GCA_964621595.1). Lineage (GTDB taxonomy): Bacteria > Patescibacteriota > Minisyncoccia > Phycocordibacterales > UBA5272 > UBA11704. Next base: position 148,625 of record CAZUPO010000001.1, read on the forward strand.
AACTACAACAGGATGACCTAGTGATCTCCGTCTTTTTTAAGAACAAGAGAATAATACACGGTGACAAGTGCCACAAATACAACAGACTGCACAAGACCAACCAAGAGCCCCATCCCCATCCACACCGCAGGTAGCGCAATAGAAAATGCTCCAAGAAGTATCACGGTGAGTGTTTCGTGAGCAAACATGTTACCGAAAAGACGAAGGGAGAGCGAGAGTGTCTTAGCAAGTTCGCTAATGATTTCAATCAAGCCAACAAAAAACGAGATGATGCCCGTGAATCCATCCCCAATACTTTTCTTAAAACCACGCACGACACCTTTGACTTGAATAAAGTGGCCGAGATATCCAAATAGCCCTTGCTCGCGGATACCAACGACTTGCATGGTTACTATAACAGCCAAAGCAAGTCCAAATGTAGTATTGAAATCTGTCGTAGCTCCACGGAATAGTGACACATGCTCACCGCCAATTGTTACATAAAAACTAGAAATACCTGGAATAATGAACATTAGGTTGGCGATAAGAAGATAGAGCGCGAGCGATCCAACATAGGGCAAAATCCTTTTAGCACGCTTCTCATCACCAACAATGGAGGTAACGAATAACAAAAGTTGTTCGTATATAATTTCAAGAATATTTTGAAATGCTGTTGGAATCACCTTTGCTTTCGCAACATATTTCACAAGCATTACAACAAAGACCATTATTAAGACAATCGTTACAGTGGATGTCGCAATTGAAAACATGCCGACATTACCTAGCACCGGGGTGGTAATGGTTGGAATTTCTTCCTGAATATGAAAAAACGAAGTCGATTTATGACTTACTTCTTCGTGTGCTTGTAATCCTTCAGTATGCATAGTGAATAAAAAATTTACTGGTGTTTGTGTATGCAGCCAGTTTGTAAAATGACGCACTCAAGTATACCACAATCTTAGATTTTCTGCTTCTCTGACTCCTCAGACTTGTAAAAATAGAACAAGACAACAAACGCGAAAATAACCGTAACAAAAAGTGCTGCGATCTTAAAGTAAATCCACCCCCCTTCATCCAAATACCTTCTGGCGATTTCGTTTGCAACACCTCCTATAATAAAATAAACAATCCAACTCTTCGTGATACTACGCCAGGAAGAATCTATCATAATGATAGTGTGTTGAAACGCTGTCCGTAAAAACAATTTACCTCGTAGCAGCCCAAAATACAGTGTGAGTGCGAGCACCCCATCATAAAATGTATCCCGCATTTGAATAAAATCTGGATCATGTAACACGATTGTCCACGAACCAAAAATAAAAGTAACAAGAGAAATATATAGTGAGAAATATGGTATCCGCCTTTGGACCAGTAAAGCAATGAGTGACATAAGCGCCGTTGTTACCACGAACCAACCAGTCGCAACATAAAAATTTGCCAACTCAAAAACAATAACAAATACAAACGGCGGACTAAAATCAAGCACAAGTCCAAAAAGAAATTTTTTTAGATTATAACCTTTGAAGAGTGGGTGATTTTTTATCTTGTCGACCATGGTATACTCAAGCGTATACTATTATTTTCTTATATGCAAAAAATAATTAACACAATTAAGCATTTCGCTGTTACTACTCGATCAAAAATAGCACACATTCATCTAACAACACCTTTGGCAATCATCATCGGTTCTGCCATCATTGCATGTGGACTCATGGGATATGGATATATTACGACAACTAATATAGCAAACTCTGGAGGTACAAACTATTTCACTGGTAGAACAATCGACGACGCTGATTTCGTAGAAGGTAACAGCGAGGCAGATGTCTTTGTGGTTGAGTATTCGGATCCAGAATGCCCCTTCTGTGTTCAGGTATCTCCAACAATCAAAGAGTTGCGACAGAAGTACGCTAGTACTGTTGGTTTTGTATATCGTCACTTCCCTCTTACACAAATCCACTCCCATGCTTTTGATGAGTCAAAAGCGATCGTATGCGCCGGAACCCTTGGAGGAAGCAAGAAATTCTATGAATACATTGACGCTTTGTATGGTTACAAAATAAGCAACAGAACTACCCAACTACCAACAAAAGGAAAAGAGGATATCGCTCGAGGGATCGGGCTTTCTCTGCCAGAATTTACCGCGTGCCTATCTGCACAAGCAACAACTCAAATAGTAGACCAGTCGATTAACGATGGTGTTGGTGCTGGAGTACAGGGAACACCTTCAACATTTATCTTGAAGAAGACACGAAAAGGACTAGAGGTGGTTGCAATGATCGATGGCGCTAGAGGAAAAGAGTTTTTTGAAGCGGCTATACAACAAGCACTTAACGATTAGTATCGCTCTCTACAATCTAGAATCTTACCTAACCTCAAAACTTGCACGAACAAGTGCTGTGACTTTCTTTTCTATAGCACTTGTATCGTAACTTCCATAATCACTCACTTCAATACTATTCTTTCCAGTTACTTGAAATACTCCCTGGGAAGCATCCCGTACACGGCCAATAATACTACCAGTACTTTCTGCAATGGCAGATGCTCGTTCCTTTGCGTTCTTTGTCGCCTCTTTCAACAATTCCACGCGAAGGTCAGATAGTTTTGTGTAAAAATACTCAACCGTGTTTATTTGTGCAAAAACTTTACGATTTGCCAACTCATTCGCAAGTAAAAGGGAAAGACTTTGGATCAAGTCTACGTTGGTCGAATCTACGATAATCTGCTCAGACAGTGAATATGTAAAATCTCCCGCGCATCGCTGATTTCCCTTTCCATCATAAAGCACTTGATTCTGTGATTGGCAAATTGCACTCGATGTAAGAGGTAAAATAGTAACATCTTTCTCATCAATCCCCTCTTCTTTCAAATACACTACCGTGGTCTTTGCATCTTCTGCAATTTTCTTTGATACTGAAACATAATTCTGTGGATCTGCTTCTCTCACAATAGAAAATGTTAACTTACCACTATCACTCTTGACTATCTTTTCTGCTGTTCCTGTAACTGATATAGCATCTTTCTTGTTGACCTGTGTAATGCCGCCTGCTAACACAAACGCACTCGCTACCCACGCAACACCAACAACTATTCCAAATACTACGACGTTATTTTTAAATAGTTCTTTTGCTGATTCCATAGATGTAGTGTGATTAATTACTTAGTAATATCGCCCGTAACCTCATCTTTGTGCACCTTTACATTAACCGTAGTATACACCTTTTCAATGACGCCTTTTTCATCAATGAGAAAACTTGATCGTGATATGCCCATATACTCACGACCCATGAATTTCTTCTTTCCCCATACACCGTAGGCTTGGGAAACTACTTTTTCTTCATCGGCAAGAAGCGTAAACGGGAGATTATATTTTTCTGCAAACTTTTTATGACTCTTTATCGAGTCTGCACTGATCCCAATGACGACAAGACCAAGTTTCGTAAGTTCTTTGTACCCATCACGGAAACTACAAGCCTCAACTGTACACCCTGGAGTATCATCTTTTGGATAAAAATAAAGTAATACTTTCTTACCACGATACTCTTGGAGTCGATGTTCCTTGCCATGCTGATCAAGAAGAGAAAATGCTGGTGCCTTTGTTCCTTTTTCTAACATACTATAGTAGTATACTATACATCACGTGCACCTCCCTTTGTACTCTAATAACAAGGCTGGTGCTTTATACAATCTATGAATCTTCAATTCTTTATTATGATGCTAAGCGCCGGAACATTGCCCCTCTTAGCATTTCTGGCACTTTTGCTACGAAGAAATCTCTTCAAAGGACCCTGGAGGTTATTCTTCCTCTCTGTGGGCATGATTCTTCTCGTTATTGTTATTATTGATACTTTTCAAGAACATGCGGAAACTATTTCCATAGCAGATGGAGTACTTGGTATTATCGCCGCCATCATCACTGTGTTTATTCTTGCAAAGTTCAATCACGGCCATCACCATGCACAAGAACTAGAAGGCGCTAAAGGAATCGTTATAAGTGAAGCATTTCACTCGCTCATCGATGGAGCCGTGATTGGAGCGACGTATCTAGTAAATCCACTCCTTGGATATGCTGCAACCCTTGGAATACTCACACATGAACTACCGAAAGTTCTCGGGACTCTCACAGTGTTTCGAGGACTTGGTCTTTCGGTCACACGAACACTAGCATACGGTGTATGTGCACAGATTGGTTCCCCTGTTGCAGCTCTTTTCGTGTACATGCTTGGCAAACAATTTGATCATACACAATTACACGGACTAGAAATTGCGAGTGTTTCTTCTCTGGGAGTTATTATACTTTGGATCATCTACCTAGAGATACAGTTTCATCGTGACCACGACCATAACCACTGATGTTTAGCCACGACGCGCCGCCACACATTTACTTATTCAATAATTCCTCCTCCAAGACAAGACTCGCCGTCATAGAGAACAAGCGATTGTCCAGATACTTTTGTAATATCACCTGCAACAACGACAAATGCTGCTTTCTCTCTTTTCACGCGTGCAAGCGGTGCTCGATAACGACCGCGCGCTTCATATGTCTTCCCTTCGTCTAATGTTCTTGTGAAATTTTCATGGTAGAGGGAAATGTGCGAGCCTGAATCCTCTTTTGGTGGAATGTGTGATACAACGAGTAGATTTTTTTCTAGGTTCTTATCGATAACAAAATATGGTGCATCATCTGTCCCTTTTGAAGTGATGGTAAACCCGTGCCGCTCACCGAGGGTATGGAATACTGCACCATTATGCTGACCAATAATTTTTCCATCCTCTGTAATCACATCCCCTTTTTTCTCTGTAATATATTCTTTGAGTAAAGTCTTTAAGTCTATCGTTCCTACAAAACAAAGTCCCTGGCTATCTTTTTTCTTCGCTGTGGGAAGGTTAGCCCCCTCAGCAAGAGCACGGACTTCTTCTTTTGTATAACCGCCAACCGGAAATAGAACTTTTTCTAACTGCTCTTTAGTGAGAGTCCATAGGAAATATGTTTGGTCTTTATTAGTGTCTTTGCTTTTCTTTAATGTACCACCCTCGATCTGCGCATAGTGCCCAGTTGCCACAAAGTCTGCCCCCTCTTTCATTGCAAAACGCAAAAACGCTCCGAACTTCACTTCTTTGTTACACATTACATCTGGATTAGGGGTTTTCCCTCGTTTGTATTCTCTAATCATGTAATCGATCACCCCTTCTTTGTATTCTTTTTCTAGATCAAGAGTAATAAATGGAATATCCAGAAGCGATGCCACTCTCATCGCATCAAGTCTATCCTCTTTCCATGTACACTCAATAAAATCCGGTTGCCATACCTTTATAAATACGCCAGTAACATCATAGCCGGCACGTTTAAGAAGAAGAGCGGACACCGATGAATCAACGCCACCAGAGAGTCCGACAAAAACTTTCTTTTTCATGCTATCCACTCTAGCACACTTGAAAGAAGAAGAAAAAACGACTAGGATATATCCACGAATCATACAATGTCTGGAAGGGAACGATGGCCAAGAAACACGTTCGTGTATACGTACACAAAGACGGTACACGGGAACTCTACGTATTCAAACCCCCACGACCAAGGAACAAAATAAACCCACACAACCCGGGGGCATTTAAGTCCAGAAGTACTGGGTATATACCACCAAAGATTCCAGGGAGGAAAACATGATCTCGTGCGGCCGCCAGAGTGGCGGCCTTGCTTTTTTCTACTCACAAGAGAAAAGGATAAGACACCTTAACTGACGAACGTCAATATTTACAAGAACTATAGTCTCTGTACACTCAAGTACAGAGCCCCGCTCCGGGGTACAACCATCAAAAAGGACATCATGCGAATCCTACGAATCGCACTCGTCCTCCTGCTTGCTCTCTCTAACGGTGGATGTGTATTCTTTGCCACCGTTGGTCAACCGGTTTTTGTTCGACCCGGTTGCCAGGCATACCGTGTGATCGTGGTCCACACCCCGTATGGACCACAGCAAGCCATACAGTGCCTGTGGTGAGAGCCGAAAGGAGACGAGAAAGCCCCGCTGTGTATAGCGGGGCTTTCACATTTTACTAACTTGATAATTGAATTAATTGACTTTAAGTGATGCGAGAAGTTTCTGTGCAAGGTCGTGATTTGTCTTGCGGTTTTCTACTACCACCAACCATTCTCCGTCACGTACAGCGGCAACACTCCATTCACTTCCTTCTGATGAAGCAGTTTCCCAGTCAGTACTTCCAACTGTAGAGGTTCCATTTGGATTGATAACTGCAACATTAGGAGCAATTATGTTATTAATATAATCTGTGGAAGAGTATCCTCGTCCACCTTCGTAACTAAAATATACTGTTGCAACAGGCGCACCATCATTGGTTACCTTTACAAGAGCCCCCTCCATCCCAAGAGTGGTTGTGGCACTCTCTGGAACCGAGAAAGAATATTCTATCTTGTTCTCTCCTTCAAATACTCGCACAACTTCTCCCATAACTTGCTTCATACCAACCTCCTGGACAGTAAGATCTGCATCATGCTGCCCGTTTCTATCTGATAATTTTTGAATACCGTACAATGCGGCTATAACAACCAAGGCACCTACTACTATACTTACATTTCTTTTCATAATACCCATTAGTATACGCCTCTATTTCCCTGCTTGCAAAAGTTGACTAATCCAAAACTTTTCTTCATAATATAAAGGCGGTTGCCGTTGCGCGGGGACCCTGGCCACGAACCGTACGCTCACCAGCGGGGTACGTACGCTCGAAGAGCCAGGGTCCCCGGAGGCGGGAATGCGTGTCGGGGGAAACTCCGGCTTTTTGTTTTTCGGAACTATATTGTATTGCGAATACTTACAGAAAAATGCTAGAGTATGGTTGTCGGGTGCTTCGAGAAACGAGGAGAAAGGAGGGCTCCATCGCGGAGACCGGAAACCATACCCTGGGAAAGCACGGAAACCCGACTGTGTGATGATGGGGATCGGCATGGCCGCGCAACCAAGCGAGCGGACATCCTCGGGTAGAGGCCCAAGCGCCTCACCACGGCCATGTCCGATCCCCTCTCACCGCAAAGACCGCCACGCGCGGTTCTTTTTATTTATGCTAGGTAGTCTTCTTAACTTTTTTCGGGCTGGCTTCGTCATTCGACACGTTTCCAAGGGAACGCTCTAAAAATTTTTCTTTAAGAATTTGAATCTCATCTCGTAATATTGCCGCTGTTTCGAAATCCAAAATCTTTACCGCTTCTTTCATGGCTTTTTCTTTTACCTTGATGAGACGGTCTGGATTCTTTGCAAATAATTTCTTATCAATCTCAAGTTCAGCGTTCACAGCTTTTGCGTGTTCGCTTTGTAACTCCTCCGTAATATCTTTTATATTCTTTTTGATAGTCGCTGGGGTTATGTTGTGTTCCTTGTTATATGCCTCCTGTAGCGCACGACGACGATTCGTCTCATTAATCGCTCTTTCTAATGAACCGGTCATATGGTCAGCATAGAGAATGACCCTACCATCCTTGTTACGCGCAGCGCGACCAATGGTCTGGATGAGTGAAGTCTCACTACGCAAAAATCCTTCTTTGTCAGCATCTAAAATTCCAATAAGAGTGACTTCTGGTAAATCCAATCCTTCACGAAGAAGGTTCACGCCAACCAAGCAGTCAAAATCACCCTTGCGAAATCGTGTAAGAATCTGAATACGCTCGATGGTCTTCACATCACTATGGAGATACTCTGCCTTTACTTGTTTTTCTTTCAAATAGGTGGCGAGATTTTCTGCCATTTTCTTGGTGAGCGTAGTTACTAGTACACGACCACCTTTTTTCACATCCTTTACTACTTCATCAATAAAATCGTGAACCTGTCCTTTGTATGCACCACTTTCTCCAACACGACGAACCTCGAGCGTTGGGTCGAGAAGTCCTGTTGGGCGGATGATCTGCTCGACCACTTGTGTAGATTCTTTTCTCTCATATTCCCCCGGTGTTGCACTTACGTAGACCACATCCCCGACACGTTCTTCGAACTCTTCATATCGTAGCGGGCGATTATCTTTTGCCGAAGGAAGTCGGAAACCATACTCAACAAGCGTTTGCTTGCGTGACTGATCTCCTGCATACATGCCGTGAAGTTGTGGAAGAGTAACGTGCGACTCGTCAATCACTGTTAAAAATTCTGGTTTACCATATTTGTCATGAGGAAAATATTCTAAAAGAGTGTCTGGTGCCTCCCCTGGTAACTTACCAGAGAGGTGACGTGAATAATTTTCTATCCCCTGGCAAAATCCAACCTCTTTGATCATAGCAACATCATAGCGTGTACGACGCTTCAGACGCTCTGCTTCAAGAATCTTTTTGTCTTCATCCAACTCTTTAAGACGTGCCACCAATTCTTCATTGATAGTTTTAATAGCACGCTCTCGTGTAGGAACGTCAGAGATGAAGTGTTTCGCAGGGAAAATATAATATGTATCCACCTCACTCAACACCTTCATAGACACTGGGTCGGTAACTTGCATGTGAGTGATTTTGCCACCAGCAATTTCTATCTGAAGCATTGTTGTTTCTGAAATCGGCATAACGTCGATACGATTACCTAAAGCACGAAAAGTTCCCGGGGAGAGATCGGCGTTTGTTCTTTCATAGTACACACCAACGAATGTCTGCATGAGGTCAACCTTGGAGATAGGTTGCCCGACGGAGAGTTTTATATTTTCTCGTTCATAGTCCTTTGGTGACCCAAGACCATAGATACATGAAACAGAGGCGACAATAATAGTATCCTTGCGAGTGAGAAGTGCTTGCGTGGAAGCGTGACGAAGACGATCTATTTCTTCGTTGATCTGAGCATCTTTCTCGATATACGTATCAGTAACTGGCATGTACGCTTCTGGTTGATAGTAGTCATAGTAGGAAACAAAATAGTGTACTGCAGCATCTGGGAAAAATGTCCGGAACTCCTGAGCAAGCTGGGCGGCGAGGGTTTTGTTGTGCGCAATAACAAGTGTTGGTTTTTGAACATTGGCTATGACATTTGCAATGGTGAATGTTTTTCCTGTGCCTGTTGCTCCAAGAAGTGTTTGCTTGCGCATACCTTTAGAAAGCCCATCAGTGAGAGACTTGATGGCCTTTGGCTGATCCCCTGCTGGAGTGAATCCTTTGATAATAAATTTATTGTCTTTTCTTGACATGGTCGATTGTGCATTATAACATATTTTCATCCTACTTATAACCGCAAGGGAGGTAGCATGATTACAGACGAAGAAGATGGCGGACGCATTGCCCTCAGTATCATCGAAGGGTGTGAGAAGTACGCAATCCGTGCCTGCATTGGTGCGGGCATCATCCTGGTGGTCACCCTCTGCTTCCTTCACCCGCATGAAGCAAAAGGTCTCCTCATCAGGCTGCTCGAAGGTCTTCCGCGTGGCTAGAAGTTGCAAAGGAAGACAGCCCGGACCCCCTCAGGGTCCGGGTGAACTTTTTATATAAATGTATTCTATTGCATTATCCTCGATATACGCTATTCTTTTTATCATATGCAGGAGCCAGTTATTGTACAGAGAAGTGGTAGTCGCGGTGTAACGCGTCTTTCTTGGTTAACAAGTTATCATTCATTTTCTTTTGGTGGATATGTTCATCCTAAGTGGCACGGTTTCGGAACATTGGCCGTAGTAAATGATGACGAGATCGGAGGAGGTGGAGGATTTTCACCACACCCACACAATGACATGGAAATAATTACTATTATTATTTCTGGAGAATTGCGTCACGAGGACAGTCTTGGTAATCATTGCGTACTTAAAAAAGGTGACGTGCAGATTATGTCTGCTGGAACAGGTATCGTACATGCTGAATATAATAATGACCCACACATTCCACTTAACCTTTTACAAATTTGGATAGAACCCAACGAAACTGGCGTCGTTCCTAGACACCAAGAACGACATTTTCCGTACTTCGAGGAAAGTAACATCATGTACGAGGTCGCGGCACCAACCACTGCAAATAATGGTTTCGAAATACATCAAAATGCGTATGTGTATGTTGGTACCTATGATGCACAAAAAGTTCTCAGTTACAAACTGCACAACGAGCGTAACGGTGTGTTTGCTTTTGTGATAGAAGGAGAAGTTCTCGTAGATGCAAACAGATTACATGCGCGCGACAGCGTTCATATCGAAGGGTTGCCTGGAGTATCTATTAACTTCCAACAAAAAACAACGCTACTTCTCATGGAAGTTCCACTTTCGTAAGTCTTTGATCCTGGTTCCTATTTTTGATAGTATTGGCATTGTACCCTAACCTGGGAGGAAGCGGGGATGGAAAACGACAGCATGTCGGGAGGATACGACCTCGTCGGTCGTACCTTTCTCGTAGCAATAGCGATTGTTGCGATTGCGGTTGGATTCGCGTTCGCGACAGTCTTGTACAACTGGTAGCGAGGAGGAGAACATGAGTGACGAACTTGAGGAAGTGTTCGGGCACCTGTGGGAAGCAATTGGAACGGTGCTCGTCTGGGGGTTCACCATCATCGCTGCTGGCATCATGGTGATTCACCGGCAAGAGTTGCTTACCCACTGGCAGTTGACTCTTGCCAGCATGGCCATGGCAATCCTCGGGTGGCGCACGATTCCATACCCGTACCGAAACAGGATCGCTCAGGAGATCCTCGAACGCTACGGCTGGTACAAGGCCATCGCGTACAAGGAAAGGATCTGGCGAACGCTCGGATGGTAGCAAGGCCTGGGCGCGTCGCGAAAAGGCGGGTGGAGGTCAGTACGACCGGAGGTTCCACCCGCTTTTTAGTTTTTACTTTTGTAGTACCTAGTTAAAAACGCGTCTTTAAATTCTTGATATGTACCCAGGAGTAAATGTTTGCGCGCGTCTTCGCAAAGAGTAGTAAGAAATTTGAGGTTATGAATAGAAGCGAGGGTCCCCGCCAACATTTCGTTTGAACGAAAGAGGTGTGCGAGATAACTCTTCGTATACTTGTGTGTGTACCATGATGGATCATCACTTATCGGTGACATATCATTTTTGTACTGTACATTTAAAATATTAACTCTTCCATCATAAGTAAGTAGAGCGCCATTGCGTGCGATACGTGTAGGTGTCACACAATCAAATGTATCCACCCCTTGCTCGATTGCGAGCAAGATATCAATCGGCTCACCAATACCAAGAAGGTGTCGCGGCTTTCCTTCTGGAAGAATTTCGTTCACCCAACGAACCGCAGTTGTCATATCCTCTTTGGTAAAACTTCCCCCTATTCCATAGCCATCAAACGGCATTGCACCGAGTACCCGCGCTGACTCTTTCCGCAAGTCTTCGTATGCTCCACCTTGCACGACACCAAAGAGTGCTTGTGGTAAACCAGTTGCGGAAGAATTACCAAGTTGCTTATGTCTATCAAGTGATCGCTTCGCCCAAGAATGAGTACGTTCAAGCGCTTCCTTTTGGTAGTCGTATGGCGCAAGAGGTGATGTACACTCGTCAAACGCAAAAAAAATATCCGCACCGAGTGCATGTTGTATTTCCATACTTCTCTCTGGGGTGAAGCGATGAGTGCTTCCATCGATAATTGATTTGAATGTCACACCATCATCATCTATTTTTGCAAGTGATTCGTGTGGTGAAGATGACTCTTCGACACGAGAAAGTTCTTCGCTTGTTGCAACTTTACTTACACCACGCCCCAATGCTTGGCCGAGAGAAAAAACTTGGAATCCTCCACTGTCGGTAAAGGTAGGACCAGTCCATCCCATCATCTTTGCAAATCCTCCGTGCTTCTCTACGATAGACTCTCCTGGCTCGAGATAGAGATGGTAGGTGTTAGCAAGTACTGCTTGTGCGCCAACATACTCTTGTACTTCCTCAACAGTGAGCGCTTTAACTGTTGCTTTGGTACCAACAGTAATAAATGCTGGGGTCTGTATATCTCCATGTGGAGTATGGATAACACCAACTCGAGCGAGAGGAAATTCATCTATTTTCTTAATAATTTCAAATGAAAATGACATTACAGACTATACTATCATACTTTGACAACCATCGCTTTACTTGGTAGTGTTTTTTAAACTGCTCATTGTTTTTAGAGCGGAGAAGTAACTCCTACACAACCCCGAAAGGAACATCATGCTCCCGCTTCACGATGAAAGTGAGCTTACGGGGAAAGTGTTGAAGTACTTCCCCGAGTCGTCCACGGTTCAGAATACGATGATCTTCAACTACATCTGCGTGATTGTGTCGATCGCGATTGATCGATTCCAACCGCACCAAGTCGCCATGTTGCGTGAGGCGATGATCTTCAGTGCAAGGAAGCACGCCGGAGTGATGCGTACCGGAGAAAAGGCGCCGTACATCGTGCATCTCCTTCGGACATGCATCATCTTGCTGAATCTTGACGTACGGATATTACCCCTTCTGGTCGCGCTCGTCCTCCACGACGTATACGAGGATACCGACGCGAAATTGAAGGAACTGCAGAAGATGTTCGGGGTCAAGATCACCCAAATCATCTTCCTGCTCAGCAAGAACGTCCCGATCACCCCGGAGATGCGAGCACTCTTCGGAGAACTCGCCGGGGACTGGCTGGAGCTCCCGTTCTTCGAGAGGCTCCTTGCCATACCGGACCTCACGCTTCGGATCTGGTGCATCGTCTTGAAGGTGGTCGACAGGATTGATAACCTGAAGACCCTCAAAGGGATGGGCCACGGCAGAATCTCTAGAAAGATCAAGGAGACTGAGGAGAAGATCCCTCCGCTGCTCAAGCACCTGGAAGAGGTGGTAGAGAAGTCCAACCCGCTTCACGAGGTCGTCGAGAACCTCGGGCGCGAATACGCGAGCGCGCTCACGCTCGCAAAGAAAACCTTGGCCCAAGAGGCCTGATCGCCGACACAAAACACCGTGTCGGCGATCTTACTTTATACACCCACATACTCGTAATTAACCCTAACTCTCTTTTACTGTGTTCGCGACTACTTCAACCACTCCTTTATCGAACATGTTAGGAAGTATTGCATCCACTGTTGGATTCTTTACATATGCGGCGAGCGCTTCTGCGATAGTTATAAATACTCCGTTATCAAATTGCTTCTTGTTTCCTTCTAACATTCCTTTGAATGCTCCAGGAAAAACGAGTGAGTTATTGATCTGGTTTGGATAATCGCTTCTCCCTGTTGCCATGATAAACACCCCAGCCTCATGCGCGACTTCCGGCATAATCTCTGGTGTTGGATTCGCGAGGGCAAAAATAATCGGTCGCTCTGCCATACTCTTTACCATATCTCCAGTAACTGCATTTGGTTTGGATAGTCCGATGAATACATGCGCGCCTTTCATGGCGTCCTCAAGTGTCCCTTCAGATACCTTTGCAATACTTCCTAAGAGTAATTCTTTCTTTTCTTTCGTTAGATCAGTTCTACCTGCGTGAATGATCCCCTTACTATCACAAAAAACAATATTCTTTGCTCCATAAGAAATGAGGAGTCGTGCAGTTGCTACACCTGCTGCACCTACACCAGAAAAAACAATTTTTACTTCTTCTTTTGTGATACCCCGCAACGCTGTTGCATTAATGAATGCAGCGAGTGCAACAGTGGCTGCTCCCCACTGATCATCATGCATAACAGGGATATCCAATTCCTTACGAAGGCGTTCTTCAATTGTAAAACATTTTGGTGCCGCAATATCTTCGAGATTTATACCACCAAACACCGGTGCTATGTGTTTAACTACGTTAATAATTTCCTCTTCATCTTGGGTATCTAAACAAATAGGAAACGCATCCACTCCCGCGAATGATTTAAATATTGCGGCTTTCCCTTCCATGACCGGAATAGCTGCTTTTGCTCCGAGATTTCCAAGACCCAGTATCGCAGAACCGTCACTTACAATTGCTATAGTATTTTTCTTGAGTGTATACTCGTTTGCCAACGACGGGTCACGAGCGATTTCTCGACACACCTCTGCCACTCCTGGGGTGTACGCACGCGAAAGATCCTCTCGTGTCACAAGCGGAACCTTGGAGACTATTTCTATCTTTCCACCATGATCCTTGTGAAGTTCGATAGCTTCTTTATTGTAATCGTGTTGCATGTTGTAACTAATTGTTAGTACTATAGTTTTTAATTCCGTATACTAGAGTATATACTATAAAAAATAATGAAAGAAACTGTTAAAAAATACCTTCCTAGTATAGTCTACGGTGGGTCAGATGGTGCAGTTACCACCTTCTCTGTAATGGCTGGAGCCTACGGGGCAGGCCTTGATCCACGTATCGTAATCATTCTTGGATGTGCAAACTTGGCGTCAGATGGATTTTCTATGGCTTCTGCAGATTTTTTGTCAGAAGAATCTAGAGAACGTGCAACTGAAAGAAAGTCATTCTTCCAAGCACTCTTTACATTTCTTGCATTTTCGTCCATTGGCCTCATTCCACTCATACCATTCCTCATTGAACTGTTTGTTCCCCTTCCGGCAAGTTCTTTTTCACTTTCCATTCTTTTTACAGTACTTGCGTTTATTGCGATCGGCTATGTTAGAGCAACGATTCTACGAAGAAACAAAATACTCATGGTTGGACAATCACTCTCTATTGGTATCTTGTGCGCTTTCGTGGCATATTACGTTGGCCTCGTTATTTCTTCTGTTATTGTCTAAGGATTAACCTCGTTTTGTTTTTGTATACACAAAATGTTTTTTGTGTTCAATGAGTACACTCCATGCGAATGCTACGAGCATGAGAAAAGCCCCGATCATATTTACAAGTGTGACAGGATTTCTAAATAACCCCCAAGCAACCACACCACCACTAAGAGGTTCCACCACCCCGTCATACATAGCAACGGTCATTTCATCAGAATACTTGCTTGCCCATTGAATGAGACCATAGGGCACGATCGTAAAGACGAGCATTTGCCAGAGTAACGATGGAATACTGCTGTGGTTCATAGCAAGTGATTGATCGGTACTAAAGAGTACAACGCCCATGAATACAATCACGACAAAAAATTGTTGTGTACACAAAACTGACATATTGCTTTTTGGCATCCCTTCGAATCTCTCTGAATAAACAAAGTACAGCGCCATACACATTGCAGAAATAAGAAGTATCCCGTCTCCGATACCAAATCCATCCACCCCTCCAACAAGGTAATACATTCCAACGCCGGCGACAAAAAGCGTGACTATGTGCATCGCTTTCAAACGGTGCCTGAAGAGCAACCATCCAATAAACGGCACAAACAACATCCCTACATTCGAAATAAACGCTGTGTTTGCAGCCGAACTAAGATCAAGTCCGTACATCTGAGTAAGTTCCATTGTTCCAAGAAGAATACCGAGCCCTACCCCCTCTTCATACCGATATGAAAAACTATATCCTTTGTACAAAGAGTACAAGAAAAATAACAAAAATGCCCCGAGGAAGTTATAAAAAGTGAACAATGCTGGACCCATTTCTTCAACAAGATGCTCCTGGAATGCAAATGATGACCCCCATGTAATAGCAACGATGAGAAGAGCAAGTTTTGGTATGATTTTTTTATGCTCCATGCACACAGAACTACTTCATGTAGAGTTCCATCTTTGCTTTTACAACTTTTTTCATCGTCTCTTGTCCTTCTTTTCCAAACTTGTATGGCGCAATTTCATTTTGATGAGCATCTAAGTATGCTTTTACACCGTCGCGGAACGCCTTTCGTATCTCAGTATTAATGTGCACAATCGCGATACCATTATCGATAGAAGCCATAAGATCCTCGTCAGTATTTCCACTTGCTCCATGAAGCACCATTGGAATATCTATAACGTTTTTTATCTCACGTAATCGGTCGATGCGAAGTTTTGGATCCGGAGCATCGATAAGCATTCCATGAACATTTCCAATAGCTGGAGCAAACATATCAATACCCGTTCGGAGGACAAAGTCTTTCGCTTGCTCAGGTGTTGTAAGATTTTCCTCACTTACTCCCTCTGGAAGAGTTGCATTAAGAGATGACGATTGTCCAATGTACCCGAGTTCTGCTTCGACAAGCACCCTCTTTCCTGTCTTTGCTTCATACGCACGAACAAAGTCAACACAACTTTTTACAAGTGCCACGTTTTCTTCATACGGAAGTTTTGCTCCGTCAACAATTACACTGTCATAACCTGCCTCCACCACCTCCTGAACTTTCTCAAGTGTGTACGTGTGATCGGCATTTAAAAATACTGGTATGTCATACTCTTTATTCAACTGATCCACAATCGCACGCACCATAGCCACGCCCATGTACTCCCGTTCACCTTCACTTGCTCCGATGATAACTGGCTGGTTAAGTTCTTGTGAGACTTGGCAAATAGCTCGCGCCTGGTCAAGATTAGAAATATTAAAGTGAGCAATCGCCTTGCCCTCACCTTTGTATTTCATAATTGTCTCTACATAAAATTCTGATTGTGGTGTATATGACTTCATATCAACATAGTATAGCGTACTTTGATTGCTATACTAGGGCACATGGAACATTCACAAGAATTTGACGTCGTAAGTATTGGCGACACAGTGGTAGACGCTTTTATTAGATTATCAATTGGTCACATTCAAGAGACAGCACATGGTGCAGAACTCTGTATCCCTTATGGAATGAAAGTTCCATTTGATGATGTAACCGTGCTCTACGCGGTAGGAAACAGTGCTAACGCTTCAGTCTCTGCCGCGCGTCTTGGCCTTCGCTCTGCACTTCTAACCTCTCTTGGTAATGACGAGGATGGCAAACGATCGCTAGAGCACCTCAAAGGTGACGGGGTAATCACTGATCTTATTCATCTCGAGGATGGAAAGAAAACAAACTACCATTATGTGCTCTGGAAAGGAGACGATCGAACTATTCTCATTAAACATGAAGAATTTACCCCATTCTTACCGGAGATGGGTAAACCGAAGTGGCTTTACCTCTCCTCTCTTGGAAAGCACACTCTTCCATACCATTTTGAACTCATTGAATACTTGAAGAAAAACCCAGAAACAAAACTTGCCTTCCAGCCGGGAACATTCCAACTCAACTTAGGAGATCAGATTTCCGAACTCTACAAGTTAACAGAAGTGGTGTGTATGAATAAAGAAGAAGCAGAAGAGTTACTTAAAAAAGACACCACCGCAACCATTAAAGAATTACTCGATGGCCTACAAGCAAAAGGACCAAAAGTTGTCATCGTAACAGATGGTCATGGTGGATCATACATGAAGTATGACAACACGTACTTCAACATGCCTATTTACCCTGACATCGCAGCGCCATTTGAACGAACAGGCGCCGGAGATGCATTCTTCTCAACATTTATTGCCTACCTTGCAAAGGGATATGATGCGCCTTACGCAATACAACGTGCACCGATTAACAGTATGAACGTTGTGCAACACATTGGTGCGCAAGAAGGACTACTTACGGAAGCAAAATTAGAAGAATTCCTCAAAAACGCTCCAGCGGATTATAAGTTGAAAATATTGGAGTAGAGGTAGTTACTAGGGGCTAGGTGTTAGGGAATAGAAAAATGGTATCGAACTAATTTACGAACCTGCCTGTCGGCAGACAGGTAACGAATTACTAATAACTATGCGCTACCTAATCGCTTGTCGAACTTTTTCTGCAATATGCTTTGCAGTAAGCCCATACTCTTCGTAGAGTTCTTGCACCTTTCCACTTTGTCCAAAACGATCCTCAACACCCACTCGAATAACGCGAATAGGAGAGTGTTCACTCAAGTACTCTGCAATCGCACTTCCTAAGCCCCCTGCTACTTGATGCTCTTCTACTGTAACGATCGCCCTCACTTCTTTTGCGAAACGCAACAAAAATGATGCGTCGAGAGGTTTTACTTGTGGCATATTTACCACCGTAACACCAAACCCTTCTTTCTCGAGATCATTCGCTGCCTTTAAGGCTTCATAAATAATTGGACCACACGCAATGATACCAACCTTATACGCAAATTCTCCCCCATACTTATGCTGTGGGATTTTCATAACATATGCTTTTCCATGATTCCAAGCATAATTATCTGGCACAATAAGCGGTGTCTTCTCACGAGTGAGGCGTAAGTACGCCGGTTTCTTGGTAGTAGCAATATGCTCGGTGATTGCCCGTGCTTCTGTTGCATCACACGGAACAAACACTTCCATGTTAGGAATCATACGCATAATAGCAATATCTTCTATTGCTTGGTGGGTTGCGCCATCTGGTCCAACGGAAATACCAGCGTGTGCACCTACCACTTTCACAGGAACATTGTTATACGCAGCCGTTGTACGAATCTGTTCCCAATTTCTTCCTGGAGAAAACATTGCGTAACTTGCAATGAATGGAACGTATCCCATCGCTGCCATACCAGAAGCCAATCCTGACATCGCCTGTTCTGTAATTCCTGTTTCAAAAAAACGAAATGGGAACTTCGCACGGAAGCCATCCATCTTCACACTTTCAGTGAGATCAGCACAGAGCGCAACTACACGTGGATTCGCCTCCCCCGCGTTAATCAACCCCTCACCAAAGCCTTCTCGGGTTGCTTTCTCTTCTTCTTTTGCTGTAAAAAGTGTTTTACGTATCATACTTATTCTTCTCCAAATTTAACCTTACCCGAAAGCGTACGTAATTCTTTTAATGCAGCACGTCCCTCCTCTGCATTTGGTGCCTTACCGTGCCACCTATAGTCACCTTCGAACGCTGTTACACCCTTGCCTGGAATTGTGTGGGCAATGATCACTGTTGGTTTGTCCAGTGAACTCTTTGCCATACCAACGGCGCGCACGATTTCACGGAAATTGTGTCCGTCTATTTCTATGACATGGAAATTAAAAGCTTCCAACTTTTCCTTAAGTGGTTCAAGAGGGAGCACATCTTCGGTATACCCATCAATTTGAATCGTGTTTCTATCAATAAAAGAAATAACTTTATGAAGTTTGTATTTCCCAAGGAGGAGAAGGGACTCCCACACCTGCCCTTCGTTAATTTCACCATCACCCATGCAACAATAAAAATATCTATCTGGTTTGTGATTCTCTAATCGGTCCATGAGCGCCATACCGATTGCCTGTGAAAGCCCAGATCCAAGCGGACCAGATGATGTTTCTAGTCCGGGAAGTGTTTCTCGATGTGGATGACCCTGCAGACGAGAGCCGAACCGTCGCAAAGTCTTCAACTCCGAAATAGGAAAGTACCCTGCATGAGCCATCGTTGCATACAAGACTGGTGCAATGTGGCCGTTGGACAGAATGACTCGATCGCGCTGCGCCCAGTGTGGATGACGCGGATTGTGATTAATGATACGAAAATATAACGCAGTAAAAACATCTGTCATGCCGAGTGAACCAGCAGTATGACCACTCCCAGCCTCAACAAGCATCTTTATAATACTTTCTCGAATATCTTCTGCTCGGAGTGTAAGTGCCTGAACTTCTACATCTGTTAGAGAATGCATGAACGTAGTATATAGGTAGTGGAAATTTGTTACTAGTGGACTACCCTTTATCAACTACCTCTGTAGTGATAATTGTAACGCTTCCAGTGTCTCTTTTGGCTTTCCATCACTAAACAAATATGAACCGACAACAACCCCATCTGCTCCTTTCATGTTCATAAGTGGAACAGTTATGGCATTCATCGCCCCATCAACCTGAATGGGAATAGTTGCAAATATCCCCTTGAGAGTTGCAACTCTCTCTGGTGCGGTATGGTCAAGCGGTTGACCCTGTATTCCAATAGTCTCAATACCCATCACTTGGATGAAAACACGTCTCCATTTTTCTTGGATCGTTTGTATGACATGCTTGTGGAAATGAACATCTTTAGTATTAGAAACTGCAATACCTATCTCTAGCCCACGATCATGAGCAATAGAGAGAAGGTCTATTGTATCTACAGGAGAAAAAGAATCCATGTGCATGACAAATCGTTTAACACCAGCCTCAACAAGACACAAAAGCGGTGTCTTCCACTCTTTCACCATAAGATCAAACTCGTACTCAAATCCTTCTGGTAACCGTGACCCCTCTACTGGCATCCAGGTGCGTTCCTTACCGATAATGCCATCACATAGATCTATCTGCACTCGACCAGTGAGACCTTGTAATAAATCTAATTTAGTCACTAGTTCATCAAAACTTTTCGGTAAAATTGCAGGAGTAATATACATACCTCTTATTACAATTACATTTTTCCCTTTAACAGGTCCTCAATTTGGACAATGCGATCTGCATGACGCTCTTCATGAGAAAAGGCTGTGCTGAGAAACAATTCTATTGCTTCCCTTGCTTCATTGAATGTCACAAATCGTGCTCCGATAGATAGAACATTAGCATCGTTGTGTTCACGTCCGAGTTTAACAAGTTCCAAATTCCCTCCAGCATAAACCACTGCCCTCACGTGGCGGAAACGGTTGGCAACGATCGCCTCCCCTTGCCCAGAACCACCAAAGATAATAGCAACGGATGGCTCGTGAAGTGCGTCCTTCTGAACATTTTCTGCTGCGCGAATCATATACTCTGGGTAATCATCCCCAGCCTCAAGAGTAAGCGCTCCGCAATCAAAAACATGATGACCCTGCTCTTCTAGATATACTCGAACCTGCTCTTTTAATTCAAAACCAGCGTGATCTGTTGCAACGTAAATTTTCATATGAATTATATTTCTTAATCTGAGTATATCAAAATACTTTTACTTACAGATAACTCTTAAGAGAATTATACTCCGATTTTCTTCCCTGCTCGTGCAACGTGTTCAACGAGGGTGTTGGTATAGCCCATCTCGTTATCGTACCACGCAAGAACTTTTACAAGGTTTCCTCCAACAACACGTGTCATCTTAAGATCAGCTATGGAAGCGTATGGGAGGCCAAGAATGTCACTCGAAACAAGTTCCTCTTCTGTTGCTTGAAAAACATGCTTCCAGCGATCTGTTGTTGCAGCCTGCTTGAGAATGTTGTTCACCTCTTCGACTGTGGTTGTTCGTTTTGCGATGAAGGTTATATCTGCGATAGATCCAGCTGGGGTTGGAACACGGATAGAGATACCATCGAAGAGACCTGTAAGAGAAGTGAATGCCTTTGTTACTGCAATCGCTGCACCAGTTGAAGATGGGACGATGTTCTGTGCTGCTGCGCGACCTTCACGGAAGTCTTTCTTATTTGGACCATCAACGATTCCCTGTGAAGCAGTGTATGAGTGGACGGTGTTAAGTATGGCTTTTTCGATCCCGATTGCTTCGTCGAGTATTGCAATAACAGGAGATGATGCGTTTGTAGTACATGATGCGTTTGAAGTAACTTTACATGTACCAAACTTATCTTCGTTTACAGAGAGAAGGATTGTTTCCCCATGTACTGCTGACTCACCGCCTGCCTGTCCGGCAGGCAGGTCTTTTGCTGGAGCAGAAATAACCACATGCTTTGCCCCCGCTTGAAGGTGAACTGATGCCTTGTCATATGCCGTAAAGAGTCCAGTTGATTCGACAACAACATCCACATCCATTGCACCCCATGGGAGTTGAAGTGGATCTTTTTCTTGAACCACCTTCACACGCATTGGTTTAGCACCTTCAACCACGAGGTACTGCTCCTTAGAATCTTCATGAACTTCTGCATGTACATCGAAATGTGATACTCGATACACCGTATCGTACTGAAGAAGATACGCGAGGTTCTTTACATCTCCTAGATCATTTACTGCGACAACTTCCATGTCATCTCGTTCAAGGGCCACCTTGAAGAACGCTCGCCCGATACGCCCAAATCCATTAATTGCTACTTTTATTTTTTTATCCATATGGATACTAGTATATAGGGATTAGGGACTAGGGACTAGTGGATAGGTGGCGAGCAGGTGATAGGTTGTAGCTGGTAGGAGGTAGTTAAGTATGTAGAGGATCCAATAGTACTACTGATACCGTAAAATTTCATCTAATAAGAAAACAAGGTTGGTGAAAAATTCTAATGAGTATTCTTAATATGTTCTAATAGCATTTTTGCGCACACGACTCTTGGTTTAATAGTAAATCGCATCTCGTCACTCATCTCCGCACATGTTTGAGTGTGTCCATCTGGGATAAATAACGGATCGAAGCCAAACCCTCCTTCTCCCCGAGGAGAAACAAAAACACCCTGTACCTGTGCTGTAAAAAACTTAATTTCATCTCGTTCGTTCATATACCCGAGGTGAGTAACTTGTGTAGCCTTAGTATTGCCCAATGTTTTGAGTATTGTATATATTCGTTCTGTACCAAGATCCTGTAAAAAGAACTTTGAAAATGGACCGGGGAGATTGCCAAGCGCTTCACAGATATAACCTGTGTCTTCAACGATCATTCCCTCACCCTTGTAGTGTTTACGTGCTTCTTCTAACTTCTCTTTGATTACCTCTGTAAAATCCAAACTCTGAATCTCAGGCAGATTAATATCTTTCATAACAAGTCTATCCCCGATCACAGACTGTAACTCTATAAATTTATTCTTATTGCCAGTTATAAAGGTGATCATGTGCTAAAACTTTTTTATTTTGGCGGGCCCACAAGGATTCGAACCTTGGTCTGCGGTTTTGGAGACCGATATTCTACCACTGAACTATAGGCCCGAAATATGGGACAAGGTAATACGTGTGGTGGCGCCTATTTCACTTGTCGGCTCCCCGGCATCTGGCGACACCGGTTCAAAGCCTCGTCGCTATTCTACACACCACTCCTTGCCCCGTTCAAGATTCTAACACAAAAGCAGTCGTGTAGCGACTGCTTTTGTTCTCACGAAATAAGTTTGTAGATTTTTACTTCTTCGTTTCTTTGAAGGTAACGTGCTTTCGAAGTTTCTTAGAATACTTCTTAAGTTCAACCTTACGGGTAACAAGTTTCTTGTTCTTTGAAGTCCAGTAAACTTCTCCTGTTTCCTTGTGTTTTAATTGGATGAGGCGGTCTTGTGCTTTTGCCATAATTGTTCAATTATAGCACAAAAGCCCTACAAAAGCAACTCTAGAAACTATCCACCACACCTAAACTATGCCAATTTTTCTTGAAGATAGACAGAGAGTTTTGCTATCTCGACACGCTCTTGCTTCATGGTGTCTCGGTCACGCACAGTTACCGCGTTATCGGTTAAAGTATCAAAATCAACAGTTACACAGTACGGTGTCCCTATTTCATCCTGTCGTCTGTAGCGCTTACCAATTGACTGTGTTTCGTCGTATGATACTCGTGCAATCTTTCTAAGGGATGATGCTACGTCACGTGCTTTTGTTGATAGTTCTTCTTTTTTAGAAAGTGGAAGTACGGCGATTTGAATCGGAGCAATACTTGGCTTGAATTGTAAAACAGTACGTATGTCTCCTTCCCCTACAGTTTCTTCTTTATACGCACTAGAGAGTACTGCCAAGAATGTTCTCTCAAGACCAACTGATGGCTCGATACAGTGTGGGATAAATCGTTCTTTTAGTTCTTCGTCAAAATACGAGAGATCTGTTTTACTGTATTCACCGTGTTGCTTTAGATCAAAGTCGGTTCTATAAGCGAGTCCTGCGAGTTCTTTTTGACCAATTGGAAAGTCGAATTCGAAGTCGATAGTTCTTTTGCTATAGTGAGCACGATCACCGTCACCAATTTCTACTTCATGGATATTTTCTGCTGGAAGTCCAATAGAGGTCATCCACGATGTGAATTCCCTGCGTAACTCTTCGAAGACTTTCTCCCAATCACGTGGATTACAAAAATATTCTATTTCCATCTGACTCATTTCACGGAGACGAAAGATGAAATCTCGTGGAGCAATTTCATTACGAAATGCTTTACCAATCTGGGCAAGACCAAAAGGAAGACGTGGGTGAAAGGTGTCGAGGACATTTTTGAAATTAACAAACATTCCCCCTGCCGTTTCTGGACGAAGATATGAGATAGAAGTCGGGTCTTCAGTTGCGCCAATTTGTGTTTTAAACATCATGTTAAACTGACGTACATTTCCGATTTTTCTTAGGATGCCCCCCTCAGGAGTTTCTAACATTCCCGCTGATACCAGTGATTGAATTTTTGAATTAAGTTCATCAAGAGTTAATCCTGTGGCGCTATGTCCGATATGTTCAAGAAGGTGATCGGCTCTATATCTTTTTTTAGTTTCTAAATCCTCAACCAAGGGATCAGAGAATCCCGCCACATGCCCACTTGCTTCCCACGCTTTCGCGTTCATGAGGATGGCGGCGTCTATTCCGTACATGTCAGTACGATTGGTTACAAAATGCTTCCACCAACTTTCTTCGATATTTTTCTTGAGGACTACACCAAGTGGACCATAATCAAACGTTCCTGCGAGTCCACCATAGATTTCACTGCCGGGGAAAATAAAACCCCTTCGCTTACATAAGGAAACTATTTTTTCCATGAGATTCTCTCGATTTTCTTGCATACAAACTATTCTACACGTTAATACTGAAACATGCCACCTAAGACACTGTTAAACATCTTTAGTATTCCACCAACTGAGAAAATGATGAACAGTCCAACGAGTCCCCACAAGAGATGGCTCTTGCCTTCGTTTTTCTTCGTTGGATCATTGAAGTTATAAATAAACATCATCACGCCATACAAAAAGTACACGAACGAACAAACAACGGCCAACTTGTAGAGCGGGCTAAAGAATTCGCGAATAACTGCTTGAAGAATTTGATCACCTGACATAGTACTTACAAGTATACATGAAATCTGTCTCCGGGCACTCTGGAAAACAAAATCCCCCTCTGGGGAGATTTTGTTTTTATGAAATACGTTTAACTACGCGTTTATTGAAGCACTGGAACCGAAGGGATTGGAACTGATCCACCTTGTGATACACCTAAAATATTACCCATGAGAGCAATAATTCCCCAGATGGAAACCATTACGAAGATAGCGAGTATAGAGTACCCCATACCTTTTAAGTTTGCAGACTTTCCTTCAGCACTTTGTCCTCCAACGAGTATGAATCGAACAAGGTAGAAGAAGAATGCCAGGACGGCGATCGTAACAGTAATAGGAACGAGAGCTCCGATGATACGACTGATAAGACCAAGGAGATTCATGAGAGGTCCTCCATTTACTTGTCCAACAGTACCAAAGATTCCTCCGAATCCACTTGTTCCGGCACCGATAGTAACAGGTGTACCGTTAACTGTTCCCGTAACACTTCCACCAGTAATGTTAATTTGTGCTGCAGCCATCATAACACTGGTGAGTGCAACGGATGCGATAGTTAAAACTTTTTTCATATATTTTGTGTATACACCAAGTATACCTCCCCCACCCCACATTGCAAGAGAATATATAAACAATAGGAATTTAGTGAGTGCATCTGTAACAAATGCTTAGTATAGAAATGATAAAGGGGGGTTCGTTGGCTCTCGTCGCAGGTCGCGACGCAAGGTGCGTAACGAGATGCGAGAGAGGACGAACCCCCCTCTTTTTAACGTCGCGTGGACGTGGCAGCCTTTCCCTGCCAATTATTGTTGATTAGGAGTTCTTGGCCGCAAGAATTGCAATCGCAATCACCGCCATGAATCCCAGGAATATCCCGCCGTTGGACTGCAGGGCAAAAGCAATATCCCTGATCCAGGAGGCAAGGACACCTCCGACGTTGTACGTCACGAGGACCAGGATGATCACGACCGCGATCACTGCTTTCAGCCACCCTGGCGTACCACTGCCGTGGCCGTGAGCGTCACCGCTCATAAAAAACCTACCTTTCCCGGACCACTGATTAGGCCCGTTTTGCGACGATCACAACCCGACTCCCAGGGGAGACGAGCACCTGATTGAAGCGCGGGAAGTCACGCCCGGCCTCGTGGGCATAATGCCCGTCCTGCTTCAGCAACCTCGCACAGTTATCCGGCGAGGTCTTGCTATCGCACACCGGATTCAGCCACCTCGCACAGTTATCCGGCGAGGTCTTGCTATCGCACATCGGAGCAGCATGTTTCAGCTGCCCTTCCTCCACCTTGAGCACAACCAGGGTGTAGGAGCCTTTTTGCGCAACTACGCGCTCGAGGCCGTACATCGTGTTGACGCCGCCGATCACGCTGGACGGCTTGCTGAAGTCCCCATCCACGTCATCGAAGATGTAGCAGTCGCCCGGGGCAAGTCGATAGACGTTCTTCGTCTTGACCAGAACGCAGCGATCGTACTCATTGGCACCCGGAGACGGCGTTGCGGTGAGTGCGCTAACGGAAGGAGCTGCTGTGGGTTGTCCACCCCTCAGAATCTGGAGACGTTTGGTCTCCTCTCTTGAGAGGTCAACAACCTTTCGCGCCTCGGTATCTACCAGCAGCAATTGCTGGCGAAGCGGCTGCATGTCGGTCGTGTAATACTGGTATGCACCAATGGCACACACCGACGCAACGACCGCAAGTGCGAAGTTGACTAGCCACTTCATGTTTCCACCTCCTTCTGCGCCGGTGCTGCCGGAGTCTTTTCCGTCATTGTTCTTGCCCCCGCGATCCCCCCCGCTATCACCCTTCTTCTTTTTTTTCTTCTGCTTGTTGTCGTCCGTGGACTTGTTGTCTCCGGACGTGGGGGTGCCGGAACCTGTGGGAGACTGTTCACCGCCCTGGGCAATGGGCGGATTGACCCCGAGGCGAGCATACAACTTGCGCTCGACCTCTTTGGCCGTATCTGCTTTTCTTGTTTTGGCCGCCATGGCCGCGATCTCCTTATTATTGAACGAACTTGCAATTTTATAATGGATTCTTCACCCATCTTCGGATCTTATACTACATATAACAAACAACTATGTCAAGAAATTGAATACTGACCTCCACAAAGATCTCTGTACCCACCACTAAACCATCTTAGAAGTCAGAGCCCGTTCTCTCAACACACAACTGATTGGCACAATACCCATCTTTTCCTGATGTAGTCTTACATGTAGTTGTATCTGCCTTTCCAGTACAAGCATCTCCTGCGGGCAGATTGGCCTTCATAACACACTGTCCACTCTTACATACACCTGTCTGTCCAGCACAAGCAGCACCATCACCCATAAGGTTACAATTCTCAACCCCACTACTTGCCGCCCCTCCTGTAGGATTACTTCCTCCCCCTCTGAACTGAATGTCTGGAATAATGATGGAGGATGTGTCTTGCTTATTCAAAATTGTTTGTTGAGCAAACTTGATGATTCCATAGACGGAGAACATAACAAAAAGCGCAAGGAGGCTCCAACTCATGAAATCATTTCCGACGTTTACTTTCCCTGAGTCACCGTTGCGCTTACCCCAAATGTACTGAACAATACCCCAGAAAAATGCAAGCATAGCAAGAGACATGAGCATCTTTGCAGCATTTTTTATGACACTATTGGTAAAAGTTTCTACAAGAAGACCTAGGTTGGAGATCCCCTGCTGCGCATCCACTGAACTTCCTTGTGCAAGGGCATACGAAAGTGAACCAACTGCAAGAATTGTTGTTGCCAGGACAATCTTAGTACGTGTTTGTGTAGTCATAATCTATGTGTAGTTTCTAATACTCCAAAGTGTACACCAGCGGAGCCAAGAGCGCTACTTGGTAATCCAGAGGTAATAGTACTCAAAACAACTACGGTGTATACTCTCCGCCTGATCCATACAACATGGTACTTCCGTCAGCACCAGAATCTTGTGATGCTGGAGTGGTCTGCGTACTTGGAGACTGTGTCGTTGGTGCCGGGGATGCGGCGGGTGCAATGCGAGAGGGTTGAGTGCCCGAAGGGGTCGGTGTAGTTGTCGCTGGTTGCGTGGTTGCGGTCGGAGTGCCTGGGGTTCCAGGTGTTGTCCTGCTTGAAGGCGCGGATGAAGATTGTGTTGGTGTTGGGAATATTTTATTAGCGGTTCCTCGTGCTGCCAACAAAAATCCCTGTGCCAAAAATACGATAAAGGATGTCGCTATTGCTTTTACTAAGAGACTCTTTGCCTTGGTGAGAGCATCTGGCTTTCCCTGTGCCGCAACAAAGAGGAAACCAGTCCAGACCCACATGAGAATAATCCCCGGGTACACAATAAATAATATAATGAGCCTGACAAAATCAAGCATGAGATCATACAAACTCCCAGCCTTTAAAAAATTCGGTAACTCTTGCGCCGAGGCCTGGGTGATAGGTATGAATTGGAGAGAAAGAGATTTGAGTAATTCTAGAGGTTCTGCCTTCACACCGAAGTATTGCAAGACGGTAAGGAGCATGCCACTCAAAACTAATACAATCACCAAAAAATAAATAACCGCGTCCATACTTTTCTTGCGCGCTTCTTTATACGCACTAGCATTCCCTTCCTTTGCTGCAAACCATGCAGCAGTAAAACGCCACAATATAACAAGAACAAGCCATGGGATACCAATCCCAACGATAATTTTCCCTGCGCCTTGTATCAAACTACGAAAGTGTCCAAGATTACATTCTGTGGCAACGGTTGCACCACAGAGACTATCTCCTGAAATAGACCCGCCCGCCTGAGCAAACGCATGTGGAGCAACAACAATGAAAAGAGAGATAATAAGAGCACTGAGACCTCCTGTAATGATACTGTACTTTAATTTCATACTATAACTATTACCGACCAGTATATAGATCCTGAAGCCTTGAGACAAATATAGTGACGGCATCTGTCAGGTCTTGGCGATTCGCAAGGACATCGGCGATCATAGTACTCACACGACCATCGGACTCTCTGTAAAAATTATCGTACCACCCACGAGCAACCAACATACTTCTAGCAAGGACTGGATCAAGACCCGGTGTCGCAGCGAACTGTCGTGACGCAGGTAGGGCACCAATACTTGTAGCGAGTGCTTGAGCGATCACACCACTTCCGAATTGCGATTGCACAGTGAGCGCAGTCAGGGGGTTCTTCGTTGAAGAGAGTGTGGCAATTGCGGTTAACTTCATACCAGTTGCGAGTGTGTTGTATCCTCGTGTCTGAGGAAACATGGTCATAGAAATATCTGCTCGAGGATTTTCTGATCGTAATACTTGCAAATCACCTGAATATCCTATGTACATCGCCAACTTCTCTGCCAAAAACTGATCGCGTGCATTCCCTGAATACTGATTCCAAGAATACGCCTTTTGGTTCGGATCGCCGAATTGAACAAAGAAACGTACGGCAGAAGAAAGTGGGTTCACTCCCCCATCGGCAACCGGATCATTTGCTATCACAGAGTAATAAGGCTCTCCGGAGGCATTATACTGACGTACGACAGGAGTCTGACCAAGTTGTCCGACAATTGCCATGAGAATATCTTTTGTAAACGGCACAGTAGGGCTCCCAAGAGCAATAGCAGAAGTAAGGAATTTTCCCCGAGAATCAAGAGATGTGAGGATTGGTGCATAGGAAGCAACTTCATCCCAGTACATCGGAGGATTGACAACTCCTTTTTGTGAGAAAAGTGTTCGGTTGTAAAAAAGAACAAGTGGCTCTACAGAAATCGGGAGAGCAAGTGCTCCTCGAGGAGTGAAGAGGACATTTGCTCCGTCAATATAAGTATCCTTATACAACTTTTCTGAGATGGAAGCAACCGGGAACGGATAGATTCTACTTTGTTGTGAAAGAATAATTTGATACGGCGCGAGAATAAGATCCGGACCCTTACCACTTGCGAGAGCCTCCAGGAGACGCTGCTCGAACCCTTCTTCACGAACTTCTTTATAGGTCACTCGATAATCCTTCGTCGTAGCATTAAATTCCTGTACAAGGTCATTACCAACACTTTCTGGATACGTACCCCACAGAACGACTTCACCTTGCGGTAAATCTTTCTTATTCCCAATTGGAATCTTTCCAGAAAAAATGAGAACCGCGAACACAGTAGCAACTATCCCAAGACCAAGAAGTATCGTGCGGAGCGGTAAATTCATATAGATCCCCTTAGTGTATAAAGAATACTCGTCTCGTGCTAGTGGAAAAGGTTATAAATAACAACCTCCCTAGAGAGTTGGGTGCTTAAAGTCTTCAGGGGCACACAATCGAACTACTTAGAAATCGCAATGAAAGCATAGTGATAGTCTCCAGCAGGAAGATGCTTGAGAATCCGAAAACCATGTTTCTGCACAAGTTGTTCTGCGTAATTCTGGTCGATTACGTGATCTTCATGAGGCCCAATACCTCCGTGAGATTCTGACCATTCAATAACAAGCAATTGACCCTCTGGTTTGAGACATTTCTCGATATGTTCCATTGCTTGATTTGGATTTCCTAGTTGAAACAAAACATTAGAAAGGACAATAGCATCAAGACTATATGCATCGATTGGAATGTATCGCTCTATATCAGCCCAAAGAATATCCACATTTTGTAATTTTTGCCGCTCGAGAGCGCCAGCAAGGGTGTGCAACATCTCTCTATGGACATCTACAGCAAAGACTTGTCCAACCTCTCCCACTTCATGAGCAAGTGCGATAGTGTACGCTCCTCCACCACAACCAATATCTGCCACCCTGTCCCCTGGACGAAGATATAATTCCCGCACTAGTTGTTCTGGAGTAAGAAATGCCATTGTGAATTCATCTCAGTATAACTGCCACAGTAGTGCGGTGCTAGTGGATATACCTTTCATGGTAGACTACTGTTTATGTTATATCTCTTCACTATTAGTGTGTCGATCGTCGTACTCACTATCCTAGAACACTATTTCCCAGCACAGCAAGAACAAACTCTCCGAGGTAAATTCCGTAACATCATATACATACTCATCTATATTGTGGTTGGTATGTACATTACAAAAATTGTTATCCAACGATTTACTGGACTACCGACTCCACTTACAATGAGTGCATTTATTCCAACAGCGATTGGAACATTTTGTTCGATTCTTGTTGGGGATTTTATTTTTTATTGGTACCACCGAGCACAACATTCGTTTCCTTTTCTCTGGTCGATTCA
Organism: uncultured Candidatus Saccharibacteria bacterium; assembly: GCA_964621595.1. Lineage (GTDB taxonomy): Bacteria > Patescibacteriota > Minisyncoccia > Phycocordibacterales > UBA5272 > UBA11704. The sequence continues at coordinate 179,461 of CAZUPO010000001.1, forward strand.
CGAGTTGCACCACGCGGACACAGAATTAAATGCCACCACCTCTCTACGTACATACTTTCTTGAAAACATTCTCCAGACAATTATTATTGCGTTCCCCCTCATATATATATTTGGAAACTCGCGTGATGTTGTTGTGCTCACAGTCATCTTAACCACACTACTATTCTTTACTCATGCAAATCTGCGTTTATCCATGGGAATATTCACAAAAGTCCTTACTGGTCCTCAACTTCACCGAATACATCACTCTATAGAAAAACAACATCAGGATAAAAACTTTGCTCAGTTCTTCCCGCTATTTGATATTCTCTTTGGCACATACTACCACCCACATAAAGACGAATTTCCAAAAACAGGCGCACCACATTTACGGAGCGACGCGCCGATTACAGAGACACTACTGCGACCCTGGAATCAATTACTCGGGAAACTTATGGGGGATCGAGTGGAGTAACAAACAGGCTTTCCACCTATCACTAAGCCAATTTGTTACTTATAGCGTATGTTCTTGTGAACCTTGACGTCGCTGCAAAAATTGCCGTGCAGTAAGCATGTCTTGAATTATTTGAATACATTGTTTGTAAAACTCAACCTCCGGGAGAATGTTATTATTCTCTGCTACGTATCGTTTAAAGGCTTCAAGTTTTTCCGAATTCCCGTTTTCATCATAGTCCCAAGATGCATCGATTGTAAACGGGGATCCATCCTCTTGTACTCCGAGCACTCGATCACCGACCTTAACTTCTGTCACCTCGGCAATCCTCTGTAGGCCCTCCACATCACCTTGAGCGATGAGGGACTCGACTTTTTTCTCGCCTAGAGAAATGACATTTTCTGGTGCTGCTGAAAAACTTCTATCTTCTGGTCTGTCTTGTGGTTGTGCTCCAAACATATGATGTAACTTTTTAGTTGATAGTCTTTACTAAAGTATACACTATACACCCCCAACACGCTTAGAGTAAATTAAACGATGCAACTGAATCTCCTTCACGCATCTTCATGATTCGTACTCCTTGAGTATCGCGACCAAGTGTTGGGATAGATGAAAGTTCTGTCTTAATTACTTGTGATTCCTTTGAAACTGCGAGTAATTCTTCATTCTCCGGGGAAACAACTCGCGCGACCATCAACTTACCTGTTTTTTCCGTAATCTTTACCGTTTTGATACCAGATCCACCTCGGTGCTGTGTCTTATATTCAGAGAGTTTTGTACGCTTACCATAACCATTTGCTGTTACAACAAGTAATTCGCCAGACTTAATACCCTCAGCAATCTTATCAGCTGCAACAATATAATCGCCTTTGTCTAATTTCATACCAATGACACCTGCTGCTGTTCGCCCCATCTCACGAACATCGTTATGGCTAAAACGAATAGACTGACCATTCTGTGTTGTTAAGATCACATCATCTTTTCCTTGTACAAAGAGTGCTGCAAGGAGTTCATCTTTGTCTTCAAGACGAATAGCGATGAGCCCACTACGACGTACATCTTTGAAACTCTCCGCGGAGGATTTCTTCACTGTTCCATCCTTTGTGATCATCATAAGCGATACTCCAGAAAGAGCTTTGATGTCCTTTGACATTGGTAAGATACTTGTCACCTTCTCACCGTCGGTTAATTGAAGATAATTCATGATACTCTTTCCGCGTGTTGCACGCTTTCCTTCTGGAAGATCATACATCTTGATCTGATACGCCTTACCTTTGTCAGTAAAGAAGAGAAGGTCGCTGTGTGATGAAGTCGTGAGTGACATCGTTACAAAGTCTTCTTCTTTAGTATTCATATCAACCACACCCACACCTCCACGCTTTTGTGTTCTGAATTCACTTGGATCAGTTCGCTTTACGTATCCACCTGAAGTGTATACAAGTACTTCTTCTTTCTCTGCGATTAAGTCCTCTGGATTAAATTCCTTCGCGCGATGTTTGACGATCTTGGTACGGCGCTCATCACCATACTTTTCTTTGATGTCTTCAAGTTCTTTCTTGATAATCCCCATCATCTTCTTTGGTGAGGCGAGAATAGACTTAAGTTCTGCGATGAGCGCTTGTATTGCTTTCAAATCGTCTTCTATTTTCTTGCGTTCAAGTCCAGCGAGACGCTGCAATTTCATTTCCAAAATAGCAGTTGCTTGGATCTCAGAGAACTTAAACTTCTTCATGAGTTGCGCGTGAGCATCCGGTGTGTCTTTACTCTTCTTGATGGTTTGAATAATCTCATCAATGTGATCGAGGGCTTTTTTGAGACCAAGAAGGATATGCTCTTTCTCGAGAGCGCGCCTTAGGTCAAATTCTGTACGGCGCTTTACAACATCCTTGCGATGATCGATGAATGACGTGAGGGCGCCTTTAAGTGCGAGAGTCTGTGGAACACCATCAACAAGTGCTACCAGATTGTAGTGAAATGTTGACTCTAGTTCTGTATGTTTGTAGAGATAATTGAGAACCTTTTGAGGTTGTGCTCCACTCTTTAAGTCAATTACGACACGAATATCCTTGGTCGACTCATCACGAAGTCCTTTGATACCTTCGATTTTTTTATCACGTACGAGATCGGCAATATTTTCAATCAAATTACTCTTAACGACACGAAATGGGATAGATGTGATCACAATTTGGAATTGCCCCCCTTTGGTTTCTACTATTTCTGCCTCACCACGAACAACAACCCCACCACGACCAGTTGCGTACGCTGCACGAATATCTGTCTGCCCAAAAGCAATACCTCCCATAGGGAAATCTGGTCCTTTAATGAAGTCACACAATTCTTCTGTGGTTGCGTTTGGGTTATCAATAAGGTGTGCTGTTGCGTCTACAACTTCGTTTAGGTTATGAGGTGGAATATTTGTTGCCATACCCACAGCAATACCGAGCGTACCGTTGAGTAGAAGATTGGGGACCGCAGTTGGAAGTACACGTGGCTCTCGTTTCGTTCCATCATAGTTTGGCTCCATCTGTACTGTATCTTTTTCAATGTCACGCAAAAGTTCTGTCGAGAGTTTTGACATCTTTGCTTCTGTATAACGATACGCAGCAGCACCATCACCATCGATTGATCCAAAGTTTCCTTGCCCTAAAATAAGTGGATATCGGTATGAAAAATCTTGAGCAGCTTTCACCATTGCGTCATACACTGACGCGTCTCCATGAGGGTGATAGTTACCGAGCACATCTCCTACAATAGTTGCCGACTTACGAAATTTAGCACCTGGGGTGAGCCCCATGTTGTTCATGGAGTAGAGGATGCGACGATGTACAGGCTTTAACCCATCGCGTGCATCAGGCAATGCACGAGAAGTGATAACACTCATCGCATAATCAAGATATGCTTCGCGCATTTCTTGAACAATGTTCACAGGCAGGATAGACACGTGTGAGGCTTGTGCTTCTCCAGAATCTTCATTTGCGACGGTCTTTTTTGCCATATGTTATAAGAGTTTTTTACTAATTACGTATCCCTTTAGTATAGCATAAAAATACCCTGTTTTCAAACTCTATGTAGGGTTAAACCTAGACGCCAGAAAATTACTCATCAACATGTTCCCCATCTCGAGAATACGATTCTGTGCTTTGAAGAAATGTACTCCCATCCTCCTTGATGCCTTGCCACTTAGTCGACGCTTCATTAAAAAAACCTCTGAGCATATCACCTGGGGACTCTATTTTATCTACAATTATTTCCTGTGACTCTGTTTTAGTTTCGTCATCGTGCCAATACCCATAATCAAAATAGAGAATCGCCGCGCCAATAAGCGAAGTAAGCCCCGCGGAGACCACGAAAGCAATCATGTGCTTCACGTGGAGCGATTGCCTTCGCATGATAGAGAGCCAGTGTCTTAGGCTAAGGTATGTTTTAAACCGATGATGAACCATGCATGACAGTATACAGGAAATGATCAGTAGTTTTTAGGTGACTGGTATGGGGAAGAAAGAAAAAAGTGGAGAAACTGGTAAGTATGGTTATGTTTATGAGCGTTATTAGTTATTCGTAACCTGTCTGCCGACAGGCAGGTTAGTAATTCGTTAGCACTACGACATGCGCTTCGCACGCGTCGTAGTGCTAATACTTTGATTCTAATTAATTACGAGTAACTTTTTTCCCTCTACCACCTAACACCTACAACCTATCACCTATCCACTACATTTCGTGAAAGAGTACAATCTCAGAAACCTTTCCATCTATGTCCTTTTTCTTGATCGTTAATTTCTCAACAGGTTCTACTTTTTCTGCTCCCGCTTCTTTCAAAAATACCGGCAACGATCGCTCGTCGTAATCCATAGGAATGATCAACTTTGGCTCAAGAGATACCGCGAGTTTGTGCGCATCGTATGGATTAAGGAGGAACGTGTCAGATCCCACAGGAACAAAGAGTATGTCTGTTTCGTCTATAATTTCTTTGTGTTCTGGATCAAGCATATGGTTGATTGCACCCAAGAATGTCACACGCATGGAATCAATAGTAAACACATAACTTGTGTTTTGATACTTGTTTTCCTTCTTTCCTTCTGGGAGAGTTGTCGTGGTACCGAATCCTTTTATAAAAATCTCTTTTACTTCGTATTCACCAGGTGATGAGATGACGAATGGTACTTTTTCTCCATGTTCAGTCTGCTCACTACCATTATAGTCTGGGTGATTAGTTGTGATGAGCGTAATGTCTGCACCGTATTTTGCAACCTTACCTTTCCCCTCCTTAGACACTGGATTGATCGCAACCGTGAGATCCCCGACTTGAAGTTTAAAATGTTGTCGCCCGAAATTAGTGATAATCATGCGAAAAATAATACCAGATTTTTGAGAATTAAAAAAGCCCCGCGAGAACTTCGATAAAGAGGTGACTCTGTATACGACTACAGAAACATCTTTTAGAGCGGAGTCTGCGAGACAGTGTGTGGTGGTCTCTCCCCAACGAACCCGGAGGTTCGCTGGGGAGGAACACCTGGTGCTATACAACTCGGCACGGCGATGATTGGGATCACCTGTCATCGAGGGCGTGAGCCTCAGTCCGCGGGAGTATTGTTCCCGCAAACCCTTGCCTAGATCAATCACACCAGACCAACCAACCAGAATCGTACCATATTAGTTGCTTTTTATGCAAAAATCGGGTAGTATCATCATATCCACATTAATAAGTAATGTTGGCGGAAATAACCCTTGCTACCACCGGATTAGAGCGTGTACAGTAAAACTAAACACTCTATAGTCCGGTCGCAAGACACCGCAAACACTGGGGTATGGTATATGTCCACCTCGTGTGGACCATTTTATTTTTATGACAATTACACAACAAGTAGCACCGTTTGCAGAAGGTGCAGTCTTCTTCAAAGAAGACGACATCATCGAAGGTATTGTTGTTGCCATTGAAAAGGCAGCACTCTACGTAGACTTAGGTGGTCGTGGTACCGGTATCATCTATGGTATCGAGTTCATGAACGCACGTGATGTTATCAAGCGTATTAATATTGGAGACACAATCTCAGCAAAGGTTGTACTCCGTGAAAATAAAGACGGCTATACAGAACTTTCTCTCAAGGAAGCTCGTCAGGCGCTCATGTGGAATGACGCAGAACAAGCAATCAAAGAAAAGAGAGTTATGGATCTTGTCGTTAAGGATGCAAACAAGGGTGGTCTTATTATCGAGTGGCAAGGTATTGGAGGATTCCTTCCAGCATCTCAATTGAAAGAAGAAAACTATCCACGTATCGAGGATGGTGACAAGGATAAAATCCTTCGTGAACTCAAGAAACTTATCGGTAAGCGTATTTCAGTAAGTATCATTTCTGCAATTCCAAAGGAAGGTAAGCTTATCTTCTCAGAAAAAGATAGTGGTGCTAAGGAAACAAAAGAAATCGCTGCGGCAAACTACATTCTCGGTGATGTTGTTGAAGGAACTGTTACCGGTGTTGTTGATTTCGGAATCTTTATCAAACTCGAAGACGGTGTTGAAGGACTCGTTCATAAGAGTGAAATTGACTGGGGTCTTGTTGAGGATACCAAGGCACACGCTCGTGTAGGAGACAAGGTAAAGGCTAAGATCATCGAGATCAAGGATAGTAAGATTTCTCTATCTCTTAAGGCTCTTAAAGAGAACCCTTGGAAGGAGGCTGCGAAGAAATACAAGAAGGGTGACAAGGTTGACGGTGTTGTTATCAAGTTCAACAAGCACGGCGCACTTGTATCTATCGAGGAAGGTGTAGCGGGTCTTGTTCATATCTCTGAATTTGGAGATGAAGCAAAATTGCGCGAAGCATTAACCCTTGGAAAGAGTTACAAGTTTGCAATCACACTCTTTGACGGATCTGAGGAAAGAATGACTCTTGCTTTCGACGGAAAGAAATAAAAAGAATCATCTATATAACAAAAACCAGTGCCACATGTGGCACTGGTTTTTGTTAGTACACACATACACGTAAAGATCCTACTGTAGCACCCTGGGTATCTTCTCACCCTTGTCACGAAGAGGTCCGATGATGAAGTACTCATCCCCTACCCGAATCGTCCCGTGCGCGATTACATCTCGATCATCAACACTACTTACAAAATAATCTGTATCTCCAACTGGTCTGCGCAATGATCCAGGAGCAACTGGTGGCCTCTCTGTGAGGATTGCTTCTTTTGCGAGATCTTGGATACGTTGTGAGAGTCTGATCTCTGGTGAAAATTCCTTCATACTATAGAGTATATCAAGATACGGTTAATGATCTATACAACTGTTCAACTGTCTCCTTGAGAGCTTGTAATTCCTTATCTTTTGATTCTCGTATTGTTGTGGTACCTTCGTATGCAAGAAGTGATCCATCTACATGCTCGGATTCGTCTATATCTTTTGGCGAATGAACAGTTTTACCAAAATCAATGACAAATACCTCACCAGTGTTGTCGATCATAATATTTCCTGGATGAATATCGCCATGGATAATTTCTTGTTCTGTGTGCATTTTTGTAAAAAACGTTTCAAGTGTTGCCAAAAGATTTTCTTGGCCAATAGTATGCAACATCTCGACTAAGCGTTGACGATCCTCAAAAGAAAGACCCTGTTTCTTTTCGATGATATCTTTAAAGGAAGCACCTTTGACTCGCTCCATTGCAATGAAGTATGGTGGTGTGTCGGTACGAAATGCATAAAGATACGGAACTTGCACAAACTCATGTGAAAAACCATGCAATTGTTCCAAGAAGCCAACTTCTTTTTTTACAGCATCACGATGTTGTTTTATGTTATCTTGCTCAAAAGGAAACTTAAGCGCTACTGAAGAAGTCTCTGGGTCTTCTGTTACTTGCGCATACTTACCTGCACCAAGTTCCACAAAATTACCCCTGTCTCCTGTCAAAACTATCAGCGTTTCTAAAATCCGATCTTTCACCGCTTGCGGTAAAGACATATACTCGATATCTCCAATAATACTTTGTCGTTTTCGTTTTTCTATAACTTCCCCAAGTTTCTTACCTTTTTCTTCAACTGACAATCCTTTCTCCTCGTTGTTGAAACGAGCAACCCAGAACTTAACAAGATCAACTGGCAATTCTCTAAACAATACCTCCAACTCTTCGTGCCCCTCATCTAGTTCTGTGAGCGCACGCTGTAGTGCATCTTCTTCGGAGGAGACCTGCTCTACTATTGTCTCGTTCGTTGGTACTGGTGGCCTTGATCCTAGGTACATAACTTATGACTTTGCATTATATAGTTCCATCGCTTTTTTATATCCATCGTGTACGAGCGTAGATATTGCACCTAGTAACATCGGAGCAAGTGTCCTTAATGCAACTTGCTCTTCGTCTGTTAGAATGCCAAGTACATATTTCTGCACATCCTCGCCGTGTGGCGGAATGATTTCCTTTCCATCGGTTTCTTTTGGTGCAATACCAACGCGTATGCGAGTAAATTCAGTTGTCCCAAGAGATTCAATCACACTTTTGACACCGTTATGTCCTCCATCGCCCCTGTCGTGCGCAATACGCAAACGACCAAACGGAATATCTTTGTCATCGTAGATAAGGACAATATCTCTGTCTTCATGATAGCGCAGATATTCTGCGACTTCTCTACCGCTTTCATTCATAAAACTCTTAGGAGTAAATATCTCCACTCCTTCCATCTTTCGTATCTCTTCTTCAACAAGAGTAAGAGCAACTCGTCCCGCGTTGTGACGAGTGTGTGCATATTTTTCTCCTGGATTACCAAGTGGGACAAGCGTATATATCATTGTTGTGAGCCAGTATATCAAATACTAAACAACTCGCTGCGAATAATCATCTCAAAAGTTGCGCGCTTCCTTACCAATCTATATACTACAAATCACAATGTTTTCTTCTTTGACTACCGAACTCCTGATCTCATTTGCAGATGTTCTCCAAAATCCAGTCTCTACGACAATATTTGGAATCATACTTCTTCTTGTCGTCTTACTTATCCTTGCAATATTCTCTTCAGGGTGGAGAGATCGTCTCATTGCCATAAAACTCCTTGAGGAAGATGAATCCCCTCTGTCGCTACTTGTATGGATTATTTCCATTGTCATTGTAGTAAAAATCATTCAAGCCTTTATAATTCAGCCATTTATTGTTGATGGTGGATCCATGCTTCCTACCTATCACACGAAAGATTTTCTTATCGTTGATAAATTAAGTTATGCGGTTGGAGAACCTCATCGTGGAGATATTATGATTTTCAAACTATACGAAAATAAAAATAATCCATATGAAGGAAAGCACCTTATCAAGCGTTTGATTGGATTACCGGGAGAACGTGTTGTTGTTCAAAATGGTGTCACTACTATTTATAATAAAGAAAATCCTGAAGGATTCACTCTTGATGAATCCTACGTGGAATTCAAAGAGTACCGAAAAAATGTTGATCTAACCCTCGATGAAAACCATTATTTTGTCATGGGTGATAACCGTGCACAAAGTTACGATAGTCGTGACTGGGGACCACTTGATAAAGATAATGTGAAAGGTCAAGTACTGCTTCGCGTTTATCCATTTAAGTCCGCTGCTTACGAACCAGGGCAATACATGTATACTAAGTAACAACACCACAAGAACAAACGTATGAGCGACACACTAAAAAAAGATAAGAAAGAAGCACCACAATCATTGAAGGGAATGCATGATCTTCTTGGCGATGATTACTACGCGTACCAAGGTCTTTTTGAAAAGGCACAAGAAATTGCCGTGTATTATGGTTTCAAACCACTTGAAACGCCAGTTCTTGAACGAGAAGAGGTCTTCGTCTCTGCTATCGGAGAAGGAACTGATGTCGTTGATAAAGAAATGTATACCTTTCGAACAAAAGGCGGTGAACGTATTGCGGTGCGACCAGAATATACGGCGTCAGTAATGCGATCATATCTCGAACATGGCATGCAGAATCTCCCTCAACCTGTCATGCTCTACTCATACGGACCAATTTTCCGCCATGAGAATCCACAAAAAGGTCGTCTTCGTCAATTTAGACAATTCAACTTGGAAATTATTGGAACACAGAAGTCTATTGCGGATGCCCTCATCATACGTACTCTCACCACTATTCTTGAAGAATATGGTTTCAAAGATTTAATTGTTGATATTAACTCGATGGGTGACAAGGAGACTCGCCCAACATTTGTACGTGAACTTACTAACTACTACAAAAAGCATGTAACCTCTCTCTGCAAGGATTGTCACGAAAGAATCAAGACCAACCCCCTTCGCCTTCTTGATTGCAAGCAACCAGAGTGTCAGCCGTTTAAAGATAATGCTCCTTCTTCACTTTCATACCTTTCTAACGATGCGCGCAACCACTTCAAAGAAGTCCTCCAGTACCTTGAAGAAATGGGCATCCAGTACCGTGTAAATAATTCTCTCGTTCGAGGCTTGGATTACTACTCACGTACGGTGTTTGAAGTGATTAAGGTTGACACTGACGAAAATGGAAAGGAGCGAGAAATAACTATAACCGGTGGCGGACGTTATGACTACCTTGCAAAGATGATGGGTAGTAAAAAAGATGTCCCTTCTGTCGGTACTGCACTTGGTATGGAACGCATCATGATGTTCCCTGAATGCAAGCGTCTCTCTCCACGCATCATGAAGCCACCCAAAGTGTATTTCATCCAACTTGGATTCGAAGCAAAACTAAAAAGCCTCTGTATCATGGAAACGCTTCGTAAAGCACGTGTTCCTATATACCAATCACTTTCGAAGGATTCACTCTCTGTACAACTTGGTCTTGCAGAAAAAATGGAAATACCTTACTGCATTATCTTTGGTCAAAAAGAAGCGATGGACAACACGGTGATCGTTCGTAACATGTCTAACCACTCACAAGACACGGTCAAAATCGACGCCCTCTCCGATTATTTGAAGCATTTGAAATAGCATTTCTTTTGCGTTAGACTCTACTTCAGAACGAGATAGACTCTACGAATATCCCGCAGTACAACCAGACTTTCAGAAGGGAGTGCGCCATGATGGTCCCGGTCAACCCTATCCCCTTGGGGAGAGGGCTCTTGTTCCAAGTCTGCCTCCTCCACTGGGTGCGCGAGCGCTCGGTGGTAGGAAAGTTCGTGTTCGCAAGGACAAGCGATCACTACATCAGCCTCAGCGTGATCGAGAAGATCGATGTGAAGCGTAATTGGATCGGATTCCGCGCTTTCGCCAGTGCGTCGCAGACTTCCTCTGGAGGGTTCTCCGCGGAAGTAACCACACGAGGGACGCCTCCGTTGCAGCACCTTCTCCGGAGGAAACCCACGAGGAAACTCTACGGTGCGACTGGCACCCGTTCCTTCGTGATCAACTGCTATAAGCCGGGACGAAACGAGGATCCGCTGGAAACCTTCTGCAAGGTAATTGCCGGCTACGAGTGGCTTCCGAAGAACTACCGGAAATCCCTCATCGAGGACATGCCTCTTTACCTTAAGAGGTGCGCGGACCACATCAAGCGCACCGGCCCGAAGAAGGAACGCTCGAGAAGGAAGTCCTGAGGCGATCGGCACAAATCGGCCGCGGAGCAACAACAACGTGATGTTGAAGTTGCCCCGCGGCCGGCTGTTTTTATATAGCAAACTATCTACAAGATAAGGCCCCTACTCCATTGCTGTTAATCGTAGAGACCCTTTTCTTTTTATTATTTTTATGTTAGAATTGTCCCTACATATGTCAAACATAAACGTAGAGGTAAAGAAAAACGCAAACGAAAATGCACTTTCGCTCATCCGTCGTTTCCAGAAGCGCGTTCAAGAATCAGGTGTGCTTCCTCGTGTTCGTGGCATTCGTTACAACGAACGAGTTCAAAGTGACTTGAAAGTAAAGCGTGCTCGCCTAAAGAAACTTACAAACCTTGAAAAATACCTAGTTGCGAAGCGCATGGGTAAGGTAATAGAGAAGAAGCGAGGACGAAAATAATCTAGTATGGCATTCCGTGAGTTCAAGAATCTCACTATAGTCCGTAAAAATGGCCCGATCCCTGTCGTGCCATTTTTGCGTATGAAGGAGTTAATTCTGGGTAAACAGTATGCCCTTACAATTATTTTTGCCCGACCAGAGGAAGTTCGCGTTCGTAATAAAGAGTATCGCGGAAAAGATTACACCACCAATGTCCTTTCCTTTCCTCTATCAGAAACTGAAGGTGAGGTCTATATATCTCTCTCAAAAGTACGATCAGGCGCAAAAGATTTTGACATGTCGTACCAAGAATTCCTTCATTTCCTTCTCATTCATGGAATGCTTCATTTGAAAGGATACGATCATAGTAGTACAATGGAGAAACTAGAGGGAAACTACCTCAAGAAATTTTTCCGTGGCACGCACTACAAAAGAAATGATCGTGGGACTAGACATCGGGAGCGGTAGCTTGCGCGCCCTTGGTGCTGTGCATGAAGAAGGTGCTCGCTTTCCAAGTGTTGTCGCAACATACAAAAAAGCAATCGAGGGTGTTGATCGTGGAACTGTCGTTAACGTAACCGAAGTAGCAAACGAAATAATTGAAGCAGTAGAATCACTTGAAGAGCAGTCCGGTTTGCGTAGTGCTCATACCCTTATTTCTCTTGGAGCAATTGGTCTTGGGTCGTCTCATTCAAACGGGCAAACGCAAGTCTCACGTGGAGATGCGTCTGTTACGGAACTTGATATCGAGCACGCGATAAAAGATGGTCATGGCGGAATACCTGACATACGTAATAAATCTGTTGTTCATAGTATTCCAATGAAATACAAGGTGGATGGAAATGACACACCAGGTGAAATCATCGGTGTGCGAGGAAATAAACTTGAGGTAAAAACACTCTTCATTACCTACCCACTACAATGTATGAATAGTTTGAAGAAGGCGCTTGATATGGCACACGTGCGTGTGACCGACATTGTTGCTGGACCGATTGCGGAAAGTATTCCCCTCCTTTCCAAAAAACAAAAAATGGCTGGTGTAGCACTTGTAAATATAGGAGCGCAAGTGACCTCAATTCTTGTGTACGAAAATAACACACCGTTACTTGTATCGACAATTGCCGTGGGTGGAGATGACATCACGCGAGATATTGCCCTTGGTTTAAAAACAACTTTAGAAGACGCTGAAGATATCAAATGTGGTAGATCAACGCAACTATATCCAAAACGACGTCTCGAGGAAATAATAGAAGCACGCCTAGAAGATATCTGTACAAAAATAACTAAAGAATTTTCTCGTATACAACGAGCAGAGTTACTACCGGCAGGAATAATTATCTGTGGATCATCATCACTAACACCGTCACTTGAAGTAGTATTTCGACGTGAACTAAAACTTCCAATAAAAATTATTCGTGATGAATTACGAAAAATTACCGGAGATAAGGTTCGTGATAGTGGATGGGCTCGAAGTTACGGTTTAGCATTCCTGGCGCCACATGATACAGAAAAAGATGTTTTAGCTGAGGTACTGACATCATTTTTTACTCGTGTCAAGAAGTCACTAAGTCAATTTTTACCTTAAATTACAAAGGTTTTTTGAGAAAACGGTCATTTTCCCTTCATTTTGCAAAAGTTACCATAAGTTGGTATAGTTAGAGCATATAAAAAAGAGATTTAATAAAGCACGTCCTATGGCCAAAGTTAACCCTGAAATTGAAAGTTTCGCACGCATTAAAGTAATCGGAATTGGTGGTTCTGGAAAAGGAGCACTTAACCACATGATCAACTCAAAACTTCAAGGGGTTGAATTCATCGCGATGAATACAGACACACAAGATCTTCATCACTCTTTGGCTGAAAAGAAAATTCACATTGGTAAAAATCTCACAAAAGGACTTGGCGCTGGAATGGATCCAGAAGTAGGTAAGCGTTCAGCAGAAGAAACAAAAGAAGAAATCCAAGATGTACTCAAAGGCTCGGACATGGTCTTTATTGCAGGTGGTATGGGAGGAGGAACAGGAACTGGTGCTGCTCCTGTTGTTGCATCAATTGCAAAGAACGAAGGCATCCTCACAGTTGGTGTAGTCACCAAACCTTTCTTCTTCGAAGGTGCGTCACGCATGAAGTTAGCAGAACGTGGACTCGAGGAACTTGAAAAGGAGGTGGACGCTCTTATCGTTATCCCTAACGACCGTCTTCTTTCTATTATCGACAAGAACACTTCAGTGAAGCAAGCGTTTGAGATGTGTGATGAGGTGTTGAAACAAGCCGTTGAGGGTATTTCTGACATTATTCGTACAGCAGGAACGATCAACCTCGACTTTGCTGATATCAAGCGCATTCTCAAAGACTCAGGAACAGCACTTATGGGTGTAGGACGTGGTGTTGGTGAAAATCGTGCGCGGGAGGCAGCAGTTGCAGCAGTAAACTCCCCTCTTCTGGATGTCTCTATTCATGGAGCGAAAGGTGTTCTCTTTGCAATTTACGGCGCTGAAGACCTTGGAATGCTCGAGGTGCAAGAGGCTGCTAAGATCATCACTGAATCTGTAGACAAGGACGCAAAGATCATCTTTGGTATCGCAATTGATAGTTCACTCAAAAAAGACGAGATTAAAGTAACTGTGATCGCAACAGGCTTCCCTACAACATTCTCTTCACGTGCAACAGGAAATATGGCTACGGAACGAAAAGAACCTACTATCATCAAGCCAGAGCCACGCGTTGAGAAAAATGAAACGGTTCGTCAAGCAATCAATGAAGAAAAGCGCATTGATCATGTTGTAGAAGAAGCGAAAGTTGTCGAGGACGACGATTCGAAAAAAGCCACTGGTAAGAAGACTGTGTTTAAATTCGAGGACGACGAAGATGATGACTGGGAAGCATTACCACCATTCCTTCGTCGCAAGAAGTAATTACTAGTGGAATAATCATAGAGTCAAAACATAATACCCTTCTACAGAAGGGTATTATGTTTTGACCGTGGTTACACCAGTTACATTACCATGTATTCTACAAAAATTTACAACTTCCCCACTCCTAGGCTATACTAATATTCCACATACCAACTAATTACTACTAACCACCTTATGTACGACCTTATTATCATCGGCGGAGGACCAGCAGGAACCGCAGCCGCAGTATACGCAGCCCGAAAACAGTTAAAGACACTTCTTATTGTAAAAGAATGGGGTGGCCAATCAACTGTTTCTGATGATATTCAGAACTGGATTGGTACTCCACATATTTCTGGAATAAAACTTGCCGAAGCACTCAAGAGTCATGTTCTAGAATACAAGAGTGACATACTAGAAATAGCGGAAGGAAACTACGTAACAAATATCTCTGGAACAGAAGGCAACTTCACTGTCACGCTTGAGGGCGGTGCAACTAAAAATGGTAAAACAATTCTCATTGCAACAGGATCATCACGTAGAAAATTAGAGATCCCTGGTGCTAATACATTTGAAAATAAAGGTATCACCTACTGCGCATCATGTGATGGACCACTATTTGGAGGCATGGATGTCGTGGTTGTTGGTGGAGGAAATGCTGGATTTGAATCTGCGGCCCAACTCCTTGCATATTGTAAAAGTGTCACCCTGCTCTCTCGTAGTGAGCCGCGAGCGGATGAAATAACCGTAAAAAAACTCCTCGAGAAACCAAACTTTAAACTCGTAACATTTGCTACCCCGAAAGAAATTACAGGTTCTGTGTTTGTGGAATCAATTACGTACACCGATAAGGATGGAAAAGATACGACACTTCCCGTTGCTGCTGTGTTTGTCGAAATTGGCCAGATCCCAGCAACGGACTTTGCAAAAGATCTAGTTAAACGCAATGAATTAAACCAAGTCATCATCGACCCTCGAACCCAAGAAACAAGTACAAAGGGCGTTTGGTCAGCGGGAGACTGTACTGATGTTCTCTACCACCAAAATAACATCGCCGCAGGAGACGCAGTGCGTGCACTCGAAGACATATACCTCCACATTCATGCATAAGAGCACACTATTGCATTAGAAAAAGCGGAGGAGGACTCCGCTTTTTCTATCTAGAATAGAGTATAGAAAAAAATTTTATAAAAAACAAGACTTACAAAACTAAGCGCTGGTGATATCATTATAACCACATGCAAAAATATACTTATTTAACAAAAGAGGCTTGGAAATTACTCCGACCATTCCATCGGTATTTTTATATTCACCTTGTGATGATATTTTTAATCTCGGCCATTGGAGTCTACGTTGTTACTGTCGAAGGAAGAATATTTACAGCTATAGCAAACAAGGATATTCAAAATTTTTACCACATACTGATAACACTTGTAGGTCTTTACACAGTACTTACAGTAGTAACATTCCTACGAGAATACAATGAGAAGAGTCGACTAGACCATGATATCGCCCAACATCTTCAACATGTTTCATTTTCCAAGATATTACACCTCACCGTAGAACAGCACATAGAAGATCATTCAGCCATCAAGCAGCAGATCATCGTCCGTGGAGAAAATGCTGTCGAGGCGATAATAAAAGCCTATATTAATGACTTTTTCCCAAACATACTTTACATCATACTAAGTCTTGTGGCCCTTACGTACTACAATATCTATGTCGGACTTGCTAGTTTTTTCTTTGCATTTATCTTGGCCCTATGGATGAATCATTTTTTGAATTTTTATAAACCTCTCGTGAAGAAGAATCGTGATAACTGGACCGAACAAGGTAGAACAAGAACTGAGGCATTCACACACCTGCAACTCATTAAACTACTAGGAAGAGAAGACTACTTTATTACGAAGTATCTTGAGAAGCGAAAAGGATTTGCCAATTTTGGAAAATATATAAATATTCTTGCGGTGCGACACCGAGGTAAAAAGAATGCCTACTCAGAAGGCTCACAACTTATACTACTTATTACCGTTGGATTACTTACATTTACCGGGGGTATTAATCTCGCAACCGTATATGTTGTTTGGTATCTTGTGGCCAGATTGTTTTGGGCAGTCTCTGGACTTTCTAATGCATTACGAGACCTACCTCTACGCTACACAGAGTCAGAACAATACTTCGAGGCAATAGAAAAGAAGCCTTTATTTAGTGAATCTGGGGTAAAGGATATCGACTTCATGGCACCTATTACATTTACCAATGTCACATTTTCATATCCAAAATCAACACAACCTGTCTTTACCAATCTTTCTTGTACAATACTTCCTGGCAAAGTAACTGCTTTTGTTGGATCTTCTGGCTCTGGAAAATCTACCATTGTTAAGTTACTACTGCGAGCATACTCGTACTCAACCGGAAATATTACCCTTGGAGACACTGAATTACAAAAGATTGATGCTCACCACCTACGAGAACATATTGGCTACGTGGAACAGCATGTTGATTTGCTTGATGATACAGTTCTTGAAAATATCCTTATTGGTGTTCCCACAAACAAACGACACGAAGCAGAGAAAAAGATAGACGAGATTGCAAAACTTACCCGTATTGACCAATTTTATGCCCGACTTGGAGAGAAAAAGTTTACTACCATTGTGGGAGAACGTGGCATTAAACTCTCTGGTGGTGAACGACAGAGAATCGGTATTGCGCGAGCAATTATCAAGAACCCTGAGATACTTATCTTCGATGAAGCAACATCTTCTCTCGATACTGAAAATGAGAAGTACGTAATGGAAGCAATTGATAATGTTTCCAAAGGAAAGACAACAATAATTATTGCTCATCGTCTCTCCACGATACGAAATGCTGATAAAATTATAGTAATGGACAAAGGGAAACTGGTTGGGCAAGGAACTCATGATGAACTACTTGCAACAAACGACGTATACAAAAACCTTGTTGCTCATCAACTCTAAGAAACTGACAACGCTACGTCTATCCACTCTTGCAGCAATTCTCTTTCTTCTAGTACATCTCCTGGTACTAAAAAGTAATTCATCGTTTGGATCTTTTTCTTGCCAGTTGTTTTGTCCTTCTTTGTGTAAGAAAATTTTTTAGAACCTCTCTCTAGGTACCACTTCTCTGTATTCTTTGCCCCCTTAAACCACAAGGTCTCATCATCAACGATTGCAAACACTTTTCCTTTGCTATAGAGAACAAACCCTCCCATCATCGCGCGAGCCGTAACCTGAAGTGACTCATCAAGAGCATCGTACTGTACGTAATCTAAAAATGAACTCCTTTTCATGCAAGTAGAAAAAACAGTGTAAGAATACTTGCAACCCCCATAACGCCTGTTATAATCCATCCGAGGAAACTCTGCAATTTTGTATTCTTCCATTCACCCATGATTTTTTCTTGTGATGAAATATACACAATAATAAAAAGCAGTACTGGTGCTATTACTCCATTTAAAACAGCAGAATAAAAAAGTGCTTTCATTGGTGGCAATCCAGAGAACAACATAAGTAGACCAAGAGCCATGGAAACGATAATAATAAGATAAAATGCTTTTGCTTCCTTGTATGTGTATCCAAGTCCCTGTCGTACATTTAAAGCCTCTGCGAGTGCATACGCGCTTGATCCGGCTAAAATAGGAACGGCAAGCAAGCCTGTACCAACAATACCGAGGGTGAAGAGTAAGTATGCCTTATCCCCTGCAATAGGAAGGAGGGCTTTTGCAGCATCTCCGGCTGTTTCAATAGATGTAATCCCCTCAGGATACAGCACCGACCCACACACGGTGATAATGAAAAACATAACCAGGTTGGAAAAAAACATCCCCGACCACACATCGAAACGCATGTCGCTCATCGCTATATCATTTCGAATATTTGTATCTACGGCATCAAAATCATTATGCAATTTTTTTGCACTACGTTTTTCTTCTACTTCCTGTGAAGTTTGCCAAAAGAACAAATATGGTGAAATAGTTGTACCTAGCAAAGCACAAATAAGAATTATGGCATCCTTAGACCATGTAATGTGCGGCACAAACATATGATGAAGGACTTCGTTCCAGTCTAAATCAACAATGAATGCTGCTGCAATATAAAAAACGAGTGAGAATGAAAGATACTTTATATAGTGAGCATATTTGTAGTACGGCACAAAAACTTGTAGTGTAAGCGAAAATAATGTAAAAAACAGAACCACGCTTACTAGAGAAACCTGCGGGAATAGCAACTGTACCGCCTCACCAACAGCACTCATATCAGCTCCAATATTAAAGGTATTGGCAACCACAAGCAGTATGGTTGTCACGTAGAGCACATACTTTGGCATGTACGTACGTATGGCAGAGGCAAGTCCCTTGCCTGTAACAATACCAAGCCGTGCACACATTTCCTGAATAATAGCCATAAAGGGAAATGTGAACAGTGACATCCAAAGAAATGTGAAACCGTGCCCTGCTCCGGCTTGAGAATACGTTGCTATTCCTGATGGATCATCATCCGCGGCACCAGTAACAACACCTGGTCCGATCTTTTTCCAGTACGCCTTGAACTTATGTAGTAATTCCATAGTTCTTAGAAGTATAGCGAAAGTATGGGAAATATGACAAGGAGAACGCACAGGTTTATACACAGAGGACGAGCAAAATTATATCATATGTGATATAATTATTCTTATGTCACCAAATGATCAAGAAAAAATAGGTCTTTTTATAAAGAAGTTGCGTGAGGAACGCGGTATGACCCAAGAAGACTTCGCAAAACGTCTGAAGACTTCTCAGTCAGCAGTTGCACGCATAGAAAGTGGTAATCAAAATGTAACTGTAGAGCAGCTCCTGAAGATTGGAGAAGTCTTGAAGCATAATATCATTGGCATCCAAGACACGATTGACTTCCAGGTTGAGGGTGGAAGGAAACTTCATGGAAGCATTTCGACCAATACTTCAAAAAATGGAGCGATCAATATGATGGTGGCCGCTCTTGTCAACGAAGGTACGACTATTCTGCGTGATATTCCTCATATCGAAGAAGTGAACCGCTACAAAGAACTACTAGAAAGTGTCGGGGTTAAGATTAGATGGATATACGATGATACGGCGCTAGAAATTAATCCTCCAAAAAAACTATCGTTTGCAACTATCGACGCCTCGGTCGCTGAAAAAATACGATCATTCACCTTTGCGGGAGCATTTATTCATTATGGTAAAACATTTAAAATCCCCCATTCTGGTGGATGTAAGATGGGTGAACGAACAGTTGCTTCACATAAATATGCCCTTGATTATCTCGGGGTTAGTATAGAAACCAAAGATAATCACTACGTTATTTCACATAAACATCTTCATCCTGGTGTAATACCGCTATATGAATCCTCTGATACTGGAGCAATTACTGCTATCATTGCTGCCGCTAGAATACCTGGAAAAACAACGATCATGTTTGCACCCCCTAACTATCAAGTGCAGGATGTGTGTTTCTTACTTGAGCGTTTCGGTATCACTATTGAAGGAATTGGAACAACGACGCTCATTGTTCATGGAAAAGAAAAAGTTCATACTACGGTTGAGCACTTTAACAGTGAAGACCCGATAGAGAGTATGTTTTTCCTTTCTGCTGGAATCGTAACTCGATCAACTTTGACTGTGAAGCGTTGCCCTATTCTTTTTCTCACCCTTGAATTAGAAAAATTGAAACGCATGGGCCTTAAGTATAAAGTGTCTAAAGAGTACATGGCAAAAAATGGTCGCACTATTCTTGCAGATATAACTGTACAACCTTCACATCTCGTGGCACCTCATGACAAGATTCACACCCAACCATATCCGGGGATTAATAATGATAACCTCCCCTTCTTTGTTCCTGTTTGTACATTTGCTGAAGGTCAAACGCTCATTCACGATTGGACGTGGGAAAACAGAGCAATCTATTTCACAGAACTGAATCGTCTTGGTGCAGAGGTAAAATTACTTGATCCACACCGTGCACTGGTAAATGGGGTGCAACGCCTTCGTGGAGCACAGATTGTATCTCCCCCGGCACTGCGCCCTACTGCCATTATTTTGATTGCTATGCTCGCAGCCGAGGGTACGTCACTTCTTCGAAACGTATACTCCATTAAGCGTGGTTATGCTGATATCGCTGAGAGATTGAACTCTATAGGTGCAAAAATTACTGTATTGCGAGGAGTGTAGAAGTGACAGATGTTGGGTTGTAGGTATTAGGCGTTAGTAAATACTTAGTAAATACAATGAGCGCGCCTGCGGCGCGCTCATTGTATTTTTATGTATCTGTATTCTTCTACAACCTAACACCTGAAACCTACAAACTAATCCAAGGTCACCCGTCCCTCTTTTCGTTGCATGCCATGTTTAGGCATACGTACGTAGAATGTAGATCCTACATCTTGTTTGGATTCAAACCATACATCACCACCTACTTTTGCAATGATACAAGAAACCATGTAGAGACCAAGTCCTGCTCCCGCCCCTTCTACTTCACCAGAATTACTTCCCTTAAAGAATTCTGAGAAGATTTTCTCTTTGTCAGATTCTGGTATACCTATTCCATTGTCTTTGACCGAAATCAAAAAACTATCTTCAGGAAAGGCTTTTCCAGCAACTTGAGACCCTTGTGGGAACTCCTTAATGCTTAGTTCTACTTCAGAATTTTCTTTAGAGAACGCGATTGCATTAAGGAGCAGGGTGCGTATAAGGACGAGACAAATTTTTTTGTCCGCCTGAACACTCGCAAGCATTCCTGGAACAGCACCTTCGTATTGTTCGCGTATACATATCCCTTTACGAGCACTCGAAGGGCTGACCTCTTGGAGAGCATCTTTTACGATGAAGCGTAAGTCAATCTCTACTGGTGTAACACTAAAAGTACCCAGACTAAGTCTGGATACATTTAGTATTGATCGTATAAGATCAATAGCGCGTATATTGCTTGCCTGAATAACGTTTAGATACTTTTTTTGTTCTTCATTTAGTTCGCCGCAATCACCATCGAGCAGCATTTCCGTATACCATTTGGTTATAGAAAGTGGTGTTCGTAGTTCATGGGCTACGACAGAGAGAAATTGCTCTTCTCCGTTGTTATGAGGATGTTCTTCACGTGTATCAGACATGCACTATTAGGAACGCGTTAGCGAGTTACAGAGATAGTAGCACCTTGCTCTGGGAACTGTGCAGTTACCGTGATGCGGCCGTTCGCTGAACGACTGATTTGGTACCCTACACCGTTAGCATTTGTCTTCTGTGGTTCAGTTGGGATCGCTGTAATGTACTTCTCATTAAGAGTAAGTACTGAGAGGTCTACAAGACCAGCACAAGATGAAGCCCCTGTTGCACAGATTTCTGTTGATGTTGCAGTTACTGACGCTGGAAGTACTCCATTGTTATCAAGAGAGTATTGGTACGCAGCGTTAAGGATGGTAGTAACATCAGAACGACGTTGTGCGTTACGAGTGTCACCAAGTTGCTTACCTGGGTTAATCGCAACAATCACAATACCAGCCAAGATTGCAATAGCAGCAACCACGAGAAGGATTTCAATAAGGGTGAATCCCTTCTGACTACGAAGTAGTTTTTTCATAGAAATTATTAACGTAAAAACAATTAGATACTAATAAGTTTGGTAATTATGCATAATAACCTACCTCTTTTAGTATATCAAATAGAAAAGGCTTTAGAAGTCTGGAATATCTTGCCAAGAGGATAACTGTATCAGCGGCGAAGTGGTCGCCACAATAACTCTTATTTTGCTTACCGTTTCTGAAGATGTACCTGAGACAGTTATGATTCTTTGACCACTACTAGAGGCAATCGTATAGCCGCACGTAGAAGATCCGTATGAGAGAGATCCAAACGAGGTGGTGGTTCCCGTCTCACGAATTTTTTGAAGGGCTTCTTCAACACATGATGTGGCAACTTGTCTCGCCTGGTTTGATTGCATAAGTTGGAGGTCACTTTTAGTAAGACTAATACCTAAAAGAACAATGGAGAATGTAATCACACCCCCAATCACACTTAACCCAATAACAGAAAATAATGCTGCATAACCTCGTGGGCTCGATATATAATTTATAGGAAATATATTCATACTCTATGGAACAAATGTTGCACTGCCTACAAATGATTTTGAATAAGAGTACTCTTGTCTACTTGTGCTTGTAGCAAATGATAACGTGAAAGAAACCCTCACAACTCCTTGTGTTGATCCAATCGGAGAAATATTTTGAAATGTAGGAGCGCTGATTGTTACATGGGAATTGGTAAGACGTATAGGGGTACTTGTTCCCTCTTGTATATAAAGAGCAGAAGAGGAAGCAAAAAATACTGTTGGGTTTAGAATACCATTCGATGTTTGTATAACTAGTGTCGATGACGCAACAACAGGTTCAGGTGTTACCACGCTTTCTGCATTCCGTATAGTTTGTGTGATTAATTGCATGATCTGTAAACCTTGCTGATCAACCTCAGCAACAGTTTGCTGCCGAGTTCTTGATTCGAGAACTAAAAATACAGAGAACACGATGGCCAGCAACAATGTTGAGGAAACGAACACATAAAGTATTAGTTCCATTAATGTGAATCCTTTGCATGAATAAGTACGTTTCTTCATAGATACTATTTTACTGTCGCCAGAAAGAAAACGAGAGTGGAGAGGAAATAATCTGTGGGAGCGTTGTTTCAAGTGCTCCACCATCTGAGTTTGACCAGACTGGTGTTGATAAGCCAGACATTATAAGACGTTTTGCATATAAATCACTTGCATTATCTGAAGTTGTAAACATCAACTGATCAGTGCTGTTTGGATCCATTTGAATATCCATGTAACCATGCGTTGGAAGCATAGAAGGGACGGCTACGAAATCTGTTTGCAGAGTAAAGACCCCCTGGTTACCAGTGTACCAACTAATCCCACCGCCAGTACTATCAGAATACACCACCACTGACCGTGTTGTAGTACCGCTCGTAAGCCAGCCTGTAGTAACAAGTTTTGACCCAACGAATGGAGTTCCACACGACGTGTCTGCGTTTGCTGTGTTCGTCCATGTAGACCCGCTCCAATATCCCATCTGCAAGTCGCTTCCAGAGTTACCAATAGATGCAAATACCATCTCATCACTAAGTGGGTTTGAAGAGAGGTCTAAATTTGTTGCATCATCAAGAAATGTTGGTGGAGTAGTCACTGAACCCCACGTGCACGTTGCCGTACCTCCTGTACATGTACGATAACGAACCCCATTTGTTCCGTTTGTTCCACTACTATTAGCCCATACAAGCATTAAATCACCAGAGAGGGACTCGAATTCGATGTCCATATTTTCTACATCATGTCCGGAAGAAATTCTCTCAACGTTTGCATCTGTTACAGCACTTGGCTCGTTCACCCAAGCATTACCATTCCACAATGCAACGGATATGTCATCACTTGTGTCGACCCATGTCATAGCCAAAAGACTTGAAGTAACCCTTCTATCCTCAGCAAGACGTACATACATAATATCATTTGATGTTCGAGCAGGATCAAACAAAGACTCATTAGACCAACCAGAACCACACCCAGTGTCTCCGGTTTTCGTTCTATAACCAAGTTGACTAAAAACATGTGCACCTTTACTAAACACAACCATTGCATCCCCTGTACTTTTTTCAAATGCGATATCAAAACGATGCCTGTTGCCAACCCCCCCTGAAGCAGCTGTAAATTCTTGATACCAAGTAGCACCGTCAAAACACATTATCGTCAGTGTGCCCGTCGAATCATAATAGCCTGCAAGAGCAAGGTGCCGGCTTGGGGAAGTACGAATAATCCAGGTTGGGCCGACGGTAGCAATAAATGTCTGCGTCTCAGCACTGAATTGATCAGTGGAATTATTATATGTACGATATTTTGGAATATTTGAACCATCACCATAAATAATAAGACCAGAGAGAGAGGATCCTCCATTTTGAACAATTTCTTCATTGGTAATTGTACATATTTTATTCTCTCCGGAATTAATAGAAATAGTTCCATTAGTAAAGCAATCTCCGCTGTAAGTTGTAGCATACTGCGAACTTGTGGCCTCGCTTACTGTGTAAGTGCCAGAATTGATTGTTGTGGTTGCTCCCGGAGTAACGACATTAGTACCTACACGATATGGAGCAAAATCATTTATTGTCTTAGAAAGGGTATGATTGATAACGTTTTTATATATAGTGATATATGAAATTTTTTCTTCATTAGTTATAGTACACGTCTTACTGCTTGAGGTAGCAGAAATAGTTACCTGGCCAGCACTGGTACAGTCACCACTGAAAGTTTGATTATAGCGAGAATCGCTTGTTTCACTTACTATGTATGTTCCTGTGGGGAAAATTGTAGAACTTGCGAGAGTTACGGTTGTTGTACCAACCTTAAATGGACCAAAATCGCTTGCGACACGAGTAAGACCGTGATTAATTACAATCTTGTTTACTAGAATACCAACACCTGGGTTCAGAGAATAATCTTGCCAATTAGTAAAACGGTTGGTAAGCACGAAGGTGCCAGTACGACCAGTTTTTTGTGGCCAAGTAACCATAACAGAGACATCTTTTCTGTCAGTATCAATGGAAGTAATGGTAACTTGTCGTGTAAAAATCCCCTGTACATCATTCGCACCCTGCAGTAGCCACTGTCCGCTAGTAAAAACAAGTCCATAGGTACCGTCAGCAAGCGTTGCAAAATTAATGTCTCGTATGCTTCGCACAGCACTTAACCCTTCTTCTGCAATAAGCCCAGCACGAACCCTATCGCCAGAGAGGGTGGTACTTTCTTGACCATAAATATAAGCACTAATAAACGCAGTTGAGAGTATAACAAACAGAGCAGCAGAAAGGACTACTTCTACGAGAAGAAATCCCTCGTTAGTAGTCGACCATGCCTTTTTGATTGATGATAACATTGCGTGTTTGATTTTCTAGGCCAGTTAAAGTAATCGTACCAGCCGCACTTGGAAGTCCATATAGTTTTGAAAAGGTAACCTCAGACAATCCCGATACTATAATGTTCGTCGGAGTTCGTGTTTCTTCGTCAGAAGAGACATCTCGCGATATGTAACTATTCCCCTTGAAAATAAGTATACTCCCATTTCCAACATAAACCCCCCATGGAGTATCCCCACTCCCTGTTTGGGAGAGAAGTTGCGCTCTTCGGAGGGACTGGACCAGGGTAATCATTGACACGTCAAGATCATTGCGTATTTGTAACATTCGATACGAAGGCACGGTCATTGCAAGAATGATTCCAAGGCAGGCCACAGAGAGTAACATTTCTATGAGTGTGAATCCTTGTCTATACTTCATAACTTAGAATGTATTAAGATCACCAACGAGACTATAGATAGGAAGAATCACCGCGAACGCAACTGACACCACCCCGGCCCATACGATAACAAGAAGAATAGGCTCCATGATGATGGTGAGATTTTTTGTTGTCTGATCAGATTTAGCCTCAAGTACCTGACCTATTTTGATAAGTGTTTTAGTAAGATTACCAGACTGCTCTCCAGAGATAACAAGTTGCTGAATCGGTATTGGTATTAGTTTTTCCATTGTCTTATAATTAGTAAAACTTTTTTGGAATGAGTTACCAAGTTCAATAGAATCTCGGAGATAGGCGTAGAATTTTTTATAACGCAACACCTCTGATGCACCTTCGAGGGAATCTATCGCGCGGGTAACTGGAAGGCCTGCTTCAAGAAGTGTTCCGAGTAGATAACCAAAACGTGCGAGTTCTACCTCCGCCATCAGTGTTTTTATTCCAGGTATGGAGAATATAACTGCTTCACCAATAAATTTTGTCCTTTTAAGGCCAAAGACTACATAAAATATAGCGAGCACAATGGTTGTACCAAGCGGAACAGCCCAAAGTCCATTTTGATTTAAGAACAATCCAAATGACATAAGTATTCGTGTCACAAGTGGTAACGTCAATTTTAGATCGATGAAAATTTTTGCCAACTTCGGAAGAATGAACCAGGAAATTCCAATACCAACAACAGCAGTAAGTACAAGTACAAACACGGGATACATAAGTGCTGACTTTACTTTAGAACGAAATTCTCGATCTTTTTCTTCCTGAAGAGCAACTACTTTTAGATTCTCCGCAAATTTACCAGACTCTTCCCCGATACGAATAAGCGAAATAGTATATCCACGAAACATTCCTGTTCGTTCAAATGATTTCCAAAGAGGTGACCCTCCTTCTATTTCTGCGAGGACTCCTTCAAGAATTTTTTTCATTCGAGGATTTCTTTCTTCGATGACAATAGAAGTAAGAGCGCCAACGAGTGGCATACCTGAGAGCACGAGCATACTCAGATTTTCTATGAAATGATCCCGGTCTTTCGAGAGACCGAAGCGATCGAAATATGAGAGTTTTTTGAGACCTAAACTTTTTGGAACAACTGGCGTTGCTACAACTGGTGCAGATGGTCCAGAAGAAGATGCTTTCGATGCATTGACTGATTCTTCGTTGGTGACACGAGAAGTACTTTTCTTACTACTAGCAACTGGCATCTCTCCCCCTTTTTCTGGTTGAGTGTTTGTACTTTTTGCACGAGAAAAAAGTTTACCCATCATTCCTGGCTTTTTCTCAACTGGAGCGCTGACATTCTGTTCTTCTTGGGGTGTGGTCGTTTCTTCTTTCGTTTCTTTAATTGCCTTTTTTGGTTTTGGTTTACTTACTTTTGGCATTGGTCTTTGCTGGTTTCTTCTTAGATTCTTTTACATTTTTGACACTGCCAGATTTCGTAGGGACATCCATCAGTCGATCAGGAGGAGGAGCGATACGGACAAGTTCTTCGATAGTTGTCACCCCTCGCATCACTTTATCAAGCCCGTCTTCAAACACACTCTTAGCCCCTTCTTGGCGAGCGAGAGTCCATATCTCTGCAGCAGATGGGCGCTTCACAATGAGTTCTTGCAAACTTGGGGTGATCTTAATCACTTCGTAAATAGATGTTCTTCCTTTGTATCCGGTAAAACCACACACTTCACATTTCTTTCCTTCGTAGAGAGTAAGATTTTTTGCTGGGAGATATTTTACTACCCCCTTTAGTTGTGGGGTATCGAAATCACTAGGCTGCTTCTCCACACTCACCTTACAGTGATCACAAATCTTTCGTACGAGACGTTGTGCGATGATGATGTTCATCGTAGAAGACAAAAGAAATGGTTCGATACCCATATCGAGCAAACGTGGCACAGCTGTCGCGGCATCATTTGCGTGAAATGTCGAAAGAAGAAGGTGGCCAGTAAGCGCTGCGTTGACTGAGATTTCCGCAGTTTCTAGGTCGCGGATTTCACCCACAAGAATAATGTCTGGGTCTTGTCGTACAACTGAACGAAGTCCACGCACAAAGGTGAGTCCTGTCGCGAGGTTCACTTGTATTTGGTTGAGTCCTTGCACTTTATACTCCACAGGATCTTCGATCGTAGTGATGTTGGTATCTGGCGTATTCATGAGTTTAAGGAGCGAGTAGAGTGTGGTCGTCTTTCCAGAACCCGTAGGACCCACGACGAGAATCATTCCGAATGGCTTGTCGGCGGCTTCATGAAGTAATGCTTGGTTCGTCTCAGTGAGACCAAGGTCATTAAATGTAAGACCTTGCACGTAGGAGCCAAGAACACGGAGCACCACCTTTTCCCCTTCTACAATGGGAATGATAGAGGTACGCATATCAACCGCGATACCCTTGTGTTCATAGTGAAGTGATCCATCTTGCGCAGCGTAGTGTTCGTCGATACGAAGAGCACTCTTTACCTTGATACGGTTGAGAACATTTTCATAGTATTCCTTTGGAAGACGTCCTGCTTCGTGGAGTACGCCATCCACACGGAAACGAATAAGAACAGACCGGGCCTGTGGTTCGAAGTGAATATCAGAAGCCTTGTACGTAATAGCATCGTCAAAAATCTCCTCGAGGATTTCTGGCGCGACACGATCAGATTCTTCAATAATCTTTGAGAAGCGTGTGTCGAGCGGCTTCTCATAGTACATGAACATACTCTTGATATCTTCCAAGAGCGAATATGTAACGGTTACCTTTTTCCCAGGGAATAGTTTTTCTACTTCTTTTTTAAGAGATGCGTCAGAGGGGTTGTCTGTTGTGACGGTCACCGCTTTTTCTTCTTCGAAGAAAAGTACTACATTATATTTCTTTGCAAGTTCTTCTGGAACTTTGCGAACTTGGTCAGCGGTGATCGCTGCAGAGTTAAGATCAGAATAGGGAACATTGTATGACTCGGCAACGGCTTGCCCAATGATGTCATTACTTACAACGCCATTACGAAGTAACGCATCTTCAAACGAGATGTTTTCTTGCTTCGTAAGACCCTCGGCTTGTTTGGCATCTTCTTCGCTTATGTAACTTCCAGCAAGAAGAATATCCTTAATGTTTTTGTCTTTTATCTGCATAGAACAAGATACCTTTTAAGTATACCACCTATGCACACAAAGAAATCTTATGCACTGTGAATTTTGTTCTTCACCCCCTCGACGATCTGCGAGACAGTACTGTTTGATTTCACAAAGAAGTCACTTGCTCCTAAGTCTTCTGCTTTCTTTCTATCTTCTTCTTGATTTAGATTCGTCATCACAATCACTGGGACTTTCAACTTTTTATTCTTAATCATTTCGAGAATACCAAATCCATCCGTACCAGGAATAATAAGGTCTGAGAGCACGACATCGAACGTCTCTTTGGAGAGAAGTTCAGCGCCTCTGTCGCCGTTGTTAGCAACCACAACCTCAAATCCTTCCTTGGAAAGTTTTAATTCAAGAGCGTGTGCGAGCGGTTTTTCATCCTCAAGGACGAGGATTCTTTTCTTTTCTCCTTCTTTCATTGCGTAATTATGTACTGCTAAGTGTACACTATTTTATGATAAAAAACTATATTTCCCTTGAGATTACATCGTTTCCTATCCTATCCCCTACACAAACCACATGACAACGGTCATCACAAGAGTCATGCAGATATAGTATCCAGAATGAACAAGGAAGTTTACTTGTGGACGTTTCTCATAGTGGGCCGCAGGAACTGTGTAGGCTAGGTCAATGAATTTCGTTGTTACGATAAAACCAAAGGTAAGGAGAAGGGTCATGTAGAGTGCAACTGACAACGAAGAGACCACGAGGACGTCGAGCATTGCCGCAATAGTCGCCGCAATTCCAGCATGAGCAAATAGTGAGTACGCCATGATTTGTACCATGTATTTTGTAGACCGCTTAGGTAGCGTCGCCTTTGTCATCCCTATCCCGTAGAGATACGCGCGACCAAACAACGCTGTATACCACAGTGATCCGACCAAAAATCCAGCAACCGCCCCTGCACTAATAACAAGTGGTGAAAAAAATATATGCATATGGGAAAAGTATAGCACTGGCTGGAACACTTTCATTGTGAGTTGTGGGCGATACAGGAATCGAACCTGTGACCTACGCTACGTCAAAGCGTCGCTCTACCAACTGAGCTAACCGCCCCCTGCACCAAAAGTCATTTAACTGGCAAAACTTCTGGCAATTCTCTTTTTTAGTTCCCGTAATGTTCTTCCGTAAAGTTTGAGATGCTTTTCTCTATTCTTAGCATCATCACTATTACGGAATGCTTCATAGTATACCAAATTATATGGAGCGCCTCTTTTTGTAGAAATATTTTTGCCAGTGTTATGTTCTGTTAGCCTTCTCCTCAAATCATTCGTGTAACCAACGTATATACTCTCATCTACCTTACTTTGTAGTACATAGACATAGAACATAACGAAATGATTTTTGGTGACGGGGGCTAACCGCCCCCTATTTCTAGTACCTAACTATATCATAGATTATCTAAAGGCGAGAGTTGAAAAAATGTGTTTTCTGTGGTAATATTTTTCTCTACATGGCCCTATCGTCTAATGGTTAGGACAACGGGTTTTCAATCCGTTAACCGGAGTTCGACTCTCCGTAGGGTCACC
>CAZUPO010000002.1:0-83817 GCA_964621595.1 uncultured Candidatus Saccharibacteria bacterium
AACTCCTGTCTCATCCTTGGCAAGGACGTGTTCTACCACTAAACCAACACCGCATCGGTTGTAATTCTAACACAAGAAAATCCTTGTGAAAAGTAACTACTCGTAAAAATCCTTAGTACTCAAATTAATTTCCAGCGAGGCTCTTTCTGACTACTGAAGTGTTGTGTACACATGGGGATAAGTCTGTGGGTACGGTGTATAACGGACAGTAAACTATCTATTGGGCATAGTGTACAGGTACTGGCTTTAATTGTGAAATACTGTTGTAAAATAAGGATTTAAAAAGGTCGTATGGCTTTTTTATAAAGGATAATAAGACAAACGTTTCACGTGAAACGTTTGTCTACTAGAGATGGCAAAACATAACGAAATTGGTAAAATTGGTGAAAATATCGCGAAAACGTTTCTCATGAAACACGGTTTTTCTGTTCTTGAAGCGAATTTTCATACTCGTTTTGGTGAAATTGATCTGATTGCTGAAAAAGACAACGTAATTCATTTTGTTGAAGTTAAGACAAAAAATGTCTCAGATTTTGAACACATCGACACGTTGCATATAAAACCTGAGGACAATTTTACAAAGGAGAAATTTAAAAATGTTGTAATTTCTGCCGAAATCTATTCTAGTACGAGAAAAACTGGCCAACGCTGGCAAATAGATCTCTTGTGTGTATACGTTGTTACAAAAACTAGACTAGGTAAGGTCATACTTATCCAAAATGTTCATGTCGAGTAGTAGTATTGTAATATGGATATTTAAAGAAAATGTGATAGGATTATGTACACATGTATATCGGAGTGTGGTGTAACGGCTAACATCCTGGTTTTGGGTACCAGTGACTCTGGGTTCGAATCCCAGCACTCCGACAAAAGTATGAAACCTGCTATCGGTGAAATATGGCAGCACCATAAAACAAAGGGTGACTACGAAATTGTCGGTATTGGAAAGTTACAAGTAAAAGAAGTCTCTTTAGACATGGTCGAGTGCGTGGTCTACAAAGCTCTTTCTGATGGCCAACTATGGACACGGCCACTGGTAGACTTTGTAGAATATACTGATGATGGGGCAGGGGGTACCGTACCAAGATTTTCAAAAATAAAGGGAATCACATGATCGTAGTAGAAATTATTTAAAAAGTGTAGTAGTATATATTCCACTTGCGGTGTTGGTTTAGTGGTAGAATGCCTGCCTTCCAAGCAGGAGACAAGAGTTCGATTCTCTTACGCCGCACAAAATGGTTTGTCGTTTCGGTTAGCCAGTTTAGATGTTTTACTTATTTTTGGTAGGGAGTATACTAGTTACATTATGTCAATGGAAACACCAAACAATAGTCAAGAAAACACATTGCGTCCACAGGGAGCAACACGGGAATTGCCAAAAACAAGAGAAGGGTTAGAAGCGAGAAGGGCAGAATTATCTGCTTTAATTACTAAAGTTCCAGAAAACCAATACGGCAGTAAGGAGAGGGTGGCAGCAATAGAGGTTGATTTAATTAATGAGGAATTGGCTAAGTTAAACGCTACAGTTACAATGCAGCAACCCAACGATACAGTTGTATCATTTGGGAGAGATGAGGTTCTTGCGGCAAGAAAAGATGCCAGTGACGCAAAGCCACTAACGCTTCACTAAAAATATAACAAAAAGCGCTGTAGGTACAGCGCTTTTTGTATTGGTGTAAGTAAGGTGAATTACTTAACTGCGTCCTTAAGAGCCTTGGCAGCAGAGAACTTTGGTACCTTTGTTGCAGGAACCTTAACTGTTTCTCCTGTCTTTGGGTTGCGAGCCTCGCGTGCTTTACGATTCTTTACAACAAACTTTCCAAGACCAGCAATTGCTACTTCGTCACCCTTTGAAAGAGTCTTAACGATAGTATTGAATACTGTGTCTACTACTTCTTCTGCTTGTACTTTTGTTGAACCAAGTACTGCATGTACTGCTTCAACGAGACCTGCTTTGTTCATATGAGTTTATGTTTACGATGTTGTGTTTTCCTAGGATCACAACACCTTGAAAATAAATTTATTAATTTCCTCGTATGCTTGCGCCACGAATGGATAAAATAAGTATAATACTCATAGGTTTTTTAGCAAGCCATGATATAATAGAAAAAAAATTTGTCAATTTCTATTTTTTACAGGAAAATCCAGCCACAATCCACAGAAAGAAGGTCTTTTCAGAATTACCCGTGTAGCGTATGATTAGTAGCGAAGATATGCACCTTCCAGATAAAAAACTAGTTGTTTTTGACCTCGATGACACTCTTTCTCCTAGCAAAGAAATCATTAGCGATGCTATGTCCGAGGCTCTTTTTAAGTTGTTACAGCATAAAAACATAGCTGTTATAACTGGAGGACAGTGGGACAGGTGCAAGACGCAAGTACTTGATCGATTACCCAAAGAAGCTAAGGGGCACCTACACAAAATATTCGTACTCCCTACGTGTGGAACTCGTATGTATGTCTACAAAGATGATGGTTGGCACGAACAGTATGCTGAATTACTACAACCAGATGAGGTAAAGAAAATAACTCTCGCACTTGAGCGTGGGATGGAGGGAATGTATGACATGAGTACACTCTACGGAGAGATCATCGAGAACAGGGGGTCACAGGTTACGTTCTCTGGTCTTGGACAACAGGCGCCGGGGGAGGCGAAGAAAAAATTTGATCCTGACCAATCGATTCGCAAGAAGATAGTAGCCAAGATTCAAGACGACTTATCAGAATTTGAAATACGTATAGGTGGGGCAACTTCTATTGATATAACCAAAAAAGGAATAGACAAGGCATTTGGTATTAGAAAAATACAAGCACATCTTGGCCTCACATTAGATGAAATAGGATTCGTGGGCGATGCTATTTTCGAAGGAGGAAACGATTACCCGGCGTTTACGATGGGACTCCAATGTCTGCACGTAAAAAATCCTGAGGAAACTCTGCGGCACATAGAGAGGTGGGTGGGAAGTACTGCTATCTAGCGAATTCGATTACTCGAGATTCACGAATGACATGAATCTTTATTTCACCAGGGAAGCGCAGCTCTTGTTCGACGCGAAGGGCAATGTTGCGTGCAAGAGAACGAGCCTCTAAGTCAGTAACAAGGGAGGGGGATACGAAGACGCGTATCTCGCGGCCCGCCTGAAGAGCATAGACCCTCTCGATACCGGCAAATGACATAGCAAGAGCTTCTAGGTCTTCTAGTCTCTTGATGTACTTCTCTACTGTGTCACGACGAGCGCCAGGACGACCACCAGAGATCGCATCAGCAACTTGAACAATGACAGATTCGATTGTTTCGTATGGGTACTCTTCGTGGTGCGCTTGCATTGCAAGAATAACCCTCTCATCGATACCATACTTCATTAAAATCTTGCGCCCGATTTCAACATGAGTCCCTTGTATCTCATGATCAACCGCTTTTCCAATATCATGAAGAAGAGCACCTGCTTTTGCAACGTAAACATCAGCGCCAAGTTCTTGCGCAAGCACACCTGCAATGTGTGCCATCTCAATAGAATGATCTAGAACATTTTGGCCATAACTAGTTCTAAAATAAAGCCGCCCAATGATTGGGATCAGTTCTTCCGGAATAGAGAGGAGGCCAGAGGCGAGTACTGCTTCTTCACCTTTTTTCTTCATGAATACTCCAATTTCTTTCTTTGCTTTTTCTAAGCACTCTTCAATCTTCGCAGGTTGAATGCGGCCGTCTTTGATGAGCATCTCAAGTGCGTTCTTGGCTATCGCGCGACGAACTGGATCAAAGCACGAAAGAACAATACCGTTTGGTATTTCATCTACGAGAACCTCAACGCCGGAGAGGCGTTCAAATGTTTTAATATTACGACCCTCTTTCCCAATGACCTTTCCTTTAATTTCTTCATCCTCTATTTCAACTGTTGACGTCATAAACTGCGCGATCGGACCATTTGCAACACGATAAATACTATTTACAAGAATATCTTTTGCTTTTGCTTCAAGGCGCGCCTCGCCATCACGTGCAAGTTTGAGCATGCGTGATTGTAAATCCTCTTCACCGTCATGAACAATACGCTCAATGAGCAAATTGCGCGCCTGCTCTTCTGACAGGGATGCAACCTTTTCTAATTCTTTGAGAACTTCTTTTTCTTTTCTGAGAACTTGTTCTTCTTTTTCTTCGAGAGATTTACTCGTGAGTTTTAGGTGTGCGATATCATTACGTAAAGTATCTTCTTTTTTTGCTAACTCTTCTTCTTTTTTATCAAGACGTTCCTCTTGTTTAATAATTCGATCCTCAACCTTTTTCATCTCTTCACGAATATCGCCGGCTTTTTGAAGAGCCTCGTCTTCAATAAAGCGGGCCCTCTTGCGAGCCTCAAGTAACTTTTCTTCTATGTCCGCTTCAATAGAACCACGTTTAGCAATTGCAACGTAGTGTCGTGCCACATATCCAAGTATTCCGCCTACTAGTAAGACGAGTACTCCTTCTATAAGAAGCGAGGTGTTCATGGTGTTTACGCTTTCTTCGGCTTGAGAATCTGATCAACGATCCCGTACTTCTTTGCTTCCTCTGCAGTCATCCAATAGTCACGATCTTTATCCTTCTCTACTTTTTTATACTCTTGCCCTGTTGCATCCGCCATCATCTGTGTGAGACGCTCCTTGAGACGCATAACGTGGTTTGCAGTAATCTGAATATCAGATGCCTGACCTTCAACACCGGTGAGGGGTTGATGGATCATAATCTCAGAGTTTGGAAGTGCATAACGCTTGCCCTTCTTTCCTTGAGATAGGATCGTCGCACCCATAGATGCTGCCATACCCATACATACAGTTGCAACATCTGGTTTCACATGGTGCATCGCATCCACAATGGCGAGACCTGATTGAATCTCTCCGCCAGGGGAGTTGATGTAGAGGGTAATGTCTTTCTTTGGATCTTCTGCTTCAAGGAAGAGGAGTTGGGCGATAACGATATTTGCTACATTGTTATCGATGGGTCCTCCTAAGAAAATAATTCTTTCGCGGAGAAGGCGAGAGTAGATGTCATACGCCCGTTCACCAAATTGGCTTTTTTCTATAACAGTTGGAATAAGCATAGGGGATAATTTTACTTAGTAAGGATACCCGGGATCAAAACACATTCAAAAACAATTACTATAGGAACGGTTAAGCTCGAAAACATTACTGGGCGGACGTGCGGTGCGGCAGACAATAATCTCTCTACTATCAGAATATGCGCGGGAATATCCGAACTATACCATACTGGAGAAAATAGTAAAATTGCGTTAAGTTTAGTCAAGCATTGACCGCCGGCATGGCAATATGGTAGTACAGGGGTATTACTGGTGAAGAAGAGACCCGATTAGTTAAACAAACTTGATTATGGATGTAACGTTTATACCGACAGCGACTGGGTTTATGGTAACGGCGGATGGAGTGCAATACCTTATGGAATGGGTAAACAACATGCTAAAAGTCACCGGACCGGACGTTTGCTACTATATTTTGGAAACTGCGCGAGGAATAGAGAAGGCGAGTTGCGCCATGGACTCATTCAGTCTACTTGTCTCAAACATATAAATCTATTGTTTTATAAGGATTTTTTACTGATTTTCTTGTCTGTATTTTTGGTTGTGATTATTGACAAAACACATTTTTAATGATATAATACACATATTGGTAAGGTTTTGGGGAATTTCCCTAACCAAACCACCTTGCTGTTTGACCAGCTTATATGTTTTCGAGGCAAAGCCTCGGGAAAGGAACAGTACGTGAACAAACCGCTCTGGTTCTCGGTCTTCGGACTGGGGACCTACGCAGTACTGTTCTTTGGTCTCGAGATTGAGACCGGGAACAGGGTGATGGAAATCATCCTCTCTGGGACGCTGATCTCTGCCGTGATCGGCATCCTCATGAAAGGTCTGAGCGCCAAGCGTTTCGGTTTCCGGCTTATGAGCAAGGGACTTATCGCGAGCGCCGTCCTCTTCGGGCTGCTCTCGAGCGGTACGCTCGAAACGGAAGCGGCGAAACTCCTCGCCGTCCTTCTCGGCATTGCGTGCCTGAGCGTCGTAATCCCGCCGCTCAGCCTCCTACACGCTGGCTCGCGGGACTGGTTCTTCAAGAAACCGCCCGAGCCGCCGAAAAAGAAAAAGAAAAAAAAGAAAGGGGGAGAATGAAACCCATCCGGGGCTGCCACGTGCAGCCCCTTGCTTTTTGTATAAAAGACAAATAAATAAGAAAACCCCTGCATTGTAGACACGAGCGGTTCGCGCTCCCGTACACAATGCAGGGGTTTCTAAAAAAAGAGAGTTGTTACATGGACTTCACAATCCAAAAACTACTGATAAAAGAACGTAGGGTTACTTGTTATGGTTGTGACTTTAATTTTTTGATTGTAGTCACTTTGGAAAGAACAGTTTTGGTAGATGAGCTGCACAAACCTATTGTTCCCAATTAGCGCATGGGCGGGCGTATTTGCCCAACTCATCTACCCTGTCCTTAAGGATATACCTCGTGTCTTTTATATGCAAGTGTCCTTTTGTGGATAACTGTGGATAAGTCTTTTATTATAATTTTTCATACTGTCTTTAAAGAAAAATGTTGGCTTTTTATTTATATTGCAAAGTCTTTTTGTGTGATCTAGGATTGGGTGATGCGATTGCATCGCTTCTATATAGCACAACCCCTTGGTGAAGAAGTTGATATAGATGAAGATTCGATAATCAAACAGTGGACAAAAGTATTCAGATATACAACATCTGATACTCTTGTGCTCTTCAACGGCGACGGGTATGACTACATGTACACCCTTACCTCGGTATCTTCAAAACGATGCTCACTCTCTTTGGTATCGAAGCACAAGAATTTTATACCAACTAAAAAAATAACCCTTTGTCTTTCGATCATAAAAGGGGATCACTTTGAACTCGCTGCAGAAAAAGCAACGGAGGTGGGTGTAACAACAATCATTCCAATTATTTCTGAACGGGTAGAAAAGAAGAACATTCGTCTGGAAAGAATACAAAGAATAGTTACCGAGGCCACAGAGCAGTGCGGGAGGGGAGATGTTCCTGTGTGCTTGGAACCAATACAACTGGAGGATGCGCTCCGGGCAAATAAAGGGAAGGGGCAGTGTGTGCTTGATATGGATGGAAAACCGATGCAGAGAGGCGCTCGTACTGAGAATGAAATTGTCTTCTTCGTTGGACCAGAGGGTGGGTGGGGAGATACTGAACGGGCGTTATTTGAAAAATATGCCGTTACCACCATCTCTCTTGGCCACACAACACTTCGCGCTGAGACGGCAGCTATTGTTGGATCGTATCTTCTCTCTTCCTAAGACTCTGTGCTAGAATGGCCATATGATACAAGTGGTAACGGTAGGGGGAGGTACCGGTAGTTATACTCTTCTCTCAGGAATTAAAAATATTAAAAACACCTCTATTTCCGCTATTGTCGCTATGACCGACGACGGGGGCTCAACGGGGGTGTTGCGTGATGAACTGGGGGTTTTGCCACCAGGGGACGTACGTCAATGCCTCGTGGCACTTTCTGAACATACGGAAATAGTACGAGAACTCATGTCCTACCGTTTTACAGAAGGAGGCCTCTCCGGGCACAGTCTTGGCAATCTTCTCTTGGCCGGATTAGAAAAGGTGACTGGTTCGTTTATTGAAGGTGTCGAGGTTGCTAGTGAAATTCTAAAAGTAAAAGGTAGGGTTTTGCCAGTGATAGATAGGGTTGCGAGCCTAGAAGCCACGCTCGTGGATGGTAAAAAAATTATTGGAGAAGATGTTATAAACCAAATGACTCATGAAACCAATATTATTCGAAGTGTTTCAATCACAAAGGATGCTCATATTAATCCTCACGCAAAAAATGCAATAGAGAGCGCAGACTACATTATCATTGGCCCCGGCAATCATTTTTGCTCCATATTGCCGAACTTGGTTGTACCAGGTGTGCGCGAAGCGTGTAGAGAAAGTAAAGCAAAAATTGTTTATATAACAAACCTTACAAACAAAAAAGGGCATACGATAGGTTGGAAAGTAAGTGATTATGTAAAGAGCATCGAACTGTCACTTTCTCGTCGAGTAGACATGGTTCTTATTAATAATGCTAGGCCAAGTGACGAGCAATTAACAACCTATAAGTTAACGGAAGGGGACGGTGTACTTGTGGAAAATGACATGGGGGAAGACCCTCGTGTAGTTCTTGCCTCAATCATGGCAGAATCACTTACCAAAGAGAGTAAGGGGGACGCTATTGCTCATACACGAAGTTTTATTAGACACGATTCTAAAAAATTGGGCGAAGTGATTGCAAAAATTATTTCATGAAACTTATTTTAGATTTTGATGACGTTGTTTTTGATACAAAAAGTTTCAAAACTAAACGACTTTTCAAATCTCTCATTCCCGTTGGGCTTTCTGCACAATACTTCAAAAAACACTACGCAAGGGAGCGTATCGGTCGAGGCGCATATATTTTTTCTGAACATTTACAAAAAATACAACGGGAAACTGGCATACCTGTGTCTATCCCCAAGATTCTTCGTAAAATAACCAAAGGTGCAGAAACATTTCTGAATCCTCATATCGTTCGCCTTATGAAAGAAGTTGGAAAAAAACATACCGTGCTAGTCACACAAGGTGAACCACTACTGCAACAAGCAAAAATACGGGGGTCTTCTGTCCATAAACTTGTGTCATCCGTAACTATTGTTGGTAAAGGTGAATCAAAGGAGACGGCGTTACGGGCATTTTGCAGTAAACACAAGAACGAAATCTGCTACTTTATCGACGATTCATTTGAACATTTTATTTTGGCACGTACACCAAAAAACTTGGTTCAAATATTCCTTCCGAAGTCTGGAGACTCTGCGCCAAAAGAAGTCATTGACGCGGGGGCAGTTATACAAATATCTCGAAGATTACTACCACGATTATCAAAAGAACGTCTTGAAACCATTATAAAATAAAGTTGCTTTCAGTGGGGATTTAATAGCAACAAAGATATGCTACACTCTTTGGTATATACATTAGTAAATTTAATTTGTAATATAGTATGTCAATTCCAAAGTTTAATTACCCTCTTCTTTCTAGAATTCTTATTGCTCTTCTATTTGTAGTAGCAGGGGTTCAGAAGGCAATAGGTTTTGCGGCAACATCAGCCTATATCGGAACCCTTCTTCCTATGGGGGCAATGATTGCTATGGTTATTGCGGCTCTTGTTATTATCGTGGAGGTTCCAGTAGCGCTTGCATATGCATGGGGATACCGTGTGTGCTACACAGGTGGAGCACTCGTAGTATTTACAATCCTCGCAACAGTACTCGTACACCGAAACGTTACTGATCCAGTACAGGGGCCTATGCAACTTGTGATGGCTCTTAAGAACATCGCTATCATCGGTGGCATCCTTGCAACAACCGGAACATGCAGTTGTAATCGTTGTAATGTAGAAATCACAACAAATCAACCACAACAAGCGTAATTGCTACCTTAAAAAACTAAAACAGGTGATCCTCGCGGATCACCTGTTTTAGTTTTACATATATACACCTACGCCACTGACTCAAGGAAAGCAAGAACTTTCTCGTTGGTGAGTGCTTGGTAGAGGTACACCTTGGCACGCTCTTCATTTGCATCTTGAACTGTTGCAAGAAGGCGAATCAGTTCAACTTCAATTTCTTGTTCTGTGGCAGTTAACTTTTCCGCTTCTGCAATCTTATGAAGGAGAATTTGTGAGATGGCGCGCTTCTCTGCATCTTTTCTCCAATCCTTCTTAATATCTTCCTCTGTCTTTTTGGAGTGTGTGAGATACTCTTCCCATGTTCCACCGAAGCGAGTGATATCTCCCTTCATTTGAACGAGCATGTTCTGTAACTCGCCATCTACCATCACATGAGGTAGTTCTACTTCCACTTCCTTGATGAGAGCCTCCATCACTTCTGCGCGACGCTTTTCTTTTGCTTTCTGCTCTTTCTCAAGTTTGAGGTTGTCTCCAACTTTCTTCTTCAAATCTTCAACTGTTTTGAAATCCTCTCCAAAACTTTGAGCAAATTCATCTGTGAGTTCAGGTAATTGGATATCTTCGTGTTTGTGATCATGTGCATGAGCATGCGCTCGACCCTTACGAAGTTCTTCAATAACATCTTCAATGTCTTTATCGGTTACTTCTACCACCTCTTTATTCTTCGTTATGTCCTTAGCGATTTTTTTATATGCTGGAAGTTTGATCTCAGGCATCACTGGAACAGTAATTGTAAGTTCGAGTGGGTTTCCTTTTGCAATTTTTGTGATTGCTACTTTTGGCTCTGCGATTGGCATGATCTTATGATCTTCAAGTGCGCGAATGTACGCGTCTCGAAGAGCTAAGTTGGCCATTTCTTCGAGGATAATCATTTCCCCGTACTTTTTTACAACCACATCTTCTGGTGCATTTCCTTTACGGAATCCTTCAACTTCTATACTTTTTTGTACCTCAGCAAAAGCGCGCTTGTGATACGTTTCAAATACATCAGAAGGAACAGTAACTGTGAACTCGACTTCGGAGTTTTTTAAATCTTTTTTTGATATTTTCATGACTGTATCTACCAGTTATGTTCTGGTTATTATTTCTTTTTAAATTCTTTCTTATAGAGTTTGATTGCTTCTTCGATTACCTTTCTTGCTTTTGCAACTCCTTCTACTTTTCTAATCTTTACCACCTTCCCTTGAATATGCTTGTAGGTCTCGAAGAAATGAGTGAACTCTTTTACGAGGTGGGTATTAAGATCTTTTAGATCTTTTACGGAAGCGAATCGCGGATCTCCTACTGGAACGGCAATAATTTTCGCATCACTTTCACCACTGTCAATCATGTCCATAACTGCAACAGGACGCGCCTCTACAAGTATTCCTGGGATAAGAGGAGATGTGGTGAGAAGTACCACATCGAGTGGATCTCCATCGTGCCAGTGGGTCTGAGGGACAAATCCATAGTCGAATGGATAGTCTTGAGAGGTATGCATCGCACGATCTAATTTGATCATCCCAGTCTCTTTATCAAGTTCGTACTTGTTTTTTGACCACTTGTTAATTTCAACGATAACATTTATTTCCGCTGGAGCATCTGCACCGTGAGAAATATCGTGTAGTAGATTCATAGATGTTGGATAATTAATTACTTAAGTATTAGTACGTACGAGTGTAAAACAAAATTATTATTTTGTCTCTTCTTGTGTGCTTTCACTTGGTGCGTTTTCAATCTCCGTATTTTTTGGAGTTACATCTTCCGTAACCTCAAGAGATTCGAGAACACTCGTTGCTTCTTCGGCAATTGTAAGATTATCTTTTGTTTCCTCTCCTGCAGTGAATGATCCTTCTTCTGTTACCTCTGCAATCATTTCTCCACCTGAGACAATGTCGATCTTCCAGCCTGTAAGTTTTGCAGCAAGGCGAACATTCTGCCCTCCTTTTCCGATAGCAAGTGACTGCTCTTCCTTAGATACAGTAACCGTTGCTTTCTTTTCTTCTTCGTAGAGCTCGATAGAAAGGGCCTTTGCCGGAGAAAGGGCGGTCGCAATAAAGCGACGAGCGTCTCCTGACCACTCAATAACATCAATCTTTTCACCAGAGAGTTCATCAGTAATAGCAGAAACGCGAACGCCACGCTGACCAACACACGCACCAATTGGGTCGACACGCTCGTCGTTTGACTTTACAGCAATCTTGGAGCGACTGCCTGGTTCGCGAGCGACGGCAACTATTTCGACTGAGCCTTGTGCAATTTCTGCACTTTCATTTTTAAAGAGTTCGATCAAGAATTTTGGATGTGTGCGTGAAAGTCGAATAGAGAGCCCACGGAAACCTTCTTCGATAGAAAAGAGATATGCGCGGATTCTTTCCCCAGGACGAAGACGTTCTGACGGAATCTGTTCCTCGAAAGGCAAGATCGCTGTTGTGCGACCAAGATCGATGAATGCTGTTCCTCGTTCAATTCTCTGAACAATACCAGAAACAATTGTTTCCTGCTTGTCTTTGAATTCTTCGACAATCGATTCACGTTCTGCTTCACGAAGTTTTTGAACGATAACTTGCTTTGCTGTTTGTGCAGCAATACGACCAAAATCATCTTGGTTGTCGAGGGGGAAGATGATCTCTTCGCCAAGTTCAGCATTTTTCTTCAACATCTTTGCGGTTGTAAGCAAAATATGTCTTTCTTCGTTGTAACGTGGAAGAAGTTCTTCTCCTTCTTGCGGCACGACTGCGGTCTCTGCACTTTCTTCATCTTCTGTAACCATACGAACAGTACTTTCGTCAGCAACGATCTTTACTTGTTCAAATGTCGTTTCGCCTGTATCAAAATTAATATTACAGCGAATGATCTGTCCTCGCTTACCATATTCTTTTTGGTATGCGGCTGCGAGAGATTTTTCAACAGCATCAACTACCTTTTCATGAGAAATTTTCTTTTCTTGTTCGAGTTGCTCGAGGGCAACTTTGAGAGCTTTAATATCTAACATACTTTTAGTTATTCGTAATGTAGTAATTCTTTGGTGAATTACGGTCAATTTTTTAATAAAAATGGCCGGCCACAGGGCCGACACACAACAGAAACACACACATCCAAGACACGAAATATATTATATCATAGATTTCCACACTTTGCAAGTGGCTCTCTGGTCTGTTAGTATTACTAATTGAGTAGCACCTTTAATCCTCCGAGAGATCACCTCGGAGCCCACCCCCCAAAGAAGGAGGTCGTGATGTCGAGAAAAACGTACGAGGTGGCAATTCCCTTCTCGATCAATCACCCCTTCCAGGGTGAAATCGAGCGGTGCGTGTGGGATTTGCAACTGGTGGTGCAAAACACGCTATCGTTGCAATGGTGGGAAATACCCCGCTCCCCGCATATCGCGTTCCTGCCGCCCTTTCAAGCGGAAAAGAAAGACATGAGGAAGCAGGTTCCGGTCTTTCGAAGTCGCATGGCTGACTGGAAATTGCCCAAGGCGACGCTCGGTAACGTCTGGTTGTGGGCGGCAGGGGACGGAACAATGGAACTCGTTCTTGGCGTCACCATGGAGGAATCGTTCCTTCGCCACGCGCAAAGGATCTGCGCCGAGATGTGGGGGGTGGGGAAATATTTCAGCCCCCGTATCACGGTCGGGAGAGGACAAAGTAGCGGACTCTCGATCGAGGAAGTGAACGCGCGCTTGCAGGCCAATGGACTGGATGAAGTCTCGGCCAAGGTGGCCGGTGCCCGCTGTCTGGACATTCCGCTTCCGGAGGCCTGCGAGGTGTTGGAATCGGGCGGTGTGCTGGGGTTGACTTACTAAACCCCACCCCGCGGCATTTGATTCCAAACAAATAACAACCAATCTTGGGCGGATAGGAGGACCGCACCAAGATGTAATGGGCCGCGCAAGTGCGCGGCCCATTTTCAAATATAAAAATTATTGAGAGTACTATTATCCAACAACCATCCCATCAGAGAGTTTGATGATGCGGTCGGCGAGTTTGCCATACTCTTCTTCGTGAGTCACCATGACAATGGTCAATCCTTCTTCTTTGTTTAATTTTTTAAAAATATCCATAACATTCCTTGAAGAGAAAGAATCGAGGTTGGCGGTTGGTTCGTCGGCAAATAAAATTTTTGGCTTGTGTGTTACAGCACGCGCAATCGACACTCGCTGCTGTTCTCCACCAGAGAGTTCTGATGGAAGATTATTTTGTCTGTGATCAAGATTAACACTTTTAAGAACTTCAAGCGCTCGAGTCTTGGCATGTTCCATAGTAATACCCTGCATAAGAAGAGGAACCATAATATTTTCAAGGGCGGTTAACTCCGGGAGCAACGAATAATCCTGGAAAACATATCCGAGTTCTGTAAGGCGGTAGTGTGTTTTCTCTTCATTGTTAAGGCGATCCACGATACGACCACTTAATTTAATAGAACCTGAGGTTGGAGTATCTAGAAGTGACATTTGATACATGAGTGTAGACTTACCAGCACCTGAACGTCCCATGATTGCAACAAATTCACCCTCTTCGACAGTAAGTGATATTCCCTTCAAAACCTGTGCGACCTCTGTGCCGTCGGTAAAACTTTTTGTTAACTCATGGACTTCGATAATGTGTTTTTTCATATAGATGTTTTAATCATTTCTACCAAGAATTGCGTTTAGGGTGTTCTTGCTTACGATGAGTCGTGCTGGTAAATACCCTGCAAGAACAGACACGCCGAGCACCAAGATAAATTTAATGGCGACCGAGAGAGGTTCCGCAACGAGCACAATACTTGCAAAAGGAGTATCGATTGGGTATCGGTCAATAAGTGGTTTTAGGAATGCAAATATAAACACAAGAGCACAGAGTGAACCTATCACAACATAAAATAATGCTTGGCAGATATAACTAAACTCAATAGCG
This sequence comes from uncultured Candidatus Saccharibacteria bacterium, assembly GCA_964621595.1. Taxonomy (GTDB): domain Bacteria; phylum Patescibacteriota; class Minisyncoccia; order Phycocordibacterales; family UBA5272; genus UBA11704. The sequence goes on from CAZUPO010000002.1 coordinate 14,394, forward strand.
AATTCAGTTACACCTATACCTTTCATAATCCCGATTTGTCTACGACGGGTAAGTGCATTGATGTAAATAATAATAAAGATGGTGATAAGAGCAACCACAACAGAGACAGAACCAAGGATTGTGCCTATAATATTAAAAAATAATTTTATGTTAACCAAAAACTCTGGCGCCCCTTCTTCGGCAGTATTTATTTTTGCATACTGAGAAAATCCATTATTTACCAGTGGCATTTTTATAATGTACGGATCAACACCTGGTTTTACGCGAATGGCTATCTCGGAAACGTCTCCATCACTTTTTCCTAGCATCTTTTTTAATTCACTATCGAGAATGTACGCACGTGATGCCACGAAGGCGACTTTTGAATCTATAATTCCTCGTACAATGAAGTCTTGTGTAACGGAAGAACTTTCATCAAGTGTTGTTTCTAATTCTCGACCAGGATTACCGGGGGTAAACGCAGCTTTCGCACGTGAAACCGTTACGCGAACTGTGCTGCCTGGCTTTACGTCTCGAAGAAGCGACACAAGATCCGCAACGCGAGAGTACTTTTGGAGATATGCGGAGCCAAGCACAATCCCGCGCGCGTCTCCTTCTTTCAACCACTCACCCTCAACAACAGCACCTGAGAGGCGTGTTGTTGACTCTTCGGACACAGGGTCGACACCAGCAATTTGATTACTAACCACGTTGGCGTCTTCTTCGCTTCTTTTTTCCCACCAATTTGCTTCTATTTTTGCTCCGGCAACTATTCGTTTACTGAAACTCTCTACTTCTTGAAATGATGAGAGCAGACTCGTAATATCTCCGGTTCTCTCTATATAGTTCTTTTCATTTCTGTTGTTAATGAACAAATCCCCGGTCCACTGCTCTTTGAACGCACGAGATGATCCTTCGATAATACCAACAAGGAACCCACTCGTTGCAACCAGATTAAAAAAGGTAAGCATCATGATAAACACGATGAGTCCTGTTGTCCATTTACTGGTACGTAACACCTGGCGAATGGCTAAGAAAAAGCCGAGTCTGATTGTATTTTTAGTTCGAGAGAACATGCAAGATATACAGAGTATACCAGCAAGAAGCCTTACAACCCCCGTTCACTCATAACCACTGTGTGGAAAATTAGTTTTCCTTTTGTGCAGCGCGAGTACCAATCTCCGGCATAAGAAGAACGTCCCCTGGTTTGAGCCCTCCTGTTATTTCAATGAGACCATCTGCGCCCCTCATACCGAGTGATACGGATTGAATAACTTCTCGTTTATCGTCTTGGAGAATAACAGATCCGAAAGTATCGTTTGTTGTTGTAACAAAACGAGCGGGAACAGCAATGGCGGAAACTTTTGACTGGGTCACAATGTTTACGTTTGCAGTCATGCCAGACTTGATACGATCATCGTGTTCCTTGAATGTTATGGTCACTTTATACATCGGAACCGTTCCTTCTGTGGTTGCTGTTGGAGAAATACGAGTAACGGTCGCTGGGAAAACTGAACCCTTTCCGTACGCATCAAGGGTTACCTCTACTTCGCTTCCCTGTATAACTTTTACTATATCAATCTCAGGTACTTTTGCTTCTATTTCAAAAGCGTCTGCCCCAATCATGGTAATGACAGTTTTACCAAGTGTTGCTGTTTCTCCTTCTGTAGCAGAGACATCACCAATAATACCGTCAAACGGTGCTACTATTTTTGTTTTTGAAAATGCCTGGCGCGCTTGCATAAGATTCGCCTCGTATTGTGTAACGACGGCTGCTTGGGCTTTTATTTTGTATGGATCGGTACCAGCCTTTGTGAGATCAAGGTCTCGCGCTGCTTGCGTATACGTATTTTTCGCCGTTGTGAGGGAGGTTCGTTTGGTACTAAGATCAGAGAACAATGTTGTCATTGTCGTGCGAACTGTTGAAAGGGTTGTACGATACGTATCGAGTGAACTATTTTGCACACTACACGCAGTAAGAAGAAGATTAGAGATATTACCAATAAGGGCATTAGTTTGTACTGTGGCGTTGTAACCCTCCTCAATAACCGCATCAATTGAGTCACGGGTAGAGATGGTAGTGATTGTTGAACTTTTTTTCTGATATGAAGCAAGGATGTTTTCTATATCTGTTCTTCCTTTTTCTATAACGGATTGAAGTGACTGATCACAAGAAGTAAACGAGAGTACATAGTGATCTCCCTGACTAATAAAAAGTCCCGCCAACTTATTCTTGAGCACATCTCCGGTTGTTGCTTCAACATTACGAATCACGTCAGGAATAACAAGATAGGTTTGATCGAGTGAATCCTTTGCGTTTTGATATGTCTGCTCTTTGATGGCAATCTCTTCTTTGCGTGGTCCTTCTTTGAGTTGATCTAGCGTGATGTTCGCATTAGCAAGCACAGCCTCCGCTGAGAGAACTGCCGCCTCTTGGTCTCCTGAAGAAAGACTTGCTAAGGTTTGATTCTGACGAACACGATCTCCTGTTTTTACAAAGACTTTTGAGATGGTTCCGGATGTCTGAAAGGAGAGGGAGGCATCTTTGGAAGACTGTACACTTCCAGAGACTTGAACATACTGCTTAATTGGGATCATGGAAACTGTATAACTTTCTTTTTCTTTCTTGTGTGTGCCCATATAGGCGAAAAATGCTACCGCAACGACGCACGCAAGGAGCGCAGCGTATCTCCCTGATTTATGAGAAATATGGTACAGGGCGCCGTGTAAAAAACGTACGTGCTTATGAGCACTTTTCAATGAATCCATGCATGGAAGTGTATCACGTTTGAACTCTTAGCCCCTGAGGATAGTGACGCCTGTGATATACTTCATTGAAGAAATTTTATGGCAAAATTCACATCACCTCTTATAGTCGGCAACTGGAAGACAACACCAGACACACTCGCAAGTGCAGTAAAGTTCGTAAAGCAACTTGAACGAAAGTGCCTAACACTTGGTAAAAAAGTTCCAAAGAAATGTTACTTTATTGCAACACCTGATATTTTTATACCCCATCTTGCACCACTTGCTAAACATGGCTACATTGGATCACAAAATGTTTCTGGCATAACGCTCGGTCAAGAAACTGGGTTTACAATTCCTTCTCAGTTACTTTCCGGTGGTGCGGCCTTTACAATTATTGGTCACAGTGAGGTGCGAAAACGGGGTGAACATACTGAAGACCGAGCAAAAAAACTTTGTCTTTCTTTGCAAGCAAAACTTCCGACAATACTCTGTGTTGGTGAAAAGGTGCGGGATAAGCATGGCAACTACCTCCAAGAGTTAGAGGAAGATCTCAAACGATCTCTTGCGTTGGTAGAGCGAAGATTTTTTGAAAATCTTATTATTGCATATGAACCAATTTGGGCCATTGGTGGGAAGGTGCCCGCAACACAAGCAGAATGTTTTGAGGTTGTCATCGCAATACGCCGAGCACTTGCCTCTCTTTCTGGAATTGATCATGCAAAAAAAATAAAGATTCTCTACGGAGGAACCGTGAAAAAAGACAACGCTAGATCGTTCCTTGAAGAGGGCGGGGTTGATGGTTTGCTCATTGGTAGATCCTCCCAAGAAGTCTCATCCTTTGTGGAAATTATTAGTTCTTGTTACTCTTCTTAGGTACTAGTCTTACATTTTTAATACGCACCACACCAAAACTATGAATACAACCTGGCGATCACATCAAGCACCTGATCCAAAAGATCTGCACGACAAAAGGGTACTGATTCGACTTGATTGGAATATGCCAGTTACAAATGGTGAGATCACAGATTTGAGCCGTTTCGATGTAACAGTTCCTTACTTAAAAGAACTTGCGTTTGCTGGCGCGAAGATTATAATCATGACCCACTTTGGGGAAAAGGGTGAGTCGCTGAAAGTTATTGCTGATCACGCCAAAAAAGAGTTGCCTTTCATTTCTTTCACCGAATCACAACAGTTCGACGAACTAGAAAAACTTTCTCGAGATCTTCCTCGTGGCGAAGCTCTTTTGCTTGATAATGTTCGGTTATTCAAGGGAGAAACAGACAACCTTCCTTCTCTTGCACAATCGTTTGCAAACTTAGGTGATGTGTTTATCAACAATGCATTTTCTGTATCGCACAGATCTCATGCAAGTGTTGAGGGTGTCGCAAGAAAAATGGCTTCATACTTTGGTCCTACGTTTATGAGAGAACTTGAAAACCTCACCAAGGCGCTTGCTCCTGTAAAACCCGCGATCCTTGTTGTCGGTGGAGCAAAAATTTCGACAAAATTAGATCTTATCAAACAGTATCTTGATCAGGGTGTGCAAGTGTTCGTTGGTGGAGCTATGGTACATAATATTTGGAAAGAACGTGGTCTTGAGATTGGGAAAAGTTTATACGACCCTTCATATAAACTCGCTGAGTCTTTCGTGCGACACCCCATGCTTCTAACCCCGGTGGATGTAGTGCTCGCGGATGGTAGTACGTGTGATTTTGATAAAATTCCAACTGATGGTGTGGTGGTTGATTGTGGTAATAAAACAGTTGCCATGCTTGAACAAATCATGAAAGATGCAAAGACTGTTATAGCAAACGGTCCGCTTGGGCTTTATGAGAAGGGTTGGCTTCATGGGAGTGAACAGATCCTTACAAACTTATCTAATTTACCCGTTGATTCTTATATAGGCGGAGGAGATACCGTATCCGTTGCTCACTCTCTTCATCTTTTAAAAAAGTTTACATTTGTCTCTCTTGGTGGGGGGGCGATGCTTGATTTTCTTGCTTCTGGTACACTTCCTGGCATAGATGCTGTCACAAAATAAAGACTCGTCGGTTATATCTTCTGTAGGGGATGCTGTTGCCCTTAAAAACCTCATTATACAAGCCAAATCTGGTAATAAAGAGGCGTTTGGTGGCGTCTACTCCATGCTCTACAAACCGCTCTATAGATATGCCTTCTCCCGATCACGGTCAAAGGAGTTGGCAGAAGACATTTCTCAGCAAACGTTCCTTCGTTTTTACGAAGCACTTCCCGGATATAAACACGAGACGTCTCCGCTTGCCTATCTCTTCACCATTGCAAAGCGACTCCTCATCAATCATGCAGAAAAGAAAACTTTTTCTTCGATTGATGAGTATCTGATTGAAGAACTTCCTGCGCAAGACGACATTCTCGAGGAAGAGCATGTGCGGATACTCGCGGAGAACATAAATGATCTTTTGCCAAAACTTCAACCCGATGAAGAAGAAGTAATCAGACTCTTTTTCTACGCAGAACTTTCGTACAAAGAGATAAGTGCTGTTATGGATCGTGAAGAAGTGTATCTCCGCAAGATAAAGGAGCGTGCACTCAAGAAATTGCGCATACTATCTCGTCATCTTCTATGACAAAAACCCCACATCAAAAAACAATAGAGCAAGCGCTTCACATGTATAAGGAGACCGTATCGCCCTCCGAAAAAAATCTTCAAGTACTTTTGTCTCAAATACCAGAGCAACACAATCACGAAGTGCGGCGAGCGGTACGCTCCCCTTATATATGGGTTACTATTACTCAAGTGGTTACTGTTTTTGCCATTGTGCTTGTTTTCTTGCCTTCGTATACAACACCTTCATATGAACGAGATCCATTTTATACAATTGATACTCAAGTAGACTCTTTTGAACAAGGGTTAGACACCGAGGACGCAATTCGCAGTTTGGAAGATGTTGCTTTATAATACATACTACTAACCCTATGAAACCACTCCTTATACCATTCGTTACTGCGGCCCTGCTTCTGCCAATATGTACCTTTGCACAAACGGCAAGCACCACTCCGGTGGTCACTAAGAACCAGTCTTTTGTGGATTGTTCTGAGAAAGCAATAGACGCTCGGGACGAATCAATAAAAACTGCGCGGAATCTCTATAACAAAGAAATGGAGAAAGCGATGATCATAAGAAAAGATTCAGAGAAAAAAATTCTTCTCATTGAAAATGACGCGGATAAGAAGGTTGCACTTAGGAAAGCGGTCGAGGAATATAAACGCACAGTCACAGAAAACCAGGGCAATCTCAAGGAATCACGCGAGTTAATTTGGGCTGCTTTTGATAAAACAATAGAGCAATGCCGTACCCAAAGAAAAAATGCTCAGAAATCAGAGGTTTCTATAAAAAAACAGGTGGAGCAAAAAAGTATTTCTCAAGAGGGGCGGGCAGAGGAGAAGGAAAGCAGGGGGGCTTCATTAATTAATTCGATTAAACAAACATTCGGAGCAACTCGTGGACATTGATACGCTTGGCCACATGATATACTTTTTCTACTATGAATAAAGTTAATCTTGTTGTGGCTGTTGTAATTTCTTCCTTATTTATTACACATGCCGCCACCTACAATAAAGAACTCTACACACAATGTGAGCGTGTCGCGCACGAGAAAAAAAATTCTCTCTTAGCAAAAGGGCTGAAAGACTACACTAAACGAAGCGAGGAGATTCGTCGCAAGGCGGCCACGAAGTTTACCTCTATCAGTTGGTACGTAGACACCTCATATCGCCTGAATTCAAAACAGATTCTCGACGCCAGAAAGAAAGAATATGACGAACTAGACGCAACAATGAAGGAGTTGCGAAAAGGGGTTAACGAAACGTACAAAGCAGAAGAGGCGCTGTGTGAACTAAACTTTTTACAAAAGGATACAACGACAAAAACTTCTTCCCCGAAATAGAACTCTTAAGATTTTTTTACTAGTTCTTTCTTTTCAATCATTTCTCGTATTCTCTTGTTGGCATCAACCTTTACACCATGGTCTTTTATAAATGAATACATCGCGAGTATCATTTTTTGAATATCACTGTGTCGTATTTCTATGACGAGCTGATCGTCGAGTGCCAAAAGATACAGCGAATCCTTAAAAGCAAATATTTGCCCTGAGTGGTTAAAATATTTCTTATCAGCATACACGGTGGAACTTGTTCTTCCTTCATAGTCCCTTGCCCACTCATCGCCGAGTGCATTAAAATGATCTTCTAACCACCCCATAGGAACGATAAGTTCTGTTATAAGAGAATTCTTTTTAATTATTCTGTTTGTTTCGTTAATTTCTTCTTGGGTAAATGTTGCAAGCCAACTCTCAAGAGGTGTCACGTCGGTGAGCGCAAGGAATCGTTCTTGCTTGTGGGCCATAAACATCGTAAAAAATATTTTTCTTACTGCCTCTTTTCCTCGATGTACTACAATTGTGCTGTCTTCTACTCCAACAACCTCTTCACGCCCATCACTTAACTGTAAAAGTGACTTTTTTAATTCATAAAGTGTTTCTGCTAATTCTTTACTGTTTGTAAAATGCCAAGACTTTTTTCCTTCAAGGATTCGTGAGTCCGCAATTCCTCTCTTTTTAAGTTTTTGTAAAATAACATACACGGCTGGTCTTGTAACCTTTGTATGTCTAGCAATGGAAAGGGGTGTAATGTGCCCCTTTTGTAGCGCCTCAAGTACTTTTTGTTCTTTGTTAGATAAACCTAGTATGTGTAACTTTTTTTGTATTTCCATGTCTAGAGTATACCTACTTTTACTAATTTTGTAAAGTTTTTATGACATATTATACAACTACTATGTCCTTTAAATATAATGATATTTAGCATAATTTACTAAATTACAACTTTATTTTTTACTGTCAATATATTTTCTGGCATACTGCTTTCAGACAAGAAAAGTTCCTTGAATCTAATGGGTCGCGACCTTATAGCGAGAAAGGAGGTGACTTATGATGAGCGCCGAGGTTGTGGGCTTCTCGGGTGCCAGTTGCGACAAGCAGCGACCGACACGTACCGAGAAGGTCTCCGCCCTCAAGGCGCCGTCGAAGGGTGCAACATCCCCTTCCAAAGGCACCTAAGGGTGAAGCCTTCCCTGCAAAGGCAGGCAGAGTTGGGGGGAAACTCTGTTAATAAAACCCCCAAGCAGTCAATCAACAACTTAGTGACATTACGGTTGTTGATTTAGCCCGGTGAGCGTACTTCACCGGTTTTCTATCGGGGATGTAATTGAATATTGCATCTCAGTAGAGAACCTTGAAATCAAAACTACATAGGGAGAAATTCCATGATCGCCATGACTGCTGTGCTACCTGCGGTTGGTGGTTGCAATCTCAAGTGCGCGGGATGTTTTATTAATCAGCGCAAAGAGACCAATACCATCGACATGCGTACTGAGGACTACTTGAGATTTTTCAAGGAAACCCTCGCGATGCCGGAAGTCAACTCGTTTTCCATCCAGGGGCACGAGGCGCTTCTTCCCAGTGTGTACGAACTCACCAAGGAGTTGCTACACATGAGCTGGGATGCCGGGCTGGTGACGTTGCTCGTCACCAATGGCGTGTACCTCAAAGAGGTCGCGCATGAGATTGTGCAAATCACTGACAGCATCATCGTGTCGGTAGATAGCCACAATCCGGCCCTGCATGACCTCTCGAGAGGAGAGCAGGGTGCCTGGCAAAAAACCATTGGCGGCATACAAGCCGTTCGTGATTGCTTTGAGGACGGAGTGGTTGGCGATGAGGTGTTCTCAAAATACATCTCTGTTGCATCCATTCTTTACCCGGGCAAGGTTGATCGCCTCCTTGGAATGCCGGAGCTTCTCAAGAAGCTTGGTGTTACCAACTGGGTGATAAGCCCGCTTATTTCCTTGAAAAGGGGAGGATACCACGACTCTGATTACATCCGCGTGAGGGAAAACCTCCTTCAACTTACCGAAATGGGTAAGACGCACGGTGTCAGGGTTGCTCTTTCCGACGAGTTTCGGAAACTAGAGCATGTGGAAGACCTTTTCAAGGCCTTGAGCGTCGATACGCTGGACAAAAATGCGACAATCGTAAGGTTGTCTCCTGATGCTTCAGTACGCGTCGGAAGAGAGATTCTTCAAGAAGAATCTTTTCGCAAATGGGACAGGAGAGAAGATCCTGTTGAGTTCCTCAAGGGGGCTCTTGCCGAATACAAGATTCGGTACTCCAATGTCTAGAATGGGCATCGACCGCAGACCTTGGTCTGACTGCGGTATATAAATTAACAAGGACATCTGGTGGCGGTGAAATAAACGACACACAGGTACGTGAAGAGGTATAAAAGACTAAAGCCCTTCACAAAGCTCCATTGGTAGACGCGCTTAGACTACCCGCTGTGAACCGAGCGTGATCGTGGTTATGGGGAATTGAGTGTCTACACCTCTTCCCCATCTTTATAAAGTTTCTAAAGTAATTTAGGAATTTTTAGAGATATGTTCTTTAAAACCAACCTAAGGGAGATACACATGAGCACCATGATCAATGTCCTCGTTGTTGACGATGAAGCATACATGATGGAAGTGGTGGCCTGGATGGCCAAAAAGTCTGGGGTCAATATGAGCCGGGCTAGCACCAGGGTGGAGATGGAAAAATTCCTGGGAGAATCGTCCTTCGACGCCATCCTCATGGATGGCAACCTCTCCGGATGGGGTACGACGCATGAACCCAATTTCCCCGGAGCATGGGTGGTGCATGAGCTTCGTGGTCGTGGTATCACAACGAAGATCTTCATGTTTTCGTCCGATGAGGAGCGTCTTGCGGAAGGAATCGCGCTGGGTGCAAATGGGGTCTTCAGCAAAAGGAAGAGTGACTGGAAGGAACTCGTCCAACTCGTGAAGAGTTAGGCACGAAGGGGCAACGAAAGTTGCTCCTTTTTTATTTATACTGTCACCTCAAGTGACACGGGGCAATGATCACTACCGTACACATCGTTCAGAATTTCTGCTTTCATAACTTTTTGTTTACTCTTCTTATTCACAAAAAAGTAATCTATTCTCCATCCGATATTTCTCTCACGTGCGCGAGTCTTTTGATCCCACCAAGAATATTTCACCACCTCGGTGTGCAACTCTCTAAAAATATCAACGAAGCCCTCCTGAATCACACGATCAATCCATGACCTCTCTACTGGTAGAAAGCCAATACTGTTTTCGTTTTCTTTTGGTCGCGCAATATCAATTTCCTGGTGAGCAACGTTTAGGTCTCCACAGAAAATAACCGTCTCGTATTTTTTCTGAAGGGCGCTGACATGCTTAAGAAATTTATCGTAGTATCGTAGTTTAAATTGGAAATGCTCTTCGTCTCGACCCCCGTTTGGCATGTAACACGTTACAAATGCAAATGTTTTGAAATGCACGGTAATCGCACGGCCCTCAATATCAAATGAATTGTCTCCAAGACCATACTGCACTTTTTCTGGTTTTATTTTTGTATATACCGCCGTCCCTGAATAACCCTTTCGTTCCTTGGCACTATCAAAGTATGAGTAGTACCCTGGTGGATTTTTTATTTCCTCCGAAAGTTGATCTGGTGTTGATTTTGTTTCTTGAATACCTATGATGTCGGCGCCCATAGAAAATAACTCCTGGAGTCCTCCCTTTTTATGCATTGCCCGTATTCCATTTACATTCCAAGAAATACATTTCATGTGCTGTTGAATGATATTTAAAGAATACTCTTTTTGATTCAAAAAACAAAACCGTACTGTCTCTACACACCAAAACGTCGATTTCGTTTTGCATATTCCGCAAGGGCTTCGCGAAAACACTCCTTCGTAAAATCCGGGAAATTCCTTTCATCAAAGATCCATTCTGCGTAGGCACCCTGCAGGGGCATGAATCCCGATGTTCTTTTTTCTCCACTTGTTCGAATGATAAGATCTGGGTCTGGGATATTGAGGCGTCGTGTGTCCAGGTATGAAAATATTTCTGAGTCGCCACGAGCAAGCATTTCTTGTGTTGCTCTTTCTACCTCATCATGGCCACCATAGTCTACGGCCATACATATACAAAAATCAGAAAAATCTTTTGTATCTTCTTCGATTGCTTCTATTGCTTTTTGAATACGAGGAGAGAGGCGATCTTTTCTTCCGAGATGCACTACTTTTGTTTTTTCTTGTAGTGCTTCCTTATGTAATTCTTCTAGGCCGTGCGCAATAAGTAGTGAGAGTTGGTTTACTTCATCCTTTGATCTTGACCAGTTTTCTGTAGAGAACGCCCATAGGGTTAAGTACAAGACTCCTTCATCTCTTGCACTTCGTATAAGTTCTTTTATACGAGCATATCCTTCCATGTGCCCCGCGGCAGCCGGAAGACCGCGTTCTTTTGCCCAGCGACGGTTACCGTCGGGGATAATCGCAACGTGTTGCGGAACGTGTTGCGGGGGAGTGGCGTCAGAATCCATAAAGTTTATAAACTATATCATATATTATTATAAAAAAAGAAACTGAGAGGGGTCCTCTCGGTCGTGCAACCGGTGCACTCATTCACCCGCACCGGGGCGCCCGCACCTGCGATGAAAGCAGGGCTCTTCCTCCGGAGTCCCACACTCTTTCACGGTGCAGGACTTGCTTGGAGGAAAGAACGTGTCGCTGAGCGGGGGTTTCCAGCCATCGTTGAACGGAAGCGTCACCAGCCCCGCAGCGACCATCTGGCGCCCGGCAGAGCTGGCGACCGGATGACTCACGCTTGCCTCGTCAGCGGTCGGTGTATTGGCGTCTCGAGCCATACCATCCTCCTTTTCGGTTAAAGTGCTTTCAGTGTACAATAATTTTATAAAAAGTCAACCATGATCCTTCTTTCTTTTGGTGTGGAACTTCTCAAACTGATCCCTCAGGAATTTGTTGGTAACGTTGGTATAGATCTGTGTCGTTGCAATCGACGCATGACCAAGCATCATTTGTACCGTACGTAAATCCGCTCCATTATAAAGAAGATCAGTTGCGAATGAGTGACGTATGACGTGTGGTGTGCACTTCTTGGCAATGCCTGCACGCTCGGCATACTTGTTCACTGTGCGCTCTACACTGCGCGGGGTAAGGCGAATAGATTCTTCTTTTTCGATACGTGCCGCGGCCCGAGGCGAGTGATCAACAAACATTGCTTCATCTATATCTACCCTCTCTCGAAGATATGCTTTCACTGCATCATGAGCATGAGAAGACACAAAAACCACGCGAATTTTTCCACCCTTTCCACGTACGGAAATTTCTCCATTTCCAAGATCAATATCTCTATCGAGTGAACAGAGTTCGGACACGCGAAGCCCAGTTGAAAAGAGAAGTTCAAGCATGGCGCGGTCACGCAAACCAGCGAGGGTCTTTGCATCCGGCGCCGAAAGAAGAAGAGAGAGTTCTTTTTCACTAATTAAATCAAGTTCTCTCCCGACTGTCTTTGCTAGTTCAATTCGCTCTGGATCATACCCCTTGATACCTTTGCGGCGCACATATTTGAGAAATGCTCGAAGAGCTATGAGGTGATAGTTCTGTGTTTTTTTATCGAGCGTTTCTTGTGCTTGCCCTTTTTTCTGTTTGCGTGCTGGGTGACGATTTAAATAAATTCGATACTCTCGCATGAGTGCTTCTGTAATTTCAGAAGGGGAGGAAACTTTGTGAACCTTTTCAGCGAATTCTAAAAAGCGAGAAATGTAGTGATCGTAGTTGCGCACAGTGAGTGCTGATCGACCTTTTTCGATTTCGATGTATTGTAAAAAATCTTGTTTGAGAGAAAACAAATCCATTCTCACAAGTATACTCCAGTGTCGCACAATATTACCCAGACTTGTTCACCTGGTCACCAAAATAAAAAGAACGCCCTCCTCGCGGGGGCGCGAAAGAGGGCGGGTTGGGGGTCGGTCGGAAGGATGACTACCGGCTGGAGAAGGGGAAGGCGATGACCTTGATCGCCAACTCCTCGGCAATCGTCTCGCCGTCGCGATTTGCCACAGACGTCATCCACCGTTCGACATGCAGGAGGTTGTTCTCTCGGTGCACCGAGACCGTCGTCTCGACATTACCGTTTAGACGCATCGCGATGGTCTCGAATCCGATGAGACCCTTCATGATGTTACCGTCGTCGTCGATGAGGACGATGCGGCACGTCTTCAGGTACCGCGGCAACATGCGCACGACCACGTCACCGGTGGTGCAACTGCCGGGGTTCTTGAGGGCGGTGATCGGTCGAGGCAACCTGCGCTCCTCGATCAGATCGCTACCTCGATAGACCGTAATCGAACGCGATCCGCCTCGCATGAGGTGCGTGCTGCGCTCTTCCTTGCCGGTCTCGAGCGACCGCTCCGAGATGATGAACCCCTCGGATGCGGCGGTCACGACCGCCATGGTGTCGTAGGACACCGGCAGGCGAACCACCTGGCCAGAGGTGCGCTCGACGCGATAACCTGTGACCTGGTAGAGGTACTTCCCTTCGTCACCCTGGGCAAACGCGCCGAAGGAAACGAAGGAAAGGACAAACAAGATGAGGGTGTGCATGCGGCCTCCTTGAGGCTTAGCGGGTTTAGGGATTGGGGGAACTGAAGGATTTTTATACTACAATGTTTTTTGTAATGAGTCAAATTTCGCAATTGCCTATATTTCTTAAATCCCAGAAAATGCTTGTTTTTCTTTATGTTCCTGGGGGTTGCATTTTTAAAAAAAGTGTGCTACTATATAGGGATAGACATTTAAATACTATGCTAACAGCGCGAAAAAAGACTAAGGCTATTAAAGACGCACAAATTCATGTGAAGGACACAGGGTCTCCTGAGGTTCAAATTTCACTTTTGAGTAAGAAAATTACAGAACTTACAAACCATCTTAAGGTTCATAAGAAGGATAACCACTCACGTCGTGGACTTATCCATATGGTTGCTTCACGTAGAACACACCTCAAGTACCTAGAAACAACAAACAAGAAGCGTTATTCTACTATCGTGAGTAAACTCGGTCTTAAGTAAGATCTTCACTATCCTTTTTCTTCTATCGCGCCCCGTGGTATACAGTGTCTTGGGATCTATTTTTTAATACGTAATCAGTTTTTGGAACATATAACCAAAAACATATCTATATACAATTATGTCAGTTATAAAACACGGCGACCAGCGTGTCGCAGTATTTATCGATACACAAAACCTGTATCACAGTGCAAAAAATCTCTACAATTGCAAAGTAAACTTTGGTGCCATTATGGAGACGGCCGTAGGGAAACGAAAACTAATCCGCTCCATCGCGTATGTTATTACCACAGAAGCTGGAGATGAGACAAACTTCTTCGAGGCTCTCACAAAAATTGGAATTGAGACCAAAACGAAAGACCTGCAAGTTTTCTACGGTGGAGCAAAGAAGGCCGATTGGGATGTTGGGTTGGCGGTTGATGCAATTCGACTCGCCCCAAAGGTTGATACCATTGTCCTTGCAACGGGGGATGGGGACTTTGTTCCTCTTGTGAATTTCCTTAAGGAGCACTTTGGTGTACAAGTTGAGGTCGTTTCTTTTGGAAGATCATCGGCGACAAAACTTCGTGAGGCGTGTGAGGATTTTGTCGATATGTGTGAGCAGCCAGAAAAATATCTTATTGGATATCGCATCCGACGCACACCACGAAAATATAAACCCACTGATCGCCGTAAGGTTGCTGAAAAAACCGATGCCACTGTCCAAAGTTTTTCAGATGAAGATCTGGGCATATTTGGTGGTGAGTAATAATTCGTTTTTATGTTTTGAAAAACGAACCTCGTTACGATGGTAACGGGGTTTGTTTTTCACAGGTGAACTAAAAATCATCCGCAAAAATCTGGTACACTTCTACTATGGCTGTACCCATTGAAACATTTGAACACAATATTGCGGAAGAGATACGCAACAAGGAGGCATCACTAACGGATATTGCATCCGCTACCGATGAAACAAAAAAAGTAGACGCCGCGCAGCAACAAGAAGAAAAGCACACCTCTCATCTTTTTATGATCGCAAGTGTACTTATTCTGTGTGCTGTTATTGGGATTGTTTCTCTTGGGTACCTTTACGCGGTTGGGAAATTTGATCCATTCAAACCAACAGAGCAGGAACTTGCTGCAGAAAAAGAAAAGCAGTTGCGACCAACGACTTCGCTTTCCTCTATATCCCCGACACTTAATACTGCTCTTGGTCGATATGTTGCTCGAGTAGAAAAATCAAACAAAGGCGTCGTACTCTACCTAAATGCATATCCTCCAGTCTTCACCTATATGCTTAAGAATGAGTCCTCATATGCCGACGAACTCTCGGCAGCAATTGGTGTTGCACGAGAAACAAAGGGTGTTAAACGGGACACTGTTACCGTTGCTACAAGTAGTACGGTGGTAGATGGAACAACCACACTTGTAACATCTGTCTCAACGTCAACAGAGGTGTACTTTGCTCCTCCTTTTGCTTTTAATGATATTACTGTAAGTAATCAAAACATGCGCATAGCAACCTCTGGTTCAAGCACCGTTGTCTACGCATTCTTGGGAGACAGGGCACTTCTTATTTCCACATCAACCCAAGGCATTCTCTCTCTTCGCAGTAGCACACTCAATGCAAAATAAATGAGCGTTGGAACATTATCAACAGCACATATTGTTGGTTTAGAGGGACAAAAGGTCGACGTAGAGGTTGATGTTTCTAATGGACTCTTCCACGTTTCCATTGTTGGGTTGCCGGACAAAGCAATCGATGAGAGTCGAGACAGAATTCTCTCTGCGCTAAAAAATAGTGGACTTAAAAATCCAAAAACAGAAAATCATCGAGTAACTGTTTCTTTGTCGCCTGGACATAACAAGAAGGAGGGGTCACATTTTGACACACCGATACTCCTTGCATACCTTGTCGCATCCAAGCAACTACACATTCCAAAAGATGTTGGGTGGTTTTTTGGCGAACTTTCTCTTACAGGTGAACTTATCCCTCTTCAAGGAACACTATCCCTTGTAGAGTGCGCGAAGAGACATGGTGCTACCGCTGTCTATGTGCCATATGCCAACAGAGAAGAGGCGGCGCTTGTCGGGGATCTTGTTGTGTACGGATGTAAGACAATAGAAGAGATTGTTTTACATCTTGGGGGGGAAACTTTTGGTAAAGGCCTTATTTCCTCAATTACCCCAACACCAAAAACTCTCATCACATACAAAGAACCGGGATCACTCATAGATTTTAAAGATATAAAAGGTCAAGCAACAGCAAAGCGTGCGCTTGAAATTGCGGCAGCTGGGGGACACAACATCGCACTCTACGGACCGCCAGGAACTGGGAAGACACTTCTTGCCAAAGCCTTCACGGGGATACTTCCACCACTTACACAAGAAGAGATACTCGAAGTAACTCGTATTCACTCTCTAGCAACAACCTCTCGTGATCTTGTGACACATCCGCCACTTCGTGCCCCACATCATACCGCTTCATATGTATCGCTTGTGGGTGGTGGAGCAAGTCCACGACCAGGGGAGATAACTCTTGCACACCGCGGGGTACTCTTTTTAGATGAGTTTCCGGAGTTTGATACAAAGGTCATCGAGTCCCTACGTGAACCACTAGAGGAGGGGAGTATCACAGTCTCTCGGGCCAAAGGAACGTTTTCTTTTCCGGCGTCGTGCACACTCTTAGCCGCAATGAACCCGTGTCCATGCGGCTACACCGGGAGTAAAGTAAAAAGGTGTGTCTGTAAACCATCAGATATCGCTCGTTACGTGAGAAAGTTGTCTGGCCCAATTGTGGATCGTATTGATATGTGGGTTCCTGTTCAACATGTAGATTATGCAACGCTTACCTTGCGTGAGGGAGCAGAACACAGTGAAATAGTTCGGGAGAGAGTTCGTCGGGCAAGAGAGTTTGCTCAAAAACGGTTTACGCAACACTCGATGTCTAGTACAAAAAATAAAGACATTAAATCCAAAGATATTCAAACCCTTGTTCCATTAGAGAAATCTGTTGCGGCGTCTCTCGAGAGATTAAGCAAGAGTGCTTCTCTTTCACCACGCTCGTACCATCGAGTGCTGCGACTTGCAAGAACTATCGCTGACTTACGAGAAAGCGCTACTGTGGAAGAGCAGGACATCCTTGAGGCTTTCCAATACAGACCAAAACTTTATCAAGAATTACTTTAGAACGGGTTCTTTGCTCCGCGAACTTCGAAGTGAAGATGGGGGCCGGTTGATCGTCCTGTGTTACCAACCTCACCAATAACATCGCCCTGTCCAACTTGCTGACCAGCAGAAACATATACCGCGCGTAGGTGAGCATAGACTGTTTGAACGTTGCCCTCATGAGCGATAATAATCATGTTTCCATATCCACCGTTATATCCACTGCTTTTTGCAACGATAACAATACCGGATGCCGAGGCAAGGACTGGGGTACCAGGTGTTGCGCCTAGATCAATTCCATTGTGCCCGTGGAGACCTTGTGTTTTGCGAGCATTTACAACAGGACGTACGAAGAATCCAGAGGGCGCACTATATGCATAACTATTAAGTATCTTTGAGTGAACCTTGGAGGAGGTCTTTGGTTTTGGTTGTGCAACTGTAATTTCTCCGTCTGGTACTATCAAAATATCTCCCTGAGAAAGTTTTCCATCGACGGAGACACCGTTATATTTTGCGATATCATCAGCATCTGCTTTATATTTTTTAGCGATACCACTTACAGTCTCACCCTTTCTAACGGTATGCTTGATGCCAGTGATAGGCAAAATAACAAGAGAGTCTCCTGGAGTGAGGGTCTGTGACTTTAGATCGTTCGCCCATATGATTGTGTTTTTAGAAACATTAAAAAGTTTGGCAACAGTTGCAAGTGTGTCTCCCTTCTTCACCTCATACACACTAATCTCGTCCGTCTGAGGAAAGTCGACATCTTCTGTAGAGAGGCGAAGTGGCCCTGATGTTACTGTGAGAGCATCACTGTCTGTTGCATCTTGATCAATATCATCCTCGGCATCATCATCGATGACGGTTGCCTTTGGGAGGGCAATTGTCTGAGATGTTGGGGTAACCTCTTCAGCGCTTGCAACGTCTCCAAGAAAAATTGTTTTCACTTTTGTGGTGAATGACGACAAGACGCCAGCGTGCGCTCGCGAGGGTGCAGAAAAACACACAAAGGAGACAATGAGGATGCTATAGAGCGTTCGGTAGGAACGTTTGTGAGAAGATACTACGATATTGTTCGAAGTAATTAAGGGGGTGGAGCGAAACGAATCGCAAGATTTGGGTAGTTTTGTTACCAAAACAAGTGCTACCCCTACGGGCATGATTATATCATGGGGGGGATATTGACTTCAAAGGAGAAATGTCGTTTTAGATGTGGAGAAGTCACTTAAAATCATTGTACTGTAAGGTATACTGCTATCAACACACTTTCTTATGCGACGACAATTTACTGAAGAAAAACAAACGGCGGAACAAAACCTCGACACAAGGATTGGAACCTTTAGACCTTCTCATCAAAAACCCAAGAAACCTATTCCATTTTCTATTAAACAAATAGAGGGGAACGGCGTTGGCGCAGAAGTAAAAAAAATTTCCCACGAAGACCTATTCTCCGTCCATAAAAACAGGTTCGAGAAGGCCTTTATAGATTCTCTTGTTAAGAAAGGGTTTGCCCCAGAACAAATTATGCGTGTGTTAGAAATTTTTCAAGACCATGAAGAAGACCGTCTCCTGGTGGCGAAAGAGAAAAATCCTGTTATGTTTGCAGAATTTGAATACAGACGACTTGGTATTTCTGTTCCGGCCGCACCAATTCTTCGAACTAAACATACCACGAAGCGCATCACTCTCCCGTCCATCATCAACCTTATACCAGAAGACGTTATAAAGGAGGTGCGTGAAAAAATTACCCTCAATGACATCCGAACAGGGCGATACAAGAAATCTGTCTCGAAAAAAACGCTTCATGAAGATACCCTGCGGCAAGAAATTGACTCTCCGGCTGTTCAACAAGAGAATGCTCGCGAATCCGGGACTGTCTCTCGATTAAAAGAAATCGAGCCGCTATACGCACGACTAGAAGAACTCTACGGTGATTCAATACTTAAATATGCTGGACCAATTTCTACCTCCGTACAAGAGCCGCGAAAAGTCTCTCCTGTGCACGAAGAAAAGAAACGTTCTCAATCAAACTGGAGAACAGCCCTACAACACAGTACGGATGAGCACACCACAGATCTCTTGAAGGCACTTGAGACGACTGGAAATGAAGATACGTTCTTTGCAAACTTTGCTTCTTTGTATGTGGCAAATAATCCCTCCGCACTAGAAAATGTAAAAGGCTGGAAAGCATACGACGTTCTCTATCTCGAAACATTTTCTCCACTGGACACTCACGAGAAGCGTCTAGAGGTGAGCAAGATGATTTCCGCAATGGAAACTATTGCGAAGTTGATAAACCCATCATTTTCTATTACCAAAGATATGCGCGTCAGGGAGTTATATGACGCACTTCGTGGGCTTATTATAGAAGCAGATAGATTGCTCGCATAAATTCCATGAATTTTTCGATTCTTTTTCAACAACTACCTCAAGATTTTAACTTATCAGTACTAAACGAGGAGGATCGACCTGAGGTTCTTTTGGAGATTGTAAAAACTATTCAGAAACAATTTCTTTCTGACATATACGACATTGTGGGGAAAGAAAAGTTTGATGCGCTCGTAGCATCAAGTGCCATGGGGGAGGAATTTTACGCAACGACACTTAAACACCTGGTGCCAAGTTATGAAGAAGTATTTGTGCTTTCTAGGATGAAAATAGTCGACGCTTTTCACAAAAAATAATCTCTGCTCTGTGTGATACAATAAGAGTCCTGTGACAACACACATTACTCTCAACAAGGCACAACTTGAAGCCGTCACACACTCGGAAGGCCCACTTCTTATTATCGCTGGTGCTGGTGCTGGAAAAACAAAAACAATAACTGAGCGCATTGTTCGCATTGTAAAAGAGGGGGCAGACCCTCGATCCATTCTCGCGGTAACATTTACCAACAAGGCTGCCAAAGAAATGCGTGAGCGTATTGTGTCACGACTCATTGAAGAGGGGTGTATCGAGAGAGATAATCCGTATCATCACACCCCTATTATCAAAACCTTCCACTCTCTTGGCCTTATGATACTGCGTCGAGACGGGCATCTGCTTGGTCTTCCTAAAACGATGACGATCGTGGACTCCGCTGATTCTCTCTCTATCATTAAACGCTCGCTGGAGTCTCTTGGTATAGATCCCAAAACACACGATCCGACAAAAATTCGAGTCATTATAAGTAGAGAAAAAGGTAACTTCACCACGCTCACTGACTATCAAAAAAAAGTTGCGACCACTCAGATGGATGTGGTTGCTCGTGTCTGGAAACTGTACGAGGAAAATCTCCGAAGAGAGGGGTCGGTTGACTTCGATGACTTGGTTGTTCTTGCAGTAAAACTTTTAGAAGAACATTCTAGTGTTCGGGAACACTATGTGCGTACTTTTACATACGTTCACGTGGATGAATACCAGGACACCAACGAGGCACAGTACGTATTTGTTAAGTTACTTGTAAACCCAGCAACAAATAATATTTGTGTGGTGGGGGACGGCGACCAGACAATTTACACCTGGCGCGGTGCAAATATTAATAACATTCTCAATTTTGAAAAAGATTTCGAAAATGCTCGCGTTGTTCTTCTCGAGGAAAACTATCGCTCTACAGAATCAATACTCCGCCTGGCAAATGCTGTTATTACGAAAAACACCGTGCGTAAAGACAAGCGACTTTTTACCTCACATCAAGGGGGTGACCCAATCACTGTACTGCCTTCCTGGGATGAGACGTCAGAAGCGGAAAATATTGCCGTGCGTTGCAAAGAACTGATCGCTGGGGGAACAGACCCTCAATCTATTGCTGTTTTGTATCGGGCAAACTTTCAGTCTCGTGTTTTGGAAGAATCTTTTATACAGCAATCTGTGCCCTATGTACTTTTGGGAACAAAGTTTTTTGAGCGAAGGGAGGTTAAGGATGTTCTTAGTTATTTGCGCGCTGCGAGGAACCGCACATCCCTTACAGATCTGCGTCGGGTACTAGAAACACCTAAGCGTGGTATCGGCAAGGTAACAATTGCAAAACTTTTTGCAGGAGAGGAACTCTCTGCTGCCGCTCAACAAAAAATTGCCGGTGTTTTTTCTTTCCTGGATACACTGCAACAACTTTTAGAAACAGAGTCACTGTCGTTCGTGTTGCAAAAAATAATTGTGGACTCCGGTATAGAGAAGGAACTTCTCGAGGGTAGTAGTGAAGATCGAGAGAGACTAGAAAACGCTCGCGAACTTGTGTCGCTCACCGTGCGTTATGATGGCACCCCAGGGAAAGACATTGTTGATACATTTCTTGAAGAGGTGTCTCTGCAGAGTGATCAGGATGATAACGACGAGGCTCGGGGTGGGGTGCGCCTCATGACGGTGCATGCAAGTAAGGGCTTGGAATTTGATGTTGTTTTCATTGCTGGACTTGAACAAGATCTTTTCCCACACAAAAACATAGGCGGAAGAAAACAAACAAAGGAGGAAGAGGAGGAGGAGCGCAGACTTTTCTATGTGGCTGTAACCCGCGCACGAAAAAAATTATATGTATCCTACGCAGAACTTCGAACGATTTTTGGACAAAAGCAAATAAATGCACCAAGCGAATTTCTTGAAGATATTCCTTCTGATATTAATGATGAGGCGGAACTCTACTACAAGCAAGGTGGAGGTACTGTCGTCTACATTTAGAATTCCTTCATAATCATGGTAGATTTGGTGATATGAAAGCCAAGAAGCAATTTGGGCAGAATTTTTTAACTTCCGTTCCGGCACGAATAAAAATTGTTCAGGCGGGCAATATAACCCCAGGTGAATGGGTAGTAGAGGTGGGGCCAGGAACCGGATTCCTGACGGAAGAATTACTGCGCGCTGGCGCACGTGTTCTTGCTCTAGAAAAAGATAGGGATCTTCTGCCTCTTCTTCGTGAAAAGTTTTCGCACGCAATTGAAAATGGACACCTTGTTCTACAAGAACAGGACGTCTTGTCATTTATGCCAGAAGATATGCCTGTGCTCGGAGAGGGGTACAAAGTTATCGCCAACATTCCATATTACATAACCGGGGCCATCTTTAGACACTTCCTTGCGCGCCCCCACAAACCAACCACCATGGTTGTTCTTATCCAAAAAGAAGTCGCTGAGAGGATTGTGGCTCGGGATGGTAAAGAGTCTATTCTATCCTTGTCAGTATCAGTATATGGAAAACCTCGCATTGTTACGCGGGTAGATAAGGGGAGTTTTAACCCTCGCCCAAATGTCGATAGTGCCGTACTCGCCATAGACTCTATTTCTCAGATTTTTTTTAAAAACCCATACGAAGAGGAGATGTTTTTCAAGATGGTGCACGCTGGGTTTCTTCATAAAAGAAAACTTTTGGTTTCCAACCTACAACACATATTTCCTTCACTTCCTATGCGCAAACTTTTTGAAGAGTCTTCTGTAGATGTCTCTATTCGGGCGGAAAAACTTTTGTGTGATGATTGGATTCGTTTAGTACGAACCATACTCTTGGCAACCAAAACTGGACACTAGTGGTTATCCTCAGGTTTGTACCTCTCGCTTGGGTGCTAGTGGGCTATACTTTGTACTATGGACAAAGAAAGCACCTTACAGTCAAGAACCCTGGGCGCACTTGGGTTGTTTATTCTCTTACTTATTCTCTCAGCAGCAATTCCTTCATCGTGGTTTACAAAAAAAACACCCTCTAAACACAGCCCCATAAACCTACGGGCCATTATCGAGGCGAGTAAATCGGCGCATGATACAAACCATGACGGGGCTGTTACTTGGCAAGAACTCATAGAACAAAGTTTTGATGATGCAACGTCAAGCATTGCACAGTTAAAGAAAGACTTTCCGCCCGATCCAAAAGTTCTCGAGGAATTAAATGACCCCAACAACCTCACGAGTTCTCTCACAAAAAAACTCTTTGTTGCGAGCAGTTTGATGGAGGGGAATGAGTCTACAGACGAAGCAGCAAAAAATCGTTTACTGTCTCGAATGATACAAGAAGAGGCAACCAAAATTGCCCAGACAAAATATGCTGTTGAAGACATTACTCTAACCAAAGGAGATAGTAAAGGTGATCTAAAAACATATGGTAATGCCGTCGCCCCAATTATAAAAAACCTTATAAACACTACAATTATTACTAATGATTTAGCGGCAATTAACTCCTTCACCCAAACCAGAAATCCTTCCGATCTTGCTGAAATAAAGAAGAACAATGATCGTGTTGGTCCTCTTATAACCAAACTTCTTGCAACACCGGTGCCCCCATCTCTTGCCCTGCAACACTTAGTTATCATAAACCGCCTCGCTTCTTACAAAGACATTCTGAATGCCTTGGCCGGAGCAGGCAGCGACCCCCTACGCGCCAGCCTTGTGATGGGAAATTATACAGATGCTGTAGTGTCTGTTGGGACCGTTCCGGCTCAACTAAAAAACTTGTTTGATTCCAAAAATGTCGTTTTCTCCTCAAATGAACCTGGATATATATTTACAAGTGGGTATACTTATAAATAATCTTGTATGAAAAAACATTTTGTTCTTATACTCATGCTCGTTGCTGTTGTGTGTGCGCCTACACGCAGCTATGCTCTGGTGGTAGAGTGTCCGCTTTGTTCTAAATATGCAAAGCAGGTGGAGGAGTGGTTCACAGAAAAAGCATCTCTTGTAAAAGAAACTATTAGTTCAAATCAGAACACGATCACCGCGACACAACAAACCCTCGCCACAGTAAACTCAAACGTTATTCGACCGATGAACGATGCCATGAACCTCGTGGCACTTGCTAACACTCTTACTAAAAATGCCAACCTTGTAACACAGCAAGGTCTTCTAAAACAAGACCCTGAGCAGTATTTAAAAACCGTCGGTACTCAGGTCGTTATGGCTAACCTTGCAAACATCCAATCAAGCGGAGGTATATACGGGAGTGATGTTTACAAATCTGTTGTCGCGAGAACGCGAGAGACCAGTAATCCGATGACAAACCTAAACCGACTTACTCAATCAAGCATTCCCAGCCAAATACAAGATGAGGTATGTGATACTGGAGAACTAGAAGAATATGCAAAAGAAGAGGCAACGGATGAAGATGGAAATATAAATGACGAGGACTACGAATACTACAAAGAACTATACTACGATAGTTTTTGCACCGGGGAGCCGAGCCAAGATAAAGAACTAGCACAGCGATTAACTGCTGTGGATGGTGCCAGGGGTGGAAATGATCTTAACCGAATACTTTCCAAAACAGATTGTGATAACACCTACTGTCGAACGGAGCGTGCGTCTAACGAAATAGAAAAAATTAAATCTCAAAAAATCGCAACTGCCCAGAAGGAACTCGATTACGGGCAGGGTATAGCGGGTCCCAAAATATGTACTCAACGAAGTGAGCCGGACACTAATGGAGAAACATACTGCTTAAAGGAGGTTAGTATCACGCGAGCGTCCGATTTAAGTGCTGCTTTCCAGAAAAACACTACTGCGGAGATTGACAGACTGATTGCCACCTACGGAACTGGTGGTACACCGAGTTTTCTAAGCGGTGTATTTGATTTGGCAAAGGGAGTATTTGGTATCGCGGCTACAGGGTACGGCATATATCAAAATGGTAGCGCTTCACTCAATAAACTCGAGGGTGCGGCGGACAACCTTGGCAACAACCTGGACTCGTTCGCTGGTGGAAGTGATGCAAAGATTGGATCCTCTGGTGTTCAGGTTGCAAGCAATGGAAGTCTCTCTGGGCTTCTTTCTTCTGGAACATCCGGGCGGACTGCTTCCTACCAAAAAGACCTAACTGCCGGGAGTAAGGCACAGACATCTATGTACAGTTCTGTCGTTGATCAGATGCGAACACATTTGGACAGTTTGACCCAACTTGAGAGTTTAGATAATGATTACTTGAGTAAAATATCGAGCAACCAAAGTTCACTTGAAAGTATGAAAGCATGTTACGAGGCGCTCACACGTGACTACGGTGCGTCACGAATTATTTATCTAGAGGGAGGAGGTACCACAACCGTTCCAGGACTCTTTCCTTCGAACGACCCGCGCCTAACTTCTGCGCTTGACTACTATAACCGCCAAACAAATAAAAACAATTCTTTGCAGAATACGGTGAATGCAGAAATTTCCACTACGATACCCCAAGCTAGAGCATTCATACAACAAACCAAGGACGCGGTGGCAAACTCCCTCTCTTCGGAAGAAATCTACGATCTCTTTAACTCATACCAGACCGCGATTTCAAGCAAACAATTACCGGTCCTAACAGCAAGCTCTCAGCGAGAAGCCGAAGTAATGGGCTACGATAGCGATACACAGATGGCGCGTGAGGAGGGTGGTATAATCTTCGAATTCCAAAAAACTTGCTCTACGACTCGCGATGACATCATACGTCAAATGTCACAAAGCCAAACTTCATTCTAGATTCTAGTGGATTTTAAACAGTCTTTTGTTTCCTTTGTGGTACACTACGTGATATGAGAAGGGTTTTGATTCCTCTTTTTTCTCTTGCTATTATATGGTCGCTTTTTATTCCTGCCACGGTTCATGGAGCAGTTACTGACGCAGAAATAAAAGCTCTGCGAGATGAGGCGAGAACATACTCAAGCTATAACGGCTTTGACAATGGTGGGGTGTTTTTGATTAATTATCAAGAGATTGTAGCAAGCACTGCTGCGCGACTAAAAAATGACCCGGACGTCAACAAAGAACAATTAAAAAAATATATACTCGAGGGAATTCCTGGCGCAACCGACCCAAACCAACAAGGTTTTATTCCCTATTTGCAAAAAAAACTATCCGACTGTTCGGACAGGGGATACCTTTCTGCTGCCCTAAATACAGTTTTTGGAAATTCAACAGCACAGTGTATCAAACTTACCGAGGCCGCAATCGCAAATGCAGAAATACAGTTGAAGGGGGCGACTGTTCGAGATGAAAAAAATGGTGGGGTCATTACTCAGGCAGAAGCCTCGACGCAAATTCAAAATGCGGGAGCGGAAGGAAGTCGGAAGGTTGCGGCGGCTATAGCGCGATTTGAAAACGCAAAATGTCAAAGTCTCTGGGATGCAACTTTTATTGATTGTATCGATGTTGCGGTGGCGTGGATTATTAAACACTACTTCCTACAAATCGCTGGGTTCGTACTCTGGCTCAGTGCGAACATGATGAATTACGCCATAAAGATAGCCATCCTCCAGTTTTCTCAATGGGCGCCAGCGGCGTTCTACGGTGTGTGGGTGGTGGTGCGTCAAGTTATATCGCTGTTTGTTGTGTTTGCGGGGTTGTGGCTTGGAATGATGTACATTCTGGACAGAAAACAGGAGTTTGAGCGTTTCGTGCCATATCTCATCCTCTTTGCGCTATTTGTTAACTTTTCATACCCATTTGCCAGAACACTGATAGACGTCTCTAATGTTATTTCTTTGAATATCTACACGAGTGTATTCGGTGCCGAGGCTCTGTCTAACGACGTAATGTCATCGAAGTCCCCCGGGTCCATCATTACCAACCGCCTCGGACTCGTAAATATTGTAGACCTGGCAACCGGTACAAAAGCAGCAGACAGTGGATTTCTTAACAGTCTCGACAGTGTTCCAGGCGCGCTTACTGCTGTTGTTTTCATTCTCTATTCCGCATACGTGTTTTTTATGGCTACGGCTATCCTCGTTACACGAACTGCTGTGCTTGTCTTTGTTATCATAGGGTCTCCACTTCTCTTTGTTGATAGTGTTGTGCCGGCACTAGGAGAACAAGCTAAAAAACTCAGAGGAATTTTTGTCGACCAACTCACTGTGGGACCAGTCTTTACTATTCTCTTGGCCATAACACTCAAGTTTTTGGATTCCTTGCGGCAAAGTGGTCCACTTAGTTCTATATCTACCGGGATAAACGCTGCATCAAACGCCACCGCGGGAAGGCAAGATACGGTACAAATATTCTTTGGACTTCTTCTTATGATTGTTGCCCTGCATCTCATGCTGAAAATAACGAAAAGTGTTGCTGGAAAGGCTGGTGCGATGGCGACAGATTTTATGGGGAAGGTTGGGGGCATGGCAAGCGGCGTAGCAGTTGGTGCAGCAACTGGTGGAGTTGGGTTACTTGGTCGTGCAACTGTTGGTAGTCTTGCGGCGAAGGCGCGTGACAGCAAGTGGATGACAAACAACCAAGATTCTTTTCTTGGTAGGCGTGCGTACAATTTAAGTAATTCATTAGCGTCGAGTTCATTTGATGCTCGTAACTCATCCGTCGCCAAGGCTGGATTCAATAAACTTGGGCTTTCTAGAGGGATGGGCTCGGGGCAGAAGGGTGGTTATGATGCTGATGTAACAAATAAAATGAATGACCGTCGTGCGCGGTTAGGTAGAATTCAAGTAACAAATGACGACGGAACTATAAATAAAGAAGGTGCTGCAGCAAAGCAGCGTTTCTATGAAAAAAATAAGGATCTTGGGGGCGGTAAGTTTGGTAAGGAAATGGTTGACAAGGATTGGGATGAGGCTATTGCTGCAAATAAAAAAATTGATGCTTATGTTTCAAAAACTGGAGAAAAAAAGGAGGCCTACTTTAACGCTCAAACTGACCCAATACTCAAGGAGCAGATGAAGGCTGTCCAGGTAAGCAAAGACCAGCTTGCGGCAAATCAGGCTCTTGCTCAATCTAATCAAGCGCTCGCGACAGAGATGCGGGAGACTCGCAATGCAAAATCAGGGGTTGGGGTTGCTGCGGCCGGGGCGGCAACTGCTACGGCGGCAACTCCTATACAGGTAAATGTTACTGATGGTAAAACAACAGGGCTATCTCTAGAAACTCCAACGGAGGCATCCTACAGAGTAAGAGGACTATCCCTTGAAACTGACAAAGAGGCTTCTGCTCGAGTGGCACTTGATAAAACAAAAAGTGGCACCGAAAACCGAGTGGATCATAACCTTGTAGATCATCAGAAGCATGTGGAGGAAGAGTTGTTTGCTTCTTAAGAACTATCATCTATGAACCCTTCCTACATAATCTCTGATAAAAATAAACTAAAGGAACTCTTCGAACAGTCCCACACTGATATTAAGGCCCTTATCAAAGGAGGTGAGGCAAAGCGTATTGTTGCAACACTCTCGGAAAAATACAAAATTCCTGCCGCAAAAACAATTCCTCTCTCCAATATCATTGTCTATGTACTTATCGGTGCACTCGAGCCAGAAAACACCGTGCAAGCAATTATAGATCTTGTTGAAGTAGATGAAAAAACTGCTAACCTGATTGCGACTGACCTAGATAAAGATATTTTTCAACGCGCGCGACAAATCATGCTTGGCAACACAGATGATGTTGTAAAACTTGAGTTCAAGGGGGAAAAGACCCCTGATGAGTTGCGCAAGGAAATTATGGATACCACAAAACAAAAGAGTGGTATAACCACACCTCAGTCCTCCAGTGCTCAAACAAAGCCTTCAGTAACGCCAAGTGGGTCTCGTTCGGCCCTCATGGAACAACTGCAAATACTTGGGAATATTCCAAACGACCGAGAAATAGAGGACCGCCTTAAGACTATTCAAAAGCAAATAGCGGAGATAAAAAAGAAAGAAGATGATGACAAAACCCTTCACTCTCCAGTTGCTTTAAAAAGTTTTATGTTTGGAGAAAAGGGCAAGGAGCTCGTTGCTCCTAAAGCGCGAACCGCCACCTACAGCGTTGCTCCAACTCAATATAACGTCGACCCGTACCGAGAGGTAACCGAAGAGTAGTCCGGTGCACGGTCTTTACACTGGAGTATATATTTCTCTGGTTCTCTTGATATACTACTACGTATGCAATTCCGAGTGCCACAATTTATAGATATAGAAGACAAGGTGATTGGACCTCTTACTTTCAAGCAGTTTGGATATATCATCGGGGCAGGGGGTCTTTCTTTTCTCATATGGACATTTATCCCCATAAAAGCCATTGCTATCATTCTTATAGTTCCGGTTGCCGCCCTTTTCCTTGCTCTTGCGTTTGTGCGTTTTAATAACCGTCCTTTTGCCGATCTTTTAGAAAGTGCTTTTGCATACTACACGGGACCAAAAATATTCACCTGGAAACAGCCCATCCCAAAAACAACCGGGAATGAAGCAAAAATAGATCAGATTGTAGCAGACACAACAAAAGAGGTTATTATTTCCAAAACGAACAAAGATCGTCTGCACGATCTCGCACTTGGGCTGGATGTTCTTGATACTAACCCACAGAAAGATAGGCCTCTATAGAAATTTCTACGGTATACTCATAAATATATGGCAAAAGGAAAGGCAACACAAGAAATTGTCCCTATTGATCGTATTCGTGACGGCATCATTCTTCTTGATGGAGGTGAGTTTCGTGCGGTTGTTATTACCAACTCACTCAATCTTTCTCTCAAAAGCGAAGATGAACAATCTGCAATACTGATGCAATTTCAGTCGTTTCTTAACTCACTCGATTTTCCTGTTCAATTTTTTATAGAATCGAGGCGCCTTAACATTAAGCCTTATATAGATATGCTTCAAGCAAGGAGCAAGGAGGTGAAGGAGGATCTTCTAAAAATACAGATACACGAATACATAGGATTCATTACGAAGTTTACTGAAGAAACAAACATCATGACCAAACACTTCTTCATCGTAGTGCCATACTACCATCCCGGTGAAGATGCGGTGACTGCTTCTTCTCTTTTATCAATCGGTGCGACAGACTTCACATCAAAGAAGTCTCAGGCTGCCTTTGATGCGGCGCGTATCCAAATAGAGCAGCGTATCTCGACCGTGCTCCAGGGGTTGGCGCGCTTTGGAATACGTGGGCAAAAACTTGGCACAGAAGAAGTGGTAGAATTATTCTACAAGCTCTTTAATCCTAGCGAGCAGAATCGTGATGCACCTAAGGTGGAAGAAAAATAAGTATGGGAATATTCGATTTTTTAAATTCAAAAAAGAAAACAAGTCCGGTGTCTGCCGTTCTTCCAGAACAGGTATATAAGATCGCGGAGATGCAGTTGAAGGATGTTATTGCGCCGAGTGCTCTTGGTGTGACTCCAAAAGATATTAATCTTGGCGAGGTAATGCTTCGATCGTTCTTTGTTATATCATACCCGCGCTTCCTCAACGATAATTGGTTGAGTCCGATTATCAACCTCGACAAGGTGTTCGACGTAGCAATCCATATATCACCCCTTAGCACAGGGGAGGTGATGAAAACATTCCAGCGAAAAGTTGCTGAAGTGGAGAGTCAGATTATGACAAGAGAAGAGAAGGGGCTTGTCCGCGACCCGACACTTGATGTTGCATACCAAGATCTAGAAGACTTGCGAGATGGCCTTACTCAAGCCCAAGAAAAGATGTTTGAGGTGTCGCTCTATATTTCTATTTATGGTCACAACGAGGACGAGATTGTCAAAGCAGAAAATGAAATAAAAAATATTCTTGAGAGTAGACTTATCTACGTAAAGCCAGCCCTTTTCCAACAGGATACAGGGTTTCTCTCTACCATCCCACTCGCTCGAGATCTTTTGAATATCAAGAACAAACTAAATACATCACCTCTTTCTTCCTTCTTCCCATTTGTTTCTTTTGATCTCTCCTCTGATAAGGGTATTTTGTATGGACTTAACCGCCACAATGGAAGTCTCATTCTTTTTGATCGTTTTTCACTTGAAAACTACAACTCTATAGTATTTGCAAAATCTGGTTCTGGAAAAAGTTATCTCACAAAACTAGAAATTCTTCGAACCCTCATGTTTGATACCGAAGTTATTATTATCGACCCAGAACGTGAGTATGAATTTTTGGCAGAGTCTGTCGGCGGAAGATACTTTGATATCGCCCTAACCAGTGATCACCATATCAATCCATTTGATTTGCCTCATCCGGCTGTTGATGAATCTCCTTCTGAGGTGTTACGTTCCAACATCGTTAACCTGGTTGGACTCTTCCGTGTTATGTTGGGAGGGCTCACACCAGAAGAAGACGCCATTATCGATCAAGCCATCACAGAAACATATGCTTTGAAAGACATTACCGGTGATGCTGATTTTACAAAACTTGAACCACCTCTTCTCTCGGACTTCGAGATGGTGCTCGCTGGAATTGAAGGGTCTGAAGATTTAATTCAACGTCTTTCAAAATATACAAAAGGGACTTGGTCTGGATTTATTAACAAGCCATCAAACGTAGATATTAATAAAAAGCTGGTCTGTTTCTCTATCCGCGATATGGAGGATGAGTTGAAACCTGTTGCGATGTACATCGTGACTCACTTCATATGGAATGCTGTTCGCAAAGATTTGCGCAAGCGATTGCTTATCGTAGATGAGGCGTGGATTATGATGAAAAACGATGACACGGCCTCGTTCCTCTTTGGTCTGGCAAAGCGGGGGCGTAAATATTATCTTGGACTCGCAACCATCACCCAAGATGTTGGTGACTTCTTAAAATCACCCTATGGTTTACCCATCATTGCAAACTCTTCTATACAGGTACTTCTCAAACAATCTCCCTCTTCTATCGATATAGTACAAAAAACATTTAATTTGACCGATGAAGAAAAGTATCTTCTCCTTGAATCTGGCGTAGGGGAGGGAATCTTTTTTGCAGGTCTTAAACATGTGGCCCTCAAGGTTGTTGCTTCATATACTGAAGATCAGATTATCACGAGTGACCCATCACAACTTATAAAAATAAAGCAAATGAAAGATGAACTAGGTCAAGCAAAGCAACTATGAAGCACATACTACTCTTGGCTTGTGTTTGGATTATGTTGGGGTGGGGAGTCTCCACCTTCGCGGCATATGATGGATTTATCGTAATTGATCCACCGAACCCAGAGCCAAATTCTTCAGTAACCCTAACCCTTCGAAGTTACTCCCTTGATGTTGATAATGCAATGGTTACATGGGTCTCTGGTGGGAAAGAACTTCTGAAAGGGTACGGAGAGAAGAAAATAACCGTTCGCACCCGGGGAGCGGGAGAAAACATCGTTGTTTCGGCCAAGGCTGAAACTGATGCGGGGGATTTTTTTATAACAAGTGTTACACTTGTCCCACAGTCGGTTGCAATCGTCTACGAAACACCAGAGAGTTACGTCCCTACATTTTATGAAGGAAGGTCGCTCCCTGGAGAGGGGTCAATTGTGAAATTTGTCGCAATGGGAAATATTTCCGAGAACGGCAGGGTTGTTCCTCCTTCCAGTCTTTCATACTCTTGGTTTGTAAACGGTGAGTTGCGCGAGCAGTCTTCTGGAAGAGGGAGGCAGTCTGCTCTTATCCCGCTAGATATTTTGAGTGACTCAACAGAAATAAAAGTCGTTGCGCGATCGTCCTCGGGCGTAACGGCTGAGAAAAAAATTGAAGTGTTTCCTCATCAAGTTCTCCCTCTTTTTTACACATATAGTGATATTTTTGGAACCGATTTTACAAAATTGGTTTCGAGGCGTTTTGAGGCAACAAAACCATTCACCCTTGCGTTTGAACCTTTTTATTTTTCAAAAAATGGTATGTACGAGGACACGGCTGCTGTTGTGTGGACACTGGATGGACTTCCTGTTACTCCATATCGAGCAAAGAAACTATTATTTGAACCAAAGAAAAATAGTTACGGCTCAAAAACGTTAAAGATTTCGCTTCAGCAAGAGAAGCGCTACCTACAGGATACCGAAACTTCTTTGAATCTTATTTTTGATACCCGCTAAATACCATGAATCAGCCATCATATACGGAACTTGAACCTAATTTTGCTGGACCGGTAACTACACTCAAGCCCCAGTTCTTTGGATCCTCTGTAACCTTTTTCGCCTCCTCCTCTTTTCTCTACACACTGCTATTCTCAGCGATTGTAGTATCTGCTGGAGGAATGATTATTTATGGAGCGATACTTAGGTTGGTTCCTTCTGCAAGTAGTGAGGCGAAGTCTAGGGAGATTTTTTGGAGGGTTCTTAAGGGTGTGGTTGGAACATTTTCGTTTGCTCTTATATTTCTTACGTTTAATAGGGATTTACTCCGGGGGGATATTGATTTCGGAATACTGCGAGCGGGGGTCGGGTCGGGAGGAATAACTACCTCACAAGATAATCCTGATAGACCTGTAGCACCCCCATCTCCAGGATCCAGAACGACCGCACCACCGGAAGAGTGGTGGAAAGCTATTAATGAATCTCCGGAGGTTCGAAAGCGTTTGGGGGCCCGTGGAATAACATTCAACAATAATACCTGTAGAAACCCCGCGGAGACCGCTTGTACAACCGTGGGGGGCTTACCAGAAGACACCCTTGCCATGCTTGAACAATTAAAAGACTACTGCCCCGGCGAACTTATGGTAACAGGGGGAACGGAAGCGGGGCACAGTGCACATGGGCCCGGCAAAAGAGCTGTGGACCTATCTCGAAAAAGTGCTGCCTTTAATGCTTGTGTTGAAGGATTTGAGCCGACAAGAAATCCTGGCTTTTGTCACGCCGCATATAAAAAATTCGGCTATACTTTTTGTAATGAGGTGAGTTCTCAGCCCCATTGGCACGTGGATATACGTTAAGACCTTACGCGTCTTACTTGCTATACTTTAGGAACATGAGTAGACGAATGCTTTTCTTTGTTGTTGGTGTTGCGATTTTTACACTCGGCGTGCTTGTTTGGTTTTTTACACAAACAACAACGTCTTCTTCGGGATCAATCATCAATAAAACAAATCCTCTTTCTCTGCGCGATTTTCCTAAGCGTTTTCAATTCATAGGCAATCCAGACACAGAGGAAGAGCAGGGTACCTCAACAACCGAGATAACACTTGCCACTCCCCAGATACTCACCAAAATTTGGGACAAACCCTCATCTGGTCAGGCGTTTGTTGTGAAAGAGTATTTAAGAGAAGTTTCTTCAACATCAACCATTATAAAAGCAAGCACCTCAACGAAAGCAACCACAACTGAACAAGTGGTTGTAAAGAAGACGCTGCGAGCGACCTCAACCATTCTTATGTTTGTTGATAGAGAAACCGGACATATTTATGGTTTTAGTTTTGATACAAATAAAGTATTTCAGATAAGTAACTCGACGTTCCCGGGCATTCATGATGCATATATAATTTTTGATGGCACAACGGTTGTGATGAGATATGAAGACGAGGAAAAGCGAGCAATTGTTGGTATTATGGCGACAATACCCTCCGTCGCCCAAGGTCAAGATCCTCGACCTTTAGAAAACATAACATACCTACCCTCACAGGTTATCTCTGTTGCCTCGAGTCCGGATAAAACACTTCTATCCTACGTGGTAGATAGCGGCACAGATGTTGCAGTATATACCATGTCAAAAACAGGGACTCAACTCATTACCAAAACACCATTTAAGGAATGGTCTCTCGTGTACGGTGGCAACACACTGCATGCATACACAAAGCCATCAGCTTATGTTGAGGGATATATGGCAAAGTTGCCCACCTTTGAAATGGTTACGCCGGGAAGAACGGGTCTTATTAGTCTCCCTTCAAACTCTTCTTCCATGATTACCAGCATGTGGTCAAATAAAGGGCTTTTAACATACATAACTTCTTTGGGGAAAGATACGGTATTACCCATCAAAACACTTGCGTCAAAATGTGCTTGGGGAACGCAACAATTTATACTCTGCGCGGTTCCACGCTCACTACCGCGAGGTAGTGAGGGGCTGCCGGATGATTGGTATCAGGGTCGCGTGTCATTTGATGACACATTTATTCTCGTTGATTCCAATACGGGAGAAACCTCTCCTCTTTTCTCTTTTGATGGAATGAATGGTCTCCCATTTGATGTGACTAATATTATTCTTTCGGAAGATAGTTCTCTTGTTTCTTTTATACGAAAACAGGACGGTTCTTTATGGTTATTAAATACAAACCTCCTTTCTGGCGCAGGTGAAACAAACCCGTAACTTATGAACAACGCCGATTATCGCGCTCTTGAGCCTGGGGTTGTGGCTAATATAACAAGTTTAAAATATCCTGTTGGTGGGGTTAGTTCTTTTTTCGCCTCCTCCTCTTTTCTCTACACACTGCTATTCTCAGCGATTGTAGTATCTGCTGGAGGAATGATTATTTATGGAGCGATACTTAGGTTGGTTCCTTCTGCAAGTAGTGAGGCGAAGTCTAGGGAGATTTTTTGGAGGGTTCTTAAGGGTGTGGTTGGAACATTTTCGTTTGCTCTTATATTTCTTACGTTTAATAGGGATTTACTCCGGGGGGATATTGATTTTAGTGTTCTTGGTGTTGGTGCTAAGAATATGATATCGAGTATAAGTGGCGCCCCTTCATCTTCAAATAGTACTTCCGCGTCATGTCCTTCAGCAGACTCATTAAAGCAAACCCTCTCTGGCGGGGGGGATGTCTGCGCTGGGGCGCGATGCTCTGCACTAAGTGGGTGTAGATTCAGAGACTATCTGTCTATAATAAAAAGTGAATCTGAAAAACAGGGGGTGGATTACAAACTGGCGATAGTAATCATGTGTAAAGAATCCACAGGAAAAAGAGACGCTACTAATGACAACAGGGACGGAACATATGATTGTGGTCTCATGCAGATAAATCAAAGGGGGCCTTGCACGCCAGATTCATTCATACCTGAAAAAAATATTGCTGAGGGTGTTCGTCTTATAAAAGAAAAAACTGGTCCTTCAACCTCAAGAAATTATCCTGGCGCACCACAACTTGGAAATCTTTTTGCGGCATACAACTGTTGTGCGAGGGGGGCAGCTCCATACGAAGCAAGTGTGGACTGTACAACTGGAAGCGGCTGGCCTTCGACACTTCCTAAATGGGCGTGTCCAATAAATCCGGGGTCCGGACCTTCAAACATGTGTACAGTACGAAGTTACGCCTGTGATTTAAACGCTTGCTATAAAGACAGTTCCTTAGAGGGGCTTTAAGTGTGCGAGTTTGTTTTTCATATATATATCTTGTCCATAGCCGATGGTGTTACTAACAACAAAGTAGAGGGCAATGGCTGAAGGGAAAAATGCGGACATAACTGTAGTAATAACCGGAAGAACGTAGAGAATTTGGATTCTCATTGATTTCATGAGTTGGTCCTGAAACGTTTCCTCGTGTGAGGCTTTCTTGGTAACCATGCTAGTGGTTTGCCTTCGGGCAAGCATAAATGAGGAGATTCCGGCGAGCACAGCCAAAATAATACTTTTTTGTGTCATATCAAAAAAACCAAACGCTAGTGTGTGTAGGGACTCTGGAAAAGATAGGAAGGTATAGAGAGAGGTTGGGTCATTGTGCATCCCTTTGAAAAAAACTTGGTACAGCGCAATAATCACAGGAATTTGAAGTAGTGGACCAAGAATCCCTGCGAATGGGTTGAGTTTTTCTTTTTTATAGAGATCCATCATTTTTTGAGATGCCTCTCTTGGATCCTTTTTCTGTAATTCTCGTATTTTTGCCATCTCTGGCTCTAATCTCTTCATAAGATATTGGGTGCGAAGGGCAGAAATGTTAAGTGGGAGAAGAATAAACTTTACAACAAGGGTTACTATGATGATGGCAATCCCAATGTCGTGTAGAGGGGTATTAGAAAGAACAAAAACAAGGAGATTGTAAATTGGTTCGTAAAAAATAGTGTGGAACATGGAATTATATTTTTACTTTATGTAAGTTGATGTAACATTTCTTCTTTAACCTCTTTAAAATCTTTATGAAGAATGGTTTTTTTGGGGTAGATAATAAAAAATCCTGTTATTTTTGGTGTAACTCCTTCGAGTATAGAGTATACCCTTCTTTTTGCTTTATTACGAAGGACGGCTATTTTTATTTGTTTTTTTGATATAACACACGCAAATTTAGTATCTTTGTTAAAGGAGTGTGCTATATCAAACAACGACCCTCTAATAATTATTTTGGGTTTTATTCCTTTAAAATCTATTGTCGAGAGACGCTTCTTTTTTGGAAGCATGAGTGATATTTAGACGGAAAGTTTCTTGCGACCAGCACTTCTTCTGCGAGAAATAACCTTTTTTCCTCCCTTACTCTTCATACGAACACGAAAGCCGTGTGTTGTGGCTCTCTTTTTTCTTTTAGGTTTATATGTTACAGACATGGGTATATTTTACACGATTTTGGGTGATAAATCAATATCTTTAAAACGGTGTACTGTGTGGGTCAAGTTGTGGCAATTTTTAGCACGTGTATACTACATACCATCATGGACTACGGCCAACTCTGGAACAGCGCACTTTCTCAGATCGAACTAGAGCTTTCTCGTGTTAATTTTAACACCTGGTTTAAAAATACTCGTATTGTTGATTATAAGGATGGGGAGGTGACTATTGGGGTCCCTAATGAGTTCGTAAAGGATTGGCTTAATCAAAAATATCATAAATTTATTTTAAGAATACTTCGTACAATACACGAGGGTGTTCGCTCTGTTGTTTTTTCTGTTGTAAAACCAGAAAATTTACAGAAGAAGTCTCAGCATATTGCCATCACCGGCCAAACACTTCCTCTACAAGATTTATACATTAATAAAGATGATGGATTAAATCCTCGATATACCTTTGAGAACTTTATTGTTGGTTCTTTTAATGAGGTTGCGTACGCATGTTCGCAGGCTGTTCTAAATGGTCTTGGTATTGTTTATAACCCTTTGTTTGTTTATGGAAAAACAGGGCTTGGAAAAACTCACCTTATGCAAGCAATTGGAAATACAGTGAAAAAGAAGCATCCTGATCGAAAGGTTTTTTATACTTCGCTTGAAAAGTTTTACATGGATTATGTAAATGCGACGAACCTAAATAAAATAAATAGTTTTAAGGAAAAATACCGTAAGTACGATGTTTTTATAATGGATGATATTCAGTTTATTAATGGTAAGGAAAGAACACAGGATGAACTTTTCCATTTATTTAATTCTCTTTATGAGATGAATAAGCAGATTGTTTTTTCTTCCGATGTTCATCCAAATCTTATTGTTGGGTTGGAGGACCGTTTACGCTCTCGCTTTAATCAGGGAATGATTGTTGATGTAAATATCCCATCCGTTGAGTCTCGACTTGCAATCCTTCAATCAAAGGCGAAGGATTTTCGAGAAAAAATACCCCTTGAGGTTCTTCAGTTTGTTGCGGATACTGTCCAGGGGAATATCCGTGAGTTGGAGGGTGTTATGAATTCAATTGTGAGTCATATTCAAATAAAACAGCAAGTTCTTACTCTTCCTGATATAAAAAATCTACTAAAGAATAGTGTTCGTGTGAAGAAAAGTATTTCTATTCCTGAGATTGTTAAGATAATAGCGGATTATTATCACATCCCTGATGTATATATTTACAACAAAACACGCCGCAAAGATGTTGTAAAACCACGCCAGATTGTTATGTATATCCTTCGCGAGGATTTTGATATTTCATATCCGATGATTGGGGACCGCTTAGGGGGACGAGATCACACAACAGTTATTCACTCGTATGAAAAAATTAAGAATATTTTAAAAACAAATCAACAACTAACTCGTGAGATCGAAGAAATTCGTGGAATGCTTGCTTAGTGTGGATTACTTCTGTGTATAATCTGGGGAATACGTTGGTGTAGTTTGTTTACTGTTTATATAGAGGTCTCTTTTTAAAACACTTATTAACAAACTCTCTTTGTTTTTTATATAAACAACCATGTTAGTTTTTCTTTATTTATATTCAAAAATAAGGTTTTTTATACTTTTCCACCGATTCCACAGACCTATACTTAGTATTATATTTTATATATACTAAAGACATGAAATTCGAATGTAAATCTGATGTGTTTATAAAAGCAGTTGCGCAAGTTTCTCGAGCACGTAGTAAACAACAATCCCAAAATTATTTACAAGATATTAATATAAGTCTTGAGAATCACCTTCTTACTCTCCGAGCCACTAATTTAGAGTTGTTTTGTGAAAAAAGTATTCCAGTAAAGGGGATTGTTAATGGGCACTGTTTATTACAAGGGGAGACATTACTTAGAATTATCTCAACCCTTCAGAATATAAATTCATCTCTTGTATGTGCTGTGGAGGATGGTGTCTTTACTATTACAACAGAACAGGGTGTTATAGAAATAAAAATTACTCCGCAGGAAGATTTTCCTACACTACCCCCACAAGGAGAGATACTCGGAGTTATTTCAAAAGAGAACCTCACAACCCTACTAAAAGAAGTTTCTTTTTGTGCTGCAACAACAGAAATAAAACCAGAAATATCCTCCGTATATCTATACACAAAAAATGACCTTATTTATAGTGTTTCTACGGACTCCTACCGCCTGGCGGAGAAAACGCTATCCAATGAAAAGGGGATAGAATTCTCAGTGCTTATACCACAAAAACACATAG
This sequence comes from uncultured Candidatus Saccharibacteria bacterium, assembly GCA_964621595.1. Classification (GTDB taxonomy): domain Bacteria; phylum Patescibacteriota; class Minisyncoccia; order Phycocordibacterales; family UBA5272; genus UBA11704. Next base: position 53,548 of record CAZUPO010000002.1, read on the forward strand.
GAGATATTCTTCAGATTATACAAGAGGAAAAAGAAGAACTAACTCTTTCCCTCTACGAGAGTATTTTTTCTATTAGTTCACCAAACCTTACCCTCTCCATTCACACAATTACAGGACAGTTCCCAGATTATAAACAACTATTCCCGAAAGAATTTACAACAACAGTTACCCTCACAAAAGAAGAATTACAAAAAGCACTAACCCTCACCACATATTTTAACGAAACATATTCGCAGGTGGAGTGTGTATTTGCAAACGATAAATGTACCCTGCACAGCAGAAGTGAAGCAGTTGGACAAGTCACACACAGTATTAAAACTTCACACGTAGGTGAACCGATAGAAGTAAAATATAATAACAGATATTTCCTCGAGGTACTCCCGTACCTAAAAGGTGAAACAATCACATGTATGTTTACCACCCCACAGAGACCTGTTTTTCTACAAAGCAAACAAGATGCGAGTTTTACCTACCTACTCATGCCCCTTACTAGGTAGGGTTGTTGTATGGATGAGAAACTCTTCAGTAAATATAAAAAAGCGATCGAAGAACAAAAGAATACTAAGACAGAAATACTGGTGTATATAGAAACAACCACAGGAGTTGTTTTGGGAGAAGATGAAATTATCATCACAAAAAATACCATAAAGATCACAACTTCATCAGCCAAGCGAAGCAAACTCCTTCAAAAAAACATATACAAACATCTTAAAGATAAAAATATTTCAGTAACACTATAAACGCACTTATTGAACTATAGTCGGAGGAATCTCAGTTGTAGTTGGGGCACCACACACAGAGTCGTTCTTTTGAATCCATCGCGCAATACCTGTTTCCCAGAGATCATATTGAGGGTCACTGCTTGGATTTTCTGGATAAGGGCCATTGGGATCTTGCTTTATGACAGATCGAAGAATTGTGTGAACTCCATCACTATCGCAGTAACTTCCTTTCAAAATTGGTTTTGTGGATAGGTTTGGAAGAGGTTCTGGAAAATATTCTATAGAAGATGTTCCTATGGCTTCCACCATCGCTTTGTGCCAGATAGGGGCAAGCACAAACCCAGCAACCTTTTTATCGATCGGGGTATTATCATTGTTTCCGCCCCACATACCAACAACCACAGAAGGGGTATACCCAACTACCCAAACATCACGATAATCGTTTGTGGTGCCTGTTTTTACCGCAACAGGACGATTTTCGAAGTAGAGAGCAGAGTGTGATCCGTACGAAGGTACGCGAGCCCCTTCGTCGGACAGAACACTCGATATAAGTGATGTAACCGACTCAGGCAGCACTGGGGCCTCATCCGAAGAATATTTTTCTAAAAGATTTCCATCAACATCCCTCACCTCAAGAATCCCAACAGGCTTGTTATAAATGCCGTTGTTTGCAAAAACCCCATAAGCATTGGTGAGTTCAAGAAGAGTTATTTCTCCACCACCAAGAACAAGAGACAGCCCATACCTATTTGGATCAGAAATAGTTGATAAACCCATTTGTTGGGCAAGGTGAATTGCATTATCGAGCCCGGTTAGGTAAAGAGTTTTTACGGCGGGTATATTTAGCGACTGTGCGAGGGCGTTTCGTATTGTAATAGGGCCACGAAATTTATTGTCGTAATTTTCCGGCATATAACAGGCCTCTTTTTTGATCCCAGGCTTTGGATTACCATCCGCATCACAGAGCGCACTAAATTGTGTAGGAACGTCGAACAACACAGTTTCTGGTGTATATCCGAGATTAAATGCTGCCGCGTACACAATAGGTTTGAACGAAGATCCTGGTTGTCGCGCAGCTGTTGCGATGTTGAACTGGCCAGGAATTTCGGTGTCGAAAAAGTCACGGGAGCCAACAAGTGAAAGTATTTGTCCGGTTTTTGGATCAATCGCTACAAGTGCCGCGTTTTTTGCATTAAACTTCTTTGCATTTTCAAGTGCACCTTCTTTAACAATATCTTCTAGTTTCTGCTGAAGAGGATAGTCTATTGTGGAGACAACTTTTAGTCCACCATTTTGAACAACATCTCTCCCATACTTCTCCTCTAGTTGCTCTCGAAGATACATGACAAAATGAAGAGCCTTCCCACTATTGGATTCATTTTTTTCAAAAGCAACAACCTCTTTTTGAGAAGTTTCGCGCTCGGCTTTTGTTATGTAACCCAATTCATACATTTTATCTAGGACGAGATTTTTTCTCGCCTCAAGAGCATCACGATGTTTCCCGTACGGAGAATAGTATGTTGGAGATTGAGGGAGGGCTGCCAAGTACGCCGCTTCTGTTAAGGTGACCTCCTTCGCATGTTTCCCGAAGTACGCAAGTGATGCCTCCTCCACCCCATAAATAGTCCCACCGTACGGGCTTTCGTTTAAGTAAATTTGAAGTATTGAGTCTTTAGGCAACTGGTTGTCTAGTTTTAAAGAAAGAATAATCTCCTTTAGTTTTCGTGTAACAGTTTTTTCTCGCGACAGGAGGGCATTTTTTACAACTTGTTGAGTTATTGTCGATCCACCCTGAGAAAATCCGCCAGAGGTAAGGTTGGCAACTGCCGCGCGTATAAATGACGTCGGACGGAACCCATTATGTTCGTAAAAGTGTGCGTCCTCGATCGATATTGTGGCCTGTTGAATGTATGGACTTATTTCAAAAAGAGGCACCTCGGTTCTCTTTATGTTGTCGTGAATGTTGTAGAGCACCACCTTCCCAGTCCTATCATATATCTTTGTTGAGTTTGCAACAAAACGATTTTCGAAGTTGTTAAAATCTGGCAACTGAACTGTTGAAAGCCATGCGATAAAGAGGCCTGATGCCACCAAAACAGATGACAAACCAAGAAAAAATACTTCACGCAGAATCTTGCGCTTAATACGCGATTGTCTGACAGAATACGGAGAATGCATATCAACTATAGTACCACAACCTTACCTTAGATCTCTGTGTATGGTAGGATTATATGTATGGAAAAAATAATCACCGACGAGACAAAAATAGACGAACTTCTTACACGTGGGGTTGAAGACGTTATTGTAAAAGAAGATCTTAAGAAAGAACTTCTTTCTGGTCGCCAATTACGTATCAAACTCGGCATCGACCCAACGGGTGCCAAGATCCATATTGGTCGTGCCATCCCACTTCGCAAACTCCGCGAGTTTCAAAAACTAGGACACCAGGTTGTTCTCATTGTTGGTGACTTTACCGCACAGGTTGGAGATGCTTCTGACAAGACAGAAAAGAGACCAATGCTTTCCCGTGCGCAGATTGACGAAAACTTAAAAGACTACAAAAGCCAAATATCAAAAATACTAGACATCTCAAAAACCGAGTTTGTTTATAACAACGACTGGTTGTCTAAATTAACGTTCGGAGACCTGACCTCTCTCGCAGAGTGTTTTACTGTGCAACAAATGCTCGCTCGCCGAAATTTCAAAGATCGATACGACGCAGGAGTTGAGATATCTCTTCGTGAATTTTTATATCCAATTATGCAGGGATATGATTCCGTCGCCGTTAAAGCTGATGTTGAACTCGGTGGTTTCGATCAACTATTTAATCTAAAGGCGGGCCGTGTTATTCAGGAACATTTTGGTATGACAAAACAAAACATCATCACCTTCTCTATGCTCGAGGGAACCGATGGAAGAAAAATGTCTACAAGTTGGGGGAACATTATCTCAATTGTTGATGATAAAGATACTATGTTTGGGAAAGTGATGTCTCTCCACGATGATCTCATTATTAAATACTTCACCCTCTGTACAGATGTTTCACTCGAAGAGATACAAAAGATTGAAATAGCCCTTACTAAAGGAGAGAATCCAAAAGAACTCAAATTACGCCTGGCTAGTGAAATCGTGACCCTCTACCACAACGAAAAAGATGCCTCCCTTGCTAAGACAAATTGGATCGAAACATTTTCGAAAGGGGGTCTTCCGGAAAACATACCAGAATGTGCAGGAACAAAAGACGAATTAATTGTTGATTTACTTATTGCAAAAGAGATTGTTGCATCAAAAACAGAGTGGAGACGCCTTATCGAAGAGGGTGCTGTAACAGATGCCGACAATAATCCGATAACTGACCCTAAAGAAACTGTGCGAAATGTTACTCTCCGTATTGGGAAAAAAAGGTTTGCAAAAATTATTATTACAGAAACAAAAGAGGGTACACAAAACAAGTAGTCCCTCAAAGGGTAAGTATTCTACCAGTACCCTTCGTCGTTTGCTTGAAAGGCAATATCTATTTCGTCCGCCGCCTCGTCCTCTTCACCAAAGAAAGTAACCACCTCCTCTTCCTCTACAAACACCGCCTCATCAAACACCGCCTCGAGCGCATCTGGGTTTATTTCTACAGAACTTTTTGACTCCTCTTCTACTAGCATAATTGAATTATTGTAAGCAAAGATAACACTTTATCAAAAACCTTGCAAGAGGTGTGTAACTAAAAAAGAAAGAACATTACAATAATTCAGAAATAATGGCCGTTTTGCGGTGTGCGCTGTGGGTAAGAGCAACTGCGAGCGCATCTAGTTCGTCATCGAGTGTTTTCTTTGGAAATGATGTTTTAAGGAGTTTTGGAACCATAAGAGCAACATCGTCTTTCGTCGCTTTCCCATATCCTGTCACCGCTACTTTTACTTGTGGAGGAGAGTATTCAAACACCCTCAAATTATTATGTGCTGCTAAAAAAAGACAAACACCACGCACCTCTGCAACCCCAATTGCTGTTTTTTGGTTGGTGGTGAAGAAAAGATTTTCCATCGCCACCTCGTTTGGCCTGTAGCGCTCCAAGAGGACGGAGAGTTCATCCCCTAAATGAAGAAGACGCTTTTCGAAAGAATCCTTTCGATTTGTAACAAGACATGTAGAGAAGACCAAGGTCTCTTTCGAACCATCTTTATCTATACACCCAACACCAAGTCGATCAAATCCGGGATCTATTCCTAGAATACGTACAGAGGCCATTTTATTTTTTGAAATTAGTCATCGCACGCTCGGTTGCTTTTCGTCCGCGAGCAGTACGTTCAATCATGCCTATTTGTAATAGGTAGGGTTCGATCACATCTGAAATAGTGTCTTCCTCCTCTCCGGTTGCCGCCGAGAGAGTATTAACACCAACGGGCCCGCCGTTAAATGTATTAACGAGAGATTCGAGAATGAGTCTCTCCGGGGTTCCGATACCAAACTCATCTATTTCTAGAAGTGAGAGAGTAGCATTCACAACCTCCTTGTCTATTTCTGCCTTGTGTACTTGTGCGTAGTCGCGGGTGCGTTTCAAGTAGTAGTTGGCGATGCGTGGGGTGAAGCGCGATCTGCGCGCGATCTCCTCTGCTGCGTCATGGGGAATAGTTGTACCCAAAATTTTTGCACTATTTGAAACAATTGTCGCAATCTCTGCCTCCGAATAGTATTGTAAACGATATACACCGCCGGAAAAACGTGATCTAAGCGGAGAAGAAAGAAGAGATACGCGCGTTGTCGCACCGATTAGGGTAAATGGAGGAAGGTCGAGTTGTATTGTTCTTGCAGAGGGTCCCTTACCAATCACGATGTCTAACTTCCCAGACTCCATCGCAGGGTATAAGACCTCCTCGATCATTTTGTTTAAGCGGTGTATCTCATCAACAAAGAGAATATCACCCGGACTTAAGTTGGTGAGGATTGCCGCAAGGTCACCAACCTTCATGATTGCTGGTCCACTCGATAGTTTTAAATTGGCGCCGAGTTCTTTTGCAATCAGGTGTGCGAGTGTTGTCTTCCCAAGTCCTGGTGGCCCATACAAAAGAATATGTTCCGGAGGTGTTTTGCGCTCCCTCGCCGCAGTTAAGAGGATGTGTAGGTTCTTTTTTATGACTTCTTGGCCGATATAATCTGCAAACGTATCGGGTCTCAGGGTGCTGTCGAGGTGACGACTCTCCTCGAGTTCAATTGTTTGCTTGTCGACGTTCATAAATAGGGGGAGGAGGGGATATTTGACAAAAAATTATAGTATGATATAATGGTCCACATACACAGAGGTTTGTGAAGTTGCTAGCAGTATCTGTACGGTTCGTTTGACAAAACCTATACATCTCTAAACAATCGGGAGTTTCTCTCATCTTCCATGACGAAGGACGGTCTGGTCGCACTTTGTTTGCGTACTGTGCCTATCCTTACGAAGGATTATTCTTCACCAAGGGGTTGCTTAGAGATGTATGGGTTTTTGTTTTGTCTAAAAACGTATTTAGTAATCACCGTAAAGATCAACAACGCGCCCAACTTCCTCGAAGGAGGTTATTCCTTCCAGTGTTTTTAGTATAGCATCTTCACGGAGTGTAGGGATTCCCTGATTTTTTGATGCAATCATGATCTCTCTCTCACTTGGATTGGTTATGAGAACCTTTTCTACTTCAGCAGTGATAACAACCCCTTCAAATATTCCAATACGCCCCTTGTATCCAGTACCATCACAATGCAAACATCCAACAGGGCGGTAGAGTTTATATCCAACATCGGGTTTGTGTCCAAGCATAGAGTCCTCCTTTCCATCAGTTTTCATAACCCCAAGTATAGTGGTGATGACGCGAGTCTCCTTTTCGTTAGATAGATATTCTTCCTTACATTCAGGACAGAGTTTTCGCACAAGACGCTGTGCCAGCGAGAGGGAGAGCGCCCCCGCGATCACTTTTGGATTTACTCCGAGGTCAATCAGTCGTGGGATGGTACCAGCAGCGTTGTTGGTGTGCAGGGTAGAGAACACCAGGTGGCCAGTAAGGGCTGCATTGATCGCAACCTTGGCGGTATCTTCGTCACGGATTTCTCCCACCATGATTATGTCCGGATCTTGGCGGAGTGCCGCACGAAGACCAGAGAGAAAGGTATAACCTTTTTTAGGATCAACTTGTGTTTGAGTGATTCCCTCAAGGTGGTATTCAACAGGATCTTCGATAGTAATAATTTTTGTTTCTGTGGTGTAGGTGGTGCGGAGGAATGCGTAGAGGGTTGTCGTTTTTCCTGACCCTGTTGGACCAGTTGTGAGAATAACACCATTTGGTTTTGCAAGAGATCTCTCCACGATCTCACGCAACTTCTCCGGAAATGCTATTTGGTGTAAATCAGAAACAGTGTTTCGTGGATCAAGAAGCCGCATCACAAAACTCTCCCCGTAATTTCCTGGGACAACAGACACGCGCACATCCACCTCCACCTCCCCCAGGTTCACACTGAAGCGCCCATCTTGAGCGTTTGCGGTTGTTGAGAGTTTAAGACCAGAGAGAAGTTTGATACGACTCTCGATACTTTTTAGGGACTCAAAATCAAAGAAAGAAATATCCTCAAGAATTCCATTAAGACGGTAGCGCAAACGCACCCTCTCTTCTTCGGGCTCGATGTGGATGTCGCTTGCACCGAACTTCAGTGCCCCAGCAACCATAAGTTCCATGATGCGACTTGTTTTGTAGAGAACGTTAGAGGTGGTTAACTTTTCAAATACATCGCGCAACTCCTCGACTGTATCAAAACTCGCCATGAGTTTCGTCATCTTCTCTGGGGTTAGTTCGAGCATGCCGCTCTCTACATTGGAAAAGCGTTGTAGATCAGCGTATCTATCGTACACGTGACGAAGGGACGCGTGTGAACACATGAAAAGAAGTATTTGATAATTTTTTTCTTCAAGCGGACGAAGGACCTCCTCCATTGCAGGGTTATCTGGTGAAAGAGAGGCGACGTACAACTTCTTCCCAACGAGTTTGAAAGGGGCGATGTTTGCACGCTCAGCATCTTCTTTTGAAATGACAAGGAGAGCGTCTGGTTCAGGCGCAAGACCACGCAGGTCAGCATACGGAAGCCCATACTTATCGGAAAGTATCTTTACCAACTCCTCCTCCTCATCTTTGTGGAGGTCTTGGATTGCGAGATTTTGTTTTTCATCATTAAAAACAACAGACATGCCAACAGTATAACAAAGGAGTTTAAGGGATTTTCATTATTTTTTGCGCATCTGGGGAAAGGTTGTGAGGAGAGTATTTTTCTGGGGAGGTGGGGGGATGTGTTTTTGTAGAAAAAGAGTGTAAAAAAGAAGGGAAAAATAAGGGGCTAGGGCTTGACAAATCTGTATTTTTATGTATACTTATAGATAAGTTCGTAGGGGTGGCTCTAGGGCCAACTCTCACGAAATTCCATTGTAAATCAAGTAGTTCTAACGCTGCGGGAGACCGCGGAGAAGGAGAGAATCATGCAACGCCTTATCATCGCGGCGATCCTCGTCGCGAGCGCCCTCCTCGGAGGGTGCGCAGGGATGCCCGGGTTTGGAGATACGGGTGCAGTTGGGGGTGAGGTCATTACCCTGCGCTGCGCAGATCCCGACCCCGGCTATCGCGGACTACCCAACGGAAGTTGGGTGAAGGGCCCCTGCTACAACTGGCAGGTCGCAGAGCCCGGCCACACCGGGGGATATACCCGCCAGATCAGAACGGGCTCCAGCAACGCATGCCGTACGGCGATGGAAGTCGCAGGGATCGGTGTTGGGGTTGGTGTTGGTGCCCTGTCCACCACGCAGAAGAACAGGCTGGCTGGCATGCTCATTGGTGGAGCCGTCGGGTACGGGGGTGGTTACCTCATCGGTAACACCTTCTGCAGCAAGAACACCGTCGAGGGTATCCTCGCCGGTGGTGGTACTCGGCCCTCCGTCAAGTACTACGACGGGGCGCCGACGGTCAAAGGGGGTGTGACCTGCGCCCTCCGCCACAACGACCGGCTGGTCGCCGACTTCTTCGACAAGAAGAAGAACCCGGAGGGTATCGAGATTCCCTCTCAGGGCGCAGGCGAGCAGTGCCGGGCCGCCATCGAGCGAGTCCGGAAGCAGGCGGGGATCTAATTCCCGCCGCGAGCAACAACTTCGAGGCTGGGCCCTGTGCCCAGCCTCTTTCATTTTTATATAAAAGCATTGCAAAATAAGGATTTTTTAGTACCCAATCCCAAAAGAGTAAAGTATAAATAGGGGTTGACAAATAGAACTGAACCTGATATAATATACCCATAGACTTAAGTTAGTGGAAGATAGTTCCGGACTTAAGTTGTCTCGTTCCCCATCAACCTCATCAACAAAACCCAAACCGCGGATATTCCGCGGAGAAAGAAGGAGATCACCATGTTTGGATACTTGCGCGCGCTGCAAGGCGCGCACAACACGCAGTGGCAAGGTCAGGCGCGCGGCCGTTTCGGCCGTCGCGCGGGGGCGATCACCTTCTGGGCGATCGTCATCCTCATCCTCCTGCTGTCCCTCTGGGGCAGCTGGAAACTCTCGTCCGCGGCCAACAACCAGGACGAGCTGGTAGCGAACCTGCGCCAGCAGGTCACTACCCTGACCGGCGCGGACACCCGCGCCACCGTCTGCCAGACGGAGCTTGACAAGAGCAATACCGAACTGAAGCAGGTGAAGTCCTTCTTCCCCGAGGGGGTCAACCTCGAGGGGGTCAAGAAGGCCTGCGCGGTTCTCACCCCGGCAGGTCCGACCAGGACCTCGGTCCCGACCGGTAGCGGCCGTGCGGCTCCCACCGCTCCGACCAACGCCGCGTGTACCACCTGCGCCTCCCCGGCGCAGACCATCCGCGTGGTGTTGGAGCAACAACCCGCGCCGGCGCCCGCCACCCCGGTGGCGCAGCGCGAGGAGCCGAAGGCGCCGGTCGTCGAGATGAAGCCGTGCACGTACTACGTGAACGGCGTCTCGAAGGCAACCACCAGGTTACCCGAAGGTTCGTCCTTCGAATCGGAGTGCCGCCGCTGGACCGACGGCCTCGCGGCCGCCGGCAAAAAGAAATTCTCCAACCAGGTGGACTAAGGATCCACCTAGGGGGTCACAAACCCCCACTCAAGCCGCCAGCGCACCCCGCCGGCGGCTTCTCTTTTTGCCTATTGACATTTCTAAATAAAGATAGTATAATATAAGAACTAAAGTAAATTTAACACCCATAAGTTGAATTAATTTAAACACATGAAAAACAAAATTATTAAAGCAAACATCGTAACCGCAGTCCTTTTCACGGGCATTTTTATGCTTGCTGTTGGAACCGCGTCTGCGCAGTCTGATGGTTTTGGATATAACTACGTAGATGTACCAAGTGGTTATAACTATGTAGATACTTCTGACTACGGAACAACGAATGTAAATTCAGGAACAGGCTACAACTATGTAGACACTACTACTGCCCCTTCGACATCGTTTGGCTACAACTATGTAGATTCTTCATCCCCATCAACAACTTTTGGTTATAACTATGTAGATAGTACAGATAATTCTGGTTATGGAACGACAAATGTCTATACAAACACACCAACGGTTGGATACACAGGATCATCGTTCCTCAGCGGCTTCGGAGGACTTAGTGGATTTGGATACACTCCTTCCTACTACTCTTCTGGTATTGGATACACAACATATGGGTATACCAACTACGGATCTAATCCAACAACACAGTGTCCTTCAGGAACCAATTATGTAAATGGTGTATGTCAGCCAAATACACAGTGTCCTTCTGGTACCAACTATGTAAACGGCGTGTGTGTTCCGACAACACAATGTCCAGCAGGAACAACCTACAGCAATGGATCATGTGTTGTTAACTCAGTAAGTTGTCCATCAGGAACAACCCTTGTGAACGGAGCGTGTGTTGTAAATACAACCACATGTCCAGCGGGCACAACTCTTGTAAATGGTGTATGTACTACAAACATCACTACTTGTCCCGCAGGAACAACTCTCATAAACGGTGTATGTACAACTAATATAATTACTCCTACGTATGTATGTCCAAATGGAACGACAGTAAACTACTCATACCAGTGTCCTACGACAACATACACATATCAAACATGTTGGGACGGAACAACTATTCCACTTAACTCAGTATGTCCTAATCAGTACAAACTTTGTCCAAACGGAACAAGTATCCCTGTTAACCAAACATGTTACTACGGAACAACATACACATACGCTGTTCCTCAAACTATTATCAAGTTCAACAATGTTGTAACATCTCCTGCAACACAGGTGACAAACAACTCAGGTCGTTGTAACGGTATCGGACTTATCGCAAACGGCGCTGCGTCAACTGGATGGTTCGAATACGGAGAAACATCATCTCTTGGTCGCGAAACAGCGCATGCGTCCATCGGCAACAACCACACTGCACCATTCTCTAACCTTCTTACAAACCTCAAGCCAAATACTCGCTACTACTGTCGCGCTGTAATGCAGAATCAGTATGGAGTTGTAAAAGGGGAGATCGTTGGATTCACTACAAAGGGAACAAAAGTTACATACGTAACCCCAGTTGTAAAAACAGTTGTTAAAAAGGTTGAAAAGAAGCCAGAAGTAACTTGTACAGACGGCACAACTTCATGGGTAAAGAACGGATCTGCAACGGTAACCTCTACTGTACAAGGAGATAAGTTGGTAGCACTCACCGTTGATAACACATTCTCTCGTTACGCAGCAGGATCACCAATAACATACAAGATCTCATACAAGAATCTATCAGATTCTACTCTCACAGGAGTTCTTGTCTCAGTGGTTCTTCCAGCAGAAATCGAAATTACAAGCGCAAGTGCTGGTACCTACGATGTAATGACTCGTACCCTTACAGCGAATGTCGATATTCTCGGAGCACGCAGTGAAGGAACAATCACCATCGAAGGCGTTGTATCAAAAGATGCATCTATCGGTAAGAGTGTCGTTACAACTGGATACATTGTTTACACCGTACCAAGTACAAAACTTCAAGACGAAGTTACTGCGTATACTGTCGGATCAATCTCCCCAAGTGATGCAACTCTCAAGTCAGATACAGGTGCAAAGAAGGTGTACGATCTAGGCGGAAGTGAACGTAGTTTCCTACCAAACACTCTCGTGGAATGGTTAGCACTCATCGCAATTGTCTTCATCGTATTCATCCTTGCACGAAGCATTTATCTCTCTTACCAGGGAGATAAAGAAGGACACTAGGAGAAACAATAAATGCCTTATGTGAGCCAGTGTCAATAAGAAAAACGAGCCCCGCAATAAGGGCTCGTTTTTCTATGGTATTATTGGATGATATGAGAGAGGTTTTTGTTGTTACAGAGGGGGATATCAAAGAACTTGCCGAGAAGGTTTTTTCGATTGTTCGCGCTGATTCGACACCGAGTGCCAAGGTGCTTTTTCTCGAGGGAGAACTCGGCTCAGGAAAAACAACATTCACAAAAGAATTTGCGGAATTACTCGGCATACCGAAAGAAGATGTTATGAGTCCAACATTTATTCTCAAAAAAGAGTATCCTGCACACTCCCCACACTTTCGAAAACTCATCCACGTAGATGCGTATCGATTTGCAACCCCAGAAGAAGGCAAGGTTCTTAGGTTAGAAGAGGATGCGCAGAATCCAAACACCGTCCTAGCGATCGAGTGGCCAGCGCGCCTGCGGGGCATACGTCCGCAGATGCGCATTATGTTCGAGACGGTTGATGATACAACGCGAGAGGTAACGCTTATATATGGAGAGGACGCACATGACTAAGAAGTTTACAAACACCGTTGTTTTGCTCGACGCTCACGCGATACTCCACCGCGGATTCCATGCGATGCAGGGTTTTGCAACTCGTGATGGGAGACCAACAGGGGCGCTCTACGGATTTCTCACGATGGTTCTTAGAATCTACGAAGATATAAAGCCCAACTACATTGCAGCGTGTTTTGATTTGCCTAAGCCAACATTTCGTCACACAAGCTATGACGGTTACAAAGCTGGACGACAAAAAGCAGACGACGCTCTCATTGAACAGATCCAAGAATCGTACAAACTTTGTGAAGCGCTCTCTATACCCGTGTATACAGCGGAAGGATTCGAGGCGGATGATCTCCTTGGTACTCTTGCGGAGCAACTAAAGAAAGATCCAAACACGCGAGTAATAATTGCAAGTGGGGATATGGACACATTTCAACTCATTGATGGTACAAAAGTACTCGTCTATACAATGCGCAAAGGAAACGAGACGGCGCTATATTCTCGCAAAGAGGTGATTGAACGTTTTTCTTTTCCACCAGAACACATACCGGATTACAAGGCTTTCGCGGGCGATAGTTCTGACAATATTATTGGGATTGCGGGTATTGGTGACAAGACGGCGACGGAACTTATCAAACATTATGGAACAGTTGAAAGTGTTTATAAGGTTCTAAAAAAAGACCGAAACAAACTTCTTCAGGATGGATTCAAGGAGCGGGTTGTTGGGCTACTCGAGCAAGGGGAGGACGACGCCCTCTTTTCTAAAACACTTGCAACCATTCGACGAGATGCACCGGTCACCTACGCACACCAAGACAAAGAGTGGTTGCGTAGTATTGATCTAGAAACATACAAAGCAATGTGTGAGAAATACGAATTTCGTTCTCTTCGTTCACGACTAGAACAGTTGCGCGGGGAGGGGATACAACTTCCAGAAGATAAAGAAGAAGAGGCGGTAGAGGTATCTCAAGAGGACCTAGAAGAGTTGAGGGTTATGGTGAACCTTCTTCACAGTGAGATGACAAATGCGCCACTTGATGAGATACAGCGGGTTACGGGTAAAAAAGATGTCGCAGGGATGAAAGAATTTCTAACGAAGAGTCTCGAAGATGAAGGGTTATATGATCTTTTTATAACCATGGAAAAACCTCTCATGGCATGTGTGCGCGAGATGGAGGTAAACGGGATCACCGTTGATGTTGATCTTCTGAAAGAGATGAGCAAACTTCTCCACAAAGAAGTAAAAACGCTCGAGAAAAAGATTCACACTCTCGCTGGGGAAGAATTTAACATCGCTTCCCCAAAACAACTCGGAGAAGTGTTGTATGAAAAACTGGCCCTTGGGACAAAGATAAAAAAGACAAAGACGGGTCAGAAGAGCACAGGTGTGCACGAACTTGAGAAGATTGTGGGAGAACATGAAATAGTCCCGCTTATTATTGAGTACCGAGAACTAACAAAACTACTCTCTACATACATAGACACCCTACCAACATACGTGAAAGAGGATGGGCGGATTCATGCACATTTTGTGCAGACGGGGGCAGCAACCGGGCGCTTTAGTTGTGAGGATCCTAATTTGCAAAACCTACCAATAAAAAGTGAGTTGGGACAAAAGGTAAGAGGGGCATTTGTTGCACCAAAAGGAAAAGCACTTCTCTCGTGTGACTACGGGCAAATAGACTTGCGTTCTGCCGCCATTCTTTCACAAGATGAAAATCTGCTCGATATTTTTAAGAAGGGAATAGATGTTCACACAGGAACAGCAGCGAGAGTCTTTGGTGTAAAAGAAGACAAGGTAACACCAGAGATGCGTCGCAAAGCAAAGACTATTAACTTCGGGATCCTCTATGGCATGGGAGTGACCTCACTGAAAGAAGGTATGGGGGTGGAGAGAAAGGAGGCGCAGGAGTTCTACGATCAATACAAATTTACATTTTCGAAACTCATGAATTATCTCGAAGAAGTGAAGGCATATGCATGGAAGCACGGGTACACCACAACCCTCTTTGGGCGCAGACGAGAGATACCACTTCTCAAGAGCCCTCTGCCATACTTGCGAGCACAGGGAGAGCGCATCGCCATTAACGCTCCGATTCAAGGAACAACAGCGGACATTATCAAACTCGCCCTACTTGATGCGAAAGAATACATCACAGAAAAAAATTTAGAAGATGATGTAAAAATTTTGCTTCAAATTCACGATGAACTTATTTTTGAAATTGTAGAATCAAAAAAGGACACAATCGGAAAAGAGCTTGTAACCGTGCTGGAGAACGTTTTACACAAACGAGGTATCGACAGTGTCCCGCTCCTTGTATCGTGTTCAGTTGGTAAGAACCTTCAAAAACTTTAAGTCACACCCTATGTTGTACGTACTTGTTGGCACAGATCAAACAAAACGAAAAGAAGCATACGAAAAACTCGCACATCTTGGTCGGGTTACCAACCATATTTACAGCGAGCATGTTTCGCTTGTGGAGCCGCTCATCGACGCAACAAGCCTCTTCGGGGATCGCATTGTGGTTCTTATGATACAAACCCTTGAGAACGCTGCACAAAGAGAAATTGTTACAGAACTTCTACCCAAATTACAAAAGTCCTCAAACATTTTCATTATCGACGAGCCGCTTGCTGATGCTAATCGGGTGAAGTCTCTTCAAAAGCACGCACAAGAACTCTATGATGCGCGCCCGCCGAAACGCAAGGATGTTGATCTGTTCACAATTTGTTCACTACTTGAAAGGAGAGACAAGAAAGAGGTATGGCTGGAGTGGCGAAAAATTTCTCCGCTTGAAACAGGGGAGGCACTACAGGGTATTCTTTGGTGGAAATGGAAAACAGTGTGGGAGAACACACTTCTCGGGCGCCCTAGTAAATATACAAAAGAAGAATGTGAATTTTTTGGAGGAAAACTGTTACGTGCCCCAATACGGGCTCATCGTGGTGAAGGGGACCTAAAACTTATTTTGGAAGAAATCATTTTGTCTATATAATACAACCATGAAACAACAAGTACTAGTTATTCACGGCGGAACCGCATTCGCTTCCTATGAGCAGTATCTAGACTATCTTACAAAGAAGGAGATAACCCTCGAGAGACTTCTTTCTAAGGGGTGGAAAGAAATGCTACAAGAGAAACTGGGTAGCGACTATCAGGTCTTTACTCCAACCATGCCCAACGGTAGTAATGTTCATTACATAGAGTGGAAGATAATGTTCGAAAAAATATTACCCCTCCTCGATGACAGCCTTATCCTCATAGGACACTCCCTCGGAGGAATATTTTTAATGAAATATCTTTCAGAAAACACAACTACAAAAACCATCACGAAACTTATTGTAGTTGCGCCACCATTTGATAACGCTTCCGGTGAAGACTTGCAAGAATTTGCTTTGAACAAAGAAGTACTTCGTACTTTGCATACAAGGGTAGGGAAAATCGTACTGTATCAGAGCAAGGATGATGTTGTTGTCCCGCCAGAGAATGCAGAGCACTACAAAGACTTCATTGAAGGGCTAGAATTAAAGATGTTTGAAGATAGGGGGCATTTCACCACAGAAAACTTTCCAGAAATTGTGGAAGAGGTGAAGGGGTAGGAAACACTTTACATATTATCTTTTTTCAACTACTTCAACCCGAGAAGGATTACGAAGGATACGAATAAATTTATACTTAAAACGACCAGTGAGGTGTTTTATTACTTGTTTTGCAACCCAAGAGGGATCGAGCATTGTAGACGCCCCTCGTGGACTTTTTTCCCAAAACCTAGTATTCATTCCAGCTGGCCCAGCAACAAGAACCTTCCCAAGGCGATCATCTAGTGATAAAGAGTTAGATAACATACCCAGCCCTGCTTTTACAGCAGTGTATACAGGTTCAAGTAGACGAGGGGTCCACTGAGATGTTGATGTAACGGCAATGAAGTTATCAAGAGACCTTTGTTTAGTGAGAATTTTTTTAATAAGTAGTATTGGAGCAAGAAGTCCAACATGAATCATTGCATCCACATCATCTCTACGCAGATCAGTCAGCGTTCCTTCTTGATAAAATCCCGCAGCGTAAACAAGGATATCTATATGGGGGAGTTTTGTGACGAGGGAGGAAATATCTTTTTCTACCGTTTTCTTATCAAGATTAATTTTAAAAAATATACAAACTTTACTGCGCGGATCACGTCTTCCAGTAATAAAAACACGATGTGTTTTTGCTAAAAGTAAAGCAATCTCAAGACCGAGTCCAGAACTTCCGCCAACAATAAGAGCAACTTGTTCCTTCTTCATTTTTTTATTGTAACAGAAACTACTAATTCTCCAAAAAATACAGTGTTTTACTGTTGTGTGTAATGAAAACACTCATTAAACTAGCATTCTAAATCAAATTGAAGAGATTTCTCTTTAGTTTTTGTTTTACCGTTGTGCCCCCAGCAGGAATCGGTCACAAATCTGCCTCGTCGCTGACTTCTCGAAGCAGATTCGCGACCCCGTTCGAGTATGAAGCCCTCAGTTCAATTAATATAAAAAGAAAGAGCGCTGATTAAGCGCTCCACCAACTCGAGTCATGGGACTGAGTTGACAATTTTTTCTGGGACACTGAAGAATAAGATTACCCATCTAAGTGGGTTAATGTCTTCCAGGTATTCTCGATGTACCCAGTCGTTGTACGTATATGTCTCAGGCATTGGCCTACGTCGCACCAGATCTGTGTGCACCGGAGCAACCATACCATTTTCACGGCGTCCTTTGAACGTTCGTATGTTGCGCATTCTGAGCCAATTCTTGTACCTTCTGCGCCTATAGGATTTTGTGGTGAATACGTAGTACAATTTTAATCCAAATGGCTCAAGAATGAAGTAAACCAAAGGGGAAGTTACAAGTCCGAGTGTCCCGGCAAAAAAATAGACGATGAAAAACACCACAAGATTAAACCTGTTCATGCTTTGCTCCAATCAAAAAACAAGTTAATATATATTAACACTATTAAAACATCTTGTCAACTATCTGTGGGGTGAATTCAACCCTCAAGTATAACAATATTTCCTCTTAGAATTGTTCCAACTTCATACCAAACCCTCAGAGCCGAAGACTTGTATTCGATTACTGACAAAAGCCAAGCAGTTAGTTTTTTCTGTTTGCACATAATTTGTTGCACAAATTTTTGTGCCCCCAGCAGGAATCGAACCTGCGACCGTTTGCTTAAAAGGCAACTGCTCTACCGACTGAGCTATAGGGGCATTCATTAGTGTTTTGAAAAGATGCTATACAAAATTTTTTGCATACTGCTTTTCTCAATAATGTTTCACTATCCTATCACAAAAGACAATATTTTTCTAGTAATGGAAGGGCTATTGTGAGAGGGTGCTCGTCCCAAAAGTTTTGAGAGTTCCGTCTGCGTTTAGTCCAACATACGGCCGACTAGCATCATCACGAAGTGGTCCACCAGTTATATACCAAAGAATCCACACTGCCCAAAATATAAGAAAGATTTTAAAGAGGGTCCACATATGTAGAAGTATAGCAAAAAAGTTTACTATTTTTGACAGGTAGTACAAAAATGTGCGCTGCGACCACCGACTGTTTTCTTATGAATTATTCCAGAACAATCTTTTTTGGTACAAGGTTGTTTTGTTCTAAGATAAACGTTGTGGTTGTGGTGGAATGCTCCGCGCTCCCCAGATACGTTTCGGTAGTCACTTGTACTATCTCCACCAAAATCAATTCCCTTCGAGAGAACTTTTTTCATGGCAGCATATAAAAGAGGCCACTCTGAATCACGAACTTTTTTGGGTATTCGTGTAGGTAAAATGTGGGCAAGGTGAAGCATTTCATCTGAGTAAATATTTCCAATCCCGGCAATTATTTTTTGATCCATGAGAACAGTTTTTATCGCGCGCGCCGGGGAGAGGAGTACACGTTCTCGAAATTTCTCGAGCGTGAAGTTTTTTTCCAACGGCTCTGGACCCAAATGTGAAAATCGCCCAGTTTCTAGAGAAGACGTTCTTTCTACTACAATGGTGCCAAACTTGCGTGAGTCACAAAATACCAGGTGGTTGTTATTTGAAAGTGTAAACACAACATGAATGTGTCGATTGTATGGATCAGAAAGAGCGGAATTTTTTTGCTTGGGAATCCACGCCCACTCTTTCCCGTTGTAGTGTTCATTATGTACGTAACTACCGTACATAAGGTGACCGGTCATTTTCATGTGTATGATCACCGTGCAACCATTTTCTAAATCGATAAGGATATGTTTTGCGCGACGACGAACACGAAGAATTTTTGTTCCGAGAGCGTACTTTTTAAAATATGAAAAATATCCTCGATCCTTGATGGTGTTCTTTGCGAGTTTGGAGGTGCTCCACATGTCGGACCACACATCCACAAACCTTTTTCCAGGTAGGATTTTTTGTAGTCCAGTGACTGTTGTATGAACTTCTGGTAATTCTGGCATAGGTATCTTGTAGAGTATAGAAAAAGATAGAAATTCGCAATGGTTACATTTATCACACTTTCTGGTAGTATGGTACCTGAATCCCAGTATTTTAGGGAAAAACCAGTCAACCGAGGAGATACCATGAAACACGTCGGAGGCGGCGAGCGGCGCCGCAACAGAAAGATCACGGCGCAGATCCGCCGCGCGATCAAGAACGGCTTCACGTACTACGCAAGGACGGTGTGCGGGCGCCCGCGAAGAATCCCGAGCGAAGTAACCGCACCTGCGAATCCTGCACCGGTGGCAAAGGTCGCGGAGGAAGACAATTCCTACCTCCAGATCAAGCTTGCGGATATCCGGGTGGGCGCCGAGCTCTACAGTTGGGAACTGCTTCGGATGTCTGCGGCAGGGATCAACACGCTCGGGGATCTCTATGCGGTCGGCTTCTCTGGTTTCCTCGCAACACCGAATCTCGAGAAGGGGACCATTCTGAAGATCGGCGGGTGGTTGCGGGTAAACCGGTACCCGATGATTCCCGAGATGGGAAATGGGTTACGGTTGGAATTCACGAAGTTCAGCGTCACGCCGGTGACCAGTCTTCCCCTTCGGCAGATGACGATGAATTCCTTCGAGCGGGCTAGCATCAGGACACTCGGGGAGGTCTATCGTCTGGGCTTCTCGGGGCTGAAGCACGTCCTCGGTCGCCATGGATTTGGTGCCAAGAGGAAGGAAGACATCATCCAGGCGCTCCAGAACATCGGGGCTCCGCCGCTCAACGAGATGGGCCACAACGAAGACTGGGCTCCGAAAGGAGGATAGAAGGAGACCAGGAAAGGGGTCGCGCGTAAGCGCGACCCCTTAACATTTATACACCCGCGCGCAGTTTTTCTAATTCTTCTCGTACGACCTGAGCATCATCCCAAGGAATTTTCTTTCCCTGTTCTACCATTATGTACGGATCAGTACCTTTACCAGTTATAAGTATTGTGTCCCCGGCATGCGCTCGTCTAAGAGCGTGAGCAATTGCCTCTCGACGATCGAGAATGATGGTTGGATTATGTCGGGTTACACCAGCGGCCACCTCACGGATTATTTTCTCAGGATCCTCATCGTACGGATCTTCGTTGGTTATAATTATTTCATCGCAATATTCATCCGCAATACTTCCAAGTACGGGTCGTTTCCAGGAGTCACGCCCACCGCCTGTGGATCCAAGCACACCAATCTTTCGTGATGAGGGAAATGTTTCATACAACTTACGCAAACTGTCGTCAGTATGAGCGTAATCAACAATAACGGTAAAATTTTGCCCCACCTCGACCCTCTCCACACGACCTCGGATAAGCGAGAGGGATTCGATACCAGCCTTTGACTGTTCTACAGAAATTCCAAACGCTTCAGCGAGCTTGATCGCGGCAAGTGCATTTAGTATGTTGAACTTTCCTGGTAGAGGAATAGTAATCTGTACACCGCGGTATTCGATCATGCTACTAGTTTGTGTTTCAAACACGATACGTACATCCTTAAGAGAGTACCCAATATTTTTTTCTATAGCGTAGATAAGAAATGAATGACCGTGTTTGTTGTCTACATTTGCGACTGCCACACGTAAAGGCTTTTGGCTTTTTGCGAGTTGCTTCGCAAGTTTGAGTTTGGCGTTTTTATAATTTTCAAAAGACCCATGACTTTCTATGTGTTCTGGAGAAAGGTTGGTGAAAACAAGAGCGTCCATGTCGATCCCTACATGTCGAGAAAAGCGCGCCCCCTCAGAGGTCATCTCAATAATTGCTACATGACAGCCAGCATCGAGCGCTTCCCGTAAGAATTTTTGAGTAAAAAACCTCCCAGGCATTGTCATCTTGTATTTATTTGGTTGAGTACGTTCTCCAACTTTGAAACGAATGGTTGAAAGAATTGCCGTCCTGTATCCAGCCGCCTCAAATACCGCGTTTACAAACTCAACTGTCGAGGATTTTCCTTTTGTTCCGGTAACACCCACTACCAGTATTTTTCGAGAAGGTTTTCTGTAGAGAAGGGTTCCTGTGCAAGCGAGTATGTAGTGATAGAGAGGTTGGAGAGCCTTGTACACCTTCCTCGGAACTATTTTTTCTACGCTTCGCAAAAGTGTTTCCATACGTGTTTATTGTAAAAGAGAAAGAGCCTCCTTTAAAAGAACGTTAGTTGTCTTTTTTTCAGTAGATAATTTTTGAAGGGTTGTGTGTATTTCTTTCGGAGAGTAGCCAAGTGCTTCGAGTGCAAGACGGACCTCGAAGGTGTTGTCGTCTTCTTCCTTTCCGAGAAGGTGATTTAATTTCCCCTTGAGTTCAATAATAATTTTTTCCGCAGTTTTCTTTCCGATGCCCGGGGTATGTGAAAGCGAGTCCGCGTCAGCATGTTCTACTGCCTGAGCAATCGATGACGGAGAATGCACGGAGAGCATGGCAAGAGCAGACTTGGGGCCGATACCGGATACGCTTGTTAATTTTTCGAACAAGAAAAGTTCAAGCTCGTCCCTGAATCCAAAGAGAGTGATCTGATCTTCTCGTACATGTGTATGAATATATAGTTGTATAGGAGAGCCCTCTGTGGAGGAGAGTGTCACAGGCAGGGGGCACAAGACACGATAGCCAACACCCTGCACCGAAACAATGAGAGAATTATCTTTAATGGTGAGTACTGTTCCAGTAAGGTGACCGATCATAGAGAGTTGGGCGATCTGTAGCATTACTAGTGTTGTCGTTTTGAAACACGAGTAAAGAGATACAAATTCACCTATGGTTATAAAGTATATCACGGGCACTCACCCGCTTGCCCGAGCGCATTTTTTATGTTACTATAGAAGTATATTTACATTAGATTCTGTCTGGTCTAGGCAGGGTCAATCACTGAATTATCAATAATACTCAATCGAATTTTTATGGCTATTACAAGAAATGCAAAACGAGCAATACGAGTTAGTGATCGAAAACGAGTTACTAATGACAAACTTCGTCGAACCATGCGCGAAGCGGTGAAGATTGTTCGCAAAGATGTTGCCGGTAAGGACAAGAAGGCTATCAAGACCGACCTCTCGCTTGCGTTTAAGGCACTCGATAAGGCTGTAAAGCACGGAACTATCAAGAAAGGACAAGCAAATCGTAAGAAATCACGTCTAGCAAAAGCAGTTGCAAAGATGGAAACAAAGTAACAAAAGCCCCCAAGAGGGGCTTTTGTTTTAATTGCACCCTTGATAACCTTGGCTACAAAACTAGACTGTTTTACTGGAGGTAGTTTTGCAACCATTTAGGTTTTTAAAAATGGAACCGCCTCTCGCATTGCTATGCTCGAGACCCGCACTCGCTCTTCGCGAGTTGCGGCCCTTGGTTCGATTCCTTCCTCAATCAGTCCAGTAAAAATAAAGTAGTCCTCCGAATTTTGGAGGACTACTTTATTTTTATGTGCTCTCGGCAGGAATCGAACCTACATCGCAAGTACCGCAAACTCGCATTCTATCCATTGAACTACGAGAGCATTTTGTTTTTGTTATAAAAACAGTATTTAGAATACTACAACATTTTTTACCTTTTGGCCAGCCCGTACACAACGTTTTCACAACGTAACAATTACCAGAGAATTTCTTTCTTGTTGTGATCGCGTAAATACTCATTACATATACTGAAATGGTTGCATCCAAAAAAACCTGAATGAGCAGAAAATGGTGATGGGTGAGGTGCTTCGAGCACAAGATGTTTTTGCGGATCAATTAAACTCTTCTTGCTTCGGGCAAAATTCCCCCATAACATGAAAACAACCCCGGTGTTTTTTTCTGAAATTGTGCGGATAACCTGGTTAGTGAATTCTTCCCAGCCGCGCCCCTTATGAGAGGCTGGGGAATTTGCAACAACGGTAAGAACTGCATTCAGCAATAACACCCCCTGAGTTGCCCAGGCCTCTAGATTTCCATCTGAAAAATCTTTTTTATAACCAAACTCTCGCTCGATCTCCTTGTATATGTTTTGTAGAGAAGGGGGCACCTGTGTACCTCTTGGAACAGAAAAAGAAAGACCCTCGGCCTGACCGTCTCCATGGTATGGGTCTTGGCCAAGAATAACAACATTTACTTCGGGGAGTGGACAGAGATCAAATGCTTTAAAGATATTTTGGGGTTGTGGAAAAATTTTTTTAGTCCTATATTCATCTTTGATGAATGCCGACAGGGTTACAAAGGTTTCCGAAGTAAAGAAAGGGGCGAGAGCTTCTTTCCAAGAGGTTTCTATACGAACGTTTGTCATTAAAGGCGATTGTAGCACAAGATTGGTTAAATGTTTTTGTATTGAAAAAACACAAAAATGTGTTACAATGCTACGACAATTTACAAAAGTAGATTGACCAACGGAGGAGTGGCAGAGTGGTCGATTGCACCTGTCTTGAAAACAGGAGTCTGGGCAACCGGACCGTGAGTTCGAATCTCACCTCCTCCGCCCAATAAAAAAGGACCTCACAAAGGTTCTTTTTTATTGGGCGGAGAGAAGAAAAGCAATCGGTTCTCAAATAATACTCAAGTTGCTCGTTTGTCGCAAAATGAAGACACCCTCTAATCCCTAGCAGAATGTACGCAGATGCGTGTATACTCTCACAAAGGTTACCAATGTTTATGAGCGAAATTATTCACACGATTGTAATCAAGAAAAACTCAGTTATAATTGCTTCCATTGCAATATTTTTTTTCCTCGCAGGGTTTTTTGCGGGAGATTGGTTTAAACAGCAGCAAATAATATCTTTTGTTTCTTCTTTTAAAACTATACGAGAAAACGGCGACAACTATAGTTACATTAACCCTCTTATTGGAACGGTGTCTGCACCAGCAACCAATGTGGGCATTTATTCCGATTTACAAAAGACCCTTAAATCTTATATAGGAAAAGAAGAGAACAATAAAGATCTATATAATATTTCATTCTATTTTCGCGATCTGGCTTCCCCGATGTGGTTTGGTGTTAATGAAGATGTCTCTTTTTTCCCAGCAAGTTTGTTTAAACTTCCTGTTGCAATTGCTGCCTATAAGCAAGAAGAAAAAGAGCCAGGTTTTCTTAATAAAAAATTGGTGTATACAAAAGATATAGATGACTATAATAAAAGTCTGTCAGCTAACGCCGACAGCATACTGAAAATTGGCGCGTCATATTCGGTGGAAGATCTTATTTTGACCATGATAGAAAAGTCTGACAACGGAGCGAAGGACCTGCTTCTCACAGAGTTAAAAAAAGTCTATTTAGTTGACCTTTTTCGTATAGTAACTGGAAAGGATCCGTTCGCTTCTGATAAATATGAAGTTTCTTCGCGAACGTATGCCCACTTCTTGCGTATTCTATACGGCGCCTCGTATATAAATGAGGAGCACTCAGAATACCTACTATCCCTTCTTGCCAAGACCGACTTTAGAGATGGTATCGTTGCGGGGGTTCCAAAAACTGTGCGAGTTGCAAATAAGTATGGCGTGTACCAAGAGGAAGACGGGATTGACGGAAAGACAAGGCACTCGGTTGTTCTTCATGATTGTGGGATCATCTACCATGTTGGTCATCCGTATATCATTTGTATTATGACCAAAGGAAAAGATGCGGAGACGCTATTTCATGTATTGTCTACCATATCTCGAATTGTCTATTCATATCAAACCAATCATGATATAGGGGATGCAAAAGCACATTAGTACCACATACCAATTTCTGCGGGTGTAGTATACTTATAGGATAGTGGTATGAAGTATCTAGGAATAGATTATGGTTCTAAGAAAGTTGGTTTTGCAAACTCAGATGAGGAGGGGAAGTTCGCATTCCCTCTTATGATTGCACCCAACGATAAACAGTTACTCAAAGACACGGTAGAACTCATTCGTGAGATGAAAATTACTCACCTAGTGGTCGGAGAAAGCGTTGATCCTGCGGGAAAACTAAATCCAATCGCAAAAGAAGCACGAAGTTTTGCGATGGCTCTCGAAAGAATGGTTGATGTGCAAATTGCCTTCGAGAGAGAATGGTATTCTACCGTCGAAGCCAGAAAGCAGCCAGGGAAGGAGGGGTCGCATGAGGTTGATGATCAGGCTGCGGCGATCGTTCTGCAAAGACATCTCGACAAGATTAATGGCCCCGGGGTTGCGGCGGATGAATATGAAAGTGAAGACGATGTAGATGAGGAAAGGAATAGTGACAATTGGTAATCTAGATATCATGAATGAAACAACAAACGAACAGAAAAATAGTGAAGCTGTACAGCAGATAACCATAGATGATTTTGCAAAAGTCGAGATCCGCATGGGTACGGTACTCTCTGTTGAGGTGGTGGAGGGTGCAGACAAACTCTATAAACTCTCGGTAGATCTTGGTGAAGAAAAACCACGCCAGATACTCTCGGGTATACGAGAATATGTTCAGCCAGAGGATTTGCTCAATAAACAGTTTCCCTTCGTGACCAACCTTGCTCCTAGAAAACTTCGTGGACTTGAGTCACAGGGTATGATACTTGCTGGGAGTGATGAGGGTGGTCTAGCGCTCTTACAGCCAACAAAAGTACTTAAAAACGGCACAAAATTACGCTAAAGCATGATACGCAAACTCGTTGCTTGGACAGAATCGTTTGCCACACATCGCCACAAAGAGGCATATTTGTTTGCGGTTGCTTTTACAGAGTCTTCTTTCTTTCTTGTTCCGCCGGACGTGCTCATTGTTGCCATCCTTTCACATGGACTTAAAGAGTCGTGGGTACGCATTGCGAGTATTTCGACTATTGGGTCAGTGCTTGGCGGGCTCGGAGGATATGTTATTGGAAAACTATTTTTTACGTACATAGGAGCGCCACTTGTAACACTCTATGGCCTCGAAGCAGAGTTAGAGCACGTAGAACATCTTTTTGAAGAGAATGCTTTCTTGGCGATTCTTGTCGCTGCTTTTACCCCGATACCGTACAAAGTATTTACTATCGGAGCGGGGTTATTTTCTCTTAACCTAGTTACATTTACAACAGCATCTATTGTTGGTCGCGGAGCAAGATTTTTTCTCGTGGCATTTTTGTCTAACAAATATGGCGCTAAGGTTAAGGATTTTGTGTTGAAAAAAGTAGATACGGTAACGCTTGTGATTGGTATCCTTGTGCTCATCGGCACTTATTTTGTTACGAAGTGAGGTATACTTTTGAGTAGGTATGACACATCACATTTGTATCCAAGATGAGTACACAACGTTTGACGGAGAAGTTCTTCCTTTTGGCAAATTTGCCATAGAAAAAGAAGTGACAAAAGTGATCAACGAGATTCTTGATATGATTGTTCACAAAATAGGAAAAGACGATGTTGTTGTCTGCGGCAGAGGGGACGCAAAAAGAATGCTTGGGAGAAAACTTGAAGACCGTCTCAAACGAGAGGTGAAGTATGAGTAATTTTGTGGGCAATACAGGACTCGAACCTGTGACCTTCGCAGTGTAAATGCGCTGCTCTACCAACTGAGCTAATCGCCCTCCGTAGTAAAATTCGAGCAGATAACTTTTCTTGGCCTGTAAGACATTGCGCAGCATGCGCGGACTATTTCTTTTTGCCAACTGAGTTATATTGCCCGACCGTTTTTCTAACGTAAAGAATATACTACAACATTTTCGGTTTTTTTGCTAGTATATAGCAACTACAGGCCCTTGTAGTTAAATGGATATAACTGCGGACTTCTAAGCCGTTATTCTAGGTTCGATTCCTAGCGAGGGCACCACCATGATTATCAAAAACAAAAAGAATATTTTGTACGAATCTAAGCACCTCTTAGTGCTCGATAAGCCGGCGGGTATTATTGTTCATGAGGATGGAAAGGAAGAGGGTGAGACGATTTCTGCTTGGGCGAAGAAACTATATAACCTCGATGGTGTAGGAGAAGAAGGGAGAGAGGGAATCGTCCACCGCCTCGATAGAAATACAACAGGTGTTTTACTTATTGCAAAAGATAGACCAACGTACAACTTCCTCAAAGAACAGTTTAAGGAACATTCCGTTAGAAAGGTGTACCGTGCAATTGTTGAGGGACACATTCGTAATGATACAGGGATGATATCAATACCAATTGCTCGCGCACGTTCTGACTTCCGCAAGAGAACTATTGTTGATCCATATGCCCAGGACACCCGCGGAGAAGAGAGGGAGGCAATTACCCGCTATAAAGTACTTGAGAGAGCGACAAGTCCACAAGGGAGGCACTACACGTACGTCGAAGTGTATCCAGTGACAGGCCGAACACATCAGATCCGCGCACACATGCGGGGTATTCGGCATCCAATCATTGGAGATGATTTGTATGGCTCACGAAGTGGAAAGCATGACGCAGCTAGATCAATGCTTCACGCATGCAAGATTACATGCAAGGAAACTGATGGTGCTACCAATTCACTTACTGTCACCGCACCATTGCCTGTGGATTTTAAAAACACACTCGCTCTACTTGGTTTTCAGGCGGGGGAATAAGGGGGTGCTGCACCGCCCTCTTTGGTTTGACTACCTTGCAAAAGGGCGATTTTTGTGATATCATCTTTCTACTTAGGAAATTTCTATGAAAACAGCAATTAAACTCACACCAGTAGACATGGAGGCTCGCCAAGGGCTTGATTTTTCAGCAGGAGACGTTGTTTGTGTTTGGAATAAGATTAAAGAAGCGGACGGAAAGACACGCCTACAGGCGTTCGAAGGGATGGTGCTTGCTCGCAAGCATGGTACAGAGATAGGTGCTACATTTACTGTGCGAAAGGTGGCTTCAGGTGTTGGTGTTGAAAGAATATTTCCACTCTACTCTCCAACGATTGATAAGATTGATATCGTTCGTCGATCAAAGACTCGCCGAAGTAAACTCTACTACGTTCGCGATAAGGCTCTCCGTGACGTTCGTCGTAAGTTGAAGAAAGATACTCGTGTTGTAAAGAAAGGTTCAACCACAACACAAGAAGCAGTAGTGGAAGAAACAGAGACAACAGAATAAAGACCAACAAAATCTCGACCAGTTCTGGTCGAGATTTTGTTTTGAGAGAATTTGTGATAGTATTTCAAGTACTTCCTAGGAAGTATTATGCCCAGGTGGCGAAATTGGTAGACGCACTACCTTGAGGTGGTAGCGCTTTCAAAGGCATGCTGGTTCGAGTCCAGTCCTGGGCACCAATACAAAAATTGCGATACGAGCGTATCGCAATTTTTGTATTGAAAACCTTTTAATCCACAGTGCCACAGTATGTGCAGGAATTATATGATTCTCGTCGCAAGGTAGAGAGTTATTGTAGAAACAAGTGCGCTAAGAATTCCTCCCCACACCATATCCACAATCGTGACCATAATTGGCCAGTCTTTAAGTGTTGCAAGATTTGTCAAATCATACGCCGCGTAGGTAGTGAATCCAAAGAAGAATCCAAGAAGTAAGGCATGCGATAACGATTGTTTTTCTGCGGCAGGCGCAATCACAAAGATGACAATCGCCGCTGTAAATATCACATAAAATATTGCAGCCACCGTGAGATTAAAGTCTGACCTCATTATGTATCCTAGTTGTGATTTGTAAAAATCTTTAGCCACAATACCAAGCCAAACCATATCTAGCATGACAATAACCGGTAGAGCAATCGCATACAGTTTTAAAAACATATGGTTTTAGTATAGTATCCTTATAAAACTATTTGCAAGTTAGATTTTGCCCGACAGTACTTCGTCTCGAACTTCCATCCAGAGTTTCCCGAGCATATTTTTGCCATCTTTATGTTTACCCCATCCCCAGAAATCGTCCTTGGGAGAATCTTCAACGAGCATTCTTTCGCCCGAGTCGACAAGTTTTTTACGAACATATGGGTGTGTGGCACATCCCAACCTGCCACGATAAGACCTACCTTCTTTGGCTTTATTTTTTCATTAATTCTATTTGAGAGATTTTTTACTGTCTGCATTAAAGCGTGGTATGTTTTCTCTTCAAGTTTGTAGAAATCTGGTTCATGAGTTTTGGGGACTACGAGAATGTGACCTGGGTTAATAGGATGTATATCTAGAAACGCAAAAGTAGATTCATCTTCGTAAATTTTATTTGTTGGAATTTCTCCTTTACTAATTTTGCAAAACGGACAGTCGGTCATAATGTTAAGTATAGCAGTTCCAACCTCCTGTGTAATCTCAGTAGGTTTTTAGCAATACCCTTGTGGTACGGGATTAGAACTCAGATGGCAAGAAAATAATTTACCCTACACTTGTTTACACTAAATTTACCTTCTTAATCGCAAGAGTTACACTATCACTTTCTAAAGTAGCAACCCCATACTCAGCTTTAGGATTATGATCACCGTCATTCTCCATAAATGACGGGATTGTAAAGTATGGTATTCCATCCATTTCTTCTTTATTATAAAAATGTGTGTGCCCACTAAATACTGCTAGCACTTTCCCAGATTTCTTCAAAACATTTCTTACAAAGAATTTGTTATTGACTGATGCACGTTCTGGTCGTTCTTTAAAATAATAGTTATTTTCCATACTCTGATTGTCGAGCGGATGATGACAGTACACAATAACTTTATGTTGTGTCTTTTCTAAATCTTCTTTTAACCATACAAGTTGTTCCTCGCCTAGATAATACGGACCTCTTGGTTCAGTAACATTACCATCGAGCACAACATGATGGTAACCACCCATATCAAATGAGTAATAGGTCTTGCTTTCACCAACAAGTGAAGCCCATGTCTCCCGAGAGAGATTTTTCAAGTCATGATTTCCAGCAACGTGTTTTACCGCTGTTTTTGTAGTAAGTAGACTTAAGGCCTCCTTATATGTTTCAACATCTTTTTCAGAATTCTCATCGTGAATAAAATCACCGAGATTAACAACTAAATCACAACCATCCATTTCATCTTTAAGCGCGGGAATCAGTTTCTGATAATGCTCACCGTACACATTTACATATTCTAAGCCTCTCAGGTTTAGATAGTTGGAGTTTTCTCCGTGATGAATGTCAGTAATTAGAAATATTTTCATGCTGGTTGATAGTATACCAGTTCTAATCTACCCTGTAATTCCCGATAGGCGATGAGCACATCGCGCCGGGAGACGAAGATAGATATAAACTAAAACCCCCCTCTTTTAAAAGGAGATTTTTAGTAATTATTTTGTGCCTTATCGAACTTTCATTCGCATTCGCTCATTACAGTTTTGAGAACCACTCGGTTTCTATTCCTCTGACACGGTGTGTGCCCTTCGGATTACCTCAGGACACTACAATTTTCGAGACAGAAAAATACCAGGATTTTTAATCCTGGTATTTTTCTGTGAAAATTGTGTACTGTCGTAGA
>CAZUPO010000003.1:0-7049 GCA_964621595.1 uncultured Candidatus Saccharibacteria bacterium
GGGACAAAAAACTTCTTGAACTTCAGTCGAGGTCACGTGGATTGGTGGTGAGCCTTCTCGTGATAGAACATAGGATGTTCATTACGGTGTAAGGCTTATTGGTATTATTTTAGAACATCATTTCGACCCTTTTCGTGAGTATATTAAATTTTAATTATCACTTTACCAAAATTATTTCTATCAGACAGACTTTCTATTGCTTCTTCCATTTCAGAAAATTGATATTCTCTAATTTTTGGAATAATAAGTTTTTCATCATTCAAATATTTTTGTAATTCAGATTTCGTCTCTTTAAAATAATCCCCGTCTTCGGTGAATTTAATTATATTAAAACCAGACACCGTAATGTTATTGTAAACCAGATCAAAAATCTTTGGTTTAAGTAGAGAAAAATAATTCAATATATTTCTGAATATATTTTTAGTAAGTAACGAATTAAATCCAAGTACTATAATTTTAGAATTTAAAGATAATACATCATTAAACTCGTTTATATTGAAAGTTCCATTACTATCAAAAACGATATCAACTTTAATATTATTTTTCTTTAAATTATTTAAAACGTCACCACAAAAAACAAAGTCAGCGCCTAGATTTTTTACATACATTTCTTTTTCTTTATTACTTACTATTGCAATTGTTTTGTAACCAAGAATTTTAGACAGTTGTAAAATCATCCCACCAACCCCACCCGCTCCACTATATATCATCACTACAGAGTCTTTCTTTATTTTTACAATATTACAAAGTGCATGATAAGCAGTAAAAAAGTTTACAGGGAAAGTAATAGCTTCTTTCAGAGAATATGTTTTTGGTATTTTAAATATATTATTTTTATTAATTATAATTTTATTTGCAAAGCACCCAAATTTTACTAGCCCACAGACTTCTTCTCCAACTTCGTATTCATATTCATCACTTGTAACTTCAGATATAACTCCGCTAAATTCAAACCCTTGGCAAAAGGGAAGAGGGTAATTATCTTTTTGGTATTTGTATAATCCTTTTTTAATAATTAAATCAGTAAATGAAATTCCTATATATTTTATATCAACACGGACTTGCCCAACTGAAAGTTTTTCTTTTTCTGCAATATCAATATACTTGTATGAATTTTTACTTCCATATTTATATAGTAATATTTTTTGCATTTTTATATGTTTCCCGTGCTAGCTGTTGAAGGTGAGCGTTCAGCAGATAGAACTTAAATGATTCATTTACCCCGCAAAGCTTATTTATTAGTTTTTGGTATATCATTTTGACCCTTCTCGTGGGTCTATTTCTTTCTAAAGATTATTAGAGAGTGTAGGAAATACCCATCATTTAATTCTTTTCTTTGCTCTACTTCAAAATTATTATTTGAAAACATGTTTACGTATAAATCTTCATCACGATTATAGTCATAAACATATCCAATTTCAGGGAGCATAGATTTATGAAGTATTTCTTTATAATCTTTACCTTCATATTTTAGATTATTGTTTTCTACAACATTAAATAAATCCTTATCATTTTTCTGAGGTGATTTGAATGATTTTTCACTTGTGATTATACAAATAAACCTACCACCATCGTTAAGCATTGAACATATTTTTTTAATAAAAGATTCTAATTCATTAAATTGTATATGTGGCAATACATATATTGCTGTAATAAAATCAAATTTACTTTCTGTGTCAACATCTAGAAATGGTAAGAAATGGGTAATGATATTAGCTTCCACTTTTTTTCCTTTTATAAAATGATGGTAGCTGTTAGAAGGCTCACACCCTTCTATAAAAATTGATTTGTACTTGTGTTTTGCTTTTTCTACAAAAGTCTTAATAAAAAAGCCGATACCAAAACCAATATCAAAAATACTGACTGTATCTTTATTTTCATTATTCATTATGAAATCTGTAATATAGTCATTAACATACGAATTCATCTTTGTTTTTTCTTGCTGAGTCCAATCAATGTGATTGTATTGTTCGTAGAAGAATTTTTTATCTTTCATAATAGTGAATATATCAATTTTAAATACTTTTCGTGCTAGCTGCTTTTGGTGAGCGTTCAGCAGATAGAACCTTTTGATTCATTACCCCATAAAGTTATTTATAATACTTTTACTATATCACAACAACCTTTCTCGTGAGACTATGAATTTTTATTTTTAGGAATCAGTAAGTAAACTTGAGACATTATCACAATGTCCTCCTCAGTATCAGAATGAACTTGTGTATCTAAAACTTGCTTCATGAAAGATATACAGAGTTTAACGCCATCTTTTTCAGAAACAATATCTTTAAGAAATATCTTGCTGGTGTTAGAGTACTCTTCTGGTAAATGAATTTGAATATAAGTCATTAATTTTTTACTTTTTTCCCATATTCTATATTTTATAATTCCACTATTATCAATTTTTATTTCACTACTTTTTAATAAAAACTTATGAATAGTACCTGTTTTATTCCATGTAGCTAGATCTTTAGATATATAAACATCTTCCCATTTATCAAAGATTGGAAAGTGTAGAAGTAAATTTCTTACAAAACTAAAAAGTTCATCAACGATTAAACCCTCAAGAGGTGGTCTACCGCCATTTTTAACATATTTAACATAATACTGAATTGGCTCATATCCTAACAGTTCTTTGTACACAGAGAAAATCTCTCGTATTTTATAGAATCTATAGAATGCTTCTTTTTTAAAAAAATCTTCTTGAGATAATTCTTCATATAGATCATAAAATCTATTGTAGAAAAGTTCTAGAATAATTTTTTCTTTTTTATTCGGTTTAATTTCTGAAGCATCTAGCATATATTATAATTATAACAAAAATAGCCCAAATAGGCTGTTTTTGTAAGCTGCTCGTGCTAGCTGCTAAAGGTGACCCTACGGAGAATCGAACTCCGCTTCCAGGCATGAGAAGCCTGTGTCCTAGCCGATAGACGATAGGGCCATTTTTATTTATTGAGATCAAACACGAACACCTCCCCAACACATCATTATTCTCACAAGCAAAGCATACGCTTAGAGATATTTTTACTTGTTAAAAACAAAAACTTTACTTATATACATTAGATAGTAAAGTGAAAAAATTCTACCACAAAAATAGAGATATGACAAAAATAACTTTTTAAATTCTAGATATAAATTTATATTTTTATTCCATATATTTGGTAGGAAAGACGTCGCTCAATCACATCCCCACAAAACTTGACATAGAGTCGAAAATAGTATTGAATGCGAACCAGAAAGCACCGGGTAGGCGTCCGCCTCCCCGAAAACCCATTAAATGTAGTACCGCCCTCAAAGGAGGGGCACGAAATGTTCGCAACCAACAGTATGTCCCGAACCGAGCAACTGATCCTCGCCATCGTGGCGATCCTGATCGGCCTCGGGCCCATCGGGAATGCCTCCGGGCAGACCCCCGAAACCGGGAAACCGGCCGAAATCAAGGCTGCCGAAGAGCAGCCGAGCGAGATCACCCCCTTCATCTTCTTCGGCCTCGGCCGCGAGAAGCAGACCGGGGTGCAGGTGCCCGGCTGGACGGGTTCCGGGAGCATTCCCGTCGGTATCGGCATCACGGTCGGCATCAAGAACCAGTGGGTCGCGGGTGCCCACTTCCGCGGCCAGGTCTGGGGAGACCGGGTGAAGTACAACCTGGGCCCCACTCCGGTTGGCGCAGCCGATCGCACCAGCATGTTCGCCGGCGTCGGAGCGAACTTCATGCCCGAGAGCGCCGTGCATCCGACGGTCGCCCTCGGCATCATCAACCGCGAGTACAGCCCTGACAACGTCCTCTCCGGACGCGGGTCGATCGACTCGAGCAAGACCCAGGGCGCCCTCATCCTCGGCCTCATCGCCGAAAAGAAGAAGGTCACCTTCGGCCCCGTGCAGTTCGAGTCCATCGGGGCACGAGGAGAGGTCCTCCTCAAAGGCTGCGACAAGGTCGACGTCAAGGTGGGGCCGGCCCTCGTGACCACCATGAAGGGTTCCGCCTGCGCCGAAGCCTTCGGTGGCATCCAAGCCACCTTCCACTGACCCGCCCGCCGCATCGTCGGCGTTTCCACGGCCCCGTCCCCAAGACGGCGGCCGTTTCTTTTTGTCTTTATTGAGTAATTTGTCTCATAAAGGACATATTATGATGTCCTTTATGAGACAAATACATGTCTTTTATATTTCTTTTCCAAAATTTAACCCATTATCCCTCATCGAATACTTCCCAGCGCCCTAAGAATAGCCAGAGTAACTTACTGACTACTCGACCGCCTGTTTGACTACTAAACCAAGGGCCCTAAGATGCTACTTTTTGGAACAATTTCTGCTTCTAAAAAACACTTCCACGGGTTGTGTCAAAAAACTAAAAAATCCCCCATTGACTTCAGGTAAAACATCTGGTAGATTTGCATTCAATCCCGGTTAATTCTTTAAAAAATAAGGAACTAACATTCTCTGCTCTTTCCACCAACCAGCACCTTTACGAGGTACTATGCATCGTTTCTTTGTGTGTGAGTATTTATTTATTAAAGCTATTATTTTTCGCTTCTCACACATCATTATGAGACGAGCATTAACACCCTCAATTTTTTCTATTTTCAAGTTTCAAAAAGCAATATCGAAAGCATCTAGAGCAGCATTCCTTGTTGTAGTTTTTTCATTTTTGTTTGTTCCAACAACAATACATGCTGCGACCGTAAACTACACTTCTGATACAACATTTGTTGTACCAACAGGTGTAAACCAAATCACTGTAACGATAGTTGGTGGGGGTGGTGGGGGTGGTGCGTTTGGTGTGGGTGGTGCTGGTGGAGATGGTGGTACAACTTCTTTTGGTTCTCTCATCTCTGCCGCTGGTGGACAAGGCGGAGGAAATGGTGATGGAAGTGCCGGAGGATACGGTGGAGCAAATGGTGGAGCAGGTGGATCAACGGCGGGATTTGGCGGCTCTGGTGGAAGCACCCCTTTTGGTAGTGGTGGAGCAGGAAATAGTGACTACTTTGTAAACGCAGCAAGTGGAAGTGGATACGGTACCGGAGGTGGAGGAGGATTTGATGGTGGTGGTGGTGGAGCGGGAACTGTGTATCAAAACGTAACATTTTCTGTTAGTGCCGGCCAAGTAATTCCTATTACAATTGGTCAAGGTGGCGCAGGAAGTCCTGGGGACTATTTTGCTTCTGGTGGAAACGGAGCAAGTGGTCTTGTTCAAATAAATTACACCCCAGACACTACCGCTCCTGTAATTACTCTTAACGGAAGTAACCCAGTAACGATTGGACAAGGGAACACCTACACCGACGCAGGTGCAACTGCTAACGATGCTATAAGTGGTACTGTATCTGTGCAGGTAACTAATCCTGTTAATACAAATGTTCCTGGTACATACACCGTAACCTACACAGCAACTGATCCTTCTGGAAATACGGCAACGGCAACACGTACTGTAAACGTAACCGCAGATACAACAACTCCGACAAATCCTACAGCAACATCAACAACTCACACAGCCAACATTGTTTCTTCTACAACAACTAGCACCTTCACATGGACAACATCAACTGATATTGGAGGAACTGGTGTAGCAGGATACTCCTATGTTCTCGACACTTCTTCAGGGACAATTCCTGATAACACCGTCGACACGACTGGCACTACAGTAAATTTGTCTTTTACAATTGGCAACTCGTACTACTTCCATGTGAAGGCACTCGACAATGCGAATAACTCATCTGCAACGTCACACATTGGTCCATTCATCATATCCAACTCTCAAGTAAAGATTACAAATTCTACAATCAACGGCGTATTTTATGCATCATACTTCCCAACCCTTGCATCCTCAACGGCACTTGGAATCACTGGAAGTTCAACCATCATAAACGCGACAGCGACTGCTCCTCTATCTCTTAGTAACGTAAATATTCAGAACACGACCGTTTCGAGTTCGACCCTCTCTAATGTCACGGCGACGTCTTCGACAATCACAAACTCTGTACTTACAAACTGTACAGTGGGAGGCAACGCTCTTGTAAAAAACTATAGCGCGATAGGTTGTACTATCTATAACTCTGTAGTTGATCCGGCAAGTGGACTTAATGATCTTACAGGAACAACGGTTGGTGGTAACTCACAAATTTATTTCTCTGATGTTACCTATTCAACTGTATTTGCTTCATACATTGCAACTTCAACAATCACCGGAGCAACGATCACTAACTCCACATCAACTAACTCGATCATTTCGACTAGTACTCTTTCCGGTACCACGATCTCAAATAATTCTTACGTACAGAACTCAACACTTGGCACAACAACACTCAACGCTGCCACATCGACCAATTCAACCGTCAACGGTGGAAGTATTACGGGATCAACAATTGCAAACAGCACATCGACGAATAGCACTGTTTCTGGCGGATCAACAATATCTGGCGGATCAACCCTTTCAAATACAACTATCGCCACCTCGAGCATTACTGCTTCTTCGATAACAGGAGGAACGGTTAGTAGTTCTACTGTTTCGACAAGTACTCTTACTAACGTATCTGTAACTAACGCGACAGTTACAAACAGTACAATCTCTGGGGTAAGTTCTACGATTCTTAATTCAACGGTCACAGGAGTAACTGGATCGAATCTTGTTATTGTCAATAATACAGTCTTTGCTGGCAGCATCATAACAGCAACAGGAACAACAGTAACTATTTCAACACCAACATCACTTACTTCACTTGTGAACTACGCACCGGTTGCAGGATTTACAATAAGCACAAGTAGTTTGGTGGCAACATTCCACGATACAACAAGTGATCCAAACCCTGTTACGCTCCCAGATAGTTGGACATACTCATGGAACTTCGGAGATGCTTCGACTAGTGTTGGAACATTTGCAACTACAACTAATAACAAAGTTCACGTATATGCTGTTGCAGGAACCTATCCAGTAACTCTTGCTGTTACAGATCAATATGGACTTACTTCAACCACAACAGGAACTGTAGTCGTAAGCGGAGCACCGGATACAACAGCACCTGTCATTACCGTAAACGGTTCAACAACCGTAACCC
>CAZUPO010000003.1:7149-69522 GCA_964621595.1 uncultured Candidatus Saccharibacteria bacterium
TACTCTGCAACTGACTCATCAGGAAATGTAGGAACACCAGTAACTCGTACGGTAAACGTTCTTGCTGCACCGGATACAACAGCACCTGTCATTACCGTAAACGGTTCAACAACCGTAACCCTTCTTGTTGGAGGAACTTACACAGAACTTGGAGCAACAGTGGTAGACAACGTTGATGGAACAAGTACAGCAACCGTAAGTGGTACCGTGAACACTGCAGCAACAGGAACATATATCATCACCTACTCTGCAACTGACTCATCAGGAAATGTAGGAACACCAGTAACTCGTACGGTAACAATTATCAGTGGACAAGTGCTTATCGTTAACTCAACACTCAATGGCACATACTATGCAACGTATGCTCCATCTGTGGCATCTTCTTCAGCCCTTGGAATAAACGGGACCTCAACCATTACCAACTCTACCCTTACCCTTCCTTGGACAGTAACAAATGTTAATCTAACAGGTGTAACGCTTGCTTCTTCCACACTCTCTAATACAACAATTACTAACTCAACAATTACAAATGCTGTACTTACTAACTGTACAATCACCAATTCCACAGTAAAGAACTACAAGGCAATAAACTGTACGCTCAATAGTTCAATTGTTGACCCGCCATCTGGTCTCAACGACTTCAGTGGCTCAACTATTGCAACAAGTTCAATCTACTTCTCTGATGTAACCAATTCAACAGTTAATACTTCATACATCGCGACTTCAACCGTTGATAATTCAACAATGAATAACTCGACGACAACAGACAGTAGTATCGCGACTTCAACCATTAACGGGAGTACGGTAGCATCATCAACTGTTACTGATAGCACAGTGGCGACAAGTACTGTTACTAATAGTACCGTCGATAATTCATCAATAACAAACTCAACAGTCGCAACCTCAACAGTAACAGACAGCACAAGTACCAATAGTACTATTGCTAGTAGCACAATAGACACTTCTATTCTCACAACTAGTACTTCTACATCAAGCACTATTGATGGAAGTACTGTCACTGGTAGTACGGTTACAAATGCTGATGTGGCAACAAGCACAGTAACATCTTCTACACTAACGGATAGCACAAGTACCCAAAGTACTATTACCAATAGCACTTTAACGGATAGTACGGCTGCTTCTTCGACAGTTGCAACCTCTACCCTCACCAACAGTGATGTAGCA
The DNA here is from genome assembly GCA_964621595.1 of uncultured Candidatus Saccharibacteria bacterium. Classification (GTDB taxonomy): domain Bacteria; phylum Patescibacteriota; class Minisyncoccia; order Phycocordibacterales; family UBA5272; genus UBA11704. The sequence goes on from CAZUPO010000003.1 coordinate 8,335, forward strand.
ACTTCAACTGTTCAAACAAGTACTGTTGCAACAAGTACCCTCGACTCATCAACGGTGACTGGAAGTACCGTAAATACTTCTACCGTAGATACTTCTACTGTCACTTCTTCAACGGTAACAGATAGTACCAGTACACAAAGCACTATTACAAATAGTACAACGACAGACTCAACACTCACAAACAGTACTGTAGCAACAAGTACGGTAGACAACAGTACGCTTGCAACTTCAACAGTACAAACAAGTACGGTTGATAATTCTACTATTAGCAATGCAACAGCAAATAATTCAACTGTTGCCACAAGTACTGTTGATACATCGACGATAAATAATAGCACAATCGATACCTCTTCCGTCACCAATTCAACAGTAGCAACAAGTACTGTAGATAACAGCACTGTTGCGACTTCAACAGTACAAACAAGTACGGTTGATAATTCTACACTTGCAAACACAACGGCATCTGGTTCGACTGTTGCTACAAGTACGGTAAGCGGTGGATCAGTCAGTGATAGTACGGTAAACAACAGCACCTCTACCAACTCTACTCTTACAAATACGACTGCAAATAATTCTATGGTTTCTAGTAGTACGGTAGCGACTTCAACAGTTACAAACTCCACAGTAACCAACAGTACCAGTACGCAAAGCGCAATAAACAACAGTACTGTTGCTACTTCTACGGTATCGAATTCATCCCTTACGAATGGTACAACCACAAATAGCACCCTTACTACAAGTACATTAACGAATAGCACAGTAGCCTCAAGCACTCTCACTAACAGCACTGTCGCCACCTCAACTCTTCAGAATAGTACTGTTGCAACCTCAACCATTACATCAAGTACACTAGACACTAGTGCGGTAGCGTCATCAACCATAGCATCTTCAACACTTACAAATGCCTCCTCAAGTAACTCGACAATTACCAATGGCTCTATTGCAACAAGTACTCTAGTTAATAGCACTGTGGCGTCATCAACAGTTGCATCATCCACGGTAACAAACACTTCGCTTACAAATGCAACAACAACCAATAGCACACTCAGTAACAGTACTTCCACTAATTCAACTATTACTAACGTGATCTCAAGTGGTTCAACAATTACAAGTAGTACCCTCATGAACGCAACAACCACAAACACAACTGTTGCGAACTCCACACTTCAAAATGCAGTTGTTACAAATGGTGTTATATCAAACGGAGTTATAACAAGTGGTACTATAACAACAAACGGTACGACGACAACAATCACCACTCCGACAGTTCTCACCAACCTAATTAACTACACCCCTGTTGCCGCGTTCGTCTCTGCTATCTCTAATCTAACCGCAACATTTACTGATAACAGTACTGACTCAAACAGTGGTGGTACTCTAGGAGACCTCTGGACATACATCTGGAACTTCGGTGACGGCACATCAGCAACAACGACCAATGCCGCAACTCTTGGAAATAACCAGACACATAGTTACTCAACAGCAGGAACATATACAGTGCAGTTAACGCTTACCGACTCTGCTGGAAACAGTTCTACTGCGTCGGCATCTGTATCTCCAACTGCTCCGGTTGTAAGTGGCGGTGGAGGCGGAGGATTCACGTATGGTGGTGGAGGATTTGGTGGAACATACAGTACATCATTTGTACCCGTTCAGAAACCAGCAACAACTACACCAGTCGTAACCATAGAAAAAAATCCAACAAACCCTACAGAAACAATAGGAACCACAAAGACTTCTTCGAAAAATGCTTCGAAGATAGTAACTAAGAAGAAGGTTGTAAAAAAGAAAACTGCAACTTCTACAGTAGCAGTAGCTGTTTCAAAAGAAAAAAATAACGCGCTCGGACAACTATGGAACACCTTCGTTTCATTCGTGAAGAAAAGTTTCCCAGCATTACAAACGAAATAATTACTAGTCTTACAAAATCCGAGCACCTAATGCTCGGATTTTGTATTTCCTTAGTTTTGTAATGCTATATACTGGTTTCCATGAACTACTGGCTTATGAAATCAGAGGAAGAGGACTACTCTATTACCGATCTACAAAAAGACGGTAGTACACCGTGGGTTGGTGTGCGTAATTTTCAAGCAAGAAACTTTATGCGCGATAATATGTGTGTAGGTGATCTTGTACTTTTCTATCACTCAAATGGTAACCCCTCTGGTATCGCCGGTATCGGTCGTGTTGCGAGTGCTTCTTATAGAGATAAGACGCAATTCGATACAAAAAGTAAATACTACGACAGGCGTGCGACCAAAGAAAAGCCACTATGGTTTTTGGTTGATGTCTCATTCGTTGAGAAGTTTAAAACTATTATTTCGATACAAGAGTTGCGTGAACATCCAACATTAAAGAACATGGTAACACTACGGAAAGGTAACAGACTCTCTATCACCCCTGTGACAAGAAACGAATACGCAATCATTGTCCAATTACGCAGCCAATAAATCTTTTTCTTCTGAAGAAGCAGAGCGATGACCCTGCTCTACATCCTGAATTTCAAATTCTTTAATCATGTGTGCCGGAATATAGTATCTGTTTCGTAAATCAATAGCCTCTGCTTGAGAGATACTTTTTCCATTTACCACACCAATCAAAGTAACATCATTACCAAACATTCCCTTTCGAGTGTCATTACCACCAACGAAAATCTTAATATGCAAAATATTATCAGAAACATCTTTAACAGTAATATCAAGTTGATCTTCATTAACCACTGTCACACCACGCAACTCTTCTAGAATCTCAGATGAGATCATACCAGTTTTAAATTTAGATCCTTCTAGAAGAAATCTCTTCAGACTATCTCTTGCTCGGTCAAAAGAAGTCTCTTTCTCAGACTCTCCTCTGGGTGCTTCAATTTTGTTTCCTGGAATTGAACCATGCGTACCGAATTTATCCATATACCGTAAGTATACTCAAAACTCAACCGAGAATCCAACCTACCTGTTACGCCACTCTTTTTCTTGACGAACTAAGGTGTTTGCCGGGTCATGTGTACTTGCCAAAATCATGGAAACGGCTTTTTCCATACGCATCCCCTGCGATCCTTTTATATAAACCGCATCACCTTCTTTAAGCATTGCAACCAACTCCTTACCGGCCAAGATGGATGAGTCACACTGCAAAATATTCTCATCAAGCATTTTTTCATCAAGGGCTCCTTCGGCAATCACTCGAGCTCGAATCCCAACGGTGATTAGTTTATGTGCAACCTTTGCGGCAAGTTTTCCAATCTTATAATGCTCATCACGAGTATGCTCACCTAATTCCAACATATCACCAAGCACAAGAATTTTTCTACCCGTAACTTCGATACTCTCTAATGCCTTGATGCCATGCTCAGTTGCCTTGGGTGAAGCGTTGTATGTGTCATCTATGATGATAGTGTTATTCATTCCCTGCAACAATCGCATACGGCCTTTTGGCTTATCAGCATCACGTAAAGCGGCGGCGGCAATCTCGAAGGAAACATTCAGTTCTTTTGCTATGAGAAGTGCGGGCAACGCACAGTAGACAGGAGACTTTCCTAAAACCTCTGGAAGAACCAAGTGCGTCGTGGTTGAACCAATCTTTACATCAGTCTCAGTGCCCGCAATGGGACTCCCATAGGCCTTAACAAGTGGTGCACATGCATCTGCCCCATGAGTAATACCAAATCCAACTTTGCGCGCATTTGTCTTTTGGAGTAAAGGCTTCGAATGATAATCGTCAGCATTATAAATAAAAAGACCATCATTCTGTAGCGCCTCTACAAGGTATCCCTTTTCTGTAACCACCTGATCTTTGTCTTTAAAAAATTCTATATGAACAGGCACCTCGCCAAATTGAGTTACAACGGTTATATTCGGTTTAACCCATGATGCAATACTTTTAATATCTCCTGGACGATCAGCCCCAACTTCAAGCACAAGGTGTGTTGGATAATGCTTCGCAAAAGGCACAAACAATCCTCGCACAATAACAACGAGCCACTTAAGCGGATTATTCCACCCCGATTTTTCTCCTAAAATGGTGAGTGGTACGCCGAACTCACTATTCATACTCTTTTCACTTCTTCGTGTGTGATACTGTGATTTTAGAACGGCAAAAATTGCGTCCTTGGTGCTTGTTTTACCTAAGTTGCCAGTTACACCAATGATGAATGGTTTGTGTCTTTGTAGGGTCAATTTTGCCTCCCAAGTGAGGATCTTTACGACCAGTAATTTAAATAAATCTTTCATAATAAAGCGGTTTGTATCGTATCTATAACACTACGTGACTAATATCTTTTGGGTATTAGTGTAACACGACTACGCATAGTAAAAATACACAGGACTTCTTTGGTGTTTATGCAAAAGAAATTATTTGTATTCCTTTCTGAAGAATTTCTTCCCGCGACCAAAACGTATTATTAATATCAAATTTCCCTACATAGGTAACTTCTTTTTGTAGTTCTCTTCCGGTTGGACAATTTTGTTCCTTATCCCACTCAACAAGTACTAATGTATCCCCTGGTACAACAGTGAAGTCCTGTAAACGAAACTCGTATGTCTTCTTCCCACTTTCAATCGCATTAAAGTATTCTTTTGATATTTTCTTTCGTATCTCTGCCATATAACTTTTTATTTCTATACGCTCTATGCGCGCAGATATGCGTACTCCACACAATCGCACTTCTTCACTTTTTTACCACTACCACATGGACATGGATCATTGCGACCATATTTGTGCTTGTCGGCATTAGTAACTGTACCCGTGGTAATTTCGCCAGCGACCGCCTGTGATGTTGGGATAACAGGTACAAATTGTGCATTGGCTTTTGCCGCCTCTTGTGCCAAAAATGAATCAATGTTTTCTATAAATGAAAGTAAATCGTCATAGAGTCTTGCCTCGAGTGACCTAAACATACGCAACCCCTCTTTTTTATATTCTACAAGCGGATCACGCTGACCGTAGGCTCGCAAATTCACACTATTACGTAAATGTTCCATCTGATCTAAATGATCCATCCACAAAGTGTCGATTACTTGAAGCATCATAATTCTAAATATATGACGTACAGCATCTTTGCCGTATTTGTTTTCCTTCTCCTCCAAATGTGCCGCAAGACCATCTTTCTGAGCAACAAGAAATGCCAATGTTTCATCAATAAACGCTTCGTCATTAAGAAGTATTTTGTGACGACGGGTATAGATACTAGTTCGTTGGTGATTAAGAACATCATCATACTGAAGCGTATGCTTACGAGTATCAAAATGGAATCCTTCAATTTTCTCTTGCGCGCCCTCGAGCGCTCTGGTAACGATACGTGACTCGATTGGTTCATCCTCTGGAATACCAAAACGTCCCATCATGTTTTTGATATTCTGAGAACCAAAAACTCTCATAAGATCATCTTCGAGAGATACATAAAACTGTGTCTCCCCCTTATCACCCTGTCGTCCAGAGCGACCGCGTAACTGATTGTCGATTCGTCTAGCTTCATGTCTCTCGGTACCAATCACAAACAATCCTCCAAGAGACACAACCTCCTCTTTCTCCGCTTCTGTCGCCTGAGGCCCACCAAGTTTGATATCGACTCCACGACCTGCCATGTTGGTGGCGATAGTTACCGCCCCCTTCTTACCAGCATCTGCGATAATTTCTCCTTCCTTCTCATGATTCTTGGCGTTCAATACTGCGTGAGGAATACCCGCGCGACGAAGATACTCTGAAATTGCTTCATTTTTTTCAATAGAAATAGTGCCTATGAGAACAGGTTGTCCTTTCTCATGAAGTTCTTTTACTGTACGAGAAAGCGCTTGCCACTTTCCTTTCTCAGTTTGGAATATAAGGTCATTATGATCGGTACGAGATATTGGATTATGAGTAGGTACTGGGGTAACTACAAGGCCATATACTTTATAAAACTCTTCCTTAGAAGTTTCTGCAGTTCCTGTCATCCCCGCGAGTTTCTCATAAAAACGAAAATAGTTCTGGAATGTGATGGAGGCCAAAGTACGAGATTCTTGCTCTATTGCAACGCCTTCTTTCGCCTCTACCGCTTGATGAATACCATCTGACCAGCGACGCCCTGGTTGCATGCGACCAGTAAACTCATCTACAATGACAACCTTACCATCGCGCACAACATATTCTCTTTCTTTTAAGAAAAGAGCTTTTGCTTTCACTGCAGTCTCCAAATGATGGACGTAATTCATACCCTCCACTGAATACATATTCGATATATGAAGTGCCTGTTCTGCCTTGGTAATTCCTCCTTCGGTCACCTTAATAGCGCGCTGCTTTTCATCAACTGTATAGTCCTCTCCTTCTACAAATGATGACACGATGTGTGCGAAACGTTTATACATGTCACTTGATTCCTGAGATGGAGCAGAGATAATGAGTGGTGTTCGTGCTTCGTCGATAAGGATCGAGTCTATTTCATCTACGATTGCATAATGGTGCTCGCCCTGCACAAGAGCGTCTTTACTATAACCAATATTGTCACGAAGATAGTCGAAGCCAAACTCATTGTTGGTTCCGTAGGTGATGTCTGCTTTATACGCCTCCTCGCGAGAACAAGGTGCTAGGAATTCGTAGACAACCTTATACGATCCAACTTGATCTCGAACAGCATCATCTTGTTCTTCTTTTTCCTTAGTAATGTGCTCACTATCATACTTATACGAAGTCTGAGTATTGATAACAGAAACAGAAAGACCGAGAGCGTCGTACACTTGCCCCATCCATACCGCGTCGCGTCTAGAGAGATAATCGTTAACCGTAACAATATGCACCCCACGTCCAGTGAGCGCATTTAGATACGCGGGAAGTGTAGCAACGAGTGTTTTACCTTCCCCTGTTCGCATTTCAGCAATGTGACCACGATGAAGGAGTATTCCACCAATAACCTGCACACGATAATGCATCATTTTAAGCGTTCTGCGAGACGCTTCACGAACAAGAGCAAAAGCTTCGGGTAGAATTTCATCGAGTAGTTCTTTTTCTCGTTTCTTTTTTGCTTCACCTTCATACTTATCAAGATCTTCCCGAACCTTCGCCTTTAAAAGAAGACTCTTGTGCTTGAGATCATGATGTGAGAGAGACTTTAGCGATTCTTCATACGAAAACACCTTCTCCACGAGTGGAGCGAGTTTCTTGACTGTGCGAGCAGATTCGCTTGGAAACAAAGATTCTATGATCTTTATATTGAGAGACATTCTTTAAATTATAGCACAAATTAAGGCTTTTGATAAGGTAGAAAAGCGTTATTGAACAGTTACGGATTTCGCCAAATTTCTTGGTTTATCTATGTTTCTGCCGAGTGTTTTTGCTACATGATATGCAAACAACTGTAATGGGATAATTTCAAGGAATGGGTACATCAGATCTTCTCGCATGGTTGGCACATAGATGACATCATCAACCAACTCTGTAACCTGATGTCCACGGACACTTTCGTCAGTAATGAGAAGCACGTGTCCACCTTTTGATTTTATTTGCTCAATAGAATTGACCGCCATCTCAAAAAGACCGTCTTTAGGAGCAATGACAACTGATAGAGACCTATCATCGATAATTGCAATCGGGCCATGTTTAAGTTCTCCAAGAGGATACGCTCCTGTTTCTAAATATGTCAATTCTTTAAACTTAAGAGCGGCTTCTTTTGCAATAGGAACATGAACCCCTCGCCCTAAGAATTGGATCGTAGTGAAATTCGAATATTTCTTAGCAAGCGAAGCAACGTGAGTATCGACAGAAAGAACTTTTTTCATCTTCTCTGGAATACCATCTAACTCCTTTGCAAACGAAATACCTCGTGTGACATCCATGGTGCGCATGCGAGCTAAGTGTAATGCCAAGAGATACACAACGCTCAACTGTGAAGTAAATGCTTTTGTAGAGGCAACTCCGATCTCTGCGCCAGCGCTCGTATAGACACCCTTCCCTGTCAAAAGCGCGAGAGCACTACCTACAACGTTCACAATCCCAAATGTCTCGTAGTGCTGCTGTTTAAGTTCTTTTATATATTCAATAGTATCTGCGGTCTCACCAGACTGACTTATTGCAACAACCATCGTCTCCTCACGTGGAAGACGTGTTGCTCTATATCTACCCTCAGAAGCAATTTCTGTACGCACCACAATTGGTGTGAGTTGTTCGAGAATATACGCACCCACCTCTCCTGCGTTATATGCAGTACCGCACCCTGTAATAAGCACATGAGTTACTTGTTCGAGAATACTTGCATGATCTATGAGGCCACCAAGTACCGCCAGACCACGCTTTTCATCTAAACGTCCAAGGAGTGTTGCCCGTGTGGTTGCTGGTTGTTCATAAATCTCTTTCTGCATGAACGTTTCAAATTCCCCTTTGGATAGATCTTCGATAGTCTGTCCCTCGGCTGTTTGTTCTTGACGACCACGAACCTGTTTACGTGTTGCACGTGCACGAATAGTACACATAAGAGAGGGAGAAGTCTGGAGAACCGCCATTTCACCATCCTCTAGGGTAATGTATCGGTTGGTATAGGGCAAGAATCCATGAATACTAGAGGCAACGTAGTAGGTATCTTCTGTACTCCCGATTACAATCGGGCTTCCCTGTCGCGCGACATACAATGTATGTTCATCTTCTCGATCAATAAGGACGATACCAAACGCTCCATCTAACTCATCGAGCGTTCTAGAAAATGCTTCCTCGGTAGATAATCCTTGCTTACAAAAATCTGCGACGAGATGAGGGATGACCTCTGTATCTGTTTCAGAAACAAATGTAACTCCTCTCTTTTTTAAACGAGTACGAATAGAATCATAGTTAAGTATTGTTCCATTATGTACAACCGCGAAACGTTTCTCTACATCAAAATGAGGATGTGCATTCTCGAGTGTTGGTTTACCATGTGTTGCCCAACGATTGTGTCCGATGCCAACTTTAATAATTTTTTCTTCAAGCGAAGGAAGTGTTGTGCCTTGCAAGTTCTGACTTGGAGCACCAACGCACTTAATACTATGAATTGTATTTGAAGAAACAATGGCAATACCAGCACTGTCATATCCTCTATATTCCAAACGCGCAAGCGCACCAATAAGAGAAGACGGTAAATCCTTTTTTCCTTTAGAAATTATGCCTATAATGCCACACATACCTTTATCCTATCATGAAGTATCTATTTACGAAATACAACAAAAACAAAATCCCCGTGGGCGGGGATTTTGTTTCAATCAAAGTTAAACTTTGAGAAGTAGTTAACTAAGCACGCTTAGCTGACTTCTTCTTTGCTGTCTTCTTCTTTGCTGCTTTCTTCTTTGCTGCCATAAAAATTTTTATTTATGCAAATCAGAGAGTGTTTTAATTTTTTATGATCACGACCGTAATCATTTACTCTCGATACATTAAGTATGTCATGTGTAAAATTGCATACAATACTTTTTATAAAAAAATGTGTGGATAACTTTTTTTATTTTTTAGTTAAATAAAAAATAAAAAAATAAAAATGCGTACCACATAAGCAGAGAGTGCATTACCAGCATGTGATAGAAAAATAAAAAAAATTCTCTGCAATAGAGAAAGGCCGCGCGAGCGCGGCCTCCTTCGGACGTCCTTTCATCGTCCGATGTAACTTGCTGCCGAGAGGTACTCGGCAGGCCTGGCGTAGGGCACCGTGTAGGCAATGGACCCGAGCCAGACATTAGGGATCTCCTTGGAACGGGGTTCGTTCCAGATGAGACACGGGATGGACCACTCGACACCTTCCGCTCCGTAGATGATGCAACCATCGAAGCAGACCCTGTACTGCCGGTTGTAGATCGGAGCAGTGCCATACCGCTTCATGACAGCGCGAGCGAACTCCACGCGGTGCTCCAAGCAGACGAGGAGTGCGCGTACTCCAAGGAGTGCGTATCCAGGATCCATCATGCGGATCATCCGCACCATGTCGCTTGCCATGATCATGGTCTTCCCTGGCCCCCTGGAGAAGCCGTATAGGAAGGTGATGCTGTTCTGGTTTTCGAATTCGAGTTCAGAGACCAGATTGGTCCTCGGATCTTCCTCCCGAAACCCGGCGAACGACTCCCTCTGGCTCGGAGGAGTATCCGGATACTGCGCCCTTAGGCGCTTCCACACGGAATCATCGGATTCCGTGAGGTTGATTGCGTATGGCATGGCACCTCCTGAAGAGAACTGTGAAGGTTTCATTATACCATAAATATTTGACTGCGTCAAACTAATGAGTCGCGTACAGGATTATTTATCTGAAACTGGAGTGAGTCCGTAGAGATGCTTTTCTGCAGAACAATTACAACCCTTAGAGGCTATGTACTCTTTCACAAACTCTTCCCCATAGTCATAGACAATCTCTTCCCCTTCTTTAATATTCTTTATTGCTTTTACAAATACCCTCTTCTTCTTCACATCACTCTCAGCATTCCCATCACATGAATGATTTGCATATCGTGCGATATTCCAACGCGGCGATCCATTAATAGTATGATTGCGCGACACTTCGAAAAGATATTGGCAGTTAGTTACCTTGTCCGCTTCTTCTTTGGTAAGGATCTCACCTATATATTCAATAATAAGTTCTCCTTTCTTGATATCTTCTCCAGCGAAAAGCCCCAAGCCCGATAGTCCACGCTTTACTTTTACTTTTTTAAAATGATGATCTGGGAGTGATTTATTATTTGGTGAAAGTTTTTTACTGATTTTTCCACCGCGCCTGAGGAGTTGTGATTGTTTTTTCAACATATGAAATATGGTAGTATACAGATACTTATCTATAGTAAAGAATAGATACAATCCTATCATACCTATCTTCTATGAAGCAATTACCCGAGGTCTTCACCAAACCATTTGATTCAAATAAAGTTGAATCGTCTCTCTATTCTCTATGGGAAGAGAGTGGGTTCTTTAACCCGGATAACCTCCCTGGCAAGCGTGATGAAACCTATACCATCATCCTTCCTCCGCCCAATGTTACCGGCACCCTTCATACAGGGCACGCTATCATGCTTGCTATTCAAGATATCCTCATTCGTTACAAACGAATGCGCGGATACAAGACACTGTGGCTCCCAGGAACTGACCATGCTGCTATCGCTACCCAATCAGTTGTAGAAAAGAAAATTCAAAAAGAAGAAGGGCTTAACCGTCACACCCTTGGTCGCGAAGAATTATTAAAGCGTGTGCAAGCATTTGCTCTTGAATCACAAAACACTATCCTCTCCCAATTCCGCTCTATGGGTGCATCACTTGATTGGTCGCGTTTAGCATTCACACTTGATGACACGAGAAACTTCGCAGTGCGCACGATGTTTAAAAAGATGTACGATGACGGTCTCATCTATCGCGGACAGAGAATTGTAAACTGGGACCCGAAAGGTCAGACAACCATATCTGATGACGAAATAGTAAACGAGGAACGCAAAGCAGTACTCTACACCTTTAAATATAGTAAAGACTTCCCTATCGAAATATCCTCCACACGGCCGGAGACAAAAGTTGGTGACGTGGCTGTTGCAGTTCACCCTGATGATGAGCGTTACAAAGCATATGTAGGAAAGACCTATGAAGTTCTCTTTGCTGGTTGTTCTATCACGATACAAATTATCGCTGACACAGCGGTAGAAAAAGACTTTGGTACTGGTGCTCTTGGTGTAACCCCGTCTCACAGTCAGATTGACTGGGAAATAAAGGAGCGACACAACCTCCCTGTTAAACAAGTGATTAACGAGTACGCAAAGATGTATGGTCTCCAGAATGAAGAACTAAATGGGAAGAAAGTTGGAGAAGCGCGTGAATACATTGTTAACTGGCTTCGTGAAAATAATCTTTTGAGTAAGGAAGAGGAAGTAACACAAAGTGTTCCTACCGCAGAGCGAACTGGCGGAATAATCGAACCGCTTCCAAAGTTGCAATGGTTCATCGCCGTTAACAGGGAGTTCACTCACTTTGGGAAAACAACGACGTTAAAAGAACTCATGCGTGAAACAGTGGCAAGTAAGGGTACTATCATTCTCCCTGAGCGATTTGAAAAAATATATTTCCACTGGATAGAAAACCTTCGTGACTGGTGCATCTCGCGTCAAATATGGTACGGACATCGAATACCTGTGTGGTATAAGGGTGATGAGATCTATTGTGGCATTACAGCACCGAGAGACGACGGTTGGACACAAGACGAGGACACACTCGACACGTGGTTCTCGTCTGGACTCTGGAGTTTCTCTACCCTAGGATGGCCAAAGGAAACAACAGACCTATCTCTCTACCATCCAACATCAGTTCTCGAAACTGGTCACGATATTCTTTTCTTTTGGATTGCACGTATGATTCTTTTCTCAACATACGCTTTGAATGAAGTTCCGTTTAAGACGGTATACCTTCACGGTCTCGTGCGCGATGCACAGGGTCGCAAGATGAGTAAGTCACTTGGAAATGTTCTTGACCCACGTGACCTCTCTATAAAGTTTGGAACTGATGCTCTTCGCATGTCGCTCATTGTAGGAAACGGTCCGGGAAATGATTTAAAACTTGGTGAAGACAAAGTGAAGGCGTATAAACTCTTCGCAAATAAAATATGGAATGCCGCGCGCTTCGTACTTGAGAAAACTTCTGATTACGAAAGTGATTCCCCTCTTACAGAAGACGACGAGGCACTTTGGAAGGTGTGGCAAGAGAAGCGCGCTGACATCACGCGTGACATCGAAGAGTTTAGAATACATCTTGCTGGAGAAAAACTCTACGATTATTTTTGGAAAGTATTTTGTGATGAGATTATAGAAAGTCGGAAAACCCGAATACTTGAAAATAATCAGAAAAATAGCGCTCAAAAGTTACTTCTCATGCTTTTGCGTGACCTCATCATTACACTGCACCCATTCATGCCATTTATTACAGAAGAGATTTGGAAACATGTAAAAGAAGAAAACGATAGTTTGTTACTCGTAACTTCTTGGTAAAACCAAAAGTGCAACGCCTCCCTCTCCCCTGTGGATAGTGTTCGATATTATTGACAAACCTGGGGGTATACTACGTAGATACTGAAGTTATTGGTTATTTAGTCTATATTATTATGCTCAAAGAAAAAAAATCATTTTTCGAACGACTCGCTGGATCGATAAGTGTTGATGATGAGGAAGAACTTCCTGTCTCTACTCCTGTACGTGAAGTAGAGGAGATGGAGGAAGTACCAATTAAACATCAATCATCTCGCCGACCTGAACCGATGCCAGCACCAACACCAGCACCTCGAACAAAGAGGCATCTTACTCTTGATGAAGACATGGAAGAAGTTGATCCAGATCTCGAGGAGGGCGAACTTTCTGTTGATGTATATCAAACCAATAACGAAATCATCATAGAAGCGATGGTTGCCGGGGTAAAACCAGAAGACCTTCATCTTTCTATTACACGAGATATGGTTACGATCAAAGGACGTCGTGATGGTAACACACAAGTAAGTCATGACGACTACTTCTACAAAGAACTCTACTGGGGAACGTTCACTCGTACGATACTCCTCCCACACGAAGTAGAGATCGAGGAAGCAGAAGCAGTAGAGAAACATGGTCTCCTCATCATCCGACTTCCAAAAGTAGACAAGGCTCGACAAACGAAATTAAAAGTAAAGAGTATCTAAAAGAGAGAAACCGTCCGCGACATGCGGACGGTTTCATTTTGCCTGTTTGAGTGACAGGGCCCCTTCTTGGAACAGCGCCGGTAGATCGTCCTTTCGCAACACGATACCCTTGTGTATATCTCGTTCACATTGAATGATACGCTCGAATGTGATGTATTCACTAGTTGCAAGAAGTGAAACAACTATTCGATCCACCTCCACCGCATCAACACGAAAGAGTGTCCCGGGTGTTAGCAAACACTCTGTATCGTAAAGTTTCGGACGACGTCCAGGAGTTGTAATCCTAAAAGGGCTATCCAGTTCCTCGGACCGATTCCTAACTGGTGCGACGAGGGTCACCGGAATTGTCTTTTTTTGGACTCCATAGACATTGCCAATACTTACTGGCACTTTCTCATCGGCATACAAGCCCTGGCTCCCAAAGAGGAGCCACAGAAGCGCGAAGACTCTGCGCATATTTGCTCCCCTTTCTTGGTTTGTTAGAAAAGAACCTGCAAGATTTACACTATATAGTAAATCTGCGTCACTGACAATATACTCCACAATACGACATGACGCCTGAGTATAATAAAGAAAAATACTCTGGTTGAAACCAGAGTATTTTTCTTTGCTGTGCTGGGAGGCAGGCTCGAACTGCCGACCCTTTGCTCTTCAGGCAAATGCTCTACCAACTGAGCTATCCCAGCATATTCAATTTTAATTATGTAACTATCAACAATATACTTATTTCAGCATTTGCTGGCAAATGTCATATGCTGTCTCTTTGCCAACTAAACTATCTAAGCATATATTCTATTGGAGAATGGAGTATATTCTAGCACACAAAAAACATCTTTAAAAGTAACTACGGCTTTTGTCCTGTCTTGATAGTATCGACCGCTTTTTGAATAAGTGACGCTTCTGGAAGTTGGAATTGGTCGAGATTTTTATACAGAGATTCGATCTTCCCCCTATTTTCCATAAATGTATCTAGCAGTGGGCGGACGTAGTAATACGAGCCTCCGATCGCCCCCAAGATTACAAGCCAATAGAATAGACGAAGAAAGTTTGCCATGTACTGCTGGCGACGCAAACTACTGAGCACCTCATGATTTTCGAGTGAGATTTTGTAAATCGCATCAAGTTTTTCTTCGTTGGTCATAAATGTATAGGATTAGTATATCACCCCTTAGGCAACTTTCTTGGCTTGTTTAGATTGCTTGGAGTGGAAATCTTTGAACCATGTTACAATCTCTTTAACATTTTTCTCGAAGTCTATGACTCGCAAAAAGGTGGCAACTGTTTGCAGTGCTTCTGCTTTTAATTCGTACTTAGTAATTTGTCTCAACTTCTTACGATGTCCCTCGTCTAGATCCAAATCCTTTATAACGCGATCCATGATCACCTCCGCAGCACCTAATGCTTGAGTATACTTTGTTCGTTTTTTAAGTAACTCTTCATTCTCCTCACTCTCTATTGCTCTTGCATCAGCTAAATAGGTATTGAATTGTGTAAGGAGGGTTTTTAAATCACCTTCTAGATTTTCGGGAGACTTGCCTAATAGTCCTAATTTCTTTCTTCTCGCAAGATCAAGATCGGCCGGGGTAGTACTTGGCACACCCTCAACATGCCCTCCTTTTAAAATCTGCGTATCTCCTGGGCCAGTTTTTTCTCTAAACATATACTAGTAAGTATATAGCCCTGGGAAAGAAAAAGATAGACGAGAAATATATCATTACAACTAGGAATTTATAAGACAATTTTTCTCAGAATATCTGCAGTAATCCTGCAATCCTCCAATGCATTATGGAGACCTCTTGGCTTTGCACCAAAATATTGAAATAGTTCCTCTGAGTAGACTCCGCCTGTATATCCTTGTCTCATAGCGTGAACATACGCCAAGGGCCAAATATCCAAAATATGGAAATCATATTCTTTAAAATCTGTTCTGCCCTCAACAAAATCTATTCCCGCAGCAGACATAAGTTTTGTGAAATGAGTTATGTCCAAATTTTGTACCCATGATGCAATAAAAACATTGGCACCAAATTTGTCATACAACATTTTACCAACTTCTGCTTGCTTAGGTGCTTGATTCACCATTTCCTGAGTGATACCTGACCGCTGCACCACACCTCCTTTCAGATCAGTATAGATATAACTAGAAAAACTATCTTTCTCTTCCAGGGTCTCCTTATCGAGAAGAATAGCGCCGACCTGAACTGGGTCTTTATTCCCTTCAAAGTCTATTAGAAGCAAGTCTTTTTGAAATTTCATTATGATAATACTAATTCTACCATGGACACTTATTCATGTGCACCCTATAAGTCTCGGAATTGTGGGTGTCAATCCCTACAAGGGCTATTTAGTTATTTTAGATATTCTAAACTCAACCCTCTCGGTCTGCTAACTTTTTAAACCTTAATTATAAAAGGGTTGAAATTGGTATCATTATCGTAGTAATCTTCACTTTCAATTTTTTTCAGTTTTGCTATCACATAATATGTAATAGGAGTGAATACTATTTCAACTAGTGTTTTAAGAAACCAGCCAGAAAGTATAGAAGCTATAAGAATGTTATCTGGTAAAATTCCATAAAGCGCAATAGTATAAAAAATAAAAGTATTTGCACCTTCTCCAACAACTGTTGATCCAATGATACGCATCCAAAGATGCTTGCCTTTCGTTAAAATCTTCATCTTTGCAAGAATGTAGTCATTCAGTATTCCTCCTACCCATACAGCAATCCACCCACCAATAAGAATTCTTGGTACAGACCCCAGTACGCGAGCGTATGCATCGGCTCCATCAAATCCTACTGACGGTGGTAACCAAACAACGAGCTGATATATAAGGCCCGCTAGTACAGAAGCGAGTAATGTTTGCCAGATAACACTTCTTGCTTTTGCGTATCCGTATACTTCAGTAAGAATATCAGAAAAGATATACGTAATTGGAAAATAAAGAACTGTCGCGGACACAGTAAATATTCCTAGCTGAACAATTTTCCCAGCAGTTACATCAGAAATAAGTTGAAAAGCTATATATAGAGTAGTAATTAACCCAAGATATTTATAAGACTTCATATAACAATTATAGCTTAAATATCGAATTATAGGTAATAAAAATACTTCGGTCTATCTCACTAACATGTGCCCTCGGCGGGAAGTTCGGTCACAAATCTGCCTCGTCGCTTTGCTCCTCGAAGCAGATTCGCGACCCCTATTCGCTTCCCGACGTACGACACTCAAGTGTCGTACTCCTAATACCGCAGAGTATAAAATACCCATCACTCCGTTGGATGGGTATTTTATACTCTGTGCCCTCGGCGGGAATCGAACCTACAATAACTCCTTAGGACGGAGCGGTTATATCCATTTAACTACGAGGGCAAGTACACCTATACTACCACAAAAACAAAAACACCTCTCTTATTTTAAAGGGAGGTGTTTTTGAAAAACTATACCGCGATACCGAGCGCTTTTGCCATGTGGTCTGGACTAAATCCGACCATCACTTCATCACCAATCTTTATAACAGGAACACCGAGTTGCCCGGTCATTTCTACCATTTCTTTTCTCTTCTCAGCGTTTTCACCAACATTATAATCTGTAAACGGAATACCCTTACTAGTAAGCCACTCTTTTGCCATGTGACAAAAGTGACATGTTGCTGTGCTATAAATTTCTACAAGTTGTGTTGCCATAGGAGTTCAGTGTACCAAGAAATTTTTAAAAATCAAAAACTACTTCAGAAATCCCTGAATCCAGACAAGTAAGCGTTCCCAAACGTTCATCGTTGATCGAACCTCACTAACCGGATTTTTCCCTTCATCATAAATAACAATTACCCCCTCCCCCTCCTTTACAACAGGGTAGGTCGAACGGACATACCCTTCAAAACCTCTTTGAGTTCCAATTGCGTCACTTTCGGCCTTTGCAAGAGTCACCTTGTCTTCAAGAGAACTCTTTTCTTTTGCTGCTTCATCACGCAGTTTTACAACTTCTAGCCTCTTATCATTTAGTTCCATTATTGAGCGCACCAAGAGAATAATAAGAAGGAAAAGAATAACGATGGATACCCTCGAATACACCAGGGTACGAATCATATGTCTACGTTGATATTCTTTCATTGCTTTGCTAGTATTATACCCATAATCAATCCAAATACCTATATGATATTTAATGCAAAAAACAGAAAAGTAATTCAGAAAATATGGGCAGTCGTCTCAATACTTGCAATTATTGGAATGCTAGGATTTTCGCTCATCACACTACTTCGTTAGTTCACCACACAGCCACATCTACTCCCCTGGTTTCATCATCTCAAGGAATGTATCGTGAGAGATATGTACTTTTCCTTCGCGTTCCATTCTTTCCTTCCCACGTTTTTGCTTTTCGCGTAGTTTCATCTTTCGTGTAATATCACCTCCATAGAGATACCCAGTCACATCTTTCTTCATCGGTGCAATAGAGCGTGATGCAATGATACGTCCGTGAACATATGCTTGAATTTTCACGCGGAATAATTCACGCGGAAGAATCTTCTCCAATTTCTCTACCACCTCTTCTGACTCTTCTCGTGTGCGATACTCTGGTATTACACGAGAAAATGCTGCGACACGCTCCTCTGCGACGTAGACATCTAATCGTGTTACATGTGCATCTTTCATTTCACCTTTTTCATACACAAGTGACGCGTACCCGCTCGACGCTGACTTTATTTCATTGAAAAAGTTTCTCATAAGTTCCCGAAGCGGCATGTCGACTTTCATCTTCACCCTATCATGTCCCCAATCCATCATGTCGAGAACCAATCCTTCATGAGGTTGTAATACTTGCATAATTGCACTCACATACGTATGAGGAACAATGACGGTGAGCAATATCCACGGCTCACGAACAGAGATGTAATGTCCGTGGTCAGGGAAGTGAATTGGCGTATATACCATCTCTACTTCACCATTCTTAAGTGTTACTTCATAGGTAATGGACGGTGTAGTCACAACAAGTTCTTGGTCAAACTCTCGTCGCAAACGCTCTGTGACAATTTCTAGGTGAAGCATACCTAAAAATCCGCAACGAAACCCACGCCCCAAAGCACCAGAAGATTCTTCTTCAAAAGTAAGTGACGAGTCTGAGAGTTTTAATTTAGAAAGCGAGGCACGCAGATCATCAAACTCATCTTGTGATTCTGGGTAGACGGACGCAAACACAATTGGTACTGGTTCACTATACCCAGGGAACGCTGGTAGTGGATGATTAAATGTTGTTACGGTGTCTCCAACACGTGCAATACCAGGCTCTTTGATACCTGTTACAATATAGCCGATCTGCCCCGCATCCACCTGTTCAACTGGTTTTTTCTCGGGAGAAAAAACACCCACCTCCCGCACAATAAATTTATAATCTGACTGCACAAAGGTAAGCGTGTCCCCTGCTTTGATGTGACCATCAAGTACACGTACGTAGAGTATGACACCCATGTGATTACTGTACTCGAAGTCAAAAATAAGAGAACGAGTACTCTTACTAGAAGCACCACCGTGTTCACTCTTTGGTTCTGGAACACGTGAGATGATTTCTTCAAGTAATTCCTTCACCCCTTCCCCAGTTTTTCCTGATACCGCCAAGATATCTTTTTCTTCACACAAAAGTAACTCCATGATCTCTTCCTTTACGTCAGACACTTGTGCAAGAGGGCTGTCAATCTTTGTAATAACTGGAATAATAGTAAGACCTGTTTCTTTTGCCATCTCGAGAGTAGTGAGCGTCTGCGCTTGCACTCCTTGAGTTGAATCAACAAGCAGAAGTGTCCCCTCCACTGCGCGGAGTGATCGTGACACCTCATACGAGAAGTCGATATGCCCTGGAGTATCGATAAGATTCAAAATATAATCCTTACCGTCTTTTGCTTTGTACTTCATGCGTACTGGAGTCATCTTAATGGTGATGCCTCGTTCACGCTCGAGTTCCATAGAGTCAAGAACCTGCTCTTTCATGTGTCGCTTGTCGACAGTATTAGTCACTTCCAAAAGTCGATCAGCAAGTGTTGATTTTCCATGATCAATATGAGCAATGATTGAAAAGTTACGGACATTCATAGTGATTACTTGTACATACTACATGATTTACTTGGTTTTCACAAAATTACACGTTTCTTAAAAAATGCGCACGTTTATAGAGAATCCCATATAGTGCGAACGATACAACATAGTACGCAACGATTCCATACAGAAGCGAGAGTACCCCTGTCTCGCGTGTTGCAAGACAAGTGCCAACACACGCAAGTGATGCAACTAAATTACCGGTAAATACCTTGCTTGTATTTTTCATCGAGTAGAACCCAACTGCCAAGTACGCAGAAGCCATAGAAAATGGCAATGTTATGAGGTGACCCACCAGGAAAAGGGCGATTAGATTATGTGCAGAAGTTTCTCCATAAAGAAGAGAGACTACGGTATCTCGAAAGAAATATATTCCCCCGCTTACAATAACGGCAACACTAAAGAGGATGCGCGTGTATTTGTGCACCAACGCTTCGTGTTCCTTGATCTTTCCATCCTCGTGTTCACGAGAAAGCACAGGAATACTCGCAGTAGTAACACTCTGAGATATAATCTGACTCACCGCATCAGTTACTCTTTGAGCAAACAGAAATGCCGATAATACACCAGGACCCAACAAGGTTGCAAACGCAGTAAGGAACACAACACGCAACTGAGATAGAACATTAGTAAAGGATCTTGGAAAGGCAAAAGAGATGAGTTCTCGCACGTATTCCATGCGTACATTTTTGAGATGTATTGTGAAATTATGTTTTCTAAGTGAGATACTTTGAATAAGCAACGAGGTGACGGCGCCAAGCAGTACGCCAACAATAAGTCCCGTTACCCCAAATCCACTGTACAAAAAAAGAATTCCGAATATGATACCGAGTGAATATCCAAGCGGGGCAACAGCGTAGTATATAAATTCATTCTTAAGTTGAGCAAAACAAGAAATGAGAGACGATATACCCAGAAGCAAAGGCTGAAACATAAGTAATCGTGTTGTAGTGATGAATTGTTCAATTTGGTCCTCAGAAAATCCAGGTGCAAGGATGCGAGCATAGAACGGAATAGTTACCCACACAAACACAATGAGTACTGACATAAGACTACCAAAAAAGAAAAGGAGTGATGCAAAACGCTTCTCCGCTTCAACTTCGCCCCCTTTACTATTTTCTCTCGTAAGAAATGGCACAACGGTTGCACCTGTGATGAATGCTAGAAAGACACCGTACAAAAGATCTGGGACTCTAAATGACGCGTTATAAATATCAAGCGTTGGACCAACTCCAACATACACTGAGAGTAGTCGGTCACGGAAAATCCCCAACAATACGGACAACCCACCAAATAGCGCAAGTAGAATTGAATTACGAATTATCATTATACTTCTTTAATAATAACAAAAAAGCAAAGAAAAATCACTGAAAAATAAGGCCAGAACAACCACTTGATTTATTACAAAATATATTGTATTATTTTTTCGTCCTACCAGGTAATTACTCTGTGCGGCACGCAAGTGTCCTGCAGGGAGGAAAGTCCGAACACACAGTTATTTAATTAACAAGCGTAGTTGGGTAACACCCACCGTGAGCAATCATAGAGGTGCGAACAGAAACGATCCGGTTTAGTCCGGCTGAAACGGCAAAATCCTTACGTGTGTGCAAGACCGTGCCCGAGCGCATTTACTTGTAAATGCTTTAGGGAGAGTCGCTAGATCCCGAAAGTAATTTCAGGGACAGATACATGATTACCACGATACACATACGTGTATCGACAAAATTCGGCTTATCGGTAGAACACAAGATGAGAAAATGACGCTTCACGGCGTCATTTTCTCTTTAGTCAATAAACGATACTTTAGAACCTAGAAATAGACCGTACTTTTCTGCGGATCCGGCTGGCAACTCAAGAACGCGGACAGCGTTAACCGAATTTATAAATGTTGCTGGATAGGTGTCAGGTGTTACATCACGTTCGATAGTAACTATCCTCCCCTCTTCATCAATCCACATAATATCGAGATCGAACTTCATATCCTTCATCCAGAAACCATACTTACCTGGTGTTTCAAATATAAACATCATCCCCTTTCCTGAAGAAAGACTTGTGCGGCCCGACAACCCCAGTCTGCGTGCTGCGCTTGTTTGTGCGACCTCAGCATCGATGGTCCCAAGAGGTGCAACTACTTGGATATGATTTCGTACTATGCTATCCAGTATAGGGACACCACACACCTTCTGTAATCCACATTGATAGATGTAAATACTGAGCACCACAGCGAGTACAACAACCACTCTATTGAGAATCGTTGCTGACATACGTTGTAGAGAAAATGACATACGTGTTTGAAAAACTATTACTCCTTGGAGCGTGCCTCTTTTGCACGAAGAGAGTCTGAGAGAATTTGCTTACGGAGACGTACACTCTTTGGAGTTATTTCTAAGTATTCATCTGCGTTCATAATTTCAAGCCCTCGCTCGATGGAGAGTTCCCACGGTGGGGTTATATTAATAGCCTCATCAGAACCAGATGCGCGCATGTTAGTAAGTTGCTTACCTTTCGTTGGATTCACCACCATCTCCTCCCCTTTTGATGTATTGCCAATGACCATGCCTTCATACACTTCTGTATTTGGCGGGATGTAGAGTGTTCCACGATCTTGTAAGTTCCACAATGAAAATGCGAGTGCTTTGCCATTCTCCATAGATGTCATTGATCCTACGAGACGACGTTGAATCGCTCCCGCGTACTCCTTAAAGACACTAAATCGTGAGGAAAGGATTCCGAGACCCTTAGTGTCGATCACAAATTCACCACGATACCCGAGAAGCCCTCTCGTTGGGATGTCCGCCTTGATACGTGTAATACCATTCTTTTCTTGCATGTCGGTAATCTGTGCCTTGCGACGACCTAACTTTTCCATGATAACACCAGAGAATTCTGTTGGTGTATCAATTACCAATTCTTCGTACGGCTCCTCTTTCTGACCATTCACTTCTCGAATGATAACTTGAGGTTGTGATACTTGTAGTTCATATCCTTCACGACGCATTGTTTCAAGAAGTACACCAATGTGGAGTTCACCGCGGCCGTACACAAGGTACTTGTCAGTATCAAAATTAACACGAAGACCTACGTTGATCTCGAGTTCCTTTTCTAGTCGATCACGAATCTGACGCCCCGTTACAAACTTTCCTTCTTTTCCTGCGAATGGAGAGTCGTTGACGAGGAAGTTAAGAGAGATGGTTGGCTCGTCAATTTTAATTGCTTCTTTAGGTTCTTGATCAGCATTTTTCACAAATGTTTCTCCAATATAAATATCAGAAAATCCTGCTATCATAACAATGTCTCCTGATTCTGCGGTTTGACTATCGATGCGAGCAATGCCGTTGAATGTATAAATCTTAGTGATCTTGCCTTTGCGCTCTTCACCTCCAGGCTTCTTAACAATGAGTTCTTCTCCAACACGCGCAACACCATCGTACACGCGCGCAATAGCCATACGCCCGAGGAAGTTGTCATACGCTAGGTTAAATGTCTGCGCACAAAATGGCTTTGCGTTATCTCCTGTTGCTCGAGGAACTTTTTCCAAAATGATATCAAGAAGTGGGGTAAGATCTTTTCGCTCATCATCAATGTTCTTCATCGCGACTCCTTCGCGACCAATGGCATACACAGCAGTGAAATCAAGTTGCTGGTCGTTTGCGCCAAGTTCCATGAAAAGTTCAAATACTTCGTCATGAACACGAGTAGCATCCGCTGCAGGCTTGTCGATCTTGTTAATAACAACGATTGGTTTAAGACCAAGTTCAAGAGACTTCTTGAGCACAAAACGTGTCTGTGGCATCGGACCCTCTTGTGCATCAACAACAAGAAGCACGCAATCAATCGAACGAAGTACTCGCTCCACTTCTGATCCAAAGTCCGCGTGACCTGGAGTGTCGAGAATGTTTATCTTGACCCCCTTATAAGGGACCGACGTATTTTTCGCTGTAATCGTGATACCACGCTCCTGTTCAAGAGCGTTTGAATCCATGGTTTGCCCTTCTACCCCTACCCCACACTGCTTCATGAGCGCGTCGGTAAGCGTGGTCTTTCCATGGTCCACGTGGGCGATAATGGCGATGTTACGAATTTCTTGCTGCATAGTTAAAACCTGTTAGTTCTCTAAAAAAATACAAGCGGTTATTCACCGCATAGATAGACTATAATTATAACACAATTTTTGATTTTATGCTAGGTTTTATGTCGCAGAAACTGGTAGACATATACTATATACAACTTTGTGCCAAGTACTCAATAAGGTATTCTCATTAGCAGCCTCCTACCCCACCACCTCTTCTAGATTACTTCAAAACAACTTCAGTGAGTATAAAGAGTGCTCCGACTCCAATAATAGTAACACTCGCAGACATAATGATAAATGTAACGATGTACTCGATCGCCATTTTCCAGTTTTTGGTTGTATACCCATAATACAGAGAGTGAAAGATTGTAATTACCAAGAATATACAGAAAATTACTGGTATAAACATCAACATTAACCCGGACTCTGCGATATCTCCACCCAACTCGTTCTTGAAATATGCATCAATGTATACATATGCGATTGTACCTAGTACATATAATAATCCTAAGTAAAATCCATACTTACAATAGGTGGGTATCTTTGATAGACCATCTTGAAAGTTTGCTTGATGTATAATCTCCCCGTTCTCTTGGGTAATTACCGCCCCCTTTGCGAATGAGTGATAATAGAAAAGACCTGTTCCGAATATCAAGATCCAAGAAATAATAAGTAACCAAAACTCATGTCCGAAGAACAGTGTAGAGAGTGCCAGTAACATAGTAGCAATGATTAATGTAGTCCCTCTTTTTCTTTTTAGCACATCCTGTTTATCTTTATAAAACATTCGGTAAATGGACGCAATAAAAATTGGGGCAATAACAACTAATGCAAGACCTAAAAAAACTTCCTCATTAATAAATCCACCGATACTAGAAAATAGAATAATCCAAAAAATTACAAACAACACTTCTTTAAGTATTGGATTTTGAATTTGCGAACTTTGTACCGGTTGAGTAGAAATGGGATTATTTGGTTCCATAAATACAAGTATACCTAAATGCCTAGAGATTGAAAATGTCATATTATAATAGACGATAGTTGATAGTTAGTAATTACCAGTTGTTCTCCTAATTACTTGTTTTCGTATTTCCTATTCCCTACTACCTATTCCCTACAGCCTACCCCTTCCCCTACCCCACCACCTCTTCTAGAAATGCTTTGTCGTTTGGTTTGCGACCAAGGAAGTTTGTAATAAGCGCCATCTCGTCAACGCTCCCCCCTTTTTCAAGAACTTCTTTTCTCCAACGTAGTCCGACTGTCGTGTTAGTCATTACATTTTTATTTCCTTTCAATTCAAATTGTTTATAGGCATCACAAGCGTACACAAGTGCCCACAAGTACGAGTAATACCCAGCGTCATATCCAACCAAGTGACCAAATCCTGCAGGGAATAATGTTTCCTTTTCTGGAAGTGTGATGTTGAAGTGTAGTTTGTTCATCGCAATCCATGCTTTTCTTCCATCCTTGACGCGCCCAGTGTGTAAGTCCATATCCATCTTTCCTTGGAGGAGTTGTCTTGTGTAGAAAAGTCCATTCTGAAACTTTTTCCCTTGAATAATTCTTTCAATCATTGTCGGTGGCATCCGCTTCCCCTTCATGTAGTGATGTGATAATTTTGTAAGCACCATCTTGTTCCAGACCCAGTTCTCCATAATCTGTGAAGGTGTCTCAACAAAGTCCCATGCAACGTTCGCTCCTGCCTGTGACTGAATGCGTGCTCGCGTGATAGTCATGTGAAGCAAGTGTCCGAATTCATGGAACAATGTTTCCACCTCACCGATTGAGAGTAGTGATGGTGTCTTCTTGTGTGGTGCTGGAAAGTTACACACCATAACAGAATATGGCGCAACATATTCTTCACTCTTGTATTCTTTTTCATATGGCACCACAACATCGAACATTCCCGCATGGGAGAACTTCCCCTCTCGAGGAAATAGATCCATAGAAAAATATCCCAAGAGTGAATTTGAGGGTGAATTCTTCCCTTTTTTATCATGTATTTCAAATGTTTCCACATCTTTATGCCAAAGGGATACGTTTCTCTTCTTGATACTTAGTGAAAATAAATTTGAAAACATAGTAAACATAACATCTCGAACATGGTTAAGAGGAAAATATGTACGCACGGTCTCTGGGTCAAGGTCGTACAACTTCTTTTTAAGTTCTGTACCTACGTATCCAAGATCATAGTGTTCAAGTTCTGTGATACCAAGGGTCTTTGCATGTGCACGGAGATCTTTCATATCTTTTTCTTTGTACGGAGCGAGACGCTTCAGAAGTTTGTCTTGAAATTCATCAACTGTTGTTGCATTCTTTGCCATGCGTCGCTCGGTAACAAAGTCAGCATGGTGGTTATAAGAAAGAATAGATGCAATCTTGTGACGGATGACGACGAGGTCGTGAATGATTTTCAAATTTTTCGCCCCTCCTTTCTTCAAATTCTTCTCCGCTAACTCTTTTCGCTTTGCTCTATTCTTTGCCTCACCTAAAAATGGACCGATGTGTGGGTATGCGAGGGTAACGATATAGCGACCATCAGTGTGTCGTGGAAGTGAAGAGATAAATCTCTGCGAAAGACCAGCAAGTTCTTCTTCCGTACAGAGAATATAGTCCTGGTACTCGGTAATATACTGACGAAACTTGGTTGAAAGGTCTGTTGCTTGCTTTAATAACTTTTTTAATTCATTCTGCTTTTTTTCTGATAGATCAAATCCCATACGACGAAAATCACGCATCGTATCCTCAAGAAGCAAGATATCTTCTGCCCGGAGATTTTTCTTTTCTTGTAGATAGTTGCCTTCGTAGTACTCTTTCATCGCGCGATAGAGGTCTTTGTCGTACACTACATCCACTACTTTTTGTGACACATCTGTTGCTACGGCGTGCGCGGTATCGCGGATCTTTTTGTTAGTGGACACTTCGGAGAGTAGCGCCATCTTGCTGAAAAAACTTTCGAACTTGTCATCACAACGTTCAAGAGCGTAGAGGGTGTTGAGATATGTCCTCTTTTCTTTCTTGATCTTTTTTATATCGCCAAATACCTTCTTTTTGTGAGAGATGTACTCCCTTGCGACACGCTTCATATCGCCCTCGGTCATGTGTATCCATGCAAAATCTTTATTGGAAAGTGGGATAGTGATTTGTCGTTTTACACTCTGTTTTGTATTCATGGTTGTTCCATTCTAGCATATATAATTAAGCAAACTGAGAGCAACTATTTTTATACAATTAGAAAACCGAGCGCGGGGCTCGGGATTCCTGGTTCATCCTTCTAGGGGATTGGCAATGTGGTGCTGGCGGGGGATTCTTGTTTCTTTTTCTTTTTTATTTTCTTTTTTTTCTTGTTTTCCCCCGCCTCTTTACCGACTTCTTGCCTTGGCTGGATCTTACTGCGCCAGCCGCGCCACGTAGGCGATCTTCTTCTCGGCAGCCTTGACGTCCGTGCTCGCAGCGCCGATCTTCAGCTTCTTGGCGGTTTCCGTGGCGTGTTTCTTCGCAGCCATTGCGATCTCCTCACAGGTTGTTGACCAGGATACGGGTTGATACCGCGACCACCGATGTGACAGGTGGCCGTGGAAACATCCCGCAAATATGAGTGTACTCCCTTGTCCACTTTTTGCAAGTGGCTATCTTTTTCTGTACTTCTTACACTTTAGATCATGACTTCCGGGAAGCATGTTGATGCTCATTAGAAATTCACCCACTATCTCCCCTCCGACAAATTTAAAATGTTGTTTAAACATGTGCACCCATGCTTTCTTATCTTCTTGTGCTTCTTGTTTACATAGCAGTAACCACTTTTTAAAACTACCACATTCTTTTGTGATCTTTGCTATTGCTTGTGCGTTATATATCGCCGCGTGTATCTTGAGGCGATTACGGATAATGCTTGCATCATTCATGAGTCGCACAATATCTTTCTCTTTATACTTGGCAACTTTTGCAATAGAAAAATTATCATACGCTTTTCTAAACCCCTTCTCCTTGAGTAAAATAGTTCGCCATGAAAGCCCTGCCTGGTTAATCTCCATCACAAGTCGTCCAAAAAGTTCGTCATCATCATCAATCGGTACACCATAATGATGATCATGATATATCCGATCAACATCATGCGGATCAGTAATGGTCGCAACATACTTACAGTATGGATGGAAAAGTTTTTTCATATTCTATGCGTTATATCTTTGGGATTACTAAATACTCTTCTTTATCATTCCCTAATCCTTCATACATTCCACCAAGATAAAAGAGTCCAACGATTGCTGAGGTAATAGCATCGAGTTCATCATGCGAAACATTTTCCTTGTACCACTTCCCTTCTTTCATACCGAACTCTTTGAGACCATTTTTAAGATAAGGGAGTCCTGCATGTTTGCGTGGTATCTGCATGATGTCTTGTGCTGCCCCTGGGTAACTTTCTATAACTCGTATACCAGCCCTGCGTAAACGTTTAGCAAGTTGCATCCCTCGAAACGTGAGACGTTGCATACTTGGGATAAGGCATGGGTATACGTTTACCCCGCGACGCTTTAACTCTCGCTCCGCTTCGCGCATGATGCCATAGGTTTGTCTTCCTGGATCATCGTCAAAACATGTTGTCCGTCCCTTTGGTATACCAAGTGGAGAGTCGAGTGAAACAAGAAGTGGTTTGTACTTCTTACAGAGTTGTATGATCTCATCATCGGTGTTTACTTGCATCGTTTCCAGTGTGTTATCTTTATGAAGCACAGCAAACCCACTTGGTCGCACTTCGCTTCCTGTTAGATCAATACCGATAATGGCACCGTGCTTCCCTTTTACTTTTTTCCATAAATCCTTTGCATATACTTTCGGTTTAGGAACTTCACTTTGTTTCGTTATCTTAGGCTTTACGAAACGTTGTTTGGGAAAGCGTGCTGGACGAACTTTAAACGTCTCTTGAATTTTTTCATGCTTAAGCAATACTTCAAGCATGTGCTTCATCCCTTGAATATCGGCATGATTATACGCAAGTAGTTGCTCAAGTGACTCTATGCTCCCTCGACGATACTCATGCCAAAGTACCACTGCTTCATACCCCGTAAGACCACGAACTTCTTCTTCACGTTTTAACCCGAGAGAAACTTCTATCGCCTTTTGTCCGCCAGTGTACCCAATGCGTCGCATGAGAAAACGAAGATCAATGTGATGCGGAGGAAATACCAAGTCCTTGAAATGATGTTGTAAAAATTTTACATCAAAGAGTGTACCGTTGAAGGTAACAAGTGTATTCGCGCCACGCAACATCTTGTGAACCTTTTCCATGCTATCCCCTTCTTTATGTGCGTGATACACACCATTTCTTTCAATACCAATGACCGTCACATAGTCATACACCCGCGATAATCCTGTTGTTTCAATATCCAAAAATACAATATCTTCTTTCCTACGAAGCGCTTGAGCGAGGTCGACCATACATCCTGCAGTATACCACCCACCACTACCGCAACTCCTTGCATATTTTATACCCCAAGTATCCGGTACGTTGCTATACCAAATGCTATTGTCACGTTAAGTGACTCTTTTGTCCCAAGCATAGGAATCTCTGCAATAACATCACTTTGCTCCAAAATATCCTTCCCGATGCCATCCACTTCATTCCCAACGACAAAAGCAATGTTATCTTTTTCTTGAATATCTACATCGTTATAGTTCGTTGAGTTACTTGCTTGCTCGAGTGAAATAATGTAATATCCCTCATTCTTTAATTCTCCTATCGTGCTCCTTATTTCTTCTCTATATTCCCAAGAAAGAGTGTCTTCAGCACCGAGTGCTACTTTAGCAAAGTCTTTTCGTTTGTTCCCCTTTTTATCAAGCGGGGTTGGGGTTGTGCCACAAAGTACTATCTTTTCTATACCCACCGCATTACAGGTACGAAAAATAGACCCGACATTATACACCGATCGAAGATTATCTAGTACTGCTAGTTTCATGGGCAAAAGTATGGGCACCTATCGTACGTTAGAAACAACTATTTTTTCTGCATACTCAACCCCCCTGAAAAATCAACCTTCCCGATAGCGACACCGTTACTACGCAAAATATCGTATGCAGTAACTACGTGAAAAGTATTATTAGGTAACACAAACTCGTGAATGAAATCTTTTCCAAGCACATATGAATCACCCATCCAATACAATGATATGTGTCGATCTTCTGCACCGTCTAAATCTTCAACGCGTAGCGTCTTAATGAGATCTTTTGTCTTTTTGATTCTTTCTTGTAGCGCTACAAGAGTTGTTTCATTATCTTCGAACTTACTATGTTCTTTACCTGCGAGGAGAAACAAATTGCGACGAGCATCGTCCGTTGCTACTTGAATCTGCTTTCTAAAATCAAACATATCTTCCCACAACTTCCAACCGAGAATATCGCCTTCTGGAATATTCTTTTCTTTACTATGGACTTCTGCCTTAGCAACAATGCGTGACAACGCATCCATATTTCTTATAATACCGTCAATGATAAATGAGTGTACTTCTTGCATAGAAATACAGTATACACAAAAATAAAATTTAGAGAACCACTCTGTCGCCATCTGTAAATCTAACCCCTTCCTTTTTTAAAATATTCATCTTACTCTTTCCACGAAGACCGTTGTAGGCGCCAATACTTCCATCCGCCTTCACAACTCTGTGACAAGGAATATGTTTATCTTTGTTATTCGCCATAATGGTACCAACTGCACGAGACGCTTTTGTATTCCCCGCTCTTTTGGCAACTTCTTTGTAAGTCATCACAGTCCCTGGCTTGATTGAGGAAACAATGGCACGAACACGAACAGTAAAAGAGTTATATTGTTTTTTCATGTGATAGATAGTTACCAACTCCCGCTTGCCCCTCCGCCACCAGAAGACCCTCCACCAAATCCACCAAACGAAGATCCTCCGCTTCTACCTCCACCGCCGACCCACCATGGAACCGATCCGCCTCGAGAGATTGCTCGTGTATACGCATTTGATACAACATAATCAAATACAAGACCAAGCAAAGTTAATACTACGGTCACAATAATTCCAATAAATGTAGTAATTCCAAGTACACCAACGTACGTGATGATCGCACCAGCGACAGCGCCGAGAACTCCCCCTGCCCACCAACTTTTACTCCGCCCCAGAATCGCAGCAAGGAATTGAACGGCAACTATTATAAGAATAAATGCATGTTCTATAGAAGCACCACTTACACCGCCACCCTCCTTGGAACTGACATACTCCCCTTTTGTCGCTTGCATCACATCGGTAAGCCCAGCCTGAATTCCACCGTAATAATCATTTTGTTTAAATAGAGGCGTGATGTCATTGCGTATGATATCTGACGCAAGGGCATCTGGCAGTGCACCTTCTAGGCCGTACCCGACTTCCAAACGAACCTTGTGTTCATCAAGCGCAATAAGAAGGAGAACGCCGTTATCTTGCTTTTCTTTTCCAATCTTCCAATCTTCAAAAAGTTTTACCGCGTAGTGTTCAATATAATCACCTTGAAGAGAGGGCACAGTAACCACCGCGATTTCATTCGTAGTGCTTGCATTAAACTCTCTAAGTTGCTGCTCGAGAGAATTGACTTGATCTTGCGTCAGCACATGAGCGAAATCGTTAACGAACCCGCTTGGCTTCCCAGGAGACACGTATGCAAATAGAAGCGAAAAACTGCTCAACAGTATAAGTGAGAGGATTGCTCTTACTTTCATAGTACCACTCCTCATGCGAAGAGATTACTAGAAATTTACCTTTGGTGCCTTTGCTGCACCTTCTTCGGACTCAAATGCTTTCTTTGCTTCAAAACCAAAAAGTTTTGCTACAAAAATACCTGGGAATGTTTTCACTTTCACATTCCATGCATTAACAAGTTCGTTGTAACGCATGCGTTCGACGGAAACACGATTCTCTGTCCCCTCTAGTTGCGCCATAAGTGATTGAACATTTTCAC
The DNA here is from genome assembly GCA_964621595.1 of uncultured Candidatus Saccharibacteria bacterium. Lineage (GTDB taxonomy): Bacteria > Patescibacteriota > Minisyncoccia > Phycocordibacterales > UBA5272 > UBA11704. Next base: position 40,051 of record CAZUPO010000003.1, read on the forward strand.
TTGATTTAAGTTGAGGGTAATTTTCAGTGATCACAAGAAGGCGAGAAAGTGCCGATTCCATCTGTCCAGCAGCTAGAGCCTTCTCGTCTGTTGTGCGCGCACCAGCATACCCCTGACGAGCATTAGCGATGGCAGTAAAAACAGTGGTCTCTTGCTTCATAATACCCTGAACTGAAGCAACAAGATTCGGAATGAGATCGAAACGACGTTGATACTGTGTTTCCACCTGCGCCCACTGAGTATTTACAGACTCATTAAGAGAAACGAGTGAATTGTACGAACCAACCACCCATAATAGAAGAGCAAGAACAATCCCACCACCAATAATGAGACCCTTATGTTGTGTAAAAAATGTTTGCATATATAAAGTGTAACATAGAATAATAGTTGCAAATATATAATTTTTACTTGCACGAAAAGAGGTTCGGTCACAAATCTGCCTCTTAGACAACTGGCGAATTGAAGCATTCTCGAACACCTCACGGTGCGATTTACTAATCACCCGTATTCGAATCCCTCCGTAAAGCCAAGCAGTTGGCTTTACTTCTCTCCGCCAAATAAAAAATGCATGCGTCTGCATGCTTTTTTATACCGGCGGAGAGAGAGGGATTCGAACCCTCGAACCGGTTACCCAGTTGCCACCTTTCCAAGGTGGTCGATTAAACCACTCTCGCATCTCTCCAAATATTAAACCAAACTCTACTTACGAAGAGGAAGGCTTCTCCTCCCCCTCCACCAATTCTTCAAGAGTTAAATCTTCTTCTTTTTTCTCCTCTTGTGCTTGCACCCCTTCTTCTACTTCAGTCTTTTTTTCTTCCTGTGCTTGTGGCGCTTGCTCTTCCTTCTTCTCTTCACTCTTCTTTGTATGTTTTCGCTTCTTTGGAGCCTTTTCATGCTGCTCTTCTGTTTCTGAAGTATGAAGATGATGAATTGGGGCCCGAGCATACTCATGTTTCTTTTCAGTGAAATAGTATGCCGCCGGTCCGATAACAGGAACGCCGATAACAACTGTTAGCCACCAGAAACGATCCTGCTTAGCGGCATCCACTGCCATCCAGACAGTAAAGGCAATAAGCAAGACGTAACAAAAAGCAACCACAATACTCATAATTCCCCCAAGTACAAGCGCAACGAATGTCATACTGAGATACTAGTATACACTAAAATTTAAATAGTTGTCTTTCCTGTAAGCGCCTTGATTCTCTCCTCTACAGGGGGGTGAGTCATGAATAATTTTTGAACCCAGGAAACCTTATCACCATCACGCTCTTCTGATACATCATTAACACCACTTGGATCAGAGATAAAGAGATGGGCAATAGCCGCATGCTGAACCTTCATTGGTTGATGGAAGTTGCTTATTTTTTGCAGCGCTGATGCAAGTCCTTCTGGATAACGAGTAATGAGGGCTCCTGTTGCGTCCGCTAAAAACTCTCGTTCGCGTGAAATAGCAAGTTTGATAATCATCGCCGCAATTGGCGCAAGAATAATCGCCGCAATCCCAAGAATAAGAAAGATCGGGCTCTTCTTTTCGTTGTCGCGTCCGCCAAACATAGACGCGTGAAGTGCCATATCCGCAACAAATGAAATAAGACCTGCGAAAACGACGACAACAGTTTGTACGAGCATATCGCGATTACCAATGTGCGCAAGTTCATGAGCAAGAACACCTTCTAATTCTGATTTGCTAAGTAAAGGCAAGAGTCCTGTTGTCACCGCAACAACTGCATGATCTTTATCACGACCAGTAGCGAAAGCATTCGGTGCTGGGTCATCGATAACATACAACTTCGGCATAGGAAGGCCTGCTGCAATACACAAATTTTCAAGGGTGTTCCAGAGTTCCGGGTACTCTTCCCTGCTTGCAATTGCTCGAGCGTTCGCCATTGAAAGTACCAGTTTGTCAGAGAACCAGTACGCACCAATATTGGTGAGAATCGATACCGCAAGCGCAACATACAAGAACATCGAATTGCTGTAGATATAGGAAAGTACAAATCCGACGATGATCACAAGGAGTAAAAACCCTGTCATCATAAACCAAGTCTTCCGAATATTCCCTGATTGATTGGTGTAAAGATTAGTGTTCATAGATTTGTGGCAATGTGAACAAAGTATACTACTAATACATGCTCGTTAATGGATTCTTAGAATTTCACCGCGACTGGATTACGTGCTACGTTTTCCCCTTCTGCTAATTCAAAGAATTCTTTTTCCGTGAAGGAAAAAGTTTTTGCAATAAAGTTTGATGGGACTGTTTGAATCTTAGTGTTATACGTCATTACTGTACTATTATAGAATCTACGCGCTGCTTGAATTTTGTTCTCAGTATCTGAGAGTTCATTTTGGAGTGAAAGATAATTCTGATTTGACTTCAAATCTGGGTAATTTTCAGAAAGTGCAAAAATACTTTTAAGAGTACTACTTAATACTGTTTCTGCCTCAGCATGTTCTTTCGTGGTCTCTGCTCCCATGGCCTTGGAGCGAGCCTCCACAACTTTTTCGAGGGTTGAAGATTCGAAACCAGCAGAACCTTTTACAGTTTCTACTAAATTTGGGATAAGGTCGTAGCGACGCTTAAGTTGTACATCGATATCCGCCCACGCTTCTTTAACTTGTTGACCTGCAGTAACCAGCCCGTTATACATACCAATAATGACAAAACCAATGATAACAACGATCGCAATAATAATATAAATAGTGGTCATTTGTTTTTATTTTTTAGAGTAATTGTAGATTATATGATAGCTACTTGATAAATTACATGATAGTAAATCAATAACGAAACTAAATCTGCTTCGGACGCCATTTCATTCGTTTCTGTCAATACCACCTTCCTCCGCAGTACTACCATAGTACAAAAAAGGGTATGGAAGTCAATGGGGAGAACGTATTCCCCTGACAAGAGTTAAGAACCTCCACAAAATAGAGATTTTCTGATACTATAGAAGAAATTCTCTATAATTTATTTACTACCATGTCACATCCCAACCAATTGACAGAACTCTTTAAAAAACGACATTCTCTGGCCCATGTTCTCCTCATGGCAATTAAACATCACTTTCCCCATGCCCTTCCTACGATTGGACCTGTGACTGAAACAGGTTTCTACTACGACATCGACTTCAGCGGAGAAACAAAAATCGGTAATGACGATCTTCCAAAAGTGGAGAAAACTATGCGCGAAATTATCGCAAAAAATCTTCCTTTCGCTGTGAAAGAAGTAACTATTCACGAAGCAGAAGGGATGTTCACATTAAATCCATTCAAACTCGAACTCATACAACAAATTGAGAGTACTGGGTCTCCAATAACTATCTATTCAACAGGAAATGATTTTTCTGATCTCTGTGAGGGACCTCACGTCGCCAATACAAGTGAGTTGAAAAATGTTGGATTTTCTCTTACACACATCGCAGGAGCATATTGGCGAGGAGATGAGAAGAATCCGATGCTCACAAGAATTTACGGCCTTGCCTTTGATACTCAACAAGAACTAGATGACTACAAGGTCCAGCAAGAGGAAGCAAAGAAGCGCGATCACCGACTACTTGGCAAGCAACTAAAACTCTTTACCTTCAGCGACCTCGTAGGAAGCGGTTTGCCGCTTTGGACACCACGCGGAACATTTATCCGTGAGGCGCTAAATGACTTTGTCTGGTCACTACGCAAGAAGCAAGGATATCAGAAAGTAACTATTCCCCACATCACCAAGTCAGATCTGTATGTAAAAAGCGGTCACTGGGCAAAATACGCTGAAGATCTCTTCAAGATAAACACGCGTGATGGACATGTCTTTTGTATGAAGCCAATGAACTGCCCTCATCACGCACAGATCTATGCAAGTGAGTTACGCTCATACAAGGAACTCCCTCTTCGTTTTTGTGAGACCACCATGGTGTATCGTGATGAACAATCAGGAGAACTCTCCGGACTACAGCGAGTACTTTCCATCACCCAAGATGATGCCCATGTATTTTGTCGTGAATCACAACTCGAAGAAGAAGTGGGTCGTGTGTGGGACATCATCAGTGAATTTTATGGGACGTTTGGATTCACGCTTGTTCCACGCTTCTCACGTCGTGATATAAACGAAAAAGAAAAGTATCTCGGGACCGATGCTGGTTGGGAGAAGGCGGAAGGATCAATAAAAAGTTTAATCGAGAAGCGAAGTAGCGCTAACTGGATCGATGGACCAGGAGAAGCAGCGTTTTATGGACCAAAAGTGGACTTCATGGCAAAGGATTCCATCGGCCGAACATGGCAAGTTGCAACCATACAAATAGACTTTGTTCAGCCAGCCAACTTCGGACTTGAATGTGTGAATGAAGAAGGTAAGCGAGAGCAGCCTGTCATGATCCACTGCGCAGTGATGGGCTCTCTCGAGAGATTCATGTCGACATTCATCGAACACACCGCGGGGAATTTCCCTCTTTGGCTCTCTCCTACTCAGGTTGCGATACTTCCTATTTCTGACAAACACCATGCGTATGCCAAAGATGTAAAAGAAAAACTAGAACTAGAAAATATCCGCACTGAACTAGAAACAGGAAAAGATGGGCTTGGTAAAAAAATACGTGCGGCACGAGAAATGAAAACACCCTACTGCCTGGTTATAGGAGATGCTGAAATGACCAACGGTACAGTAACTGTTGAACATATTACAAAAGGGAAACTTGGTGAAGTGTCTCTAGAAAACCTTATTGGAACCCTTACAAAAGAAGTATCTACTAAGTCCTAATTTCAAGATTACCATGCAAGAACAAGGTCCTGATGCTAATACAAAAGAAGAGTGGCGAGGATCTCATTACAGAGAGCGAGGACTCTTGGATATAAAAAAATTCCTAGAAGAAAGCCTGGGGACCGAGGCTCAGCAACAATTTGAAGCGGAAGCATTTTTTGGTACCATTCTTGCAACACCCAATGATCAAACTACTAACACAAGCCCATGGGGTACCGAGTATAGAAAAACACCAACCGGACTTCTTACAAAAGAAGAGGTGGCAGACTTCACTTTGTTTGCCAGACGGGCGATCAAACGAATACTAAACGCTTTTCAACATAAATATAAAGATCCCACGTGGACAAAAGATTCCATTAACGCACGTTCCTTATTCCACGACGTATCACATGCTGCTGGCATGATTGCTTCTGGCAAGTATAAGCAACAAGACAATTCTATAGTCTTACCATTTCTTCATACCCCTCTTGGAGAAGACTTTAGTAATCGAGAATTCATGGAGGATGAACTCTACGGCATACTCTGGAATGTAATACAAATTGATAAGAAACCAGGACAATATGTACTTAAGACTTTGCGAGAATCTAGCACTGAGTCTGAATTTATTAAAGCCTATGTAGAGGGAGTTATGAGTGCTGCTGTTGGAGCCAACAGAAATCATATTTACAGACGCCTGGCTGCTGTGCGAAAAGATCTCTCCCCAGAAGAACTTGAGCAGGAGACTACTGCTCTAAGAAGCAAGGCCATTGAGACCGCAAAAGAGATAGAGAACAATCCACCAACAAAGATTATTGAGATACTGCACTACATATGGGAACATCGAGACAATAAACGAGTGCTGGCAGATTTATTCTTCCGTGAAGTTGGTCCATATATTGAAGAACTAAAGAAACGGGACGAATATAGTGATCGACCACTAGAAGATATTGTTGACGGTAGAGAAAGTGTGGCGGGAGGTATAGAAGACACCCCACTACGCGAAGCGGCTTAGATCGTATATTTTTTGTGCACACTTACAGGTAGTCCTGCCTGCTTTGCCTTGTCTATTGTATCTTGAGTTCCGGTACTATTATTTACCTGAAAGGCATACACATCGTCTGAAAAAGTAACTTCTTCATTATGACGAATATCATACTCTTCTTGAGTGATGTCTCCGGAATCTTTTCGTACTTCAAAAATGGCACTTGGGTTTCGTTCTTTTATGAGGGCAAGTACGTATTCAATATCGTCGATGTCTCGATCTGTAACTGGGTCATGCTTCCAATTTTTTCTATAATCTCTAATGAAATGATCTAATCTGGCGGGAATAAAAATTCTGATCTTGGTACACTCTGGGTTAAGTTTGAGCCACTCATCCATCGCAAAAAAGTCCACTCCCGTTGCACCTCCTGTCACCATACCATCCCCACGTTCAAAAACCTTGCGAGCGTACATTCTCACATCGTGTTCAACTTCTTTATTCGTTAGCCTCCATGTGCCTGTAAAAATAATCCACTTCATAATGTAGCGCGCCCCGGTCACTACTTCGTGGACCGTTGTTCGGTCCTTTCGTGCCGGGGCGTTTCCTTCGTTGTTCTGTGCGCGGATCAGGGGTTCTCGTCCCCTTCCTCCGCCGGCGTCACCTCGAGGAGGTGGCGGGTACGGCAGAGCATCGCTGCCTGCACGTGCCGGTCGGGCATCGGGCGGCAGCCGCCCTCGACGGGCTTCAGGCTGCCTTTCTGCGGGGTCTGGCCAGCGGGGGTCGTGTCCATCTGTTTCCTCCAGAACTTGTAGGGACCACCATTATACATGAAAAATTAAGAGAAGTAAAGGTCAACCAAGAAACCCTATTTCTTCCCTTCTATAAGTAAAATAACGTCTTTTGCGGAATTTTCCCCCACAAAGTGTTCAAAGAGATGTAACACATCGAGGTGATATAAAATACTTGCCACAGAGAACAGCGACACGCCGTAGGCAGATTTGAGCACACTTTCAAGCAGTAGTCCTTCGGAAGGAATAGCCGCTATTGCCACAAGGAGCACTAGAATGAAAAATGAAATGACAAACCAGTGAAACTGTGGGATACGTTCTTCGTGGAGCATCACCATATTTTTACGAGCAACTTCACAATCAGATAGATTACTAATGATACGCGCAAGAGAGTGAGTCTTGAGTGGTGTTAGAGATTTTTTATCCATGTACTTCTCAAGAGCAGCATGGATGGAGATGAGCGTCTCTGATTTATGAGTGAAATGGTAATCCCATTCTTTTTTACCCAAGACCACGTTGTAATGTTTTACAATTATTTCACCGATGTGTTTTTGTGCTTCTCCACTTATGTTCCCTGCAGAGCGAAATACGCTTGAGATCCTTCCATCAAACGTACTGATGACTTCGCGAATCTTTGCATAGCGCGCAACCTGTTGCGCAATGAAAAATCCAGTAACAATAGAAAAGAAAAATGTGGTGGTAGTTAGATACACTCGATCAATCTGAGGTAATACAACCGGAACAGTATAAAAAAGATAAGAGAACGTCCCTAGGATTATTAACAACGACCACTGAGTAACATGGTACTTTCGCATACAAACGAGTATATATGTGTGTGCGCACTCTTACCAGTGGAAGAACACTAGATATCTAACTTTGCTTGCTTTGCGTGTGTTTGGATGAATGACTTACGAGGACCAACTTCGTTGCCCATAAGCATCTCAAATATCTTATCCGCCTCTTCTGCTTCCTTGATAGACACCACCTTGAGAGTACGCGTCTTTCTGTCCATGGTTGTTTCCCAGAGTTCTTCTGCATTCATTTCTCCAAGACCCTTATAACGCTGAATATGAGGCTTTTTACCACCCTTCTTTGCAACCTTCTCTTCCTCTTCATCTTCTCCTGCTTCGGCGGTGTCTTCATCTTCTTTTTCTTCTTCTGTCACTGGCTCAATATCATCGAATCCTAATTTTGTAAGAATTACTTTCTTTTGCTCGTCTGAGTATGCATAGTGAACTTCTTTTCCAAAAGCAATCTTGTAGAGTGGTGGTTGAGCAATATACACGTACCCTGCCTCAATGATTGGCCGATAATAACGATAAAAGAACGTAAGAAGAAGTGTGCGGATGTGAGCCCCGTCAACATCGGCATCAGTTGCGATGATGAGTTTGTGATAGCGAACTTTTTCGATATTAAACGTATCACCAATTGCTGCACCCATCGCCAAAACAAGATTCTTGATCTGCTCACTCCCTAGCATACGATCAAGTCGAGCGCGTTCTACGTTAAGAATTTTTCCACGTAATGGAAGTATAGCCTGGGTGACACGATCACGCCCCTGCTTTGCGGTACCGCCCGCTGAATCACCTTCCACAATGAATAGTTCTGAATCCGCTGGGTCATTACTCTGACAATCAGCAAGTTTCCCTGGAAGAGAAAATCCTTCGAGCGCTCCTTTACGAAGCACACTATCCTTTGCTGCTTTCGCTGCCTTACGTGCACGAAGGGCGAGGAGTCCCTTGTTCACGATTTCTTTTGCATCATCTGGATTCTCTTCAAGGAAGAGCGTGAACGAGTCCGAGAACACGGTAGCAACAGCACCCTGTGCTTCCATACTTCCAAGTTTTGCTTTTGTTTGACCTTCGAACTGAATCTCTCGCAACTTAACTGAGATCACAACCGTGAGCCCCTCGAGCACATCTTCACCTGTCAGATTCTCATCTTTCTCTTTAAGAATTCCATTTTTGCGAGCATAGGCATTTATAAGACGAGTAAGAGTTGTCTTAAAGCCAGTGACGTGTGTTCCGCCTTCGGGTGTTGGAATATTGTTGGCGTACCCTGCAATCTTTGTTGAAAGGTCATCAATATACTGGAGGGCAATTTCTACACCAACATTGTCTTGCGATTTTTCAACGTAGAAAATATTTCGGTGAATTGGCTTAGCAAATTCGTTGTAATGCTTTACAAGAGACTTAAGGCCTCCTTCAAAATAAAATGTCTGTGTTGGTTGCTCATATCCAAGATCATACAAGTACGTTTCGCCGTCGAGATCAATCTTGCCTTCGTATGCACGTGCATCGATAACATGTATGCGCAATCCTCGTACAAGGTACGCTTGCTGGCGAAGGTGATTAACAATTCTTTCCCATGTAAATTCCGTCCCCTCCTTGAAAATTTCTGCGTCCGGCTTAAAAGTAACTATGGTACCGTGAAGTTTAGATGTCCCAACTTTTTTGACATTTGCTTTTTTCTTTCCTTGAGAATACTCTTGTACAAAAACTCCACCATCACGATGAACTTCAACTTTCGTATGAATTGAAAGTGCGTTCACAACAGACGCCCCCACACCGTGAAGACCACCAGAAACATTATATCCGTCCCCTCCGAACTTTCCTCCAGCGTGGAGAGTACACATAATAGTTTCAAGGGCTGAGACTTTCGTCTTCGGGTGAATATCGGTTGGAATACCACGACCATTATCAACCACACGCACATAACCATCTGGAAGTAGCACGACTTCAACGCGGTCTGCATGACCATTCATCGCTTCGTCACGCGAGTTATCAAAAATTTCCCAAATAAGGTGGTGAAGCCCATCTGGTCCAGTGGAACCAATATACATTCCCGGACGCTTGCGTACTGGCTCTAATCCTTCCAATACTTGAATTGATTCCGCGCCGTAATTACCTGCTTTTTTAGTTGCCATACAATCCTTTAATTATAGCATATTTATGCTCAAAAATAAAGGAGTCAACTGAGGAAAAGATGTGGTTCTCGGGCTTATTTTTAAAGGACTTTTTACGCAAATTGAACTGTATCAACGACCTCAAAAGCATTCCCAGCACCAATGTTGAGAACGACGGTATTTTTATCCTCGATTGATTCGATAACATTTTTTATATCTCCAAGAGTATGTAGTTTTTGCGCATGTCCACCTAGATCATTAATAGCAGATACAAGAGCATCTTCACTTGTGACCGTAGTATCCTCTAGTCGCGCACGGTAAATTGGTAGAATATACACCATATCTACTTCTTTGAGCACACGTATAAAATCATCGAATAATAATTTTGTACGTGAATACAAGTGAGGCTGGAAAAGCATCACAATTGTATTCTTGTCTTTTGGATAGGCCTCACGAAGTGCAGCATAGGTCACGGCAATTTCTTCTGGATGGTGTCCATAGTCATCGTATACGCGCACTCCTTTTTGTGTCTTTCCTTTGTACTCCATTCTTCGCCATGTTCCCAAAAATTCTTTAAGCCCCTTACGTACATCTTCTTCTTTAAATCCAAGTGACATCAGCATCGTGAGTACCAGTGACGCGTTCTTTTTGTTATGTGCGCCAAGAACTTGTAACTCGATTGACTTGGGATCAACTTGCGGAGTAACTATATGGCTACCTTGTAATTGTGAACTAAATTCTGTATGAGTAGCCACAAACCCGTTTGGTTCAACTTTTTGAATAAACTCCTGGAAGGCGGAAGCAATATCATGAATGTCTTTATAGTAATCCAGGTGATCCTCGTCAATATTGGTAACAATTACGTGTGATGGAAATAGATTACAAAATGACCGCTTGTACTCACAGGCCTCAACAACCATCCATTCGCTATCTCCTGCCACAAAGTTCGTCCCCCCTTCGGATAGCAAACTACCAAGGATGAGTGTTGGTTTCACCCCGCATGCACGCAGTGCATAGTACGTCATAGCAGTCGTTGTAGTTTTACCATGTGTACCGCAGATGGCGATTGTTTTCTTTTCTTTTGTTATCTCACCGAGGGCTTCTGGGTATGTTTTACATAGGGCACCTAGGGATTTTGCTCGCTTTAGTTCTTCGTTTTCTGTAGGAATAGCGATGGTGTAAATTACCATATCAATATCCTCTGGAATATTCTCAGCGTGGTGTCCGAGAAAAATATGTATTCCTTCATTTCGCAAATCTTCCAAAAGAGCAGAGTCTGCCTGATCAGAACCGAGTACATCGTGTCCGCTATTTTTATAGTAACGAGCGAGCGCTGAGAGCCCTATTCCTCCTATTCCAATACAGTAGATCTTCATATGTATAGTTGTAGCAAAAAGTCATCAAAATATCCAGGATGGACCCTACCTAACCTCAAAACCCTTGTCTTTGAGGAGTTTGTACATTCTATCTGCGATGGCATTTGCATCTTCGTCGGTAAGAGTCTTTTCGAAGGACTGGATAACGAATCGAAATGCAAATGATGTTTTACGAACACCTTCAACCTCTTTAGTAAACGTATCAAAACATGCGATGCGTACAATGCGTTCATCATCAATTGTTTTTGCAAGAGCATGCAAATCTTCCCATGTCGTCCCTTCGGGTGTCCATACTGCAATGTCGCGTACGATAAACGGATACGGCGAAACGTGGTTATACACCGCCCTCTCTGCTCGTACTTGTATCTCTTCTGCTAGTGGCTCGTATGCAGTTGGTTCTGGCAGTCCTTCAATGAGTGCATCAAAGTCGAGTTCAATAACGTATGGTTTTGCCTGCACAGTAGTGTAGGAAAGTTCTTTCACGTTTAACTCGCGCTTAATGTGTGAAAGGATGAGATCAACCTCTTCTGTGAATGATGTTTTCTTTTTACCATCATCAATACCAAGTGCAAAATTTCTTCGCTCAGTGCTTTTCGTAAATACATTACCGAACTCAAACACCTTCACTGTGTCGATACCAAGTAGTGGCATGTTGTGGATATTCATAGAAAGCGCCTGTATGACACCTGTTCCAAGTGAAGTACGCAACTTCTTTTTGTCAGAGAGGGCTTTTTTAATTTCTACCTCCCCTTCCGTACCAAATGTGTAGGTATACATTTCAGAAAATCCATTTTCAAAAAGAATATTCTTTATTTTCATCTCGTAGAAAAGTCGCTTGTGTGGGATGCCTTTCTTTGTAATTCTTGGTAACACCCCCTTAATAGACGAAAGTCCTTGCACACGCGCAACTTCTTCTATGAGGTCAACTTCTTGAACTAGGTCGAGACGGTCATGTGGCACGGTAACTTCATACGTATCATCACCTGTTTTTGTATACTTGCAGGTAAGCCTTCGAAACACATCTTCAAGCATTGCGCCGGTGTAGGTTGTTCCTAAGAGTGAATTAACTGCTGATATTCTACAAACAATCTTTTTCTCTTCTTGCGGTTTACCACGCACATCGACAATGGGACTCACCTTCGCTTCTTTATTAAGTTCTAAAATGGTTGCAATAGTCATGCGCATCCCCTCTTCGACGAGCGTGTCGCTTATTTCATTTTCAAAACGCTTTGAGGCGTCTGTCTTTATGTTGTAGTGTTCACTTGTTTTGCGGATAAGGGTGCTGTTAAAATTTGCCGATTCTAAAATAATAGATGTGGTTGTTGACGATACCCCAGAGAACTTCCCACCCTTAATCCCAGCAAGACCAAGAGGTTTCTTTGTGTCAGCAATCACAAGAGTTTTTTCATTTAAGGTTAGTTCTTTGTTATCAAGTGTGGTGAGGGTCTCCCCTTCTTGTGCATAGCGAGCGACAAGTGTTGAACCCTCAATGAGAGATGCGTCGTATGCGTGCATTGGTTTGTTGATAGAAAATTGAACGTAGTTGGTAACGTCTACAATGGAGTTAATACTTTTTTGCCCTATTGCTTCTAACTTTTCTTTAAGCCATGTGGGCGAATCGGTTACTTTTACTCCATCGATACGCACTCCAATAAACCGAGTACATGCGCTCATATCTTCACTTGTAATTATTGGTGTAGCAACAGTTGAATCACCAGTACCACTGTAGTACGTATGCGGGTCAGTGAAAGGAATGTTAAGAAGTGCACAAATATCTCGTGCCATACCCCTATGAGCGAGTGCGTCATGTGCGCGATTAGGGAGTACTTTTATATCAAAAATGGTATCGCTACCATGTGGCACTACTTCTTCTACTTCAAATGCATTAAAGGTAACAGTGTTGCGAATTTTTTCATTATCCGGCAATACTTCTTTTGTATACATTTGTAACCACTGTTTGGAGAATTTCATAAATATATTTAGTTATGCAAACAGCGCATGAAGTTTCTTAGAAAGATCCTTTTGCACTGACGAACTGGCATTTCTAGATAATCCAGTATTGGTTGAAATATAATGAAATCCAAAGTTTGGGTCTCTAAATACTTCCCCATTTACTTGTATTTGTTTTTTATAGCGCGGACGAAAATGGAAATGAACCTGAGTCTTTTCTCCACGCTTTGCAGCTTCATTCATAAGACATGACCAATTAAACATAGTTGCTTTGTATGTTTTTGTGAAAAAAGATTCTAATTTTTTGACGATATTAGAAAAATCTTCCCATTCCTCTTGCTTCACTTGAGAGAGTGACTCACATGGCCTCTTGAGAAGTATCACTAATCTACCGAAGTATGATTGGTCATCTGAAATCAAAATTTTAAAATGCTTTGTTTCCATACTATTAAAACTGATTAACAACACGTAGATCCCCATTATAGAGCATGCGTATGTCATCAAACGCCCACTTGAGCATGGCGATACGATCGATACCACCACCAAATGCAAACCCTTGATATTTCTTTGGGTCAAGTCCACTATTCTCTAGTACTTTTGGATGCACCATTCCCGCACCCATAATTTCGATCCATCCTGAAGCACTACACAGTGAGCAATTTACATTTTCATGTTTTCCCGATCCTCCACACTTAAAACACTGCATATCAACTTCAACCCCCGGTTCAACGAATGGGAAAAATGATGAGCGGAAACGTATCTCAATTGGTCGTTTATATAATTCTGAAAAGAAGTGCTCGAGTGTTCCGCGTAAGTTTGCAAGGGTAATATTTTCTCCAACAAGCAAACCTTCTATTTGGTGAAACTGCGCTTCGTGGCGAGCATCCGTTGCTTCATTGCGGAACACTTTCCCCGGTGCAACAATCGCGAGCGGAAATTCTCTCCCCTCTCTAACCCACTTCTCCATGGTGCGAATCTGTAGTGTTGAAGTGTGTGTACGAAGAACGTGTCCGAGAGGAAGACCTGAATCGACAACCTTCTTCTCACTTTCGGTGAGAGGTCTTTTTTCTAATGTGTCTTCTTTAATCCAAAACGTGTCTTGCATGTCGCGAGATGGGTGATCACGTGGAACGTTCAGTGCATCAAAGTTGTACCACTCACTATCAAGTTCTGGTCCATCAACAACATCAAAACCTATGTTCGTGAAAATGCGTACGATTTCATTGGTGATGAGAGTAATTGGATGTGCGTGTCCCTGCATAGTAACTGTGTAACTTCTAATCTTATTCTAGTGTTTTTATGGTTAAAGAAACATCTTTAACTTTTCCTTTAACAAACGAATGGCCGTATCACGAAGACCCAGAGTCTCCGGAAGTTGCGCCAGACTTGAGTTCTCTTCTCTTGCTAGAAGTCCTCGTATCTTCTCCTCATCAAGAGTAAGTACTGCTTGGCGCGCAAATTCACCAGCACTTTCAAGTTGAGCGTCATCCACCATTCCAGTATCATCAATAACGCCTCCTTTATTTTTCCACCCATCAAGAAGATCACGGAACTCTGCAAAATTCTTACAATCCTTTGGTGATTTTCTACTCTCTGGTGACTTTAAACCTGGTTCTTTGCCCTGCATAATGGGTATCAGTATATCACAATCTACAGGCTAACTTTTTTGGTATCTTGTAGAACCCAGGTGTTCTTACGTTTAGTAAATGTATCGAATACTGCCCGCGCTAAAAATACAGGCACAAACAGCGGGTAGAGTATAAAAAATACTGGGAAATTCCTATAAAATTCCTGCTTATCGTCTGAGAGGATATTTGCAATATAGAGAGCAAATAAAAATAATGTAAGTAATACCATTGCTATGAACGCAAGAACGGTAGTATTAAAATAGAAAAAATCAAAGTTTGGAACTTGCGGATGAATACCTACTGTTAACCATCTCTGTACAATACGATACACATTAGAAAGAATTGTTAGTAGTCCGTAGAACGATGCATACAACCCGTAGAACACAAACAGGAACGCCATCGGTAAGGTAAACATACCGAAGTTGCCATACTCTTTTTTAAAAAAAAGTTCTCGATAATCAAGAGCATTCTCAAGAAACCCTCTCGCCCAACGTAATCGTTGATAGAAAAATCCTTTCGCAGTACTCGGCCCCACTGTATACACGAGTGCCTTGTGGGAATTCATAATCCTAAGATGTGCTCTGTGCATACGCAGTGTGATTTCAAAATCTTCTGTGTTGTGAGCTTTTCTATAAGGACCTATCTTATCAAAAACACTTCTCCTAAAAATAGAAAACGGGCCGGGAGTAACTTGGATCGCGTCAAGTTGTCCAAACGCTTTGCGGAGAAATACGCCAAGCAGATACTCGATCGCCTGAAGGCGTTGAATGATTGTATTGGGGTTCCGGATATGAATACACGGCGTAATTGCCATAGCATCAGGATTATTTTCAAAATATGATACAAGGGTTCTTAGTGTAGTTGGAATAACAAAAGAGTCAGCATCAAGGCAACAAAAAAGATCGGACGAGGAATTCTCCAGTGCTCTGTTAACTGCATGGTGCTTACCTTGCTGCTCTTCCATCATGTATTTGATCCTACCTGGGTACTGCTGTATATATGACGCAACAACCTCTCTGGTATTATCTCTACTATTGTTATCAACAACAATAATCTCTATCCTGTCTTTTGGATAATCAAGCGCAAGTAGTGAATTAAGTGTTGCTCCAACTGTCTTTGCTTCATTCCAACAAGGGACAGCAACCGTAACTGTTGGATATGACGAAAGCTCAAAATCTTCCTCTTGTTCTATTTTTCTTCTATTTTCAAAAAAAGAAATAAGGAGTAGCACTTGAAAGTAAAGAGACAAAAAGAGGAACGGGTACATGAGCGCCTGGAGTATTTGGTCGATCATAGTAATAGATTATCGCTTTTTTGACGATGTGGCTGAGGAAAGCGTGCTCGTGGAGGTCTTGAGGGTTGAAGGAAGGAGGTCAGTTAATTCTTCGATAGATTTGAAGCCCGTGTATGTCTTATCTTCAATAACGAGTGCCGGCAATACATTATCGACTCGATAAATTTTCTTCATAGAATCTATAACTGAAAGGTCCAGATGGTAATCAAAAGAATATACACGAAGATCTGGATAAATTTCCTTTAGTCGAGTCAAAACATATCCCTCGCGACCACAATCTGGACAATCTCCTTCATTAGAGTAAAAGTAAATAATAAATACCGGCTTCTTTGCTTTGCCACATTTTTCGACTAACTTTTTAGAGAGTAAGTAATCTTTTATCTCAAGCAATGAATAATATTTTTTAAGATAGATAACATCTGCATCCGCCTCACCTCGCTCTGTTTCCATGTGAGAGAGTTTTGATCCAAGTTCGGAGAGTTCAGGAGATAAGATAGAATCAGAAACATTAGAGCATGGCACTTCTTTAAGCAGGTCAAACTGCGCTTCACTTGAAAGAATGTCAATGGAAATATTATCTTGAATTGATTTCACTGTTGCGACTCTTTTGTTCGAGAAAAAAGATGAGGCAAAAAATGCCGTTGTAAAAATAGCCAAAGTTATGAGGAACGTAAAGATATACTTTTTAGTGTCTATCATGTGATTTTTGATATACCGTCCTTGGGAGCCACTTGTCAGGCTCGAACTGACGACCTACGGTTTACAAAACCGTTGCTCTACCAACTGAGCTAAAGTGGCCTATATGTACTACGTAAAAACGCAATAATACCAGATATTCTAGCACAAAAGTGATACTTTGTCACCCTTATCTTGTTGTTGTGCCTGTTGTCGTACTGGAGATGTCTCCGACATTTACAAGCACATCAACATCTGGACGATACAGAATAATTCTTTCGCCAGAAACAATGACAACGTCACCATTTAATGCGTCTTTAAAAAACGGCTGTACTGTTTTTAATTTTTCAACATCTTGAATGCTTGCAATCTGTGGGGTGTCGTCTGAAAGGATAATATGCTTAGCAACAGCAGCTGTTATCTCCTCTGGGGTTGAGGGCATTTTTTCTTTCGCGGCAAGTAAGTTCTTAAGAACATGTGCTTCATATCCAAAATACACCGCAAGGGATGAAGACAGGGTCATGAGCACGAACAAGACAACAACAATACGATACACCCTTCGCTGTTTTACCTTGCGAGCCTGGACAACGCGCATGTGTTCGTCTGTTACTGTATGTTGTTGTGTATCTGTATTCATACCTATGTATTAATGGTTAATTAAGTTTATCACAACCAATCACTTCATTAGCCTTGGTACGTGTTGATACATTCCAATTACCTGAAATGAACGAAAGGGTTACAAAACTAATGATATTTTTCTTATGGGCACGTTGGAAGCGGAGAACGGCGTCTCTTGTTCCAGGCCCATACTTACCATTTATAGCAATCTTTTCTCCTTGAACAATATTTAGAAACTGCTGAACCTTCTTGACCTCAGCGCCAGTATCTCCATACTTAACATACGTAGTGAAAAATGGACACGAATGTACAAGAATTGCCTGACCACATGAAGCAGTTGACTGCTTCTCAATTTGCCGCATACTCGAGGCATAAATGGTTCCCGTAGGATTCTTAAGTCTCATGGGAGACAGAATCTCTTTTTTATACTTCGCTTGCCAGCGTTTGACCGCTGCAATATCGGCCTTACCATAGACGCCATCAACTTTTAACTTCTCACCTTCATATGTATTTAAAAATGTCTCGAGTTTTTTGATATCATCTGAATTATTTTTTAACTTCGTGTCGATCGGTTGGGTAATTAAAATTCTTGTTGCACAAGTACTACCATTTGTAGTAAGTATTGTACTACTACTCACGAGTGAACTTGTGGCGGTTACAGATGCTGAAGTCGCCGTGGAGACAACATAGTATCCACCACCTCCCCCGCCATAGGTTATGGTTGGTGTAGGCGTACTTGGGGCAGCAAAGGAACCAAAAACTGACTGGCTAGTATATCCACCCGAAGAAATTTGCCCCGATATTACCTGCCCAACTTGTTGAAGCGTATACCCATTCCCTGAAACAGAACCACTGATGGGTGAAATTGACTGCTGGACAAAATAGCCATTGCCTGTAACAGTTTCGCTAAAAACAGTATCCGTGCTGAAACAAATGAGTGCCACGACTGCAATAATAATTGTACGAATGTTCGTTAGTTGCATACCCTACATACCAGTATATCTTGAAATATACTTAAAAACACCAGCAGACTGTGAGCACAGACTATGCTTTCTGTTCCTCTTCCTTTTCTTGATCCATTTCCTGCTTGTATACCTTTAAATGTTGCCAGAAGTGAGGTACAGTGCCTCGATTACGTACAGCATTTTGTACAAACCAATTTCGTGTCTTTGCATAGAGTTTGGACGACCAAATATCTATATAGTACATACAACGTACCATGAGGTGGAACATGTACTGCGCGAGAAACTTTCTCACATACACGCTACGACGGAGAAGAACACGGATAATTGCGTGAAGTGTGACCGATACTTGTGCTGGGCCATTATACCCCTCTTCAACAACAAGCACTCCGCGATGTAGTTTGTATTGTTGAATAGACAAAATAGATACCGCTACCAGTAAGAAGACGGAACCTAGAATTGTAAGAGTGAGTATAAGCATACTTTACAGCATTAAATGCTGTATCGGGTAAATTTAATTACCTTGGTGTTTTCTCCAAACTTTTGAACAGCACCCTGAATACGTTGTTCAACTGTCATACCACCATCTTTGATGAACGACTGGTGCATGAGCGATGTTTCTTCTCCTGCCCCATCTTCATTATTGATAGATGTAGGTGACATAGCACATACATGCATTGCTAAATCATGAGCGAGAGACTTGAACTCCTCATTCTTTGCCACAAAATCTGTCTCACAACCAAGTTGAAGAAGTACACCAATTGTGCCCGAAGAATGCACATATGAGGCAACGACCCCTGCAGCAAGTTCTCTGTCTGCCTTCTTCTCAGCCTGAGCTGAAGAATACTGCGCAAGAACTGCGCGTGCCTTTTCTTTGTCCCCTCCTGCTTCATCAAGCGCCTTTTTAATTTGCGCGAAAGAAAGCCCTGTTTCTTCTCGAAGTTGTTTAATATCTTCCATACAATAATTACGTTAGTTAGTTGTATAAACTTCTACACAAAAAATCTGTGCAGAAAAAACTATTGATTAGTTTGGAGTTCCTTTTTGATAGCCTCTAGTACAAAGCGTACCGATGAGAGAGAGCCATCATTGCCGACAATTGGATACTCGATACCCTCTAGTGTACAGTCAGTGTTTGAAAGTGCAACCACAGGAATGTGGAGACGCGCAGCCTCTTTCACACACATATCCTCGTGACGAGAATCAATCATGACAATTGCTGCTGGAAGATTCGTAAGAGTAGCGATACCACCGAAGTCACGATCAAGACGATCAATGTCGCGCTGAATAAGAAGTTGCTCCTTCTTGGTATACACAGAGAGTTCACCATGTTCCTTCTTCTTGAGGAGGTCATGAAGTTTCTCGATACGCTTTTTAATTTGTGGGAAGTTAGTAAGTGTGCCACCTATGAATCGTTCTGTTATGTAAGGAGCATTAAGAGAAAGCGCTACTTCCTTTACCACTTGACGGATCTCTGGCTTCACCCCAACAAAGAGGATAGTTTTACCAGACTCGTGAAGAGACTTGAGAAATGCTATTGCTTTTTCAAGTTGCTCTTTGGTGGCTGCAAGATTAATAAAATCAACACCGTTGTAATTACCTTCTATGAAAGCCTTTACTGATGGGTGGCGACGTGTACGAGAGTATCCATATTGGAGACCAGCGTTTTTAAGTTGTTCGATTGAAATCATAATAATGATAGTAACTAGTATTTTTAATGGTTTGTGTTTTATCGTACAGAAACCCTACTTCTACAATAGAGGTGTACGAAAAACAATATTCTTTCACATTCGTGCCACAGTTTCGTTCTCCATAATGCGAGGTTTCGCAAGCGTCTAGAGGGTCATGAACGATATGCTCAGGTGTCCAAATCCTGATCTGCCCGATTGGATGAATGTATCTATTATAGCACAATAAAAGGATCCTGTGAAGGTTACGTATGCTAACTTATTTCTTTTATTCTTCCCCTTCTGCAAACTCACCGGTGAAGTTTTTTAGTGCATCAAAAATGGGGTCGAGTTCTCCTTGCATAATTTTTGGAAGTCCGTGCCAGGATTCTTTAATGCGATGATCAGTAACTCTGTCTTGAGGGAAGTTGTAGGTACGAATCTTTTCACTTCTGTCCCCTGTGCCGACTTGAGCGCGTTTTTCACCCCTGAACCCTGCTTGTTCCTTCTCTTCTTCAAGAAGATCGAGTTTCGCCTGAAGCATTTGGAGCGCACGCTCTTTGTTCTTTAACTGACTTCGTTCGATGGTACAGCGAACAGAAAGTCCTGTTGGTTTATGAATAACTCGAACAGCAGTTTCAACTTTGTTAACATTTTGACCACCCTTTCCACCAGAACGAGATGTTTCGAATTCAAGGTCAGCGGGATTAAGGGTAACTTTTTTCTTTTCACGAATAGGCATAACTGACACTGTTATAGTAGAAGTGTGTACCCGGCCATTTTTCTCTGTATCTGGTATGCGCTGCACACGGTGTACACCAGACTCGAACTGAAATGTATCCCAAGCATTAGCGCCTTTGATCTCAAATGACGCATATTTGTATCCTCCCACATCTGACTCTGACTCATCAGTCCGCTCAAATGACATACAATGTGTTTCGCAATATGCACTGTATGCTGCCGCAAGTTCTGCTGCAAAGAGTGTTGATTCGTCCCCTCCGGCACCTGCTTGAATTTCGAGTACGAGTGATTTTGGTTTTGACTCTTCCTCTTCTGCTTTTGTAACAATCTCTTCCATCTGCTTCCAAAGATCTTCCAGTTGTGGCGTAATAACCTTTAGTTCTTCCTCTGCAAGTTCTTTCATACTCACATCAGAAAGTAGGGCTTCCGATTCTTCTTTGGCACGCAAAAGACGTTCGTACTCTAGTGCAATGTACGCAGTTCTTGGATTATTTTTAAAATCATCGATGGGCATGGGTGTAAAAAGTGTAGCATAGAAAAAGCGCTAAAGACTTTGCTCTAGCGCTTTTTCTGCTACGTTACGCCTTCTTTGACGCGGCACGTTTCTTGAAGCGATCTACGCGTCCAGTTGCATCGATAACCTTTTCGAGTCCGGTATAAAATGGGTGACACGCTGAGCAGATTTCAACATCAATCTTCTCGACGGTAGAACCAACAGTATAGGTAGCACCACAAGCACATGTAACAGAGGCCTGCGCATGGTATGTTGGATGAATATCTGTTTTCATAAGAATTTTCTTAATTATCCCCATATTATACCACAAAGAATTACGAAAAACAAGCCCTTCTGAGCAAGGATTCTACCGTTGTAACTTATCAATATCTTGTTGTGTACTATAGAGTTTACGCATTACAGAATTCCCATATTGAGCACCCGCCGAAGACGCTGAACATGACCGTCCAGAATAATATTTGCACGCTGCGTTTCGTTCACTCGATTCATTTCCAGCAACTGCGCCTAAGTCGGCCAAGTACAAGGATGTCGCAGTAATTGCATGCAGGGCATTCCATGGATTTGCAACAGAAGAACCCGTTATACGTTTGATCCTGTCTTCAAACAATCTCCACGTCGACGGAATGAACTGGGACGGCCCCATTGCACCTCCCCATCCAACTGGAGACCCCTTGCTGTACATTGCAATCCAACATGATACTGGTGTCTTTTGCGGGTCGCGACCAAGACTTCCGGTGATAGTTAAAAATGGTTGAACGTCTCGCGATGGACTCATGGTACGTGGCTTACTTCCTCCTGTCTTAATACTTACACCATCACCGGTAGAATAATCACGCAGATAACATGTTCCGACATTTACACCAAGTGACGACTCTTGCATAAGAATGGCAAGAATAAGCGCAGGGCGAACGCCGGTTGACAGCGATGCCTTTAAAGCATAGTCGTAAGCCGTACCGAATGGAATACTTTCTGAATCGCGAAGTTCAAATAAGCGTGCCCTGATTTGCGCTGCTTCTTTTTCACGATTTGCTTTCTCTTTTGAAAATTCAACCTCCTTGTTTTTAGTAATAGCAAGTAATTTATTTTGCTCTTTTTGGTTTTGTTCTACAAGACGTTTCTCATTCTCGAGAGAAAGTTTTTTCTGTGTTTCGTTATCTTTGGCTTCTTCTAGTTGTTCCTTGGCCTCTTGTATCTCACCCTTGGTTGTCCTTAGTTCAGTAAAACTATTATTCAAAGCACGATTGAGAGTACTAAAAGAATCTTTGTCCGCAAAGAAAGAAGATAAGCTGTTTGCCTGCAAACCAAAATCAAGTACAGAGTAATGTTCAAGATACAGCGTCTTGCGCATAATCTGTGCAAGGGAATCTTTTTCTCTGCCGATTTTACTATCAAGTATCTGTATAGAACTATTTTTTTCGGAAATACTGTGACTTAATTGTGAGATAATTTTTGACTTTGCTTGGATAAGGTTTTTTCGTGTTGTAATTTCTTTTGCAAGACGGTCAATTTCACTTTTAAGAGTTGATCCTTGTTTTTTTGCTTGGGAGATACTCTCGTTAAGTGCTTGTATCTGTGCTTCGAGATTTGCTAAATCTGATTCTAATTGTTCCCTGCTCTGCGCATACGTAGAAACAGGGAATACACTGATACTCATGCTTACAACGAAAAAAATAACCAGCATCCACCTAAGGAGTTTCATGATAGTAAGTATAACAAATAAAAGACAAACTTTGTGACAGACCAAACAAAAAATCCCGGTTTACCCGGGATTTTTTGTTTGGTCTACTACGCTGCAGGCTCTCCTTCTTCTTCCTTCTTACCTTTCTTCTCCACTTCGATTGCCGAGAGGTCAGCAGGAACTACCGCTTCTTCTGATACCTCCTCTGCCTCTGCAACTGATGCAACGACATCGTCATCAGTAATATGAGAAAGCATTACACCTGCTGGAATTGCAATATCCTTCACATGAATAACTGAATCCATTGTTGTAAGGAGAGAAAGATCAACAGTGAATTCACTTGGTAAGTTTGTAGGATCTGCCTTCACTGAAAGTTCATGAAGAACTTTGACGAGAATACCCCCGCCCTTAACTGCATTTGATTCTCCAACGAACACAAGAGGTACGTCAACTTCTATCTTCTGGCCTTTTTCTAGAACATAAAAATCTGCGTGGATAGCATTCCCCTTCACTGGATCATACTGAACGTCGTGAATCATAGCATTCTCTTTTCCATCTTCGGTTTCGAGAATAATTGTACTTGACTCACCGGCTACATCGAGAGCTTTAGCAAAAATAAGAGCATCCACGAAAATAGGGGTTGAAGTTTTGTGTGCACCATAGTAAACAGCTGGTATAAAACCAGTCTTTTTTGTTTCCTTTGGCTTGCGCGCAACTGTAGTAATATGCATTGTCATAGTTGTAGGATTATACCGTATTTCAGGAAGAAAATCAAGTCTAACGATACTACCCCCAGGTCTTAATAACGCTTACAAAACAACCTTATACCGGCCCTCATTTTTCACAAATGCTTCCTTTGACGGGTACGTATACTTAAAGCCATACTGGTTAGTTAACTTAGATCCGTCAACAGCAATTGGATATGAATACCCTTTCCAAGATCCTGGTGATGTAGGAATTCTTCCTCTGGTGGCATGCCAGAAGAAGAAGAAAGCGAGACGTGCCATCCATGGGTAAATGGGCAGTGCCCTCTTCCCTACTGCTGCCGCCATATCCTCTCCAAAAACAACATCTCCTGGAGGAGAAATATTAAACACCTCGTATGAGCCTTGTAGATTGTTAAAAGTAAATAATGAAACTATGTCGCACACATCATCTTCATGAATATACTGCCGAAGCCACTTTTCTGTTACCGGAACAAACGATGTAAGCAAAAGGATAATGTTATTAATAAAACCTCGTTTTAGATTTCCGGAGAGCGCTGACTGAAGTCCGAAACGAATCCTATCATAACGTCCACGTGGTCCGGTAATAGCTGCCGGACGAACAACAAAGACCTGTCCCTGCCAACCACCTGCTCGCGCTTTCTTATAACGCTCTTCAAGATGCTCCTCACAAATACGCTTTTCTTCTGCGTAGAGATACCCCGACTTTCTAAATGGCTCATTCTCTTTATAAAAATGATCAACCTTGTTGTCTTCAAATGCTCCATAGGAGGACACTGTAGAGAAGTGAATTAATTTTTTAACGCTTGGATGTGAAAAGGCGAAATCAAATATATTATCGGACCCATCAATGTTCCACTCCCATTCTGTTTTTTCCTTTCCATACATATGACGAATCTGCCACGCTGTATGCACGACAACATCTGGATTGTGTTGAGAGACTATCTGATACCATTCATCTTTAGCAAAAGTATTGGTCTGAACATAGACAATCTTCTCTTTATGCGGGTGATTTTTGGTGAGATCTGTTTCTGGTTCTTTGTCGAGGGTAATAACCTTCTCGACATCATCACGGCGTACATATTGATCGACTAGCATTGCGCCAACATACCCGGCGCCCCCTGTTATGAAAAGTGTTATTTTACTCATATTTTTATTATACACAATTACTTTACTAAAAAGAAACTAGAACGTACTTACCAAACGTGTTAATAGTGTTTTAATGGTACGTAAAACAATAACTAAATCTAAGAGGAGAGAGCGATTTTTGATATAGAACAAGTCGTATTGCAACCGAATAATGTTTTGTTCAACCGTCTGAGGATTCTGACCATCTACTTTTTGAAGGGTCTGCGCCCATCCAGAAATTCCAGGTCTCACCGAATATCGGATCATATAAAATGGTATTTCCTTTGCGAGACGTTCTCCGAGAGCAGCAATATCGTTACGAGGTCCTATGAAACTCATCTCCCCTTTCAAAATATTAATTACTTGGGGTAATTCATCAATGTTTGTTTTGTTAAGGATTTTACCTAACTTTGTCGCGCGATTCTGATTCCCTTTCTCGATTCTCCAGCGCCCTTCGTCGGTATAGAGCATTGTTCTGTATTTATATACGTTGATTATCTTTCCACCCTCACCCCAACGTTTTTGAATAGAGAAAAGTCCCTCGCCGTCATTTTCTATCTTTTGTAATATATATATGATCGGGAGAGAACATACGAAGACAGCGCCAACAGGTAATGCAAGTAGTAAGTCTAATCCCCTTTTTAAAATGGAGTATAACTTCTTCTCGAGATCAACGTGTTCAAAAAACCAAAAATAACCAACTGAACTAAGTGGAGTTCTTCGAAAGACATCCTCATACATTTTGTTCACATCATAAATACGAATCCCACCGCCAACAAGGTTGTAAAAATATGGTAGGAGTGGTGTCACTTTTTCATTCTTAACATCAATCACTAAAATAGTAATCTCATTTTCTCGTAAAACAGTTTTGAGTGACTCGAGTGTCGTATCCCCAAGTAAAGGAGAATGAATTTCTATATGCTCCGCAAATACAAACGGTGAGTGTGGGTTCTCATTTACTGCATGTCGTAATTCAGAGAAAATTGCCCCATCTCCAACAAGGAGAGCTTTTCTTTTTTTCTTGGTACGAACATGGTGAGAGATAAGCACTCTCCAAAAAACTACAAGGACTGTAAAAACGAATGACTGGAGCAATAAAATTACTTTCGGTGTTACTCCAAATAAATCTGAAAAACCATAAAACATTGCTAACCCAAAGAAAAAGACGAGGCCATTGAGACGCACAATCATCTTTACTCTCTGGAGAGAGGTCATGATGGAAGACACTTCGTATAAGGTCCCCACAAAATACGCTGTTATCAAAAATACCCACAATGGCACAAAGGCGTAGAAAAGTTGGCCAATATCCTCAAAACTTAAATGGAAGTCGTTTCTACGAATTGCAAAGGCAATCAACAAACTACCAAAAAATATGGCCGAATCTCCCAAAAAAAGGCATACCTGATAAAGCTTATTCTGGAATTTTGTCATGCTATACTACTACTATATCACGCCATGAACCAAAAGTCAGTTAGGGTACTATTTGCCGTAACAAAATCAAATTGGGGGGGTGCTCAAAGATATGTATATGATCTGGCAACCCACTTTCATAATGAGAAAAGTTTTGAAGTTGCTGTACTTATGGGGGGGCATGGGGAACTCGCCACAAAACTAAACAAGGTCGGCGTACGGACCATTTCTTCGCCTACTGTACAAAGAAATATTTCTCTTATGCGTGACATTGGTGCAATGCTCTGGTTATTTAAAACGATTCTCAAAGAAAGACCAACTGTCCTACACCTCAACAGTTCGAAGGTTGGACTACTGGGGGCCATTGTCGGGAGAATACTCCGGGTGGAAAAAATTATTTTTACATCACACGGGTGGCCATTTAACGAAATTCGTCCATGGTACGAACGTACACTCTTTCGTGTGCTAGCACTTACAACTGTCGCGCTTTCACACAGAACTATTGCTGTCTCTCAAGCCGTGATCACATCTCTCCGTGCTCCATCATTTATTACAAAAAAAATGAGTCTTGTTTATAGCGGTATAGAGCCCCCTCACCTTGCCCCACCTGGAAGTTTCTTTACCGAAAGGGGTCTTGTGCGTGGCACAGAACCACAACTTGTTTCTATTGGGGAACTTCATATAAGTAAAGGTCACGATCGTGCTCTTGTGGCTCTGGCTAAATGTAAACATTTACCGTGGACCTACCATATTATGGGAGAAGGAGAAAAAAGAAAATACCTTGAGTTGCTGATAAAGCAACTTGGTTTAGAACAGCGTGTAATCCTACATGGTTTCGTCGAAAACGCGTCCTTATATTTTAATAGTTTTGATATTTTCTTATTCCCCTCCAGAACTGAGTCTCTTGGCTACGTAGCAATAGAAGCCCTCTTTAGTAACATACCAATCATTGCAAGTAACGTCGGGGGTATACCTGAGGTTCTCTTCGATGACCCCTACACCAAACTTATAGACTGTAATAATGAGAAAATTTTTAAAGAAACACTCCTGTCTTATTTACAAAAACCACCCACTGTTCATGAGCATAATCGTCCTGGAAGAACTCGCTTCTTGCCAAAGTTCATGTTTGCGGCAACTAAAAAGATTTATTCTTTGGATATCTAAACCCGAGAAACACTTACTCCAATCCGACAAATTCATTATTTACCTGATACTTGTGTCCCCCTTGAGAGTATTTCTTCATTGCAAAACACATGCCGAGCGCTATCGACTCTGCTAATAAATGTGACCCTCCATAACTCATGAAAGGCAGCGGGATTCCTGTAACTGGCATAATTCCTACATTCATACCGATATTTATAACGATATGACTTACAAACCAAACCAAAACACCATAGGTAAAAAGTGCTTCGAATGTGGAGTTGGCAACAAGAGCATAGGACGCTAACTTAAAAAGAATAATGCCGAAACACGCTAGCAATAATATCGAACCTAAGAATCCCCACTCTTCAGCGAAGGCCGCAAAAATAAAGTCAGTTTTATACTCTGGCAAGAAATTCAATCGGGATTGGGTCCCAAAACCGAGCCCCTTCCCAGTCAGTCCTCCAGATCCAACCGCAATTGTTGATTGGTAGGCATTATATCCGGAGCCACGTATGTCTTGGAGTGGATTTATAAAATTAATAATTCGCGCTTTTTGATACGGCTTAAAAATGAAATTCCATGCGATCAAAAAACTAATAGTACCGATAGCAAGCACTATAGCAAAGTGAGTTTTTGATATTCCAGAGACTAATACAAGCCCAAACCAAATACTAAGTAATATCATCGCGGACCCAAAATCTGGCTGTAAAACAACCAGCACAAATGGTACAAGGGCATATATAAAAGACACGATAATATGACGAATGTTGGCAATTTCAATATGGCGTCGAGAAAAATACTTCGCCAAGACGATGATGAGAGTAAGTTTCATAAGATCACTCGGCTGAAATGCAAAGCCACCAAACCGAAACCAACTTTCAGCACCCTTGGAAACATGGCCGAGTGCAAATAAGAGCATAAGTATAGAGAGCATGATACAGTAGAGAACGACCACCACTCTTGTTTGCTTAAGAAAACGATACTCGAAACTAGATACGAAAAAAAACATGGCAAGAGATACTAAAATCCAGATACCCTGTTTTGCAAAGTAAATATCATCTCCTTGGAAAGAGCTCATCGTAAGAAGCCCCGAGACTACTATTAGAAGCACGGGTATAAGCAGAGTAATGTCGAGAGTTTTTAGAAAATGCAACGTACTGCGAGACATACTTACTGAACTGTTACGAATGGATTAAAAATTGGATATACACGTATCTTTGTTGGAGCATACGGGAGTGGCGCATTCCATGTAAACGTAATGTCTTTAATCTCTTCTTTATCGAGTCGCGGAATTACCGTTTGAGCAACTGCATAAGCATTATCATCAGCATCATAGAGAACAACACGTACCGGCAAATCCAAGATGACAACTCGTTTAGTATTCATAACCATGGCATACACACGCGGAATAGAACCAGGTTCATATTCTTCGTTTCCTACACGTACAGTTGGTAAGGTTGGTTTTTCTTCAACAGAATAATGTTCTGTGTCATTAAGATGAACCGCTATCGTTTCTGGGGTACCTGTTGGCGTAGCAGATTGAATGATGATCGGGAAATCACCATCAACGGGAGCAGTTGTCGTACCGCTGTATTCGCCCAGTAACCCCCCTTCTTTGTTATAGAGAGAGAATGTGTAGCCAAGCGCCTTAGACGCATTGTTGATATTTTTATTATGCACCATTGCAACTAAATCATATGTTCCCGTGGCCACTCGTAAATGCCTACTCCATAACACCGTAAGAGGGATAATTTCCTGCTCGCAACGTAGCGAACACACACCGCCACAATCTATACCGGATTCATATCCATTTTGCTTTGCATCAAAACAAGTTGGCGTTGGAAATAGTATGTCACGTAATACATATACCCCAAGAGCAGTACAAAAAATAAACACCGCGAGAGCGTACATAAACTTGCGCCTGGATTGCCAATTCATAGAACTATAATACCATAGATTACAGGACTTTCTGCTCTAACATTATAAAAACACCCTCTCATGTAGGGTGTTTTTATAATTTAAGTTCTTTGTTCTCCCGACAAGCTACTTTCCCGACAATGTCAGTATCATCGCTGCACTTGGGCTTAACTTCTCTGTTCGGAATGGGAAAAGGTGTGACCCCAAGGCTAAATCAGGAGAACAAAAAACTCAAAGGTATTTTGTGTATTGTATAAAGTTTATAGTGATCGGGGTGAGAGGATTCGAACCTCCGACCTCCACATGGTTGTGTGGCGCGCTACCAGGCTGCGCTACACCCCGACATATAAACCTCCACACATGAAAGAACTCCTTCATGTGGTGGGAAAGGGGGACAACTAAACGTATGTCGTTATCCATCTTTCCCACCACATGAAATTGCAATCAAATGACCATCACATATTGTGATAACCATGTTTCCTAATAGGAATTCGGGTAATTAGTAGGTCTCGACTGAACACATTACTGTGCGTACATCTAGCTCCTATCAACGTAATAATCTCTTACGACCCTTCAACGAATACTTATCTTGAAGTTGGCTTCCTTCTTAGATGCTTTCAGAAGTTATCCATTCCCGACATAGCTACTGGG
>CAZUPO010000004.1:0-53184 GCA_964621595.1 uncultured Candidatus Saccharibacteria bacterium
CTGAGAATGTAGTAGCGAAGAGGTTCGATGAGGTAGCGTTGGTGAGGGTGGCATCCAAGGAAGTAAAGAACTGCGCAAATAAATTAGTGGTAGTAGCATTATCTATAATAGAAGAAGACGCGTTAAGTTGTGCAATGGTCCCTGTTGCAGAAGTGAACTGTATTAAAGTACTACTAGCAACAACAAGATCACTAATAGTTGTGGTTGCAAGGCTCGAAGTTCCTTCTACAATAACATCACCCTTAATTGTAGTATTACCCGAACCGTCGATTAAGAAATTAAAGTTTTCAACCCAACTTGATCCGTTCCAATATACAGTAGAAGATGTCGCACTTCCTCCAATCACCAGAGAAGCAATATTCGTCCAATATGTTGACGTGCCATTTGAGGCAAGTAATTGTCCAGCAGTTCCGGTAGCATTAGTAGAATCAAACAAACCGCCAGATACTGCAAGATTAGTGGTGGAAGCGTTAATAAAGACAGCAGAGGTTGCATTAATAGAATCAAAAGCAATTGAGCCACTGAATGTAGTTGTTCCAGTAAAGATAGATGTTCCATTGAAAACTCCGTCTGAAATGGTTGGGTTAGCAAGGGTTAGGTTTGTTGCAACTCCTCCAGTGATTGTTCCTCCAGTGATTGTAGAACCAGAAAAATTACTACTACCACTTACCAGAAACGGAATAAAACTAGCAACATTCGAACCACTTGAATTTGAAGAAGAATTATAACCATCGCGCCCATCTTTTCCCGCTTGACCTACTGGACCACGTGGACCTGGAACAGGAACGAACTGGGTCACATAAACTGTTGTCGAAGTCGAGTAAACAATCGTTGGGGTAGATGATGAGTTGTAGACAACGGGAAAAACAGAAGATGAGGAAGCATTTGATTCGGAATTATGTTTAATAAACAATCCTGCGAGAATACTTGCATAGTTACAGCGTTCTTTATCAAGCGTTGATACTGAAGAGGAAGCAAGCGTTGCTAACTTGCAGTAAAACCCAAGTGACAACTGGTCTATTAATGCAAAATTTTTCTTTTGTATTGACCCTCCATCTGCAGCTAAAGAAGTTTGGACATATGGTGTAAAGACAATTGCAGAGTACTGCTTGATAGGAAGTAAATCTATTTTTGCAAGACGCGGAATTGCTAAGGTGCTAATTCCAAAATTCTTTATTAGATCTGTTTGGTGGGAAAATGGTTTTGTTGTTAATACACCAGAAACTTTTGCAGTTAAGCCAGACACTAAAGAAACTTTAGACAAGTTCGTACCCACCACAGCAACAGACCTGCGATCTGTTGAGTTAAAAGAAAGATCATCACCACTTCTCTGTGTTAATCTCGTATTCGTTGAAATTGTTGCAACAAGATGTGCTACATACGAAAAGAATTCATTGGAGAAATTTACATTTTTTGATGGAACAAGTTGACTATAACCAAAATCTTGAATTAAGAGACTTGAGAAAAATTTTGAAGTGGTGGGAGTATTTAAATCTATACTTGGCCTAGATGAAGCAACAGCATCCGCAAGATTCGATAAAGAAAAACTGCTTAAAATTTTATGAGGGCCATTATTGGTCAAAGTAAATTCTGCATGGGCTGTTGTTATAAAACACAAAAATAAAACTGTCAAATATTTCACAAGAATACCTTTTCTTTGATTTTTTGTATTTTTACCCTGCTCTTGACTAGGAACTTCCATGAGATTTTTATTACTATTAATTATACTAAAAAATGGAAGAAATTCACTACAAAATTCAATTAAGTTGTGGATAAAGTACAACTTTAAAAAACCTTATTTTAAAAAACAAAAATAGAAATAATTCAATTTTTTAGTTATCATTTTTTAGTAAATATCCACACAAAATTTTAGTTAAAAAATATCAAAAATTTTACTCTATTTTTCCCTCTATTTTTTAATATTTTTAATTTTAAATAATCGTTTTTATCTAAGTCTTTAAAAATGATTTTTATATAGGTTATTTACTAAAAATAATAATTTTATAATTATAGTGTGCGACTTGCAAAATCTTTACAAATATAAAGATTTTTAAAGAATCATTAGAAATTTAATTAAAGAAATTATAATTATTTACATTACATAAGGCTTTAAACAAAAAATGTCAGTAATACCCTCTTCGCAAAAGGAAACCACATGATAAAACATTACTCCCTATCTTTAGTTTTATTAAATAGTAATCTTTTTGTTTTATATTAATATTTTATTAAACTATCTTTTATATCTAATAGTTTATATAATACTGTAAATAAAATAATTTTTAATTATATATAAACACTTTATTGTTTAAGATTGTATTTGAATATATAGGTATAAAATTTCTGATTATTTTGTTAAACTATGTAGTAATGTTTATTCATCTTCGTAATCATAGTCACTACTCTCTCCTAAAAGCGCTACCAAAGGTTCCTGCCCTAGTAAGCGCTGCCTCTGCCGAGAAAATGCCCGCCATTGCCCTAACGGACTACAGTAACATGTACGGCGCTATTGAATTTTATAAATCCTGTTTAGATTTAAAAATTAAACCGATCATAGGAGTAGAGTTTACTTTGCAATATAACGATAGATTCTTTTCCATAGTACTTCTAGCAAAGAATGAGACTGGGTACAAGAACCTTATGCGTCTAACTTCTATAGTCAACGTTGACGATCCGCATAAACCTACCCTAACTGAAGATCTTTTATTTACCTACAAAGGTGGTCTTATTGTTCTCTCGGGCGGTCTAACCGGTGAAATAAATAACCTACTACTTATAAATGAAGTCGAGGCACGGAAACAAACCAAGAAATACAAAGATGCTTTTGGTGATGACTTTTTCTTGGAAATCAATCCTCATAATTTTGTTGAAAACTCATCAGCCTTAAGGCAAAAGACGATAGAGTTTGCCCGTCGTGAAAAAATCTCACTTGTGGCCTCTTGGAATACACACTATCTCTCTGATCAAGATAAGAGTGCTCACAAGACTCTTTACATGGTTCAAGGTGGGGATCAAGCTCAAGAAGAATACTCGTACATGTTTCAAAAAGATTCTTTTTCTTTTAAAACTATTCCTGAGGGAGAGAAGGATTTCTCTGACGTACCTGACGCCCTCTCAAACACCCTTGTAATCGCCGAGCGCTGTAACCTAACCATACCTCTTGGAAAATGGGTATTCCCTGATATCGAGTCTATACGTGGTTACGATGAGGACTTAAAAACACTAGCGTATGCTGGTCTAGAGATTAGAAAAAAGGAACTCACTGAGGAGGTAAAAACTCGCCTTGAGTATGAACTCAAGGTTATATCAGATAAGGGATACTCCCCCTATTTTCTGGTCGTTAATGACCTTATTAGGTACGCGCGTGAGCACGGTATCTTGACCAATATCCGTGGATCTGTTGCTGGATCACTCGTTACATATCTACTACAAATTACTAAGTGTGACCCGCTTGAATACAAACTCCCCTTCGAGCGATTCTTAAACCCAGAGCGCCCATCGGCTCCTGATATAGACATGGACTACGCCGACACTCGTCGTGATGAAGTACTTGATTATGTTCGTAGCAAATATGGTATGGATAATGTTGCTCAGATTGGAACGTTCGGAACAATGATGGCTCGAGGTGCTGTGCGAGATGTTGCGCGTGCAATGAAGTTTCCGTATATCGTTGGAGACCGCATCAGTAAACTGATACCTATGCCAAAGCAAGGATTCCCAGTCACGATAGACTCTGCCCTTCAAGAAATTCCTGAATTAAAGGAAGCATACGATACGGACCGTGAGACTCAAACAATACTGGACATGGCGAAAAAGGTTGAGGGTTGTGCTCGTCACATCTCAGTACATGCTGCCGGCACAGTTATTTCACCAGCACCCCTGTGGGAGTTCACCCCTATACAAAAAGACCCGAAGGGTGGAAAGATCATCACTCAATACGACATGTACACCGTGGAAGATGCGGGTTTGCTTAAGTTTGATTTCTTGGGAATCCGCAACCTCACCATTCTTGCGGATGCTATCTATAACGTGAAAAGCCGTTACAACGTAGACGTAGACATAGAAAATATTCCTCTAGATGATGCGAAAACATTCGACATGTTATCCCGTGGCGAGACGATGGGTTTGTTCCAGTTAAACGGTTCCGGTATGACAAGATTTTTGAAAGAACTAAAGCCTAGCACTATCTTTGATATTAACGCCATGGTGGCACTCTATCGTCCTGGACCACTTGAAATGATTCCTGAATATATTTCTCGTAAGCATGACCCTAGTCTTGTTAAATACCTTGACCCTAGATTGGAACAAATTCTCGATCAATCTTTTGGAGTCATTGTTTACCAAGATGATGTGATGCTTATTGCTATTCATTTGGCTGGTTATTCTTGGCTTGAGGCAGATAAATTAAGAAAAGCGATGGGTAAAAAAATACCGGCAGAGATGCAAGCTCAGAAAGAAAAACTTTTGAAAGGGTTTGTCGAGCATGGACTCTCCGAAAAAAAGGCACAAGCACTTTGGTTACTTATTGAACCATTTGCAGCATACGGTTTCAATAAGGCACACGCTGCGAGTTATGGTCGAGTTGCATACCAAACAGCATACATGAAAGCAAACTACCCCGTTGCATACATGACTGCAATTATGACTAACGAAAGTGGGGATGTAGAGAGGATAGCTGAAATTGTATCCGAGTGTCGACGTATGAATATTACCGTACTTCCGCCTAATGTTAATTTTAGCGACGGCGGTTTTAGTATCGTTGAGAACAAGGACGGGGTAGAAGAAATTCGCTTTGGACTACACACAATTAAAAATTTAGGAGTAGATATTGGCAACGCAATCATAGAAGAACGTAAGGCTGGCGGTCGATTTACTTCCTTTGAAGATTTTATACGTCGTGTTACGCATAAAAATTTGAACAAAAAATCTTTAGAAGCCCTCACCATGTGCGGTGCCCTTGATGAACTCGGGGAACGTGGTCAGATCCTTGCAAATATGGAAAGTATCTTAGAATACCACAAACACGTTGTGAGAGATAACAGTTTACAAAATACCTTGTTTGGAAATACTGGCGGGGCATCCTTTGTAATGAAAAAATCTCCGCCTATTTCCAAGGACCAGCGTCTTGTGTGGGAAAAGGAACTGCTGGGTCTTTTTGTATCTGGATTTCCGCTTGATCCTTGGAAAGAAAAAATCTCTGAGAGAAAGTTATCCATCCAAAGTGTTTTACATTCCAAAGAAGATTCCAAAAAGATATCTCTTGCGGTTATTATAGAGACAATTAGACTAACAAAAACTAAAAAAGGAGATACCATGGCTCTCCTTAAATTACGAGACTACGATGGTACTATCGAAGTTGCTGTTTTTCCTGAAACATATGCTCGTTATAAATCGCTAATTGCGCTTGATAAACCTCTTATAGTAGAGGGCCATACAGCAACCAGAAATAATGAAAAAACTATGATAATAAATGATATTAAACCCCTCCTTGAAAAACAGGATTCTGGGCTTTTGGTGGCTTAACTATAGTATCTTTATTCCTTTGCAGGAGAAGAACAAATATGCTATACTGTATACATGGTTCACTTGCTATCTATTGTGCAATTAGTGCTTGCTATCCTCCTCATCGCCCTCGTTTTACTACAACGAGCAAATACTGACGCATCAGGTGCATTCGGTGCTGATGGAGGTGGCACAACATTCGAAAAGAGAGGTATAGAAAAAACTATGCACCGATTTACGATCATTGTTGCCGTACTTTTTGTCCTATCATTATCATATAGCATCGTTGTACACTAAGACCCTATTGTTTGTCACCTTGGTGTAGATTAGGTGTTGTTTGAAAATTACAAAAGGAAAGCATCCGACCAAACTTACACAAGTCTGCGACTATTGTATGCTACGGTTATCATCACTTATTTCATTACTAAAAAAGTTTCTCGATCGTCTCCGGGCGATTTATACCACCCTTTCCCCTGAACGGGTTATTGTGTTTTGGATTTCTATCACTTTTTCCCTTCTCTTCTTTTTCTTTGCAATAACAACATATATAGATAAATTCCTTGTAACAGTACCTAACTACGGCGGAACTCTTCGCGAAGGTATTGTAGGGACCCCTCGATTTATTAATCCAGTACTTGCTGTCACTGAACAGGATAAAGATTTAACGGCACTCATTTTTGCAGGACTAACTAAAAAAGATTCTGATGGTCACATAGTATTGAATATGGCAGAATCTGTAGTGCCAAGCGAAGATGGTTTGACGTACACAGTTAAACTGAAAGATAATGCGTACTTCCACGATGGTAAAAAAGTTGTTGCGGATGACATCCTCTATACAATTTCATTAATCAAAAATCCTGTTATCAAAAGCCCACATGCTATTGAATGGGAAGGTGTTACTGTAGAAAAAACAAATGATGCTGAGATGGTCTTCTCTCTTAAAAAACCGTTTCCGTTATTTATGAACACGCTCACCATTGGTATAGTTCCTAAACATGTCTGGAAAAATTTAACTGACGAACAAATCAGTCTTAGTGATTACAATATAAAAGCTGTAGGTAGTGGTCCATACAAAATAACTGATATACAAACCGACTCTGGTATACCAACTGTATTTACGCTCACATCACACAAGCAGTATACGCTTGGAAGGCCATATCTTGATACCATTATTATATCTTGTTACCAGAATGAAAAATATCTTCTGAAAGCATTTGATGACAATGACATTACTCGAGTACACGCCATTTCACCAGAAAAAGCAGTTGCTCTTTCTACCTCGTCTTCCAAGGTGTCAGTTGAAACTTCGCTTCTCCCGAGAACATTTGCTGTCTTTCTCAATCCAAATAAAAACAACATCCTTTCTGATAAACATATCCGACGAGCTCTTCAGTTAGCAATCAATAAACAAACTATTGTTGATGAGGTTCTCCATAAGTATGGGAAGGTTGTAAATGACCCCTATCCTTTCGATGAGGACACCGCCGATCACATCTATGATCTATCACTTGCTAGAAATGAATTGGAGCAAAGCAAGCAACTAAAAAATGGAACCTCAGGTCTCTCGATAGTACTCTCCACGGCCAATACCGAAGAAATGAAGACCATCGCTTCAATGATCGAGCACGATTGGGAAGCACTCGGCGTTACTGTCTCTTTAAATGTGTATGAAGTATCCGATCTTAATCAATCTGTTATTAAGGACCGTGATTTCCAGGCATTACTTTTTGGAACCATTACCCAAAACCCTTCTGATTTATATGCATTCTGGCATTCAACTCAGCGATCATATCCAGGGCTCAACATCTCTAATTACGTAAGTAAAAACCTCGATGCAAATCTCGAAACACTTCGGGAAAGCGAAGACGAACTTACTCGATTGGGCGCCTACGAAAATCTGAAAAAAGAATTTGCGGAAGAAGTCCCTGGAATCTTCCTCTATGCACCATCTCTTATTTATGTGACAAAAGATTCGATCACCTCACCACTACCACGTTACAGTATCGACAACGCGTCGAGATTTGCCCTTGTGGAGAGTTGGTATAAATATTCCGACAGGGTGTGGTCAAAATTATATTACAAACCAATGCTACAACTACTGGAAAATATACTTCATTAAAAACATACTTTAAAAAAAATAATTACAAATATATGAATCAAGACACAACACAAAACGAACAAGGAACAACAGGAGAACGAACAGATGCTCCGCAGCATTTCAGAAAGTCAGATCGTAGCGATCGAATGCGAGGCCC
Source organism: uncultured Candidatus Saccharibacteria bacterium (assembly GCA_964621595.1). Taxonomy (GTDB): domain Bacteria; phylum Patescibacteriota; class Minisyncoccia; order Phycocordibacterales; family UBA5272; genus UBA11704. Next base: position 7,755 of record CAZUPO010000004.1, read on the forward strand.
ATCACAATCACGTGGTGGTCGTGGAGGTAGACCTCCACGGTCAATCGTTGGTCCGAAGTTTGATACCACCGTATCAACTAAAAGTGAAATAGGTCACGTACCCCCTCTTAAAGATGGCGATATCCGTATCATTCACCTTGGTGGAGTAGAAGAAATTGGACGCAACATGAGTATGGTTGAATATAAAGATTCGATTCTCATAGTTGACTGTGGGGTGCAGTTCACCGAACGACATACCCCTGGTATTGATTTCATTCTCCCTAACACACGCTATCTCGAGGAAAATAAACACAAAATAAAAGGTGTTCTTGTAACCCACGGTCACCTAGACCACATTGGTGCTATTCCTTACATCATGCCTCGCATTGGCTACCCTCAGTTATATGCACGCCTCTTCACTTCTTTAATGATTCGTAAGCGCCAAGAAGAATTCCCTCACCTTCAACCTCTCACGATTAATGTAATAGAAAAAGGAGACTCTGTAACATTTGGTGATTTTAAAGTTAAGTTTTTTGGAGTAACACACGCTATTCCAGATAGTATGGGTATTATCATAGAAACTCCATACGGAGATATTGTGCACACAGGAGATCTTCGTCTTGAACATAATGACGGTATTCCAACCGACGAAGAAATAGAACGCTATAAACTATTTGAGAATCGCAAGACCCTCCTTCTCATGGCTGACTCAACAAACTGTGAAAACCCAGGTTTCTCTATCTCCGATAGTGTTGTCTATAAAAATATAGAGACTATCATCCGCGAAGCACAAGGACGACTTATCATTAGTACATTCGCCTCTCAAGTAGAGCGCATGCTCTTCATGCTCGAAACCGCGGAGCGTTATGGTAAAAAAGTTATTGTTGAAGGTCGAAGCATGAAGACCAACGTCGAGATTTCAAAGATGGCAAATATGCTTAAAATAAAGCCAGATACCATCGTTCCACTCGAAGACATGCAACGATATCCTGAAAACAAACTAATTATCTTGGCCACCGGACAACAGGGTGAAGAATTTGCAGCGCTTGGTCGTATCGCGGCGAAGACACATAAATTTATTCGTCTTACTCCTCGTGACACCATACTCATGTCATCATCAGTAGTTCCGGGGAATGAGCGTGCCGTGCAAAACTTGAAAGATAAACTCTCTCGTCAAGGCGCTCACATCATTCACTATAAGACATCAGACGTACACTCTTCCGGCCACGCTAATGCGGACGAACTCATGTGGATTCATCGTAAAATTCATCCAAAGTTCTTCGTTCCAGTACACGGTTACCACTACATGCTTCGTGTTCACGCCGACCTCGAGCGCAAACTAGGTATGCCAGAAGAAAATATTGTGATACCAGATAACGGCATGATAATCGAAATCCAAAATGAAGGAAACACTATCACAAAACTAAAGGAAATGGCTCCGGGAGAAATGATTGTGGTGGATGGCACTTCTGTTGGAAAGATCCAGGATGTTGTTATGCGCGACCGTCAGGCACTTGCTGAAGATGGTATGTTCGTGGTTATTGGTGTTATCGATAGCCATTCACATACACTCAAGAAATCACCCGACCTTATTTCTCGAGGTTTCGTGTATCTTAAAGAATCTCAGGATCTTCTCTATCAAACAAGATTACTGACCAAGAAAGTCATTGATGATGCACTTCTTCGTGGTGGTTGGAATAACCTCGACCAGATCAAACAAGACGTTACCGAGGCTACAACTAAATTCCTCTTACAAAAAACCGCAAAGCGTCCAGTGATCATACCTGTAATCATCACGGTATAAAAAGAGCGACTTATACCTACAACGATAGTGCCCTTTCTTGATATACTAGAGGGGTTATATGCACGCTCTTCTTCGGAATAAACTGCTTGTCGTGACCTATGTGCTTACAATGTTGTATGCACTGCATTATGCGATACCGATCTACGCTACTTCGTCGTTCCTGCACACATACTTTGATTCACCTATCGTAAGCGCACTCTACGTACTTGCGAGTATATCTGCGCTCTTTGCCTCTATGTCGATTGCGAAATCTATTCGCAAGTTTCATACCTATAGTTTTACATTCTTTCTAGTTATAGCAGAGATTATCTCGACGATAGCATTCTCCATAACTGACAATATATACATAGTTGCAATATTTTTTGTAATTCATTTTACCCTTCAAGTGCTTTTGTACGTGTGCTTGAACGTTTTTATCGAAAGTTTCAGCAAGCATGCACAAACGAGCAGTATCCGTGGAGTCTTTTTAACTATCTATAACTTAGGGATTCTCATGTCTCCGCTTATTGGAGGTCTCATACTATCTACATTTTCGTTCAAGGTTCTCTACATCGTCGCTTCCCTTACCTTGATACCCTTTCTGTATTTTCTCCATCGCTACCTCGAGCACATACGAGAACCTGCATATCACAGTATAGACATCTGGGGGGCACTACATCAGGTTTTCAAAAACAAGACCCTTCGTGTAGTTATAACAACAGAGGTCCTTGTTCAGTCGTTCTATTCAGTTATGGTGATCTACTCCCCGATCTACCTAGCGACAATCGGTGTACCTCTTACAACATACATGTCGTATATCCTTCCAATTGCACTCATTCCACTTGTTGTTTTGCCATTTGAGATTGGATTTTTGGCGGAATCAAAATTTAGTGGCAAAAGCATTCTGCTATTTGGACTTGGCCTTCTTGTAATCACTACATTCTTGTGTGTTATAGTAAGAACTCCTGACCCTCGTGTTTGGACTCTTATCTTTGTCATCTCACGCATAGGTGCAGCATGTGTAGAAACAATGTCATTTGCATTCTACTTTAAAAAAGTTGGTCCCGAGGATGCTTCTCTGACTGCACTTTTTAGTAATGCCTACGGGATAGCAACGATCATAGTGGGAACGGGAATATTTCTCATATCACCCCTTTTAGTAGAACGACCCCAACTGGTGTTCGTGGTGCTGGGATTAGTATTACTATGGAGTATGTCACTCGTTATCCCGCTTAAAGAAATCAATCATCACCACAATCACCAAACCCCACCTTTACCTCACTAACCACTACACAACCTATGAAAACATTTAAAGTAACCACAAGCGAACCTGTTCGCATAAATGCATTCCTACGTGACCACGGCGTTGGCTCTCGTCGTGCTATAGATACATTTATCGAGGAAGGTAATGTTTCTATAAATGGTGCGCGCGCGATTCTTGGTAGTAAGGTAAAACACGGTGACACTGTGGTTGTTAAGGAATATCTCAAAGATATGATCTATGCGATGTACAACAAGCCTCGAGGCGAAGTAACTGGTCGTTTAGAGAAACTCCCCGGTTGCGAGCCTCTTGGGCGTCTGGATAAAGAAAGTAATGGTCTTCTACTCTATTCTAACGACTACCGCCTGGTAGATGCCCTACTTAACCCAAAACATGGCCGTGAGAAGGAATATGAGGTCGTGGTGCGAGAAAAAGCCACCCCTCGCGTTATTACCCTGCTTAAAAAGGGTATTAAGACCCAGGAGACCACATACGCCCCGGTAGAACACGTTTCTATCCACGGTGAAGGTCATGGGTTAACTATTATCCTGACCGAAGGTAAGAAACATGAAATTCGTCGTATGCTAAACGCACTGAACTTAACCGTCGTCTCTCTACGTCGAGTTAGAATCCTCTCCTTCTCTCTTCATGGACTCAAATCAGGACAGATTCACCACCTTACGCCAAAACAAGTGAAGAGACTCTTTGCAGATTGTTCCATTACATAATTTCAAAAGACGTCCCACGTCGTTGTATATACCCTTCTCTTACTAGCGTCTCTAAAACTTTTTTTCGTCGCACATCTTTAGGTAAGGATGATCCGTGTGTAATCGCAAATAAAATCTTAGCACGCAACTCTCGGGTAGAGCCTGCGAATGGAGACTGCTTTGTATAATGTTTGCTTTTTGTATTGTGAGAAATCTTGTTTGCTTTTAGATGTGCACCGTAGTCCATAAGTGCGTAATACCATACACGTGCTCCGAGAGCGCGTACCCTCTGGTAACCTTCTAGTGTTCGCAACTTTGCATAAATATCTTTATCATCGACACCTTCTCGTGCTTCATAGAAGTGTTCGATGACTGCAGTACGAATATTTGTCTCAAGGAGTGGATGGTCAAATCGATCATAAGCAAATGCACATACTGCGCTCGCAGTATATGTACCGACACCAGGCAACTCACAAAGTTCTGGGAGTGTTGTTGGTATTCTAGTAACTTCTTGTGCGATTGCGTAGAGCGCTTTTGCTCGTCGCTGATATCCGAGACCTTGCCAAAGAAGTAGTACATCCTTAAATGATGACTTACGTAAAGATGACAATGTTTTGAAATATTTCATCCAAAGAAGATACTTTGGCGCAACGCGAGAAACCTGCGTCTGTTGCAACATAATCTCGCTTACGAGTACAGAATATGGAGTTACATTCTTCCGCCATGGGAGTGTATTGCGTGCGTGTTTTTTGTAATACGCAATGACATTATTGATAAACATTTCGTCAGATCTAACATTTTTCTTCATGGTATCGTTCTCTTTCTTTCATTTTTGTAGCACATTTCAGGACCACAACTAATGAGTACTGTCGAGTTAAAACTCTCTATAACCCTTAAAAACATGACCTGTGAATAACTCACTTGTATGGACTTGAGTATATCACGTGGGGTTGGTACACTATGGGTAGACAGTTGTTTCGTTATCAGCTTTGATTTACATAAATAAGCAGATAAAAAAGCAGATGCGGCTTCAGAACAACTGGAAGTACTAGTGATCATCAAACAATTGCTAGGACTAACAAAGCGGAAGCCAAACAAAAGAAGCAACCGTAACGCATCAAACAAAGACGTCACTTTTGAATAAAAAGTAACAAAGAGAAAAGCGCCATACTTACCAGAGGGGCGCTTTTCTCTTTGTCTACATGTTTGCGTAAAGGTTACCTAAAAAGAAGGTAGAGCATCAGAAAAACCACAGGTAATCCAAGGAGAATACTTATTATTTTTTTATCTTTGGAACTCATTTGTTATACACGCATGTATATAGTGACCAGACTCGATGCCAGTGGTTGCAAGTGACTGCATAAAACGACTCTCCTTCCGTAGTGACGGTGCTGTGTCGACATTTACAACGATATAGACACCATTACGGGCGATAATATCAATACACGCAGGACCACGTAAATCCAAAGCGCGGTAAACATCCGTCACAAGATGTTTCAACTCATCTTTCTTATTTTGTGGCGCTTGCATATGAGCACGTATCGGAGAATTTTTCCCTGGAATAGAATTTTCCACATCGAACGTCTCTACCCATACTGGTGTATAGAGTGGTTCGTTACGAAAGTCTGGTAAAACAGCGAGTGACATTGTTGGTACCTTTCGATAGGTAAGGATGTGTACATCAACACCATGCTCATGGTACTCGCGTACAGTTTTTTCTAGATCTCCATAGAGTCGAATTAACTTCGATGGTGCATTTGGAGTGCGTGTAAGAGGTCTAACAAGAAGTGGTGTATGATAACTAGACCATAGTTCTCGGAAAACGTTTGGAGTAAGTGGAGCATTGGCACGCACAACAAATGTCTCTGGTGTTTTGATGCTGTGCTGTCGGAGAATTCTATACATATCTTCTCGGTCCATGTGTACATCATGATCTTGAGAAAAGAGAAGTGGTATACCCATCTTCTTTGCGAGTTGTTGATAGGACTCACCCTTCATCCTCGTTGTATCAACAATGGTGTGCGCCTGTGTAAAGACGGTGTGTGGGTCTGTCGGCTTTCCTTTTGCAGTCCAGTTGCCGTGACGGTCGATAAGCACATCAACTGGCTGGTAGCCAATTTTTGTAAGAGATGCAAGAACCTCAGCCCCCTCTGCGAGAGACTGAGTGAATGTTTCCTTTCCACCACGAAGCACCGCGATATCAGGAAGACTAGAAGATACATTCAACATAGATATATACAGTATATCAAAGTTAGTTCATGAAAAAAATAAGACCACAAAAATTCGTTTGACAAAAGAGCCTCCCCTATAGAATACTTAGACGTGGAAGCACGCAACCGTTCAACCCACTCGCCGGGAGATGATCGTGTTCGAGAAAAAGAAAACTGATTTTGTCCTTGGATTCAACCAGAATCAGGAGAATGGTGCCGTATGTAGTGGTTGGCTCGTCTTTCCTAACGGCGATACGAGTCCACCCTTTCGAACCGTGGAACATGGCGTCCTCATCATCGACGAAACCAACCACAGGAAGCACGAAATACCCCCAGCGAAACGGGTAAAACTTCTTGCAGAACTGGCGGGGTCAGGACTACCGAGTTCTAACCAGGACTTCCGGTTCTCGCGAGTCGGAAAGACCCCGAGCCACTAACGAAGCCGATGAATCGTCAGTTCTGGATACAAACAACGGAGGAACCGTCCAGGACAAAGTAACACCACCTCCCCACGTAGTAAAAAATCTGCACCGATTTGTTCCATTATCTACATGTCTCTGCCGCTCAAGAGTTGGGGTAAGACTTCCCATCCACAGGGTGACAACAAATAGAAAAAGGTAGAAGTTTCATGGATCGAGATTAAGGTATCCTTCGATAGTCGTATATCGCCAAGTTGCAGCTTGGATAAGGGTACCTGAGGCATGCTTCATCTGGTTGTACCACTTTGCTTTATCGGATGTGGTGCACATAAGTCCATACTGGCCTCAGTAAGTTTCAAGAGGGGTGGCAGCGATGCAACTCCTCTTTTTTGTTTTTAATAAAAAGAAAAACAACTTCTCACGAAGTCGTTTTCTACAAAAAATTCTTACTTTCCAACCTTCAAGAGTTCAACCTCGAATACAAGTGTTGAGTTTGCTGGAATGATGTTACCGATAGCACGGTCACCGTATGCCATGTCAGCTGGGATGGTTAACTTTCGCTTGCCGCCTACTTTCATTCCTTCTACACCAAGATCCCAACCCTTGATCACCTGCCCTGCACCAAGAGCGAAGGTAAAGCCATCGTTACCGTGGTTACGAGACGCATCGAATACTGTTCCATTAGTGAGCGTACCCACATAGTGTACGGTAACACTTGTTCCCTTCTTTGCTTCATCCCCAGTACCTACGACTTCGTCCACTACCTTCATCCCCCCGATCATTGATTCTTGCATAGTTGTATGTGTTGTATTAGGTGTAGCAACTGATTCTTTCTTAGAATCAACATCACCGCTTGTCCTTGTTGTGTAATAATGTACCCCCGCTAATAAAATAACTCCCGCAATCCCCCAAACATAAACTTGTTTCATAATAACTATGTAGTATACATGAAATTGACTGGAAAATTATACAGGTGTACTATGTACTGCGAACCCCTAACCCCCGCGGAGGATGTATGCACTACACCGTCAGGATCAATGACCCGAGGCTCATCCCATCGAAGGGGAAATGGAGGATTACTCGGGCAGAGGTGACATTTTGCCCTAGAACAAGAAATATCCTGGGAGTAACTGTGGCGCCGGACGCCCCCAAGGAAGACAACAAGCTCCTTTGCCTGGCGAGAGGAATCATCGAAAGACGAAATGCCGCGCGACACCCCAAAGAGACGTTCGCCTGGGTCATCTTCGATGACAGAGGCGTTCTTCTGTGGGAGTGGAGTTACGAGCAAAGGAGCAAGGAGTTAGAATAAGGAAACCTGGCCACTGGATGTGGACACACGGTTCGAAGCATGGCTCGAAGCCCCCGCGGGGGCTTCAGTTTTTTTATATAGAAACTTTACCATTCACAGACTTTAAGTATCTAGGATAAATCCTCACTACCATAAAGTAGTGCAATAAACCCATCTTCAGAAGATACATTATAAAGCGTGAGCATGTTTTTAATATTAAAATACCAAATGATATTTAGTAGATATATAATAACAGTCAGTTTTGGTATGATTACCAGAAGGATCTAGGAAAGATTCCTGAGGTAGTTTTTCCTGTATATCTTTTTCATATATATTAATGTCACTTTCGCTGTATTTACTCAAAGCGAATTCATTTGGTATTTTTTCACCCATAGATATCCAAAGAAGATACAAATAGCCGAAAGAATTCCTCCTAATAACTCTTGATTCCCCAATATAATGATTGCTGGGTTCTTGGTGGATACCTTTCATATAACTATAATAAAGAAGGATTCTAAAATCAAACTCTTCTGTTTTTAAGTTTTCGTATTCCGCAACAGTGTTTCTTATAAGTGTTTTTATATCTCTTATTGTGCAATCTTTTTCTCGGTTTAATAATTTCAAAAAATAATTTAATTGTTTAACAAAATTAGTATCTTCATTTTTTAAATCTTCAGAAAAAACAGTTTCTATGAAGTTGGTAAAATCAAGATTTGAGGTATTAAAATCGAAGTAGTAGTCGAAACATTTTTTGTAAGATTCTTTTTTCTTATTCTCCAAACCATCAAAATAACTACCACCAATAGGCACTATTACTATTATCTTATTGTTAAATTCATTTTCTTTTAAAAAATATCTTAATGTTTCTAAAAAAAATTGACCACCATCTCCCGACCTGTCCACATCTTCTATAATTATATAGATATCTTTACCATGTTCTATAATTATCTTTTGAAGTATCTCTTGTATCTCGAAAACCCTAGTAGCAGGAGAAGATTTTATAAAACCGGAAAATTTTTCAATAAAAGGTGCGCTTCCTGGAAACTTTATATTAGACACTAAAGAAATTGAAGAGAAAAGATTTTTAAAAAAATCATTTTGCTCACCTTTTATTTTTTTATAGACATCATCAAAAACGGTTTCGTTTATTTGTTTCGAAAAATCTAATACAAATCCTTCCCACAAATCTTTTTTATCAGGATATTTCCAGGCATCAAATACAATCCATTTAGCATCACCATCCCTCTGTTGTCCTTTATATAACTGAAAAAGCATCGTACTTTTTCCCGACCCAAATTTACCCACCAAACCAATAATGCTGTTCTTTTTAAGATTTTTGATCTTCGAATAAAAATTCTTAGTTACACTTGAAAAATCAAACAATGTTTCTATCTGATATGTTTCCTCCAAAATTTCACTGTTTTTGATTAGATTCATTTAGATTTATTTCACAAGAAATTGCTTTAGATACAAGGCGTGGAGTGCGTGCGATGGAGACGTAGTAATCCTACGTTGACGAGCCCACAGGGACCCGCAACAAAGCAGATGAAATATTTTTGGAACAAAGAACTACCATTCGAGGGTGCCGCCAGTTTTGTACTCTGTAACACGTGTCTCAAAAAAATTCTTCTCCTTATTCAAATCAACCGCCTCACTCATCCATGGGAACGGATTACTGGAGTCATACACTGGGTCGATACCAACACGCGCTAGACGACGATCTGCAATGTGTTCAATGTATTGCTTGAACCCTTCGGCGTTCAAGCCAAATATTCCCTTAGGAAAGACATCTGTAGCGAAGCGATACTCGAGTTCTACCGCCTTCTTCATAAGGCCTGTAATGCGCTCTACAAACACAGGTGTCCAGAGTTCTGGTTGCTCCTCCTTGATGGTGTTAATCATATCGATACCAAAGTTCATGTGGGTACTTTCATCACGCATGATGTACTGAATCTGCTCTGCAGAACCAACAAGTTTGTTCTGTCGCTGGAAGCCAAACATAACCGCAAACGATGAGTAGAAGAACACACCCTCAAGAATGAGAGAGAACACACACATGTTCTCTAAGAACTTCTGATCATTTTCGAACGTACCAGTCTTGAAGTGTGGATCAAAAATTCCTTCATTGAATGAAAGGATGAATTCATCCTTGTTGTAGATAGCATCTACTTCGCGGTACATATTGAATATTTCCGTTCCATCAAGACCAAGTGACTCTACGATGTACTGGTACGCTTGTGTATGTATCGCCTCTTCGTATGCTTGTCGAAGTAGGTAGAGACGCGCCTCAGGTGATGTGATGTGTTTGTAGAACGCGAGAACGAGGTTATTCGCAGCAATAGAGTCTGCTGTTGTAAAGAACCCGAGTACCATGCGGAATGCATGACGTTCATCTGGAGTAAGAACATGCGATGACCTCCACTGCTCGATGTCTGATTGCATACTGATTTCCGTTGGAAGCCAGTGGTTTGCATTACCAACATTGTATGCATCCCACGCAAACTTATGTTTAATCGGCCAAAGTTGTACCACATCAGCATCACCACCATTAATAATTTTACGCTTGTTGATGTCCACTCGTCCGGCATTGCGGTCAATGATCGGTTTTTGTCCTCCTGTGTATGATTGCTGTCCTTGCTGTGGTTGTTGTAATGAATTCATGGTGGATGTTGGTACTTAGTAAGTGTATAGTTGGTTAGTAAATTCCCCCCAGTATACCGTATCTACGGATACTTGCTTAGAAGTCTCTACTGTCGTTATTGGCAGCCATCGCAGGTTGCTTCTGGCATCACTGTGATTTTGTACTTAGATGTTGGTTGTTGTGCCATAACTGGTACTGGATCATTCTTTGGTACTGTAGCAGTGATGGGGCTCGGTATCGGTGCACTTTTTGTAACTGATGGAACGACTACTTCTACTTTTGTAGTAACGGCTGTTGGCGCAACAGTTGCAGAAACCATCTGTGGTGACATAGAACTAACAATCGCATCAGAAGAGGAAACAGCATCGGTAGAAGTTCCCCCCGCACTACGTTTGTGAGTAGAACCGAACTCTGCCGCGTTCACGGTACTCTTTTCTACCTGAGAAGCACCAAGTGAGCGTAGATAGTAGGTTGTCTTAAGACCGAGTGACCATGCATACTCGTAGACGTTTGCAAGTTCACGACCTGAAGTTCCGGCAAAATAGATGTTGAGTGATTGTGACTGATCCACCCATTTACCTCTATGCGCAGCACTCTTTATGAGCCATGACGGATCAATCTGGAACACTTCTTTATACTTGTCTTTCAAGTTCGCTGGGATCGAAGGAATATCTTTCACTGATCCATCGTTATATTTAAGAAGGCCGATCATTTCGAAATCCCAAAGATTGAGTGCCTTTAGATCCGCCACGAGGTATGGATTCACGATAATAAACTCTCCGTTCATGTTTGACTTCACATAGATGTTTTTGTAGATCGGCTCGATAGTCGGTACTGACCCAGCAATGTTAGAGATGGTTGCTGTTGGTGCCATTGCCATACAGTTAGAATTACGCATACCGTAGGCACGCACAGAAGCGCGCACTGGTGACCAGTCGAGTTTACCTGCCTTAGAAATAGGCACCTCTGTACCGCGTGCTTTCTCAAGGAGTGCGATTGTATCAACTGGGAAGATACCCCTATCCCACTTACTACCCTTGTAACTTGAATACGCACCACGTTCACGAGCAAGTTCCGAAGACGACAAAATAGCGTGATAGGAAATGAGTTCCATGGATTCATCTGCAAACTTCACCGCATCGTCTGAGTCGAAGTTGATGTCCATCATATAGAGTGCATCGTGGAAGCCCATGATACCAAGTCCAATCGGTCGGTGACGCATGTTACTGCGTTCTGCTTCAACTGTTGGGTAGAAGTTCACATCGATCACGTTATCGAGCATACGGATAGCGGTGCGAGTTGTCTGTGCGACGAGGTCAACATCGAATTTTCCTCCACGCATGAGTCGCTGGTAGTTCAAAGAACCAAGGTTACATACGGCAGTCTCCTGATCGCTGTTGTTGAGTGTAATTTCAGTACAGAGGTTTGAATTATGCACAACACCTGCATGATCTTGCGGAGAACGAATATTTGATGGATCTTTCCATGTTATCCAAGGGTGCCCAGTTTCGTAGAGCATGGTCACCATTTTTCGCCAAAGATCACGTGCTTTTATTTTCTTGAAAACCTTCAACTTTCCATCCTCTGCCATTTTTTCATACTGCTCATAGTGACGCTCGAATGTATCGCCATATGTTTCTGAAAGTTCTGGTACTTCATCTGGTGAAAAGAGTGTCCAGTCAGCGTCAGTCTGTGCACGCTTCATGAAAAGATCAGAGATCCAGAGCGCTGTATCCATGTCGTGAGTACGACGTCGTTCATCTCCGGTATTTTTACGTAGTTCCAAAAATTCTTCAACATCGAAATGCCAGTTTTCTAGGTACACACATGTTGCGCCTCGACGACGACCTGAGCGGTTGATGGCAACGGTTACATCGTTTGCAATTTTAAGGAATGGAATGATGCCGTTTGATTTGATACCTGATCGCTTTACAAGAGAACCTGACGCTCGCACGGTAGTCCAGTTGGTTCCAATACCTCCTGCCCATTTAGAAAGTTGAGCGTTATCTGCGTAGACCTTGAAAATACTTTCAAGAGAGTCTCCAACGGTGTTTAGGTAGCAACTTGAGAGTTGTGGATGCTTGGTACCTGAGTGGAACAGTGTTGGTGATGACGGAACGAAACGAAGTGTAGACATCGCTTCATAAAATTCGATTGCTCGAGTGGTACGATCAAGCTCTTTCTCTGCAAGAGCAACACCCATCGCAACACGCATCCAAAATCCTTGGATGTGTTCTATGATGCCGCCATCCCCTTCAGCATCACGCACGAGATATCGTTCGTAGAGAGTCTGTGCACCTAGATACATGAAGAGTTCGTCGCGTGAACGCACAAGCGCCTGCGAGAGTCGTCGCAAATCGAAGTTGGTCATTCTTGAATCAAGGATTCCTCGTGCAACCCCCTTAGTGATACCATCAACGAACACTTCTCTATACTGTTCATCAATCTTTGTGTAGTCTAACTTTTCCTTCAAAAGATCCTGATTGATTTGTACAAGTACAAATCGAGACGCTACATATGAATACGCCGGGTCTTGCTCAATCATCGAACGGACAGTCATGATGAGTGCCTTACTGATCTCTTTTGTTGGCATTCCTTCGTACACCTCGAGTTTGATCTGGTTGACAATTTGTTCTACATTTATTTCCTTCTCATATCCGTGAACAACATGGAGAACGGTCTTACGAACCTTCTCAAGTGAAAAACGCTCCTTCTTACCAGACTTCTTAGTAATGAGGAGTCCACCCTCTTCGACTTTTTCTAGAACTTCTTGTTTCTCTTCTTCGCGCTCCTTGGTTCTTTCATAACGATATATAATGTACGCCTTTGCTACATCAAAGAATCCTGCGCCCATGATGTGCTTCTCTACAATATCTTGAGTATGTTCTACGGAAGGAACATAGCCATCTTTAACCATTGCCTCGAGTTCTAATTCTTTTGCTACAAGTTCTGCTATGTGTTTAGAAACACCCGCTTTTTCTTCTCGTGTAACACTTACGAAAGCTTTTTTAATAGCAAGTTCTATCTTTTCGATCTCAAAAGGCACAATATCTCCGTTTCTTTTTTTAATAGTCTGTAGAGTAGCCATACGCGTTACACTTCGTTAAATTTACATAATAATTTTTGGTATAGTTTGAGTGTACACATATTCAAAGAAAAGACATATTTTATTGTCTCTGTACCCGTGTCAAGAGAACCACTTGACAATTTTTTTTTGAATGGTTATGTAACCTTATCGCGTAAGACTTTATGGTAAGAAATTGCAAAACGGTGAGCCTCAGAATTTGCCAAAAGAATTTCTTTTTTGTGGTAATCCACATGTATTTTATCCCCTAGGATATTTTTTGGTTTATGACGCTCATTTTTGACAACGGAAACGCATGGGATGGCCAGGTTGTGCGCAGCCAGAAACTTCTCAGCTGTTTCCTTTTGTGCGGCACCTCCGTCTATAACTAACAGGTCTGGAAAAGTCCATTCTGTGTGGGAAAAACGGCGAGTCAGTATCTCGCGCAAACCTGCGTAATCATCGTTTGTATCTTCTTCCAATTTAAACTTGCGGTACTCATTTTTTTCTTTTTGCTTTCCAACAATAACTGTCATAACACCAACACGTGATGTGCCAGAAATATGTGCAACGTCATACGCCTCTATACGAAATGCTTTGTCCTTAAAAGACACGATTGTATCTTCTTGTATCAAACTAATGTCTTTTATATGATCGAGTGCAAAAAGAGTATTGCGAATCTGTGCCGCTTTTTCAAACATGTGTTTTTTGGCATACGCTTTCATATCCTTTTCTAGGGATTGTTTTATTTCTGTCTTTTTCCCTTCAAACAATTTCTTTATATTACGTATATGTCTTTTATATTCTGCTTCGGTTATTGCACCAACACATACTCCTGGGCAGAGATGAATTTGTGCATTGAAACACGCTCGCGCCCCACCCACTTCACAAGTGTCGCGATACGGGAACATCGAGCGGATAATTTTCATCGCGAGACGTAGTTGTGAGAGTGAAGCAAACGGTCCGTAGACCACATCTACATCTTTTTTAGTGAAGCGTTTTTCGTACTCCCGAATACGCATAGTAAGGACCCGTGGAAACTTCTCTTTAGTAATGACGACGCATGTAAATGACTTGTTATCTTTCTCACGCGCATTGTAGGGAGGGTTGTGTTTTTTAATAAGGGAACTTTCTAGAAGAAGGGCTTCGAGTACACTGTTTGTTTCTTCGTAGGTAACTGTTTCTGCAACAGTTACCATGGTTACGATACGCAACCCCCTCGTGTCGATCACATCCGGGTTGAAATAACTCCGAACCCGATCACGTAGCGAAGTCGCTTTACCTATATAAAGAATGTTCCCTTCCTTGTCACGGAAAAAATACACCCCTGGTGAATCAGGAAGGTGTAGAGATGCCAGGGCTTGCTTTTTCATGAAATATATTGTACAATAAAAAGATTCCCATTGCACCATTGACTAACTATCGATAGCAATGTGGAATATCGCAACTGAAACCGCAACCGAACAAGGGATGGAGCACATGGAAGAAAAGATTCAGAAGCAGGTACCCGGGCTCGTCAAGGAGTTGCAGGGTGGGGCACTACACTCCTACTCCGCATTGCTCACCACGATCGACGGCATGAAGGTCGTGGCACAACTTGCCTCGGGAGGGGGGGTGAAATTCCTGAGCGTTGACGAGCCTAACCTGGAACTCGTCATATGCCCGGAAAGCAACCTCCGAATGCTGGGTGAGGTCCGGGCGAGGACGGTGGAGATCCGCTACATGCGGAAGAAAAAGAAGCGAACGTTCCCGGCGAAGATGGTCTTCGAGCAGAAGGCATTCATCGCGGCGATCTCTCTTCTCCTCGCGAAGAAACGCGCGCAACAGCAAGTGACGTCGCGTGCAGGTACCGGGTCCAGGCCTGGGCGCCGGCAAATGTCGCGGCCGATGATGATGGCCGCACAACACCGCTAACGCAGGAAGGAGGATCCTGCCGAGCGGAGAGAGGGGCGCGCCGCAAGGTGACGCCCTTTTTCATATGGTCGCAATACTTCTTTTATTTCTTTCTACTCTTTAGAATCTTTTTCAAATACACTCCGGTGTGACTATGCGGATTTGTTGCTACTTGTTCTGGTGATCCAGTTGCAACCACATTGCCGCCACCTATACCACCCTCTGGTCCGATGTCGATGATATGATCTGCATTTTTAATAATATCAAGATTGTGTTCAATGAGTACGACAGTATTTCCCTTGTCGACAAGTTTATTTAATATTTCAATTAACTTTGCAATGTCTTCGTAGTGAAGACCGATAGACGGCTCGTCGAGCAAATAGATCGTCTTCTCGACATGGGGGCGATATAGTTCTGAAGAAATCTTTACGCGCTGTGCCTCACCACCTGAGAGGGTTGTAGCAGATTGTCCAAGTTCGAGGTAACCAAGACCAACCTCATCGAGTGTTTTCACACGATCATAAATCGCTGGGATATCTTGGAAAAACGTGAGTGACTCCTCCACGGTCATGCAGAGTACATCATAGATACTCTTCCCCTTCCATTTAACCTCAAGTGTCTCTTTCATAAACCGCTTTCCAAGACACACGTCACACTGTACATATACAGTCGGAAGGAAGTGCATCTCTACTGCCACCTCACCATTCCCTTGGCAGGCTTCACATCGTCCACCTTTCACGTTGAATGAGAATCGTGACGCCTTCCATCCACGAATACGTGCTTCTTCTGTCTCTGCGAACAGATCACGAATGTGGGACCATGCACCAGTGTATGTCGCTGGATTTGAACGTGGTGTTCTACCGATCGGTGACTGGTCAATGAGTACAACACGAGAAACGTACTCTGTTCCGGTGATATTTTCAACATTAAACATCTTTGCTGTTCTGTGTCGTCGCTCAAGTCGTGCAAGAAGATTTTTATACAAGATCTCGTACATAAAAGAACTTTTTCCAGAACCAGAAACCCCAGTAATGGTCACCATGCGCCCAAGAGGAACGTTCACATTCAGGTTCTTAATGTTAAAGATATTTCCTCCGGTGATACGGATGGTCCCCTTGTCTTGCTGACGACGCACTGGTACTGGTATCTCTTTTTCACCGCGCAAATAAGCGAGGGTGAGGCTGCCTGATTTATTTCTAGGAGCGGTAAGGAGTTCCTCCAAATCCCCCGCAACCAGCACCTCCCCACCATGCACGCCAGCTTTGGGGCCGATATCAACAATGTAGTCCGAGGCAAATATAGTATCTTCGTCGTGTTCAACAACAATAATAGTATTCCCAATATCTCGTAAATGTGTAAGTGTTTTAATGAGGCGTTCATTATCGCGCTGATGAAGACCGATAGTCGGCTCATCAAGCACATAGAGTGCACCCACAAGTTGTGAACCAAGTTGTGAAGCGAGACGAATACGCTGTGCTTCTCCACCAGAGAGCGTGTCTGCTTTACGGTTAAGCGCCAAGTAGTCGAGTCCTACGTTTAGCATAAACTCAAGACGTGATTCTATTTCTTTTATCACTACCGCAGCGATTTCCTGTTCTTTTTTAGAAAGCGGGATTCGTAAAAAATAATCTCTGGCATCTTTAATGGAAAGTGCCGTAATATCGACTATATTTATTTTCTCTTTGTCATCGAGATACACGTGAAGCGACTCTTTACGAAGACGCTTTCCATTACAATCTTCACATTCATCCAATCCACCAAAGTACTTTGTCCCAAGACCATTACATGTTGGACATGCTCCGTAAGGTGAGTTGAAAGAAAAGAGACGTGGCTCAATTTCTGGGAAAGAAAAACCACATTGTGCGCAAGAAAACTTGTTACTCATAATAGTCTTCTCTCCAAGAATCTCTACCTCAAGAAGACCGTTGGATTCGTGAAGTGCTCGCTCGATTGCTTCGGAGAGACGCACAAGAGCATCTTTTTCGGAATTCTTTTTCTTGAAATCATCAATAGCAATCGAGTCGACAACGAGCGAGATTTCATGTGTCTTGTTTTTGGACAATACAATTTGTTGACGAAGTGACTTACGTTCCCCGTCTACAACTGCTTCCGTGTACCCTTTTCCAAGCATGTCATAGAGCATCTGGTAGTATTCTCCTTTTCGACCACGAACAATTGGGGAAAGGATATGAAGTTCTTCGAGAGAGAACTGCACTCCCATGACTTCTTGTTTTATTTTTTTGTAGTCAACGTGTTTAACCTTTTCTAAAATGAACGTAAGAATTTCTTCGTTAGAGAGTTTTTGAATTTTTGCACCACACTCAACACAGTATGGCTTCCCCACACGAGCATAGAGTACACGAAGGTAGTCATAAATCTCTGTTATGGTTGCAACTGTTGAACGAGGGTTACGTCCGGCTGATTTTTGGTCAATGGAAATAGCAGGAGAGAGTCCGACGATTTCGTCGACATCCGGTTTTTGCATCTGGTTCAAAAATTGTCTGGCATACGCGGAAAGCGACTCGACATAACGACGTTGCCCCTCAGCAAAAATAGTATCGAAAGCAAGAGATGACTTACCTGATCCAGAAAGCCCAGTGAACACAACCATCTTGTGTCTTGGTATTTCGACAGTGATGTTCTTCAAATTATGCGTGCGAGCACCTTTTACAATTATTTTTTCTATGTGGTCTTGCTTTTTTGGGGCCATAAATAACGTTTATATGTAAGTAACGAAATATTCTACTATAGACAAAGAAGGACTCTTGTCCGAACTTCTTTAGGGTAACTGATGGATTATACCACAAAACTAGACCTCTTTTCAAAAAGAAATTCTAAGGCTACAAGGCGGGTAGCAGACCCCTTTTTACGCCCCCATCAATTTCTTATACACCTCAACAAGTGCTCTCGTATCAGCAAGAGCGGTGTGTGCCTTTGCATTCTCTACCTTGAGCAATTCACATAGTGCACGCAATGAGAAACGTTCCGCAAGTGGTGCATCATACAAGCGAGCGAATGCGAGGGATATGGTATCTATCTTTCCATAGTGCATACGAGAGTCAACTCCAGTTTCTTCAAATGCTTTTGAGACAAATGCGTAGTCGAACGTTAGGTTGTGTGAGACGAAGATTGCGCTCTCCGTTTTCTTTGCAAATTCTTCCATTGCCTTTTTACGATCAACCGCGAACATCCAATCAACTTCATTGTAACCATTTATGCGCAAAGCATCATCTTCAGCATTTTCGATATGCTCTGGTTTTATCTTCCATTCACACTCTTCAATAATCTCTAACTTTGGCCCCTTACCTTCTCGTGGAACCTGGCGAGCGATAATCACTGCGAGTTCTATAATCTCGTGCTTAGTTGGATCGGTACCAGTTGTTTCGGTGTCTACAAAAGCAAGGTTGTGAATTTTCATAAATAATTATGTAGCAAACTATACAATACAAGTTAGTAACTGATACCTCAGTATAAACTATTAACCATCAACTACCAACTAATCCCTACCTAAGATATTTTCTAATATTTCTCTTATGTTCATCGTAAGTTTTTGCATAGTGCATGGCCCCATCTTTCCCCGTTAGATAGAACAAGTACTGGGAATTGGTTGGATTAAATACTGCTAGGAGCGACATCATACCGGGGTTATTGATAGGAATCGGAGGTATGCCTTTTGTCTTGTAAGTCTCGGGCGCTGCATCAACTTGGAGCGGCATACCGTACTTGAGGCGTGCAAGTAAAATACCTGCCACAATCCGCATGTCTTCTTCAGTTTTTGCCTCACCTTCCAAGATAGACGCTAGCGAGATAACTTCATCGCGAATAGTGAGTGGTTCTGGAAGTTTTTTTGCATCAAAGGTGCTTGCGTAACGCTTTTCAAACGTACTTACCATGAGTTTAATAACAGAATCTGCGGTAGATGACGGGAGAAGGAAATATGTCGAAGGAAATAGTTTGCCTTCAACTCGAAGCGATGAAACAGTGTTAATAAAACTCTCTACAGATATCTCTGGTATTGCACGATTAATAATCGTCGCTGTTTCAAAAATAGTACTGCCTTCAGGAATAGTAACTTGTACAAGAGGCCTATCTGGAGTACCTGATACGAGTTTACTTACCACCTCTCGTAAAGAATATGCTCGTTCAAATTCGTATTCTCCTAATTGCACATGGCGATCTTTACCAGTAAATGAAGTCCAGACACGAAACCAAAATGCAGAAGCAATAAAGTGTTCCTCTTCTAGACGATAACTGATACTACGCAAACTTTCATCTTCATTAACAACAAACCTTCCTTGAACAGGAAAATGTCTTGGCGTTCCCTCTATGGTGTAGTATCCATACCCGATGACCCCCACAAGCACAAGGATACTTAATAATCTTGGTCCGAGATACTTCATACCTATTATTTAATCGGGAGATTAGATGGAGCCATACCCTTGGTACTATCAATTCGAGGAAGAAGAGGTGTGCCAGTCACCTGACTTGGTATATGCCAGAGCGTCGCAATTTCTTCAAGATTAAGAGTGACAACATCCACCGGATGAGGATGCTCGAACGGGTGCAGAATCGACTCGTAGAGCATTCTGAAGATCTTACGAGTACGCATGGAAGATAACCAAAACATGTTATCTGACCAAATATCTAACCACTTACGATCTGCAAAGTGTGGGAAAAATCCTTCGCGTTCAACGTATGCTTCGAAGTGTTCTTCCTTACGCCATGGAATGCGACGAATTCGCTCCCATGGATAGTCATACGGATCAACAAGCGTTCTGATCCCAAGGCCATTTTCTTTACCATTATAGAGTTTATACAACGTCATAATGTGCTGAATATGTTCAGGGTTAAAATTTTCTTTTTTAGCAATGTACGTAATACGAATAACGGCAAGCGCTAGTGGCTTGTTTAGTTTGCGATTTATTTCTTCAATTTCGTCTCGCTGCTCTTGAGTCAAATCAACTTCACGTTTTGCAATTGGCTTGGTCTCGAGATGTTTTGCAGGAACCATAATAGGCCTGCCATCCTTATCTCTTTCCCCAGAGGGTATTTCTTTAATTTCACCAAATTCACCCTGAACAACCTCACCTTTAATCCTCCACCCAGCACTACGCAACTGTCGTGTACGTGCATCGGCCATTTCTCGCAAATTGAGATGTTTATGATTTGGCATGACATAAAATTTTGGCATCTTGGTATCGTTGTAGACACTCTCGTCTTGCACAAGTACCTGGAACCAAAAATGTTCACCCTTGCCACACGTTGCCATCGCTTCAAGCAAGTGCGAAAGCTGATCAACCTTATGTTCATCTTTTGGATCTTTGTCGAGACCAAGTTCCACGTAAGTTTTGATAGGTAGAAAGTCTGCTGGCATCTGTGCATTTTTCTTTTTGTCTTTTTTACTTGGAAATGGTTTGCCGGTCTCCTCGTTCGTTGGCTCCCATTTACTGGTAAGGCCATACGTTGACCCCCATAGATCAACATCTTTTGTGAGGTGGTCGTAACGAATTTTTTTGGTATAGTCATCGGCTTCTACAATTTCAATCCCTGGGTATTGACTGTAAAAACTGGACTCGATAAGGTTGCGGAATCTTCTTTCAGCACGAACATAGAAGTGAATCGTGCCTTCGATAGAAGCAATCTCAAGCGACGAATACACTGGCAATTTACCGGTAATGTTGCGGTTAAACCATCCAGCAAGTCCTCCACTCTGGAGCAGAGATGTTATTGCTACCTCGGTTGCGAGCGGAGATTTATCCACATCACGTGGAATACGTATCTCAAGCAACATCATGTCTTCCTGGATTTTTTTAAGCCACCTGGTGTTAATATATAACTTCCAAAATCTCCATGTCCAAGCACACAGGAGAAGAAATCCTGCTATGTACATAAGGAAGAGTGCTACATCAATAAGAAACTGCATAGATACCCTGAAGTATAGCAATAAGATCGTAGAGAAGTATAGTAGAAAACTCTCGAGCGTAATCGTCGAGAGTTTTCTACTATATTCTAAAAACTTTTAGGGTTTTAGGCTATGGTGTATTCACCTGCTACTTTCTTGAAAAACTTATTATTTTGAAGATTTACAAGAACGGTATTTGGTTTCACGATGCGCTTTTCGAGTACACGCTTGATGATGTCATCCTTGGTAAGAGGTTTACCTGCTTCTTTTAGTACCTCCATGATAACCTCGCGAACTACTCCCCCTGTATGACCCCAATCCTTAAGACCGTACATACCGCGACCAACAAGCACGAAACGAGAATCTTTGATAAGTTCATTATGACACGTTGCTACATGAGCCTTCTTGCCAAATGTCTTGTTTATCTCTTGAGCAACTTCCTTGAAGTGCATAGGTCGTCCTGCGCGACGCATGATAAGGTATGCATAATCTTTGATACCGCGAGCCTTCACATGTGGTGAAGAAGTGCGTCCCCATTCACTCAATTGATTCTTGCCAATAACCTTGGAAAGGGCGAGGTAACGATAAATAATATCTTTGTTCCCCTTGTACTCAGACACAAGTTCAGAGAGATGACCAACGAAACGATCAAAAATTTCTTCTTCTTTAATGAGATCTTCTTCATTAATTGAGCCGTAGAGTTTTCGGAGTGCATCACGCACATGATCAGCAACTTTTGGATCTATTGTGAAGTGTGAATGAAAGTGATCATCTTCTTTATGTTTTGCGAAAACATCTCCAAGCGCTAAGTAGAGGTTGATGTGGTTCTGAACTACTGGATCTTTTGAGATGTGGCGCATGAGGTGGTCCTCAGACACGATAGAACCAAGTTCCTTAATAATCCCTCGTAACTCATCAAACACGAATGCGTGTTCCTTAAATTCCTTTGACTTCTTGATTGTTGAAAGGGCAAAATTTTCGATCTGACGAACACGCTCTCGGGTGATGTCGTAGGTCTTGCCAATTGCCTCAAGTGTCATTCGTTCCTCCTTTTCAAGGCCATAGCGATTAACCACAATCTCACGGGTTCGTGGGTTTAAGTTTGTAAGCAGTTTCTTAGAAACGGCCTTTGGTTTAAAGGTGATTCCTGACATAACGTGTATAATTCGTCTATTCTACTACAACTTGCCAAAAACGTCAAATCACGATATTGAGAAGGCGGTTAGGGACCATAATTACCTTTTTAGGAACCTCCTCCCCGATGTATTTTTTATAACTTTCCAACTCTTTTGCAAGAGTAAGTAGTTCTTCTTGTGTTGTGTTATTAGAAGCAGTAAAAGTACCTCTCATCTTGCCATTTATCTGAAGAGATATTGTCACAGAATCAACAACCATTTTGGTGGCGTCATAAATTGGCCAGGCTTCCAGGTGGATTGAACTGCTACCGCCAAGACTGTGCCACACTTCTTCTGTAAGATGTGGTGCAAATGGTGAGAGCACCTTAAGAAGCGTCATATAATCATCTTTTGTAAATCCGCCCTTCTCCATAGCGTTCACAAGGATCATCATTTGTGAGACCGCAGTGTTGAACTTAAATGCTTCGATGTCTTCTCCGACTTTCTTTATCGTTTTATGGAGTTCAAACGATACAGTACTTGATTCTCCTATTCCATCTTTAAGTGCGTAGACCCTATCGAGAAACTTATCAGCACCCTTAATACTTGTCGTACTCCATGAGGCAGTTTGTTCAAATGGCGCCATAAACATCTCGTACACACGGAGAGTGTCGGCACCGTACTCAGCAACCACATCATCTGGGTTAATAACATTCCCCCAGCGCTTACTCATCTTACGACCATCTTCAGCCAGGATGAATCCGAGGAACTCAAGTCGAGAGAATGGTTCTATAGTCGACACCACGCCAATATCGTATAAGAATTTATGCCAAAACCGCGCGTAAATAAGGTGTCGTGTCGCATGATCCCCACCCACATACACGTCGACCGGTAACATCATCTTTTCTCGATCTTTAGAAATCAACTCGTTCTCATTATGTGGGTCAGCGAAACGTAAGTAGTACCACGAAGAACCCGCCCATTGCGGCATTGTATTGGTTTCGCGGAAAAATATCTCTCCTTCATCACTTTTCTTAAATGTGCCCCTCTCTGTGATATACCCCCGCACCTCCACCCAGTCTTTAATCGCAGCAAGTGGTGATTCTCCTGTTCCCGTGGGTTCGTAACTCTCGACGTCAGGTAACAAAACTGGTAGGTCAGTTTGATCGACAGTGTATACTTTTCCATTTTTATCACGCACAATCGGAAAAGGTTCCCCCCAATAGCGTTGGCGAGCAAATACCCAATCCTCAATCTTGTATCGAACAACCTGCGCCCCGTTAAAGTCTTGAATGATCTTTTCCCTTGCTTCCTGTGAAGACAAATTATCATACCCCTTTGAATTGCGAACAATTCCCTCTCCGGTGTACAATTTTTCCCCCATGAGATACGACTCCCTTTCTTCATCGTTGCTATATGCTTCTGGCATGATCACATTTACCTTTGGGAGAGAATACATCTGAGCAAACTCAAAATCTCTTTCATCATGAGATGGTACTGCCATAATCGCGCCTGTACCAATATCGCCAAGAACATAATTTGCTATCCATACTGGGATTTTGGAATTAGTAACAGGATTAATAGCATAGAGTCCAGTAAAAATACCACGTTTGACTGTGTCTCCGCGATTTTCTTTACGTTCAAGTTCTTCTTTGATCGTCTCAATGAATGTAACTACCTCTTCGCTAGCCCTCCACCCTGTTCGTATCAATTCTTCTGCGCGAGATGGAGCAATAGCAAGAAACGTCGCACCAAACATGGTGTCTGCTCGTGTTGTAAATATTTTTACCTTATGATACCCATCATCAACCCCATCGATACCTGTTAACGCAAATTCAAACTCAGCACCCTCGCTACGGCCTATCCAATTTTTTTGAGCCAACTTCACCCCTTCCGGCCACTGAAGAGCATCCAAATCCTTGAGCATTCTGTCTGCATACGCAGTAATTTTTAAAACCCACTGACGAAGAGGCTTCTTCTCCACCTCTGTGTCACAACGCTCGCAAAGATCACCATTTAGGTCTTCATTAGCGAGGCCGGTTTTACAGGTTGGACACCAATTGATTGGTTCGTAACTTTCATACGCCAAACCTTTTTCATAGAGTTTTGTAAAGATCCACTGGGTCCATTTATAGAATCCTGGATCTGTAGTATTAATTTCACGTGTCCAATCATAATCAAGACCGATCTTAGACAACTGACTCTTGAAATTTGCAATATTTTTTTCTACAGCGATTCGGGGATGAATTTTATTTTTAAGAGCAAATTGCTCTGCTGGAAGACCAAACGCATCCCATCCCATTGGATGAAGGACGTTATATCCATTCATACGCTTGAAGCGTGAATAAATATCGGTTGCGATATAACCCTTAGGATGTCCTACATGGAGACCCTCTCCTGAAGGATACGGAAACATGTCGAGCACATACACTTTTTTCTTAGTGCTAATGTCTTCCGTTCGATATACCTTGTTGTCGTCCCAATTTTTTTGCCACTTTATGTCGTTTTCTTTATGGTTATATAGTCTCATGGCGATATATAGAAATGTACTATCTATAGTATCAAAATGACACGCGGAGTGCAAAAGAAAAATACTCGCTTTGTAGCGAGTATTTTTCCAGGACACAACTATACCCTATCGTCCATAATACATATCTGAAGAGATGACACGCTTAAAGCAAACCTCCCCTATGTCATGATTCCAAAAAGGAGAGACATCTCCCTCGTAGTAGTAGTTAGCGGCTGAGTACAGTGCATCTGTCATCATACCCTTACCCCCCATCATAGGTGTTGCAACAACACCCTGTCCACGAGCATCTAGTTCTCGCTTGGTTTCAAATGTTGCACACAGTTCAAAGATTGCTGGTGTAACAAGTTCTTTTCTGTCGGTCGCATAATTCATTTTTACAACAGGCTGTTGAACTACCTTATATCCATACTGTTCCTTTGTTCGTGGATCACTCGGCACAGCATACCCTTGGAAAGCATTTTCTAGTTCCGCAAGGTTAGCGGGTAGTTTATCTGTCATTTGGACGCGATTAAATACCTCTTGTTGAATGCGAGAAATATCTGAAAGTCTTGTACTATCAAAGCGACGCGCTCTCATTTCCTTTGGTGTTCCGATAATCGAAATACTCCACGCAATAGCACCCACAATGAGAACAGTGGCAGCAATGCCGGCATTTCGCGGAATAGATGATGGAACTGAATATGTTCTTCGTAATGAGTAGAAGTAATAGCCAAACACCGAGAGCGCTGTCGCGAAAACAGCAAATGCTTTCCATCCGAATTGAGTGGAGAGTTCGCCGCCGAGATATTTGTAGATAATAGATACTAGTGTTCCAACGAGTGTAAGGAGTGTAACGAAAAGTGTTACGTACACGAAGATTTTTCGAATTGCAAGATCTTGTTTGAACAAAAACTTTTTTATATCACGAGCAATGAACCATGATACCAGGAGATAAATTGGAAACACAACGAGAAGTGTTGCTATGGCCATGCGAACATCGCTATTAGAAATGTCTCCGTAGTATGTGTACGTAAGAGGATCAGGAAACTTTTTCTCAATTGCAGTAAATAAGATTTGTAAAAAGTTAGTAACGATTGTTACAAGTGAGATTCCGACTCCGACATAAAGAAACACGTCGAGTGCTTTTGTTTTTGATCCCTCCATAGTTAGTTTTGTAGATGTTGTAAGTGAATAAAGTATATAGATAATACTACCAAGCGTACCGAGAATAATAAGGAATGCGATAATCATTGTTGTTGCCATCATACACCCCCATTTTACCATTTTTATGATATAGTGAGAATCATGAGTAAAAATCCCATAGAACACTTGGAAACTATGGCTCTTTCTGTCACACGATGGGTTGGGTCTGTGTGGTCTCTTATTTTTCACACCGTTTTGTTTATCGGTGCCTTTATTCTTATCTCTGTTGGCTATTCACTAGAGAGAGTTCTTCTAGTACTCACCACACTTGTATCGCTCGAAGCAATTTATCTCTCTATCTTTATTCAGATGAGTGTTAATAATCAATCTAAAGCAATCGCATCCGTTGAAAAAGACATCGAGGAAATTCAAGAAGATGTTGAAGATATTTCTGAGGATGTGGAAGACATTGCGGAAGATGTGGAAGAAATCTCTGAAGATGTGGAAGAGATTCAAGAAAACATTGAAGAGATTCAAGAGGATGTCGAGGAGATTTCTGAAGAGATGGATGAAGAAACTTCTGATTCTCCAACTACTCAACAACGTGTAGTATCCAATTCACAATAGAAAGTACGGTAGCAAAATAAATAGCGTAGAGAAGTGATGGCATGTGGAAGCCATCCACAATTCGCGCAGCAAGTAGGATCATAAAACCATTAAGCACAAAAGAAAACAATCCCAGTGTTAAAAAATTAATAGGTACAGATATAACCGAAAGGACTGGCTTAATCGTATGATTGATAACGGCAAGCACTACGGCTGCCACAAGAGCAATAAACCCTGTTTTCCAAGCAAGAACCATAGGCACACCCACGCGAGTAATGTAACTTGTGATAAGAACTGCGAGTGTACGAATGAAAAAATATCTCATGGTTATTTATGATGTGGTCAACATCTTATGCACTTCTTCTAACTCTTCTTTGGTCGCCTGGTGAACGTGTTTTTTATCCAAATCATCTGCATGATTGGTTGGTATTAAATGAATATGTGCATGTGGAATTGCATACCCTTCGACAATAACCGCAACACGCTTACATGAAAGTTTTTGTTTTAGTGTGTGTGCTATGTACTTTGAACGTTCAAGGAGTATTCGGTAAAACTCATCATCAAGATCGAAAAGATAATCAACCTCCTTCTTCGGCACCACAAGTGTGTGCCCTCGTTGCATTGGGTTAATATCTAAAAATGCAAACACATCGTTATCTTCGTATACTTTGTAACTTGGGATTTCTCCAGCGATAATTTTAGAAAAAATACTTGCCATAGACTATAGTATACCAGAGGACTTACTCCTTCCATGGAATATGTTTTTCTTCTCGAATGGCGCAGGTTTTACCTACAAAATTCTCTCTTCCACTTCCCAGGCGATACAAACCATAATGTGTCGGATTTTTTTCAGCATAATTTTGATGATACTCCTCCGCTTTATAAAACGGTTTACGAGGAAGCAAACCAACAACAATTGGCTTTGCATACACACCGGACTGAGTGAGTTCTTGTAGTACCGTGCGCGCTACCGCCTCTTCTTCACTTCCATCAAAGAATAGTGCTGGAGTATAACTCTCTCCTCTATCAGCAAACTGTCCTCCACTGTCTGTTGGATCAATGTGATCTAAAAAATACTGTACTATTTTTTTATATGAGGTTTTACTTGTATCATATTCAACAATTACTACTTCTCTATGCCCCCTATGATCTTCATACGTTGGCATAGAATTCTCCCCTCCAGAGTACCCAGAGAGTACAGATACCACGCCCGGTGCGTGGCGGAGATCATGTTCTACACACCAGAAACATCCCCCAGCAAGAATTACACTTTTAGTCATGGGTACATTTTACCACACATAGTAATTCGTAACCTGTCTGCCGATAGGCAGGTTAGTAGTTCGTAATCCATTAAAACACCTATCCTATAATATTTTCTAGGAAACTCTTGCGATGCTCTTTGGTGATACCATGCTTTTTAATAGCCTCGATATGTGCGCGAGTTCCATACCCGACATGACGCTCAAAACCATACTCTTTGTATACTTCTCCGATCTTTTTCATATAGTTATCGCGATGCACTTTTGCAAAAATAGAAGCAAGAGCAATCACTGGAACTTTTTCATCCCCCTTGATAATTGTTTCACTAGTAAATCCCTCGATCTTCAGTCCTCCATCTAGAAAAACTTTTGACGCGGTTGATACGCCTTGTTCCAAAAGTTTTTCCATTGCTGTATCTTGTGCTTTTTTTAATGCATGAGCGAGACCGTTCTTGTCAATCTCTGAAGCCGATACCTCCCCAATACCTAGTATAATTTTCTCCTTGCAAATGTGCTCTTGTAGTTTCTCTACAATTTCTATACGTGCTTTTTCAGTTAATTTCTTACTATCTTTAAGAATTTTTTTAGGAAACAACTCTAGAATGTTAAACCCTTCTTCTGCTGCACATGCACAAAACACAACTGGTCCAGCAAGTGGACCCCTCCCCACTTCGTCGATGCCAACAACATAATTCATTAGCAGTAGAATAACATGTATTATGACAAAAGCCCCCGGTTGGGGGCTTCGTGGCGAAAATATACGTTACGGTCCTTTATGTAACGATACTCACCTTGATCGGATTGTAAATATAGGTGAATTTTTTCTTACCACCCGGTTCGTGGACAATACAGTTGTGTCCTGGATCAAAAGGATAATCCGGATCCTCTTGCCACTCGATCTTTTCATGAACCGGGCAATTCGACTTTGGAGCACTTATGGTTCGAACGATGACGAACTTTGTTCCAACCGGAAGTGCACCAAAGGTCCTTAGCTCTGCTTGAATCTTCACGATGCTCTCCAAGAACAATCTATGCTTCGAAATACTATTCGCCTTCCACGTAAAAGTCAAGAAAATAATTCGTCTCAGAGTTCCGTAAAAAATATACTACGTGGTGTTATTTAATAACCCATATCATTCAAGTGAAAGGTATCTGCATCGAATCTGAAAACGTGGATTAAGAAAAACTAAACTAGCGATTCTATTTGAACCAACACATTTTCCCATGTTGCCACCCTGCGAACATTTTCAGGAAGTTCACCTTGGTTCCATAACTTATCCAATAAAATAACAGGTATTCCTTTCTCGGCGATTTTTTTCGCAGTAGAAAGTGAATCCTCGATGAAGAGATTCAAACCAAGTTCAATACTTAAATCTTCTTTTGATTGTTTAATACCTCCCAGACTTGAACCCTCAAGGCCAAGCATGTATACACGAGAGAAAACATTTCCGAAATTCTTATGTAACCATTCTTCTGTTTGTCTTCTCCAATGTTCGGGGCGAATTGTAATGGCAATAAGTTCATAGGTATCTAATTTTTTTAGAACTTCTACTGAACCGAAGACCGGCTCAATATCTACGTACGAATCTGAGGAAAAAAATTCATCAAGAAATAAAGAAGTTTCTTCTTGGGAGAATTTCATATAATCACTGAAAAAATTACTTTTAATTTCTTTCTTATCAAGCTGAGTGCCTCTTGTTTTATTATGATAATCAAATAATGCTTCAACAAATGAAGCCAGTACCTCGTCGATATCTACGCCAATCTTTTTTTTCATCATTACCGGATAAGTATATCAGTTTTGATTCAGTGATGTGCTGGGTATAGGATTTGGTCACAAGACTCCGTACGTGCCGAATTTAAGAGAGTAGGTAAATAAAAAAATATTACCCTGCAACCTCAAATACCGTATTAATACTATCTAAGATAGGGCTTCAATGATTTTCATTCTGTTTTTTTCAATAACTTTTACAAATCGAGAAAAAATAACAGACAGCAGCACAAGATACAACCCACCAGCTAACACGCCTGGAATATCGTAAAGAGAGCCCGCTTTTAACATGAAATGTCCTAGTCCTTCATTGGAAGAAATGAATTCCCCTACAAATGCTCCGAGTATTGCAAAACCAACACTTAGTTTCATTGATGCTAATACCCACGAAATAGAGGCTGGGAAAATAACTTTTTGAAATATTTGAAAACGAGTTGCTCCGTACGTCTTAAGTAATTTATATTCTGCCTCATCAACACTTTTTGCTCCTTCGTATGCTTGTGCAAGGGCTACTAAAAATACAGCAAACGAAGCAAGGGCAACCTTCATTGTAAATCCAATACCGAACCAAATAATAATCATTGGCGCAAAAGCAAATGCTGGAATTGCACCTAAGAAAGAAAGATACGGCTTAGAGACAACTGCAATTTTTGGTGAGTACCAAAGCAAGAATCCAACAAATGTACCGAGTATAATACCAATAAAGAAACCAGCGAGAGCCTCAAGTCCAGTAACTACAAAATTATATGGGAGTACTCCAGAAATTGTGCCTTCTAAAATTTTAGAGAAAACTGACGCAGGCGAACCAAATAAGAAGTTAAACTTTGCGCCCATTGAAAAGATTTGCCAACCAGAAAGTATAATTACTAAAATAATTAAGGAAACTAGATTTGTATATTTTGTGGCTTTCATATTTATGACATAATTTTCCACAAAGAATCAAACTGTCTCTGGAATTCAATATTTTTTCTTATTGCTACCGGCTCTCTTTGATCTTCAGAAATATCAATGGATGCTTCATGAATAATACTTGCTGGCCTAGGACTAAGTACTATAATTTTATCGGCGATAGAAATAGCTTCTTCAATGTTATGTGTTACAAATACTCCAACCTTGTTTTGTTTAACGAGATAATTTCTGATTTTTTTAACCAGTTTTAGCCGAGAATCGAAATCAATTGCCGAAAGCGACTCATCAAAGAGATAAAGTTGCTTATCTTGTGCTAGTGAGCGAATTAATGATACCTTTTGTTTCATTCCTCCTGAAAGTTCGTGTGGGTAGGATTTTTTAAAATCACCTAGTTCTAGATCTTTGAAGAAACTGTCTATTATTGTTTTTTCTTTTTTACCGAGCGAGTTTTGAATTTCAAATGGCAGATAAACATTAGACAAGGCGTTTCTCCATGTAAGTAAAAGGTCTTTCTGTGGGGTATAACTGACTTCTCCAGTATATTCAACGGCGCCCGAGGATGCATTTTCAAGTTTTGAGATGATATTAAGTAATGTGGTTTTTCCAGATCCGCTCTTGCCTAGAATTGCAAGTACTTGTCCTGGTGCAACTGAAAAAGTGATATCCGAAAGCACTGCCAGATTTTTACCGTCTTTTGAAAAACTTTTATATATATTTTTTACTAATAAAGAATTCACGGTCATTATTTTGCTTTTTCTGCAAAGGAGTTATCAATATATGCCTCGAATAGCGCTGTTTGTTTAAGATCTCCAATATCCTTTCGAAGTCCTACTGCTATATCCCATCCAACCTTGCTTGTCACAAGATTTTGAGGAATAACATTAGCAGAAATAATATTGTTAATAGCATCTATTGCAATATCACTCTGTACATCTGGGAATCTTTTTGCAACGATATTTGCCGATTCGGTCGGGTTGACTCGAATGAAATTGTCAGCTTTTTGAATTGCATTTATAAACTTTTGCACTATATCAGGATCACTCTTTATGTACTGAGGTAATACTGTAACACCAGTAATAGCAAAATCTGGGTAATACTTGGAGAGCGAGTATACGACATGCGAGCCATTTTTTACAGCAGTTGAAACATTTGGTTCAAGTTCAAGTGCAATGTCTACCTTGCCACTTTTAAGCGCCGGGAGAAGCGAACCAAAAGCAGTTTCTTTGATATTTGATTTTAGACCACCACTCTCAAACATTTTCTTTTGTAGTGCATATGCAGTGGAGGGTGCTGGGAACGTCGCAACACTATATGTGCCAAGTTGATTTGGAGAATCAATTGACTTTATGCTTTGCTTGTTAGCAACTCCCCAGAATGGAACCCCGTTTAGAAGCGCACCAATAACCTTTCCAGGCTGACCTTTCTCTCCGGCAATAGCCACGAACGTAGGGTCACCAACTGCAAATTGAGCATCTCCACTCACAAGTGATGCAAAAGCTTTTTCATCACCACCAGCTGTAATAATAGTCACATCAAGCCCTTCATCTTTGAAAAATCCCTTTTCTTTAGCCACATAAAGAGGTGCATATAGAAAAACATCAAAAGCTTGGGATACAGTTACTTTTTTAATCTCGTTTGGAACAGCGGACTTATTTGAGTTTAGAAAGTAAGTAGCACCAATTACTATTAAAATTATAATTACTACAGTTAAATTTTTCTTCATAAAAGTCTATTTTAAAGTAATCAAAACGTACTTCTAGTATATCAGCACAATTGATAAAATACATATAGTATGTGCCGGGTGGGATTTTGTTACAAGACGATAAATATAAAAAGAGGAACGGCCACCTTGGGTGGCCGTTTGTATATCCGCTAGAAACGGAGTCAGCGCCAGCAGTAGATCAAGTAAGAAAGCGCGGACCCTTCCGCCATACGTGTCATTGCGTGAAAAATTCTCCCGTAAATGCTCACGTCTTCGGCGAACTTCACTCCGAAGACGTGGTCCATTGTTACTGCAAGAACGCAAGCCAGTGCAACCAAAACAACTGCTGCTGTTCGGTTTTTTTCCATGGTTTCCTCTTAGGAACTACTGTTATGGAATCCGGGAAATACTGGATCCGGTACAATGTGTATTGTACAATATATTTATATTTAAGTCAAAATTAAAAATAAAATCACCGGTTTTATAAAACCGGTGATTTTATTTCACATGTGCACTGAGTAGGATTTGGTCACGGAACTTCTCCTCACTGTATTCGTCGATAAAGTTCCGCGACCTCATTCGAGCCTGAGACTCTCAGAGTCGAAGTCCCGTATTCAAATCCTATCGCAAAACAAGCAGTTGTTTTGCTCCTGTGGCAGAACTGAATATAAAATACCCAAGTTCTATACTTGGGTATTTTATATTCAGTGCGCCGGGTAGGATTTGAACCTACGAAGCCCGAAGGGCGACAGATTTACAGTCTGTTGTGATTGACCACTCCACCACCGACGCAAGTCAGAGGATTATACCACAAAAAAACAACAAGTGGAAGCGAAAGTTACTGATACACCTATACAATATATAGTCTTCTATGCTAGATTCTATTTTAGAAGAAGTACCCCTGTTCCCCGATTTTCCCCTTTAAAGGAAATCCAGATATGACCAACCTCGTGAATGCCTCTACGCGCTTCAGCGTCCTCATCATCGAGAACGAGCCGACGTACTCGATCCGGATTCTGCAGATGATCTGCATGAAATACTCTCAGGCAGTGGTCTTGATTGCCAAGAATGAGGATGACGCAACCTGGATGATGGAACGCTTCGGGCAAGGAATCGACATCATCATTCTCGACCGGAATCTGAGTGGTGAGAAGACAATACCGTTTGACAGCGGTACGCTGATCGCCCCGCTCCGCGCGAGGTGGCCGAAGGCGAAGATCATCGGTATGAGTATGGTGAAAGAGAACCGAGGACTCCTCCTCGAGGCCGGATGCCACGAATTCATGTGGAAAATGGATCTCTGTGTAGGATCCGACGAGTCATGGACTCCGTTCGACAAGGCCGTCACTTTCACCTCGTCACGCTGACCAAGGACCCCGTGGGGCGCAACGCGCCTCACGGGGTTCTCAACTTTCCTGTCCGGACCTTTAAAAGAGGTGGTTGATAAATTTACTTTTTTCCAACAACTTCCGCAGCACTAAGCGGACTCACTATCTTTCGTGGCTTCTTTGCCTCGACTGCAATCTCCCCTTTCTTATCCAGTGACACGTGTGCAATACCACCTTTCATAAACTTCTTTGAAAGCATAAGAGAGGCAATTGGATTTAGGATGTGTGTCTGCATAAAGCGCTTAATAGGACGCGCACCGTAGTGTGGATCAAACGATTTCTCTGCAATATGCTTCACTACTTCATCAGTTACCTCGAGAGATATTTCTTTCTCAAGAAGTCGCTTTGCGAGCGACTGTACTTGAAGAGATACAATTTGCTTCACCTCTTCATGTGAAAGCACGTCGAAGATAATTGTTTCATCCAGACGATTCAAAAATTCTGGTTTGAAGAATTCTTTAAGTGCTTCCATTACACGATCTTTCACTTGTGCATACTCAGTGCCTGGCGCATGATTTACAAATCCCATCTGCTCCATTTTTTGAATGTGTTGGCTACCGATGTTTGAGGTCATCACGATAATAGTATTCTTAAAATTCACAACACGTCCCTTACTATCAGTAAGACGACCTTCGTCGAGCACCTGCAAAAGGAGGTTGAACACTTCCGGGTGCGCCTTTTCAACTTCATCAAAAAGTATCACAGCGTATGGTCGGTGACGTATTGCCTCCGTCAATTGTCCTGATTCATCATAGCCAACGTACCCAGGTGGTGAGCCGATCAATTTACTTACACTATGCTTTTCCATGTACTCACTCATATCTACCTTGATGAGCGCTTTCTCATCGTTAAACATAAACTCAGCAAGTGCTTTGGTGAGTTCTGTTTTGCCTACACCTGTTGGACCAAGAAACATAAATGATCCGAGTGGCTTTCCAGGATCGTTAATGCCCGCACGAGAGCGTCGTACTGCACCTGATATTTTTGTAATTGCATCACGCTGTCCAACAACTCGTTTACCAAGTTCGTCTTCCATACGAGAAAGTTTTTCTTGTTCCTCCTCCAGCATTCTCACAACAGGAATACCTGTCCAACGTGCCACAACAGATGCGATATCTTCCTCGGTAATTTCTTCTTTAAGGATACGACGTGTCTTTTGTAACTTGCGTAACTTCTCCAAGCGTTCATGCAACTCTTTAGTAAGTTCTGGGATCTGCCCATAGCGAATCTCTGCCACGCGAGTAAGGTCTGCACGAAGTTCCGCATTGTCGGCCTCAGTACGAAGTGATTCGAGCGACTTCTTTATCTCGCCAATTTCAGTGAGCGTCTTCTTTTCATTCTTCCACTTGAGTTCGAGTTCTCGTGTACGCTCTTTGACGTTTGCTATTTCTTCGTCAATGGCAGCGATGCGCTTCTTGGTTGTGCTTTTATCTTCCTCCACGTCTGCGATAAGTTCTTTGGTGAGTGCTTCTCGTTCAATTTCCAAACGCATGATTTTACGATGCGCTTCATCAAGCATTGGCGGCTTGTTCTCAAGAGCAATACGAAGTGACGATGCAGCTTCATCGATTAGGTCAATCGCTTTATCTGGTAAAAAGCGAGAAGTAATGTAGCGTGTGGAGAGATTTACCGATGAAACAAGAGCGTCGTCAGTGATACGTACACCGTGGAAGAGTTCATACTTTTCTTTGAGTCCTCGCAAGATGGCGAGCGCATCTTCTTCACTTGGTTCTTCCACAAACACCGGCTGGAAACGACGCGCGAGTGCTGGATCTTTTTCGATATGCTTCTGGTATTCTTTGAGCGTTGTCGCTCCGATCGCACGTAACTCTCCACGAGAAAGCGCAGGCTTCAAGAGATTCGCTGCGTCAGCTGATCCTTCTGTTGCTCCCGCTCCAACAATCGTGTGAATTTCATCAATGAAAAGAATGATACCTCCTTCGGATCGCTCTATCTCTTTCATGATTGCTTTCAATCGCTCCTCGAACTCTCCACGGAACTTTGTCCCTGCAATGAGCATACCAAGGTCAAGTGATACAAGTTCTTTGTTCTTCAAACTCTCTGGTACATCCCCTTTTGCCATGCGTATTGCGAGCCCCTCTACAACCGCCGTTTTTCCAACACCCGCCTCACCGATGAGTATCGGATTATTTTTTGTACGGCGAGAAAGTATCTGCATGAGACGCATGATTTCAGTATCCCGACCAATGACTGGGTCGAGTTTGTCCGCACGTGCAAGGTCGGTGAAGTTACGCGTGTACTTTGCGAGTGCTTTATTCTTCTTCGGGCCTTGTGCTTCAGTAATGTTCTGCGATCGAAGTTCTTGGAGTATATGATACGCGCTCTCGCGATCAATACGGAAACGTGATAGCACTTCACGCACCTGACCTGTTGCATCAAGGAGAGCGAGGAAAAGGTGCTCAGTAGAAACAAACTCGTCATTGAAGGATTGTGCAACTTTAAGCGAATGCTCCAGTGTCTGTGCGAGTTCTGGGGTGAGATACATCTGGTATGACTGACTCATGGTTGCAGAACTTCCAGGTACTTCAATTGCATCCACAATACTATCAGTTAAGTGGATAACATCGATCTCCAATTTCTCAAGCATGGCATGGACAACACTCTCCTCTTGTGTAAGAAGTGCACCCATCAAGTGAAGTGGGTTTACCTGATTTTGTCCGCGTTCGATGGCGAGTTCATGCGCACGACGAATTACTTCCTTGGCTTTTGTTGTGAAATTATTAAATGATGGAGGCATGAAGAATAGGTGTTGGTTGTCAGGGACTAGAGATTAGGTAATACAAAACAACTAATTACGGACCTGCCTCTTTGGTAGACAGGTAACGAATTACTAATAACTAAATGAAATACAATATACAGTGTAGCAAGGCGGGTATACAATCAAGGGTGGATAAGCGGTCGGTACGGTAATGCTTCTACATTCTCAAATTTCTCATAACTCGTCAACTTGACATAGTATTTTAATAATTATAAAGTTTATTCGAAAGTTCTCCCAGATTTCTCAACTGTTTTCATCCTGCGGTGAGATATTACTATATCAATAGTCCGCAAAAGGATCACGAATGGACCAGACACAGATCGAGACACTCGAGCGCTCGGGGAAAGCAGTTGAGCGACTGATCGTCCAGGGGTTGTACATCCTTTACCTGCTCTCCCTGGCAGGGATGGGATTGGTGGCACTAACCAAGTTCACAGGGTGGGATCTAAAAGGCTTTTCCGAGACCGTGGCCATGATGGTCCTCTGGCTATTCGTTGGCGTCCCTTTCTATGGACGCAAGACACCCGAGGAAAACGAGTGCGGCTAAAAACGTACTCGAAGCCAAAGGGCGCTCTGCAGAGCGCCCTTTGTTTTTGTTATCTTTTATTATTTTAGATATTGCTTACCCTCTACATCCTCTCCTCCACAGCATGCCAGTCAATACTTTTCATGAAGCAGTCAATGTAATCCTTGCGCTTAAGGCCGTAATCAACCATAAATGCATGCTCAAATACATCCATCACAAGTAGTGGTGTCGCTCCGGCCAAATGACCCATATCGTGCTCATTGATCCACACATTGAAAAGTGCTCCATCCTTTTTATCATACGCGAGAATGACCCAACCGATGCCTCGCATGAGCCCTATCGATGTAAAATCTTTCTCCCATGCCTCATAACTCCCCCACGTACTTTCAATTTTCTGTCGCAGTAGTCGTCCAGAAAGTGCCACACCATGCTTTGCGATATTCTCGAAATATAATTCATGAAGTCGCATACCGTTCCACTCCCACGCGAACCGTCGATGAAGTTCTGCATATTCTGGTGTACCAACTTCTTTACTCTTTAGGAGTTCCATTACTTTGTTCGTGTTCGTCACGTACCCTTGGTAAAGGGTGAAATGGTTAGTAAGGAGCGTGTTACTCATTCCTTCTATTCCTAATAATTTTGAAAAATCTTTTGGTGAATACATAATTTATAGTAATTAGTAACTTATTAGTACTAGTAAGTGTAGCGCATATTTCTTTTTTCTCGAATAGCACTCTTGGGTTATGTAATAAGGGCGCGCGCTTCGCACGCGCTCTTATACTCCCTTTTTTACTTTTTACGAATTACGAGCAACTACCTCCTATACTTCTTTGCTATTCCTGCCATCTCCCTGACCAACGTCTCAATATCTTTTTTCTTTGTGTCTCTTCCAAGGGTTATTCTAATATTTTCCAATGCTTCCTCACCACTCCCACCGAGCGCTTCGATAACATAACTTCCATTTCCTTCAGATGATGCGCATGCTGATTTGTGCGACACAGAAATTCCCACGGCATCTAAGCGAAGTATCATCTCCTCACTCGATATCCCAGGCACACGACAATTTATATTGTTCGGCAACCGCTCACCCATCTTAAATGATCCATAAAAAACGATGCTTGGGATTTCTTTTTGTAGTAGTTCCACACACTCGTCGCGTAGTTCTTCCAGACGGGCGCTTTCTTTTTCTCGCATATCTTTTGCTTCAAGAAGTGCAACGGAGAATGCAAACGCACTCGCTACATCTTCTGTTCCACTACGAAGCACTCTCTCTTGTCCTCCACCGTAGACAAGTGGTTCGATGCGTATCCCTTCACGTTTATACAAAAGTGCAATCCCTTTTGGGCCATACACCTTACTTCCATTTACACTCATCAAGTGTGCTCGAAGTCGCACCACATCAAGGTTGCAATAGTTCCCCGCTTGGCAAGCATCAGTATGAAAGTATGGATAGTCCTTGTGTTCACGTTCATGTTCTTTTTTCCACTCTTCTAGCGCACGACCAATTTCTTTTACCTTTTGAATAGTTCCAATTTCATTATTTGCATACATCACACTAACCAAAATGGTCTCTTCTCGAAGAGCCTCACGTACATCGTGCACTTTCACAAGTCCGTCTTCATACACGGCTAGATACGTTACACTCACTAACCCGCGTTTCTCAAGCATGCGCACTGGCTCAAGTATCGCTGGATGTTCTATAGAAGAGACAATCATGTGTGGAATATCTCTAGTGTCACTTCCCGATTCCCGCCCCTTGCTTCCTGCTTCCTGCTCCCCCCATTGCCTCCATCCATTATACGTTCCAAGTACTGCAATGTTACAACTCTCTGTTCCACTTCCAACAAAATATAATTCGTATGCATGCGCGTTAAGTACACTCGCAGCAGTTGCGCGCGCTCGATCGAGGTACAGCGCTGCCTCTACTCCATCACGATGTATTGCGGAGGCATTACCATAATAGGTAAGTGCTTCGAGTAAAGCATCCTGTGAACGAATACTCATCTTTGTTGCACCAGCATTATCTAGATAGATACGAGAACCATTCTTTGGTTGTTTTTTAAATAAAAAAGATTTAAACATAGTTACTTTAACTCTACCATAAAAAAACCGCCGCGTGAGCGGGGTTGAATCAGCGGGGGGCGCACAAAGTGCATGCGCCCCCCGCAGTCTTGCGCCTGGCGCCGCGCTAGATGCGCCAGGTGGCCGGTTCGGCCAGGCCGGTGTAGACCGCGTGCCGCGCGCTCATCTCGCCGAAGCGGAAGGCCGCGTAGGCCGCGGGCGTGACGACGGGCGGGATGCCCGCGTCGTAGCTGACGACCATCGAGTTCTCCGCGCCGGCGATGGCGATCGAGTAGTTGCCGGTGGTGGAGAAGCGCGAGTCGTCGACGTGGGCACCGTGCATGAAGCGCGAGAGCAGCTGGCCGATGGCCGGCGTGAGCGCCCGGGTGTGGTCGGAAGTCCACTTGGCCGAGGCCGAGCTCGAGTCCATCAGCAGCACCGCGGCCGGCATGGGCGTCGTCGTGGCCTTGTGGACCACCTGGCGCGCCGCGCCGAGCATGGTGTTGCCGTCGTCGGCCTTCTTCTTCACGCTGCCGTTGTCGGGCTTCTTGCCGCCGTAGTTCGCGATCGCGATACCGCTGCCCTTCTTCGGGGGCGTCTTGCCGCTGTCGAACGTGCCGTTGTCCTGGAACGCCATGGGCATGCAGACGCCGACGCACTTGGCCGCCGAGACCTGGCTCTTGCCCTCGATCAACACCGCGCGGCCCTCGTTGGGCGCCGCGAACGCGAGCCGGGCAGCGAGCACGCCCGCCACCACCGCAACTGCCATGAACTTCTTGTTCATCCGAAATCTCCCGTTTTTTGTGGTTCCTAAAGAACTCGCCGAGGGGACCCCTCGGACAAAATCTTTCAGGTTCCACTGGCTGGGCGAAATGCCCCTCCTAATTTATAAGACTACCATAGCATTTAAAAAAGTAAAGTGCTATCCACATACCCCCTTTTCTCTGGTAATAAAAATATTCCGGAAATATAAAAAAGTACAAAAAGAAACAGAGGCAACTAGTACACAAGCAATCACTGGGTACTCGTGATAAACTCGATAGATAAAACTTCTATGACCGCCATGAAAGCGTACATCTATTCTTTTGTTCAGTTGTGTATACACTATCCGAGCATTCCTCTCTCGATAGCGCTTCTTGTAACGTTGTTCTACACACTATATCTTCATCACAAACTCTCTCGCTTTCTGCGAGGAGAAAATGGCCGGTCACTTGAATCAATCATCCATCAGGCACTTGAGGGCGTACGCGAAATAGAGAAACGAAATGAATTTATTTCAAAACATGCTCTTACTTTGCAAGAAAAAGTTTCCTCCTCACTACGTAACGCTTCTGTTATACGGTACAAAGCATTCGAAACAAATGGATCAAACCAAAGTTTCTCTGTAGCACTTCTTAATGAAAAAGGAGACGGTGTTGTCATTTCTTCGCTTCACGCTCGTGACCGAGTGAGTACGTTTGCAAAACCTATTGAAAAATACGTAAGCACATACGATCTCACCGATGAAGAAAAAGAAGTAATACGAAGCGCACACCTTGCGCACAAGGTATAGAGTGGCGGATTACAAAAAATAATGAGAAGGGATAAATATTGTTAAAGGGCGGGGTCGCAAGCGACCCCGCCCTGTCGCGAGTTCGATCGCCTGGGATCTTGCTCGCTTATTTCTCCCCCACCCCCTCCTCCGGGATGGGAACATCCAGATCGCGCAACGTCTGCTTCATGCGCGCAGGTGTCGGTGCCGCGAACACGAAGGCGCGGGCTCCAGCCAAATGCAAGTACGCCATGTCGATCGTGACAAATTCCGCAGCCGGCACCATGAGAACCTCATCCTTGGTTCGCGGACCGCTGATTTCGACGACCAAACCCTTCTCTCCGCCACTGCGCAGATTGAAGGTGTAGCCCTTGAGTGCCTCCTCCGTCCGCAACGCCATGATGACCTTCCAGGCGCCGAGTGCTGTACCCGAGAGATCATGAGCTCCGGGAAAGAATTGCTGTTGCATGGTACACCCCCACGTTTGTTGAACTGGTTGTTAGTTGTCGGACCCAAATAGTCCGGCTTCAAAAAACATACTGCACCAAGTAAAAATTTATGTCAAACCCTTTTCTTAAAAGCAAATATGAGTAGGAATTATTGACAATCTGTGTTAGAATTGTTTTTACATCTATGTCAAAAAAGGTATCTTCATCATCCTCACCAGTAGCCCGCCAACCAGTTGTCGCGGTACTTGGCCACGTCGACCACGGCAAATCATCCCTTCTGGACTATATTCGTAAATCAAATGTCGTTGAAGGCGAGGCTGGTGGCATCACCCAGCGCATTTCAGCATACGAGGTAGAACATACAACTGATACGGGAGAAAAGAAACGTATCACCTTCCTCGACACACCAGGTCATGCGGCCTTTCAGAGTATGCGAGAGCGTGGTGTAGAAATTGCTGACATCGCCATTCTCATTGTTTCTGCTGAAGATGGAGTGAAAGCACAAACTCTCGAGGCGTGGAAAACAATCGATGCACGAAAAATCCCTTACCTTGTAGCAATAAACAAAATAGACAAACCAGGAGCAGATGTTCAAAAAACAAAAAATTCTCTCGTTGAACATGGTATCTACATCGAAGGCATGGGAGGAGATATTCCTTTTGTAGAAATATCTGCAAAGCAAGGAACAAACATCCCCCTTCTCTTGGAAACACTTTTACTCCTTGTAGACATGAACGAACTCCGAGCAAATCTCTCAACGGATGCGAGCGGATACGTACTAGAGAGTTTTGTTGATCAAAAGCGTGGTGTCTCTGCGACTCTTGTCATTAAAGATGGAACACTTCCTACAAGTGGAGCAATCCTCGCTGGTATCTCATTATCACCAATCCGCATCATCGAAGACTTCAAAGGTAAACCCATCCGTTCTCCTCATGCAGGACAACCAATTAAGGTAACTGGTTTTGATGAGATTCCTGTTTCGGGTGCATCGTTTATTTCATCATCCGATAAAAAAGAAATGGAATCTCTCCAGCGTGATGCAAAAAATGCCCTTGTAAAAGAAGTCTTAGATCCTCGTGTATACAGAAATGCAAAAGTTGTTATCCCTGTTATTGTAAAAGCAGATTCGCTCGGTACTCTCGACGCCGTCAAACTCGAACTCAAAAAGAAGGAAACCGATGATGTAAAGATCAAAATAATTGGTGAAGGAGTTGGGACGATAACAGAAGGTGACATACTACTTGCCTCATCTGACGAAAAAACTGTCATCGTTGGATTTTCTGTAAAGGTAGAAGGAAATGCTCGTGATCAAGCACTCCGTTTCTCTATCGAACCACAAGTTTTTGATATTATTTATAAACTTTCAGAATGGTTTGACACCGTTGTCGAAGGACGACTTCCCTACGAAGAAAAAGAAACGGTACTTGGTACCCTCAAGATTCTTAAGACCTTTAGTTCAAACAAAGATAAACACGTGATCGGTGGTCGTGTAGAAACTGGTCGTATAGAAAATGGTGGACTTGTGAAGATTGTTCGTCGTGGTGTTGTGCTTGGTCGAGGACGTGTGGTTGAACTACAGTCACAAAAGATAAAAACAAATACTGTACTCGAGGGTAACGAGTGTGGTCTCATGGTAGAAACCAAAGCCGAGATGATCCCTTCTGATGTTATAGAGGCAATACTCATCGAAAAATTACGAATTTAAAAAATACAGCAATTAGTTTAGATAAAGTACAAACAACGAAGTACGAATAACTAATTACCACCTACTGTCCACTATGAAATTAAATCCAAATAAAGAACCGAGCAAACGTCAGATACAACTTGGACTTGAGTTACGATCTATCGCTCAAGACTTCTTTCAACGTGAATCCTCTGGTGCATCTCTCATCACCGTCACACAAGCAGAGATCACCGCTAACATGCGCAGTGCAACCATTTACATCACTGTTCTCCCCGAGAGCAAGGAAGAAGCGGCACTTGATTTCGCTAAGCGTATGAGAAGTGACTTACGAGAAGTTGTGAAGAAGCGCCTCCCTGTAAAAGTAATACCCTTTATTGATATTGAATTAGACTACGGCGAGAAGAATCGTGTTCGAGTCAGTGAGTTGCTACACAAGGAAAAAACTCAAGGGAAATAATAACGAAGACAACCAACAATGTTCAAAGCCCGGGACCGCTTGCGCAATCCCGGGCTTGTTCATCTGGGCGGAGGGTCCTCTACACCTCCATCCATTTAATGTTACCAACGTCGATCTTGGGGTAGAACGTGATCCTATCGCCCACGAAGTCGGTACCGACGACGAGTCGTCCATTTTTCTCCAGGAACGCCTCGCATACGCCGAGCGGAATCGTGTACACCATTTCGGGGTCACGTTGCCATGTTCCGTTCGTCTCATTCTTGGGAGAAGGGACGTGATGGATGCGACAGGAGAACTTGACCACGATCGTGTCCTGCCCCTCGACCTTCCGAATGGAGACCTCCTTCACAAGACCTACGCGAAGGTAACCACCCTCCCCTTTGTTCTCCACGCGCATCTGCATACCGACATAGCCACGCAATAGCGCGCTGGTGATTGTGACAACTTCCTCCATGCTGCACCCCCTTTGAACTAGATTAATAAAAACTATCATCCATAGGATTAAAAGTCAAAACATGAAAACAACACCCGCTCGTAGTACAGAATGGGTGTTTGTTATTTTGTGCCCAGGAAAGGACTTGGTCACAAGACTTCTCCTCTCAAGTTCGTCGATAAGGTCTTGCGACCCCTATTCAAGTCCTTACGTAAATGACGCAAGTCATTTACTTCTTATGAACACACTAGAACTAAAAAACTCCCTTGATTACAAGAGAGTTTTTATTTCTATGTGCCCAGGAAAGGACTTGAACCTTCATGCCTCACGGCGCTTGCTCCTAAGGCAAGTGCGTCTACCAATTTCGCCACCTGGGCTTATATATCTATTGCGAACACAAGAGATTATACACGAAAATATGCTATAGTGCGAGTGATGAAATCGAACCCTATACTATTCGAAGACGAGAACCTGCTTGTTATTCATAAACCAAGTGGTGTAGTGGTGCATCCATTTGATTTTTCTAATGAAAAAACCTTGCTTGATTTTTTGCATGAACACTCCCCTCTTATGTTTTCTATCGAGAATTCTATAACTCTTCAAGATGGTCGCACCATCCCGCTCGGTGGCATTGTTCACAAACTTGATCGTGATACTTCTGGGGTACTTGTAGTTGCAAAAAACGTAACCGTATTCAGCCAACTTCGTGAACTGTTTTCAACTGGAAAGATACACAAGGAATACCTTGCTTTGGTAGAAGGAAATGTCGCGGAAAATTCTTTCACCATCGATGCACCACTTGGAAGAAGTAGGAAGGATTATCGTCAGAGTACTTCTCCCCTACACGTGCGCGGCGAGATGCGCAGTGCTGTAACAGAAGTAACAGTAATGAAACGGAATGAAACGACCACTCTTCTACGATGTGTTCCACGTACTGGTCGCACACATCAGTTGCGTGCACACCTCTCTTCCATTGGTCACCCAATCATTGGAGATAGGGCGTACGGGAGCACAATAGAAAATAATCGCATCATGCTCCATGCAGAAAAAATTTCTTTTACTCTTGGTGGGAAGGATTACGCGTTTGAAGCAGATGCGTCTTTATTTTTATCGCTTGGAAACATCATATAGAGCACAACTGCAATAACCCCACCCAAACTATCCATAAGCATATCTTTCTGTGCATCCCATATGTCTCCTTGAGAACCAAGTACTGCTATCCCTGCGGTTGGATCAGCAGACACTGCATACCTCCACTCAAATATTTCATAAAGTGCTGCAATGGCTGGGATGACTGCAAATGCTGCTAAGTATGCAAACCATTTTTTAGTGACAATCCTGTA
Source organism: uncultured Candidatus Saccharibacteria bacterium (assembly GCA_964621595.1). Lineage (GTDB taxonomy): Bacteria > Patescibacteriota > Minisyncoccia > Phycocordibacterales > UBA5272 > UBA11704. The sequence goes on from CAZUPO010000004.1 coordinate 52,567, forward strand.
CTTAAGTGACATTTCAATAATAGGATACGCATAGAACCCAACAGTCATGTGCGCAACACGGTCGTACATGTTTCGTTCGAATCCAAACATATTATTAAACCAATCAAACGGAGCAAGCGCGAACGTGTAGTGTCCACCGTAGGTGTGCATATAAAGAAGTATGCTCATAAGCACGTAAGAAAGATTTGAGAAGCGCACACCACGCATGTACAAAACCGCAAGGACAATAGCGATGGGCATGACGGTGAGATTTTCTGTCAGCCACACTGACCTGTCTGTTGGATTAATTGCTAATACTAAAAACTCAATAATGTACGCACCAAGTAACATGTGTGGGACATATTTTGAAAATGTTTTCATCGTATAAGTATAACACTAGAAGAACCTGTGTATTTTTATTGATGTGCCCAGGGTGGGACTCGGTCACGCAACTCCTCACTTCGTTCGAAGTAGTTTCGCGACCCCGTATTCGAGTCCCATCGTAAAGCACGTAGGTGCTTTACTTCTAAATAACACAGTGAATATAAAATACCAACACTTCGTTATGTTGGTATTTTATATTCATGTGCCCAGGGTGGGACTCGGTCACGCAACTCCTCACTTCGTTCGAAGTAGTTT
>CAZUPO010000004.1:53284-67492 GCA_964621595.1 uncultured Candidatus Saccharibacteria bacterium
TACCAACACTTCGTTATGTTGGTATTTTATATTCATGTGCCCAGGGTGGGACTCGAACCCACACGCATTTTAATGCCGAGGATTTTAAGTCCTCTATGTCTACCATTTCATCACCCGGGCAAATTGTGTGAGTATCATTCTAGCAGATTTTTGAAACAAGGTCACGGGAGATTTTTAGGGTCATTACGTGGTCATGAGTTACTAGTCTTCACTAGGGATCGGTCACAAATCTGCCTCACGTTGCCTGCCTGCCGGCGAGGCAGGTTCGAAGCAGATTCGCGACCCCGTATTCGATCCCTAGACGAAAGTGAGGCAGATCACTTTCTTGATTGCGTACCGTGAACAAAAAATAACTGGAGTGTCCAGTTATTTTTTGTTCATGTGCCCCGAAACGTGACACGACCTCCGAGGTTCATTACCCCACAAGGTCCGTTTGGTGTTTTGAGTATATCAGTTTCGACCCTTCTCGTGCATAGATGAAATAGTGACAAAAGTGACACAGATAAGGCTTATAAAGTTACAGCCCCGTGTCACTTATTAAGGTTTAATAGCTGATTCAACATCTCCTACAGTACCCTGAAACCCAATATTCTTAAGTTTTTCATTCGCTTCTTTATTAAATGTAGCCGTTAGGTTATTGATTAATTCAGTCTGGTGATTCAGTAAACTTGTTAACCTTAAAAACTCAACATTGAAACTATCATCAACAAACAAAATCTGTGCTTCTTTACCTTGTCCCTCAATTGTAAATTTATCTTTATGACTTAACATATAACGATACATTGATAAGGCATAACCTAATTTTTTCTTTTCCAACTCATTAAAAGCAAGTTCGTATTCTCTTCTTACTTTAGATAATTCAAGAAAACTAGTTTTATCGTATGTGGTAGTACTATTCACGACCCCTTCAATCAAAAGATCAGATTCTTTAAAAGCTTTTGGAGCATTATTTATATCATTAAGTGCATTTTGTAAAAGAAGTATTTTTGATTCAATTGATGCAGTTGTCGCATAAGATTCAGCTGAATATATATTATTATCGTTTAGGAGCAGGCTATAGTTTCTGAAATATTTTTCCTGTATCTGAACTGTTGCGTCTATATATCTTTTGATTTCAATATTTTCTTCTGTTACAGGTTCTGTTCCTGAGAGTAACCCGAGAAATGACTTTGTAGCTTGTTTATTCATCATATGGGTGGCAGTGGTTGTTCCCACAAAATAAGCCAAGAAATATAACCCGAGCAGTAGTGAGACTTTCACTACATCCTTTTTTCTTTTACTTAAATTCTTAAATTTTTCAGTATCAAATAAAAGATAGGACACAAACCAGTATGAGACCATTGAACAAAGCCATGCAACGAATAAATTATGAGACCAGTATAAAGGCTCGTCCTTAGGAAGAAACTTTAGGTAATATACGATTGAGTAGCTTACTGCAAAATATACTATATACACCAAAAAGATTTTGACAAATCTAGAAGATTTCATTGTTAAATTATAACTTATTTTAAATACACTTCATAAGTTATCAGTAATAGTATAATCGACCCTCTTTTCTTCCGTCAGAAATGTAGAACTTTTGTTATACTGAGCTTATGGAAAAGAAACTAAAAGTCATTTGGATAATAATGATGTTTATTATTTTGTCTACGACTTTTCTAATGATGAACCCAGACAGCAAACTGGCACTAATATATGAAAATATAAGAATTTCTACCGATGGTATGATTATTCCGAAAATGATCATATTGCTCATTGTGATTATTTCCGTAATAATAGCTTTGAAGAAAAATCTTAATAAGTGGGCAATAGAGTTTCGTGATCATACTGCAAAGCAGTTTAAAAGCTACTACGGAGACGAGCTAGGTTTTATAAAATCAGCAGATAAACCGTGGTTTTTATTTTTCTGTAAAGTGCAGATTCTTTTTGCTTCTCTTATGTTTATAACTGGAATTTACGTAGTACTATTCTCTTAACTATTCTCTGCATTGACCATCTGGGATACCCCAACAAGGGCCATATTTATTTAGAAGGTTTATTCTCATATCTTCTGTTTCTTCATTCATAGCTTTTCTTTTTTCGAGTTCGTTCAGAAATGCTGCTGCTTTATATGCAAAATAGGGATCCTGGTCTCTTATATACTTTTCAGCTTCCATAAGAAAAGTTAACCGAAGACTACTATCATCATAGGTAAGTATGTCTTGTGTTTTCTCTTTCATAAATTGAATCTGTTGTTCTGCTGTAACAAGAGGTCTATTCGCTTCTGCTGAAGCATCAGCACATCTTTTTACAGCTTCAGGACTACTATCACATCCTCCGTCATCAAAATGGCACCAGCTTCCATCTTCACAGGTTTCCCAACCTTTTCTCTCAGGTGAATCACAGTAGTCTCTGTTTTCTTTACTGTAATCACACCACTCTTTTCTTTGAATAAGGGCTTTCTCTCTATCTATCCTTTCGCACTCTGCGTAGAGACATTTGATATTTAAATCGCTCGTCCCATTCTTGTAATGGAAAGTAATTCCAGATACGTTAGTTGATTTTTCATAAATTAAGTTAGTGTTTCCTGAATAGTTTATAATTACGTTATTTTCATCTACCCAACGAGCATCAAGCTTGTCAGATTGAGCACCATCAATTGATATAATTGTTTTATCTTTTAAACCTTTCAAAATGATGCTTGTTGTGTCTTTTGTTGTTGCCCCACAACCAAACGTTGACCTAACAAGTGTCTTGTGACCAGAGGGAGATTTGTACTTTGCCACATCAAAAGTGTCACACATTCCTCTGCCAAGTAGGTAGATACCCAGAGCAAAAATAGCAATTAAGGCTACTGTGCCGATCAGAAATACTTTTAGTATTCTCTTAAGCAACTTTTTCATTATTAATAATTATCTCACAATGCTTAAAATTGCTCTAATTACCTCCTTTAAGGTCTGTTTGACTTGAGTAGGATTTAAGCGTATTTTATCAGTATGATAGAAACCCCGAATACAGGCACGAAAGTATGGAATATCGAATGGAAATTGGTAGGCTTTATTTTCTACATAAGCTTCCTGATTGCCTCTCTTTTTACGGGTCATACTCTTAATCAAGTAGCTATCTTTCACCTATGTTTTGTTGTTATTTTTAGCCTCTTTTATTTCGGCTTTCAGTTTATCTACATTCTTCTTGCTCCACTGATGCCGTTCTTCTTACTCATCTCTCAATTCTCTGTAAGAAGGTATTTGAGAAAGTTTAAGCAGAATGTACACGAGGATGTTGTAGTTGTCTTGGCTCACTCTGATTGGACAAAGCTTGAAGCATGGGTAAAGCCAAACTATTTTGCATCAGAAATAAAAGTGCTAGTAAGATACTTACAAAAGAAAAAGCAAAACTTTTCTTTTTATGCTCATGCAACAATGGAAGACGTTGAAAGTATTATGAGGGATAACAATGTGAAGGAGGTCTATTTTGTTGGGCATGGGTCATCTCATATTTTCCAATTAAAAACTGATGAAATCTTGTACTACTGCGAATTTAATAATCCAATGTATGCCAAGGATTATGTGCATCAAGTTCACTGTGGGACTTCACACGGTAAGAGTCTTTCTGATTACATTGTTCCTGAAGGAAACAGACAAGGATGTTTCTTGGTTAGAAAATCTATCACAGGTCCTTTTATTGAAAAGCAGTTCGAGAATAAGATAAAAGAGTTATCTAAGTAGCACTGTAGTTGTTATTGCTCCTGGGGCGGGAATCGGACCCACATCAATCCCTCTCAAAAAGTTCTAGTAATAAAACTCTTTGACAGGGGATCGTTCTACCATTTAACTACCCAGGAATATATAAAGTATACACCTTTATTTCTTTTCCTCCTCTTTCTTAATTTCTGTGAACTTTAAGTAGTTCATAATCTTATACTTCTCTACTTTCTTACGAAGATCTGCATAACAGTACCACTCGTAAGACCTGTGCCAAGTCTTTCCATCCTCCTCATAGCTACTGCTTCTTGATTTTGTAAATTCCTTAGGAGGAAGAAAATCCTTATTATCTTTAATAAGGTAAACGTACGCTTGCACACCTTTACCATAACGGCTAATGGTACGAGCTTTAAGAATTCCTTCTTTTATCCACTTTCGCAGTGTTGGAGTTTTTAAATTAAACCTATCTTTAATTTCATATTCAGAGTACCAACTTTCTTTAAACTTAAGTAATGAACCAGGTATTTCTTTTCTATCAATTGCTTTCTGACATGCAAGACATTTAGAACCCCACTTGTCATACCAGTATTCTATATCCTGCCCGTAGTCATACTGACCACAAAGAGGACATGATCCACCATTTCTTTTGATAGCAAATCCTTCTGGGTGCTCTTTCAATCTTTCTTCTCGTTCTTTCTCTTCCTCGTCATGTCTCTTCATGATCTTGCTTAGTTCTTCTAGATTTCTTTTTCCGTCAGCGTACTTCATGCCGTCTTCATCAGTAAGACAGAATCGATCACGGTCTACAGCATAATTCTCATCAATTGGCTCCTCCTTTGGTTCATAGCCTCCAATCTCATCAGTCTTCGTATACTTACACTTCTTACAGCTGTGAGTGATTATAAGCTTATTCTTAACCTCTTTGGACTTAATGGTGAGAACGATATCACATGTAGGGCACATGTCAGGTTTCCTTCTCCATTCCTGACCATCAGAAAAGAATGCACGCCTTGGCATACACCTATTAGGACATTCAAACATAAAGAGTACTCTGTCTGGCTTATCAAGCTCAGTCCAGTAATCTTTATGCATTACTGTCAGACGATTGCGACAAGTTAAACAACGAATATCATCAGGTGGTTGGGCACTCTCATAGAAATTATCTCTTCGTTCGTCTTCTTCCATCCACTCACGAATAGTTTCTTCTTTCTTAAGGTACAGTTCTCCTGTCTCAAAATACAAATGGAGCTTCTTGAACCCGACGTTCATTTGCTCCATTTGTTTCTTACTTATTTTCTTTTCCTTCAGTGACTTAGTTGGTTCGCTGTAGAACTTCTCTATTGAGCGACAGCGATCAACCACAAGTCGCTCGTAGCGATCTACGTACTCCTTCCTATCTTGGAGATAAGACTTTTCCATACCTAGTACACCAATTATATCACTTTCCCCATGTAGAATCTTTCTACTAAGAACCTAAATATTCCCGAAAAAGAACACGTGCATATTCCTTACTGTAGTAGTTAATGAATATCCAAGCAAATAACATTATAAAGAAATAAGCTAAGGCAACTTTCAAGGAAAGTGTATATAGAGATAAATCTGCGATAACGTATCTTGAAATAATCGCTAATACAAGCGAAGCAAATAATGCAACCAGCGAACCTCCTGCAAGATTCCTAAAGAACCCATATTCCATATTGCACTTAAGGACAAGGTGACCATTTCTTACTTTATTGATTATCAGCTGAATTGCTTCCCATATTCTTTTCCTTGATTCTTCTGTATTTTGCTCTTGTTCATATACAGTTGGGATACTTAATCCAAAATCGGATTGAACTTTTCTTCCAATCTTCTCCCTGTATGCTTCCGTTGTTTCCTTAGATGTTGCAAGTAAAGATTCCACGGATGGAAAACTTTTCTTACTCTCAAAGAATATCTTTGCAACAGTTCTATTTGTTTGCGTGAGAATATACAACAATACCAGTGATATAGTTGCATCACCAAAATATGATGCGAGCCATGTCATTGATGTGTTATTAATTAACCATGGGTCAATAACGTACATCTTCCAGAGAATAAATGGAACAAGACAAATAAGCGAAGGAAAGTATCTTGCTTTTATGGTGTAACCGTCAAAGAATTTTTCAATCATGATATTACAAGGTTAGTGTACTGACGTCCTCCTGATGGTGTTAATCGTAGAAGTAGGTGACCATCTTTTCTTGTTGTAAGAACCTTTCTTGTATCAAAAGATACCCCACTTAAGACAATACCTGTAGAGACATGGTTAGCATACACAGAAGCCATATCTTTTTGTGTTTCGTGGACAATAGCTTTATCGGAAATGATAACGCATTCAGGTGAACAGTGGGTAAATACATCAGCATGGTAGCCACTCTCTCGCCCATGGTGAGCAGCGATAAATATGTTTGTGCGAGCAAGTAAGTCCCGTACGCCCGCTTCTTTAGCTAGTAAAGCTGTCCAACCTGGACCTTCCATGTCTCCCGAGATACATATAACAGTTCCATGTTGTTCGATAAAAATCACCTGGCTTAGGTTGTTAGTATCATAAACGTCAAGGTCTTCTTTCTCTAATCTGTATATATGCTTAATGTAAGGAGGGGTGTAATCTGTAGCATTCGCAGTATATTTTGCTTTAATGTCATACACATGTGCAAGATGGTCAGTGTGCTGTGGTTTCTCTGCTGCAATTTCTTGAGAGGTAAGATTATTAGCAAAGCTTACAGTCTTAATGTGTACCTTGCTTCTAAGATTTACAATCCCAGAGAAGTGGTCATGGTCGTAGTTGGTAAGAGTAAGATTACTAAGTACGTTTCCAGGTAGTAAGTTATTTTCTAAAAGAAAATTAACTGGATGAAAGTCTCCCTCATGTCCACAATCAATCATCATTCCATACTCTGGATGATCATGTGGGTAAATGAAAATACTCTGACCCATTCCTACATCGAATACGAGCACATCTGTTGTTTGTGTTGGCTGCATATGTTTAGTTTTTTAATGAAGATCCGCTGGAAGTACTGCAACAACTACCCCTTGGATCATACAATTATCTGTTAATATAATCGGCTTATGGCTTTTATCTTTTGACTTTGGTCGAAGAATAACAACACCATTACCTTTTTCTAGAATCTTCACTGTTGCTTCATCATTGATGAGTGCTACCACCTTTTGTTTATCATCTGCCGTGTCTTGCTGTCTCACAAGTAGTAGGTCACCATCATCGATCCCTGCATCATTCATCGACGTTCCTTTTGCACGAAGAATAAAATACTTAGAACCTGCTCTTGCTAATGCAGTTGATACGGGTATCAGCGTCTCAATATTTTCTTCTGCAAAGAGAGGCACACCGCATGCCACTGACCCCACTAAAGGGACGTTAATTGTGCTTATCGATTGTATCGAGTGAACACCTACAAGTTTCAATGTTCTTCCTTCTTTCTGTATCAGTTTTGCTTCAATCAAACGATCTATCACAAGACTTGCCGATCGAGGGGATTTACCACCAGTTACTGCGTTTATTTCACTAAGAGTTGGACTCTTCCCATAATGGATAATCTTGTTGCGGATAAGGGCAAATGCTTTCTTGTCTTTGTCACTAAGGTTATTTGGTATCATGGTATAAATCAGTATAAATAACTATATATATTTTTGCAAGGTCATGATACACTAAATTCATGGAAAAACAACTACAATCGCAACCTTTTGTTAAGAAAGAAGGTGTAAAGTATAAAATGATTCAAATAACAGACATCATGCTTCATACAGCCATGAGGCGAGCTACTATATCTGCTGGAGAGAAAATAAGGGAATCATTTGAACGAAACGAGCCTGGCAGGATTTACTCTCCTTTAGAAAAACCTTCAAGTAAGGATGATAAAACCTTTTTTATCGAGATACTAAAAAATGATCCTGAATTTATAAAAATGGCTCAAGAGTGTGAAGCTCAGGGATATAAACTAGTTACCGCCTTCCCTAACGAAGGTATACCTATCTTTGCAGGTGAGGACACAAAGCAGTTTTTGAAAAGTAAAAATGGTAAGAGATTCCTCCGTGGTATTGAAAAAGGGAAAACAAAGAGCTAGAATATAGGAGTTAAGTTTCTGCGTAGTAAAAAGTAGAATAGTGTATCTCCATGAGGACATGCCTATTTCGCGCAAGAAATAACTGAAGTCATCGAACTTCGCTTATTTCGTGCGTGGGATAGGCATTTTCTATTTCCATGCATTTTATTTAGAAGGTTAATAAATAAAATCAGTATGAAAAAGTTAATCTGGACAACAGTCCAAAGAAAAGTTAGTGATCTTATTCCTCAAGAGGTGAACCCTCGTAAGATAAGCACGAAGCAGATGAATGATCTTAAGAAGAGTCTCAACAAGTACAACCTTGTTGAAATACCTGCTGTAGATCTCAGTGGAAAAATATTAGCAGGTCATCAACGTGTGATGGCAATGCAGTTACTTGGTCGGGGTGATGAAGTTATTGATGTTCGTGTTCCTAATAGAGAACTTACCGAAGATGAAGCGAAGCAATACCTTATCTCATCAAATGCTATCAGTGGTGAATGGGATGTTGATCTGCTTAAAACTTTCAGTCTTGAACTTCTTATTGATTCTGGTTTCGATGAGATAACACTTGCGAAGTTCTGGGACGAAGACAAAGAAGTTAAGGAAGACAGCTTTGATGTTGATGAAGAGCTTAAGAAAATTACTCACCCTATTACAAAACTAGGGGATGTTATTCGTCTTGGTAATCACAAAATAATTTGTGGTGACTCTACAAAAGAAGAGACACTAACAAAGTTATTTAAAGAGGAAAAAGCTTCAATGATCTATAGCGATCCTGTGTACAATATTTCCATTAACTACGATGGCGGTATTGGTGGTAAGAAAAATTATGGTGGAAATGTAAATGATACTCGTACGTTTGATGAATATAAAACATTCATTAGCGACAGTCTTAAATGTGCATTATGGGTTTCAGAAGAGAATATACACATTTTCTACTGGTGTGATCAAATCTATATAGGATTAATTCAAGAGGTGTATAGATCGCTTGGTGTTGAGAACAAGCGTGTTTGCTTATGGCTGAAGAACTCACAAAATCCTGTACATCGTGTCTTCTGCAACAAAGTATACGAGCCTGCTGTATATGGTGTTCTCGGTAAACCATATCTCACAGAATCAATGACAGATCTTAATGAAGTGATGAATAAAGGCTTTACAACAGGTAATGAGCTTGTGTCACAAGTTGATCTGTTCTTAGAAGTTTGGACAGCAAAACGTTTAGCTTCAAAAGATTATCAGCATGCAACTTCTAAGCCAACGGTATTACATGAGAAAACGATCAGACGTTGTACTAAACCAAACGATATCATTCTCGATAGTTTTCTTGGTTCAGGAAGCACTCTCCTTGCAGGTGAACAGTTGGGTCGAAGAGTGTACGGTTGTGAACTTGAACCAAAGTTTTGTGACCTGATTGTAAAACGTTGGGAAGCATTTACAGGTAAGAAAGCTGTCTATGAAAAAGAATAAGCTACAAGATCGGTTCTTAGAAGAACTTGCTAAAGTGCCGATCGTGCAAGTGGGATGTGAAAAATGTGGACTCTCTCGCAACAGTATCTATCGTTGGAGAAAGGAAGATAAAGCATTCGCTAAACGAATGGATGAAGCTCTCGCAAGTGGAGTTGCTTTTGTGAACGACATGAGTGAATCACAATTGCTTAGTCTCATTAAGGATAAGAGCTACTCCGCAATCTCTTTCTGGTTACGTCATAGAAACGATAACTACAAAGACAAGATTGAAATTACTACCAAAGAAGATAATGAAGCACTTTCACCTTCTCAAGCAAAACTCGTGAAGCATGCTCTTAAGCTTGCCTCTCTTACAAAACAGAAATCTATTAGAAACATTAATAAATAACAATCATGAAACATAACAAGATTGATAAAGCATTATTAAACAAAATGATGAAAGATAGGTTAGTAAGAACTGCTATCACTAAAGATAGTTTCTTCTACTTTTTCCAGTTCTATTATGCCGATTATGTAGGGTATGAAACTGCTGACTTCCAGAAAGAAATTATTCATCTCTTGGAGAAGGATAATAAGAACTTCTATGTTGTCGCTTTCCGTGGATCAGGTAAATCAACTATGGCAACAACCGCCTATCCCGTATGGGCGATACTTGGTAAACAACAAAAGAAGTTCTGTGTTATCTTCTGTCTGACAAGATTACAAGCAAAACAACACATGGCGAATATTAAATACCAACTGGAAAATAATGATCTTCTCAAGAGAGATCTTGGTCCTTTCCAAGAAGAGTCCGATGAGTGGGGTGCTTATTCTCTGGTATTCAAAAAGCATAATGCTCGTATTGCCGTTGCTTCCACTGAGCAGAGTATTCGTGGTATTCGTCATAATCAACATCGCCCCGATCTTATTATCTGTGATGATGTGGAAGATGTGCAATCAGCTAAAACAAGAGAAGGTCGTGAGAAAACATATAACTGGTTACGTGGTGAAGTAATCCCTATAGGTGACAGAAAAACACGACTTGTTCTTGTTGGTAACTTGCTCCACGAAGACTCTCTCCTTATGAGAATTAAAGATGAGATTAAGAATGGAAAAACAAAAGGTACATTTAAGCAGTACCCGCTTCTCGATGAAGATGGGAATTGTTTGTGGGAAGGAAAGTATCCAACTAAAGAAGATATAGAGGATCAGAAGATGGAAGTTGCAAGTGAGGTTTCTTGGCAACGAGAGTATCTCCTTCGCATCATCCCAAGTGATGATCAAGTTATTCATCAGTCATGGTTTAAGTATTACGATGAATTGCCTTCTACAAAACACTCCGCATATCGTGGTACATATGCTGGTGTCGATCTTGCTATATCATCAAGTGACTCAGCTGACTTTACTGCTGTTGTAATGGCTAGAATTTATGGAAGAAATGATAAGTTAAGAATCTATATCCTCCCTAATCCTATAGCAAAGAAGTTGAACTTTCCTGCTCAGGTTGATCTCCTTAAAAACATTAAGAATACCCAGATGCCAAAGAAGTCAGATTTATTGTTTGTTGAAAGTGTTGCCTATCAAGAAGCACTACCACAGATGCTCCATGTTGAAGGTGTAACCGCAGAAGCCATTAAACCTAAAGGAGACAAGAGAACAAGGCTTGCACTTACTTCCACAGCTATCAAATCTGGAATGATTAAGTTTCCTAAAGAAGGTTGTGAGGACTTGATTAGAGAGTTGAAAGGTTTCGGTGTAGAAAAACATGATGACTTAGCTGATGCTTTTTCTCTCCTCATTAATACAGCTCTTGAGAAACATGCAAAAGAAGGAACTGTACTTATCGGTTTTATTGATTACCGTGGAGGAGGAAGCATTACATACCATCCAGATTATGTTGATATCGACTAACTTTAATAACTAAGAGTGTAACCATTCTCACTAGCCCATTCTTCTGTAGCTTCTTCGATAAGGGAGGAGTCTATTTCAACTTCCCAGTAACCATCAGATCCATACCCTTCACCAGTTCCGTCAGAATCTAGATCGGCATTGATGTAAATGTAACCTCCGTTCGGAAAATGAATAGCTTCAACCTCACCATTAGAAATGTCCGCATCAAGTGTGTAATTACCTCCACTTTTCTGAGAGTATGCATCTATGGTTTCAGTACCGTTGATGTGTTCTTTTATCTCGTCCCAGTATTGATCTAAAGCATCTTCAGAAGATATAGTTCTATGTCTTGAGCTTTCTGAGCGATATTCAGATTTGTATGATGGGTAACTTTGATTCTCCTCTTTGTTGGAGTGGTGGAAGATACTACTTCCAATTATCAGGAGAATTACTATTACATAGGCTGGCATAATAAGCACATTCTACATCTATCTAGATTACTTACAACTATCAGCTATAGTTCTCTTCGGATACACGGCAAGTAATTCATCGAGTGAATTAAACGTTCTCAAATTAGACTTTGAAAGATCTTGCCATGCTGGACAAGTATCAGGATAGTAACGTGTCGCATTAGAAGCAGAAGAGGTGTAATACTTCCCAGATCCTTGCGTAACAGCAGGGCTTGTTTGGGTTGTCTTAGGTGCTGAAGTAGTTACGCCATTACAAGTGCTTGGTGACCAAAGTCCAACCTTATTTGCTTCAGCAGTTTTCTGAGCTTGTTTGAACTCCGCTTGGTACTTATATGCAGAGTTATATGTGTACTCATGAGCATAACCTTGCTCGATCATGTACTTGTTATAGAAGATTCCACTTTCAGTATAGATATACGCAAGTGTTCTTCCATACTTATCCTTATCGCCTTGAGTTGAGTCTTTTTCAATTCTTACTTTCTTTCCAGTAAGTAACTCCTTTCCTTTATTAGATGCTTCTTTACCAAAACATTGAACTTCTTTTCTCGGATCTACAGTTTCAGGGGTGTCTAATCCAATGAGTCGTAGAGTTTCTATTATTCCATTAATATTTATTTTTACTGTGTCTCCATCTACTACATCAGTTATCGAGTAGTATGTATATTGAGAATCATTTTTTGAAGCTGTAACAACTGGTTGAGTTGCTGTAACTTTATTACTAACTACTGCTGGTTTAGTTGTAGTAGCTATTACTTCTTTTGCTTGAGTTGTTGTAGCTGTTGCAACAACTGCTGTAGCTTCTTCTTTCTTAGGAGTTGGAACAATGAGTGCTGTTATGACAAATAATGTACATAACCCTCCTATACCGTAAAGTATCTTTTTTAGAATATTCATAAATGTGTCTGATAGGACTTAATAATATGTTGTAAGGGAAGCAAAAATCCCATCACGTGAGTGAGGTCTTGCGACCTCTGCATCTGTTTCCAGATACAGCCTATCAGAGCAAATCCCACATGACGGGGTTTTTACTCTGATAGGGCTAAATTCACCATGCTACTGGAAACCAATAGTTTAGGCTACTGCAAGTTGTTTCTCTTTAATACTCTTGTATTAATCTATTGATTATATCGCATAAAAGGTCTTTTGCTAAGGCGTTTTTGTAGGCAACTTTGTACTCTCACAATGTCGCTTTTTTTAGTTCTGCATAGACTTAGCAAGACTAGTGATCTCTGTCATTAATATAATATGGAAACAAATACAATTGGACGAATAAAAGGAGTAGTCTCATTATCAGAAGTAAGAGTTAAGTATTGCTTATATGCTAGAAAGTCGACAGAGTGAGATGAAATGCAGGCGTTGTCTATTGATTCACAGATCAAAGAGATGGAAGCCATAGCAGAAAGACTCAACCTAAATGTTCTTGAGGTTAAGAAGGAATCTCACTCTGCTAAAGCTTCAGGTGAACGACCTGTATATAAACAACTACTGAAAGAAATAGATCAAGGAAAATTTAATGGAGTACTAACATGGGCACCAGATAGATTAAGTAGAAATGCAGGCGACCTTGGGTCGCTTGTTGATTTAATGGATCAACGAAAGTTGATTCACATACAAACGTACGGTCAAACATTTTCAAATTCACCTAATGAAAAGTTCCTGCTAATGATTTTATGTTCTCAAGCAAAACTAGAGAATGACAATAAAAGTATCAATGTTAAAAGAGGTTTAAAGGCGAGAGTGGAAATGGGGTTATGGCCTTGTCGACCTTTGACTGGTTATACGAAGTTTAAAAGAATGGATCAGAAATGTGAATCAGTAATAGATAAAGAAAGGGGTCCAATTATTCGACAAGTGTTTGAAAAGATCGGTTACGATGGTTGGAGTGGGAGAAAAGTATACAACTGGTTACATGATGATCTTAAGTTTAAGACAGAAGCAGGCAAACCGCTTAGTTTAGGTAACTTCTACGAGATGTTAAAGAATGATTTTTATTACGGAAGATTTGAGTACCCAAGAGGCTCTGGTCACTGGTATAACGGAGCACATGAGCCACTTATAAGTAAAGAGTTATTTGATTTAGTTCAGGAGAATATAAAAAGTCAGATATTAGAACCGAAATCAGAGCAGAAAGAATTTGCTTTCACCAAGTTAATGACGTGCGGATTATGCGGATCAGGCATTACCGCTGAAGAAAAGTTTAAGCATCAACAGAACGGTAACACTCATCGATATGTATATTATAAATGCACAAGGAAGAGAGATGAGACATGCAAAAATGCAGTTATAAATGAAGATGATTTGGTTGAGCAGTTAAAGACTCTTATTGATGATCTTGATATTCAGGTAGTTCCAATGAAAGAAAAGATTGCTAGTGAGGTTAGAAGGTTTAAGTTATTTCAACAGATGTTAGTAGGAACTAAAGCACAAATAGCCGTTAAAGATATTGATATACGTAACTACGCGAAGTTTATTTTGCAAGAAGGAGCAATAGAAGAAAAGAGAGAATTTTTCAGTTGTCTTAAGACAAAAATAACACTTTCAAATAAGGTCGTAATTCTTTTATAAAGACCTCTCCAAAGCTAATAAGGAATTTTACAATCTTCAAAACAATGAGCGTTCCTATTAAGCTTGTAT
>CAZUPO010000005.1:0-37100 GCA_964621595.1 uncultured Candidatus Saccharibacteria bacterium
AATCGACTTAGTTCGTAGCGATTGGTGTGCCTATCGAGATTCGAACTCGAACTGAGGGCTCCACAAGCCCGCGTGCTAACCATTACACTATAGGCACCATCTGCTACTACAATTTCTTGTAGAGGCCTTTACTCTACCACAATTCTGTGTTTTTTTAAAGTACTTTAAAAAATAAATTTGGTATACTAGTTTTCTATGAAAAACATTCTTGCTATATCGGGGAGTTTACGTAAGAGTTCGTATAATACGGCGATATTGCGCGGCCTCCAGGGGCTTGTTCCTGAGGGGGTAACTGTGACTGTGCGAACAGTCGGAGACTTACCACTTTTTAATTCTGAAATGGAGAGTTCAATGCCAGAGAGTGCTCTTCTTCTTAAAAAATCGATAGAAGAAGCAGACGGCCTTATCATTGCAACCCCAGAATACAACCGGTCCATTCCAGGTGTCCTTAAAAATGCAATCGACTGGGCAACGCGGCCGCGGGGTAGCAACTCATTTAAGGGGAAACATGTGATGATTATGGGCGCCACTAATGGGCAACTCGGTACTGCTGTTGCGCAGTCACATCTAAAAGAAATTCTTGTGTATCTCGATACTAAATTTATGGGTCAACCAGAAGTATATATCAGTAACGTAGAAAGTAAGGTGTCACAAGAGGGGGTTATTACTGATGAATCTACAAAAGAACATTTGAAAAAAGTTCTTGAAAGATTTGTTGGAGAACTTTCGTAATAAAGAGGGGGCATTTGCTATACTCTCTACATGATTCTCAAGTATATAGATAAAATTGTAGATTCTGTAACCATGTATAAGGTGGTAGTGTACGCGCTTCTTATCACCATTGTTTACGGATTCCTTCTTAGTTTCTTAGGTAAGGTTCCATACACACCAGTGAGTCTTTTGTCATCGTTGCTACTTATAAGTGCAACCACACTTTTATTTCATACTTTGTTTGAGTTTTTATATAAAGCGCCAGCAAACGTTGAATCAAGCATCATATCTCTCCTTATCTTGTTTTTGATCGTTGCTCCACCGACAAATGTCACAGAGGTTGCATGGATTGTACTCACAACATTCGCAGTTATTGCCTCCAAGTATATTTTTGCGTACAAAAATAGACACGTATTTAATCCGGTCGCGATTGGCATTGTTATCGTTGGGCTATTACAATTTACCGGTATCACATGGTGGAGTTCATCGAGGTACTTTGCCCCACTCCTAATAGTGGTAGGGATTTTTGTTGTAAGAAAGATTCGTCGAGGGGTAATGGTAGCAACATACTTGGCCGTTGCCATCCTTATGATTTCCTTATACGCAGCACTCAGTGGGGCAGAGGTTCTCGAAAGTATCTGGGAACACATTGTATCGTGGCCGCTTGTATTCTTAGGTGTTTTTATGTTAACAGAACCTCTTACAACTCCACCGACTAAAAAATTACAGATGATTTATGGAGGGCTTGTTGGAGCGCTCTCGTCTGTTCCTATTACAGTACCGCCATTTTATAGTACCCCGGAGTTTGCTCTTTCACTAGCGAATATTTTTTCTTTTAGTGTTAGTTTACGAGCGCGACTATACCTTGTTCTCAAAGAGCGGGTGCTACTAGCAAAAGACACGTACGAATTTATTTTTACAACCTCCGAGAAGGCACCATATGTTGCTGGTCAGTATATGGAGTGGACAATACCACACGACAATCAAGACGTCCGAGGTATGAGACGATTTTTTACTATTGCTTCGAATCCAGAAGATGCAGACATCCGCCTCGGAATTAAATATTTTGAAGGGGGCAGCTCATTCAAGAAAACCTTGCTTTCACTACAGCGTGGGGAGCATATCTACGCAACCGCCGTTTCTGGCGATTTTGTATTACCAAAACATTCAGGAAAAAGTTTTGTTTTTATTGCAGGCGGGATCGGTATTACACCCTTTGTGAGTATGCTACGCTCGCTCATGGCTAATGACGAAAAAAGAAACATAACTCTTTTTTATGCCAACAAAACAACAGATGATATTGCATACAAGGACGTGCTTGAGGTTGCAACAAAAAAGGTTGGTATACAAGTTGTGCACGTGCTTGCAGATAAAGAACACGTGCCTCCAGGATGGACCGGGGAGACAGGATTTGTTACTCCGGAGATGATAACAAAATACGTGTCTCAGGTAGAAGACAAAACAGTATATATTTCTGGGCCACCTGGTATGGTGGCGGCATATACAGATATGTTTAAGCGTCTCCGTGTGCGCGATGTCCACACAGACTATTTCCCAGGGTTTGCGTAAACTACAGTACCAATATGGAGAAGTCTTTTTCTTTTGAGTCTCTTGGTACGCAGTGGAGGGTGACTATTTTTGATGATATTCACGAAGAAACGTATCGTAGTATTCAAGACGAAGTCATCCGCATGTGTTCGGAGTTCGATGCGACCTATTCTCGGTTTAAAGAAGATTCTCTTGTTACAAAACTATCCCACACAAAGGGAACTCACACGGTCCCGAGAGATCTTGTTGAAATGTTACGGCTGTATAAAAAGTTTTTTACTATTACTGAAAAGCGCTTCACACCATGTATTGGTCATCTTTTGGAAGATGTTGGGTATGATTCCGTATACAGTCTCATTCCCAAAGAAACAATGCGCCCTGTGTACGATTTTGATACGGCGGTGGAAATAGTAGATGATGAAACGATTAATCTCACCAAAGAGGTTTTGTTAGACCTTGGTGCCTTAGGGAAGGGTTATTGTGTCGACATGGTTACGGAGTATTTGTATTCGGTGGGCATCAAGCGTTTCTTGGTTGATGGTAGTGGAGATATTTTTTACGAAGGGAATGGTATGCCGATCACTGTCGGCCTTGAACACCCTGGAGATGCAACACAAGTAATTGGTTCGATAGAGATGATGAAAGGGGCGATGTGTAGTTCTGCCACAAACAGAAGGTCATGGGGAAAGTATTCGCATTATATTGACCCTACATCTGCCACCTCGCCAGAAGAAATTATTGCGACCTGGGTTATTGCGGACACTGCTAGCATGGCGGACGCCCTGTCGTCTGTCCTCTTTTTTGTTGCTCCGGAATCTGTTCCTGACACAGAGTTCTCATATTGTATCTTGAATAGGGATTACAAAATTAAAAAGTCGCCTGATTTCTCGGCGACTTTTTACTGATTCTTTACTTCTTGCTTAGCCCTTTGCTTGCACTTTTATCTTACTGACCGCATCCATGAATCCTTTTGGTGTAAGTGAGGCACCGTTTACTACGCTAAGAGAAAGTTCGTCAACCTTCTTTCCAACAACCACTTGTGTGAACCCTTGAGAGAATTTTCCTTGCCAATTTACACTAGCTGGATTAGTTGCTTCACCTTTGAATGTCGCGTTAGTGATTGTATCCCCGACGACGGTAAGAGTGATGTCAACGGTTTCTCCTCCAGCAGGGGAGGCGTATGATCCCTTTGCGGCATACACACCGTTTTTATATACACTAGGTTTTGCCTCTGAGGTTGTTCCGACTTGTAGAACTTTGGTCCCGTCAGTTTTGTTTGCAACAGGCTGAGAATTTTCCATTGCCACCTCCTTTTTGTCTTGGGCGAGATATGCACCAATTGCTACGATAACAGAAAGAGATAGAATCCCAACAACTCCTTTTTTAAGATTGTTGTTCGAAGCCTCTCCAGTTGTTGTTTGTGTGTCTGCCATTATGATTAAATTAATTATTACTAATTGAGTATACTAAGTACCGTACTAGTATAGTGATTTTAAGTATACTTACTTTTTGTAAAGAGGCAACGATATCGCGATACTGGTACCTTCTCCGAGATTACTTGTCACAGCGATTGTGCCTTTGTGTATTTCTACTATTTTTTTACAGATTGCCAGCCCAAGACCAGTACCAGGAATATTTTTTGTATATTCATTTTTAATCCTAGAAAATTTCTGAAATAGTTTTTTTACTTCGAGGGCTTCCATCCCTATCCCAGAGTCTTTAATCGTGACTACTGTGACCGTATCATGAATGGTGGCTTCCACCGCGATTGTTTTTTCTGATTTTTGACCAATATATTTTATTGAATTACTAATTAGGTTAGAAAATAATTCAGTGATCTCGTCCTCGTTTCCCAGTATTGTAATGTTGTTGTCGATTTTTCCAGAAAGAATTATGTTTTTACGGAGTGCCTCTTCTTGGAAAAAACCAAGTAAAGAGGTGAGAGTAGAACTAAGTGACAACTCTCTTTGCTCTTTACCAAGGGATGATTCTAGTTGGGATATATTGAGAAGTCTGTAAATAAATGCAGAGATTCTGTCAATGGAAGTATCTAGCACCTCTATTTTTTCTTGATCGGCCCCTTGCTTACGGAGGAAAAACAGTTCCCCTTTCATAACTGTAAGAGGGGTTTGGAGTCCATGAGAAATTTCTAGCATAAGGGACTCCTGGTCACGTTGAATATTTTTGATCTCTTGAGTTCGTTCCTCAACTTTTTGCTCAAGCGTTGTCGCGTAATCTTTTACTTGTTTATAGAGTGCCGCTTTTTCAAGTGCAATACCTGCTTGCTTTGCAAATGTTTCTAAAAGTTTTTTATCTTCGATTGTATATGGGTCACCTGATCGTTTTTCACCAAGAACAATGTACCCAACTTTTTTCTTGCTGCTCATAACAGGGAAAAGTAACTCATGTTCCTGTAAGGAAGGCTTTTCTCCACCGTGAAGATAAAATTGCAAGGAACTCATTTTTAGTGCTTGTCCAAGTATATACTGGGTTTTTTCTATAATGGTGTCGAGGACAATTGTTTTGTTGAGAACATCGGTTAATTCTCCAAGCACAGTTGCGTAATCGTAACGGTGTTTAAAAAAAATAGGGTCAGTTATTTTTTCAAAATACAGTTTTAATCTTGGTACACCAAAAATACCAAGAAGGGTAGTTATAAAAGCACTCAGAGTAGCATTCACCGCCTCTGATCCTTGTAACAGAACTTCCCCGAGGAATATAAGTCCGACATAGGTTGCTGTTACGACTGAAAGCAGTGCGGTGTAGATAACACCACGCTGGATAATAACTTTAATGTCGAGGAATTCATGTTTAATAATTGCGTAAGAAATAAAACTAACTAGGAGAATAGAAAAGAGTGGGCCGAGAGCATTAAGTGAATAGATGTTAAACCATAGTGGGAGGATTGCATTTGTTAGTACGGCAGGGATAACAAAAAGTGCAATACCAAGTAAGGCATACTTGATTCGCAATTTTTCAGTATATGTTTTACTGCGCCGGTATGTTTTAAAAATCATGTATACAGAACCAAAGATGTATATCGGCGCGTAAAATTTGTACATGTTCATGATTGGGCCAAATGTTCCAGTAATACTTCCATCCTTTACAAGAACAGAAGATATCATCTGTGATGAATATGAAAAATATTCAAGAACTAGGACTGGTACAAGAAGTAGGATAAGAAGTTTTTTCGAAATAACTCGGTTTCCAGGGAAAACAAAAGAGAAAATGAATAATGATCCAATTCCACCAATTGCTCCAACAAAAGCAGTTCGCCCCCAGAACAAAGTCTCTGTTATGAGTGTCATGTAAATGCTGAGTGCCCATAATCCAAAGCAAAGTGCAAATATTCCAAAAACAAATGATTCAAATGTTCGGCTTTTATATATAGTGAAAAGACCCAAAGATGCGTTTAGAAGAAAAATAAGTATGCCGAGGTATATCATAAAGAGTAGTATATCGTATAAAAACAATGCCTCACCATGAACTTCAGGTGAGGCAAAAACCAATGAACACCATCTTAGTGCAATATCTCGAGTCCGAACTTCGGGTCGATGTGCTGGTCGATCTCGATGATGATGGGCATCGTCTTGTGTCCATGGAAGACGCACTGCTCCCCTACGTAGCGGAAGGGCACGTTTCTTTTTTTGTAGCCGTTGTACATGAGCATGTTGGAGAAGCTCACGATGGTCTCGATGTTGCATTCCTGGCAGAGTCGATAGATGCTGTTGAACAGATGCCAGATGTACTTCTTGCTTGACTCTTCGCGCCTGAATTCCTTGGGGATGAGCGCGCGAGAAGTCTCGACGGATTTTCCGCGAGGGAACATGTCCTCGGGGAGATTGGTCGAAGCCTCCATGGGGAAGGCGTTGCAGGGAAGGACGAGGCGTGTGTATGCCACGATGTTTCCATGTTCGACGATTGCCGTGTGCACGCTGTTGTCGTCGTAGCCGTCGCTTTCTTTTCCGTCCGGGAATTTTTCGGCCGGAATCACCTTCGCTTCAAGGCAGAACACCTCGAAGCGATGCTTGAAAACGAGTTCCATGTCTTCTTCGCTCGTGATGAGTCGGAAGGCAAGGTCGGTCCCTGGGATCTTCCTCTCGGTATTCCGGAATGCCTTGAAGAGGGGATTGAAACCGATCGGTTGCAGGGTCCGCGCAAGACGCGGGTGGGGGATGATCCCCGGAGGCAAATTCATGTCCATGGTTGGTTTCCCTCAAGTATTGTTGTTTTGTTAAGTGGTTGTTGGTTTTTCCGCGACGATCAGAAGGCCTTGTTTGGCGTATGTGTACGACTGTACGCGCACCAAGAATCCAACATCCACAAAGAGTTGCACCAGCTCCTCCATGGTGAAGAAGTGGAATGTGCAGTTCTTTGCGATGTAGCGATTGTAGTGTGCCACACGCAACATCATCTCCGCGATTGTGTTGTCCTTGACCGCTTTGCGAACGAGGTATTCTTCACGCTCTTGCGATGCGTGGACACGTTCCCACTCCGAGTCTGGCTCCGTACTTCTCGCGTGGCTTCGCAGAATGAATCCGTTCTCGAACCCATTCTTTGGTGTTGTTAGTACGCAACGGCCACCACTGCGAAGTACACGGAACAATTCCGACAGCGTAGACCTCGGATCTTTCACGGTGTACAACGTGTTTGCACTTACCACCGCATCGAAGTGAGACGATGAAAACGGAAGGGGATTGTTGAGGTCAACTTCCCCAAACGTCGCTTGAAGGCCGGGGTACATCTTTCCGGATGCACGCGCGAGCATTTCCTTGGAAGAATCGATTCCGTAGATTTGCCCAACATCCCCGCCTTCGATTGCGATGTGCTTGGAGAGGATGTGTTCGAAATTCCCCGTACCGCATGATGCGTCGAGTACTTTGCTCGCCTTAAAATCATCGAGCAAGTGCCAAACCACTTCTCGCATCATATCGACATACGGGTCAAGTGCGAGAATCGCATCGTAACAACGCGCGTATTCTTCCCAACCACCAACTACATCAAACCCTTCCTTCTCTTCCTTTTTCACGAGTGTCTCCCTAGAGGTTATAAGCAAAGTTACCATATGTAAGAGAACAATCTGTCTGAAAGTGTAGTAATTAAAAGGTTCTTACTTGTAAAGAAAAAATAATGCGATGTTTTATTTTAGATAAATTTTTTCTAAAATGGTCTACGTAACTAATCCGAGTTTGTATCCCACGCCGGGAAGGGTATGTATTAAATTTTTCTTTCCTTTCGCACTAATTTTTTTTCGCACGTTAAGAATGTGTGACTCAATTGTGTTTGAAAATGGATCTGCGTTCATGTCCCACACATGTTCCATGATCATTCCTCGAGAAACAACTGAGTCACGGTGTTTGAGCAGATATTCCAAGAGCATAAACTCTTTTCTCGTGAGATATATTTCTTTCTCACCACGCTTGACCGTGTGTCGCTTCGTGTCCATGACCAAATCATCGATTGTTAGTACTTCAGAAGAAACGTAGTGTGGTCTACGCAACAGCGCGCGGATACGGGCCAGTAATTCTTCTAGAGAAAAAGGCTTGGTCATATAATCGTCAGCCCCCTTATTCAGAAGTTCAACTTTGATACCCATTTCTCCTCGTGCTGAAAGCATAATGATCGGTGTATTTTTTCCAGTCGCTCGTATTTCTTGGCAGACCTCCGCACCATTTTTCTTGGGCAACATATTATCGAGGATAATCATGTCGTAGTCATTCGTTTTTGCAAGATAAGAACCTTTTTCGCCGTCTTCTGCCAGATCCACCGCAAAATATTCAGACTCGAGGCCCGCCTTTAAGAATTTGGCTATTCCTTCCTCATCTTCGATGACCAAGATACGCATTACAGGAAAGGATAGTTCAAAACAAAATTAAGGACAATGAGCGAAGAAACAAGAGAATTAATTCCTTTTTTATCTAATCTTTATTTTTTTATTAGATTTTTTTCCCGTTTGGTTGAATTATGGGTAGGTATGCTGTCATTGCATGGACCGCGCCAAACAGGTTATGAACATAGCAATTTTACACAAGGAAAAAGAATCCCCAGCAACTATTGAGAGGCAGTGTAAACTTTTTCCGTGCAAGGTGAGTTCTTTTTCTTTGCTTGAAAAGCCGGTAGAGCATGTTATGTTGCATGATTTTGATATCATTATTTTTGATACTACAGGGTCTCGGGGAGAAAATAATGACAGGCACATTATAAAATTCTTACGAGAAAAGAATCGAACAACACCAATTTTTTTGTCTACCAGCGAACAGGAAGACGCTGTTTATCGCGAGAAAATGTTCGACGCTGGTGTTGACGGAGGAATACAGACACCGTTTTCTAGTGAAGAATTATTTTTACGCCTAAACAAACTTTTTGTTAAAAGATTAAATTTACGTTTTGATGGAACAACAATCGCAACGCAAGATATTTCGCTCGATATTCGTAATCATACAGTAGAGAAAGGAGGGGAGAGGGTACCGCTTACCAAAACTGAATACGGAATACTTTTTCATTTGTTTGTTCATAAAAAAGATTTGGTTCACCCAGAAGATTTGTCTCCCTATTTACACGGTGTTTCGAGTAATGATTCCGCAGCGCTTAATATTCATATACTCAATTTACGCAAAAAGTTAAAAAACCAAACAGTTATAAAAACAATTCCCTATTACGGATTTTCTGTGATTTAGGCTAAAAAGCCTTATCGCGTAAAGATTTTCTTCTTAAGATATATTTTATCTATATTTGACTTTTTGGCAAAGTGTTTTCTGGTAGTATTTTTTTAGATTCCCAATTGTACCTTTGCAATAAAAACATCATACGCAACACCGCCAGCGTTAAACATACAACCAACGTAGGAACAACGTAAAACCAACGGGGAGACCATGCACACTCAGGCCGCTATTTCAGGTGGAGGGAAGCAGTATACCAGGTGGCCGTCGAGGTGCCTGGAGTTTTCGATGGAGTCCGTTGCCGAGTTTGGCAGGGATTTTGTTTCCGAGACGATCAAGAATGTTCGCGGACAGGCCGGCAAGTTCAGGATGGAAACGTTCGGGGAACTCGCCGCCGGCCTCATGCACGACATGTTCGCGTTTGTGCGCGGCGTGGAAATGCATCTCCGCGACGTGATCGAACAGATCGACCGCGGGGCCGACAAGCAGGCTATTAAGAATTCGTCGCTCACCGCGCTTCAGCTCAATGGCAACCTCGGTTCTATGTGCAGAGGGTTGCATGAGTACGGCAGGGGGGACGAAACAAGAAAGGAAAACATCAACCTCCTGGACGTTATCAACCACACCCTCGAGTGCTTCCGAGACGCCTTTTCGAAGAGCGTGGAAATAAGCGTCGTGGGTGTTGGTAAGGAGCAGGTCCTTGCCTACGCTAACCAGACCCAGGTGATGCAAATCCTGGTCAACTTGATCTACAACGCAGCACAGGCCATGGGCGGGAGGCCGGGCAAGATCACCATCTACGTGCACATGTTGCGCCGCCAGTCTGACGAGGCTATGGTGGAGGGGGCGATGACGCAGTCAAAGTTCGTCGCCTTCTCGGTGAAGGATGATGGTCCGGGTATGTCACCGGAAGTCTTCTCGCAGGTCTCGAAATGCTTCTTCACGACCAGGCGCGAACGCGGCGGCACAGGCCTCGGTCTGTTCATGGTGAAACGGCTCGCTCACGAAAACGGCGGTTACGTGATCGTGAGTACGAAAGAGGAGGTGTCCGATCCTCAGGACCACGGCACAGTCTTCACCGTGTTCCTGCCAAACGCTGGCTAAGCGTCTACGTGCACCAAGTTTACCTTCCGAGTCCGGGATTTCCCGGGCTCTTGTTTTTTCTAAGATTGATTTCAATGTATACTTCTAAGCAGATGTAAATAGTTATGAGTATCCTTGAAACCAAAAAATCAGTATCAAACATGAGATATTACGCCTCGTTGCTAGAGGCTGCCATTCTCTTTATCGTGAGTGTTTTTTTTATACACTATTCAAGCCTGTTTGCTGAAATCAAAGCTAGCGGGCCGGTCGACGACATTATTCTAAGCAATACAAATGTACATAATTTTGAGTTCTTGTTTGTTCACGTTGCTGTCGGACTTGTTCTTTTTGTTATTGCGCTTTGTTTAAAGTTTCGTTTAGCCGCGCCATTTCTTCTTAAAACAGTGTCTTTGTTTATGGTCGTTCGGTCAGTCTTCGTTTCTCTTACTCATATTGGACCATTCCCGACACGACTTGAACTTGAATCAACATTACTCAATTTTATTACAACTGGGAACGATTTATTTTTTTCTGGGCACACAGGGTTACCCTTCCTTATCGCACTTATTTTTTGGGATCATGTATATTTGCGTACGTTATTTCTCATAGCGTCAGTTCTTTTCGGCACTGTTGCACTACTAGCCCATCTCCACTATTCAATTGATGTATTTGCCGCATTTTTTATTACCTATTCGATTTACCACATAGCACTTCGACTATTTAAAAAAGATTACGAGTTCTCTCACCTGTAGTAGGCGTGTATCCGCTCTGCGGGGCTGGGCATAATGCCGTGGTATACTTTTCTACAATGTCTACACACAACTCCGATTCCATTCCACACATCCATATTGATTACTATCCAAAATTAGTCAAAGAAGGAGTTTTTATTTTGGATGATGAAGTTTGGAGTACGCAGCGTCGCATCGCACGTATATATGGTCGCAGCATCCCAACGGTCAATGACCACCTTAAAAAAATCTATAAAGAAAAAGAATTAATGAAAGCCTCATCCGAAAGAGTGCTCATTGTGACTCAACAAGAAGGCAAGAAAAAAGTTTCTCGCAAGACATATGTATACAGTACCGATGTAGTTATTGCAATCGGATTTCGGGTCAAAGGTGAATGGGGGAAAGAGTTTCGTATTTGGGCACGAGAAATTGTACGCGCTAGTTATAATCCAAAAGATCAGATTCGTCACCTCATTACGTAATCTTTATTGTTGTTTGGGGCCACGTAGGTGTGTGTCAATATAACGCGGGTCGAGAGCGATTTTTTTTCCTGGGCCAAAAATATGTTCCGGGTCCCAGACTTCTTTTATTTTTTTGAATATTTCCACCGTATGTTGATTGTACATGTAGGGCAAGTACGGTGATCGGTCTATGCCGTCACCCCCAATTGCACTAATACCGCCTTTGTATTTTTTTGCATAGGTACAGATAGTCTTCCCATAACGCGCAAGTTCCTCTTTGTGGGTTGGTGATTGCGGGTCAAAGAGTGTTATAAGAGAGATGTGCCCACTGCCAATATTACCGGTGATTGTAAAAAGTTTTCCCAGCGTTTCAACATACTCTGTGAGATCTTTGAGCAGGGAAGCATAGTCATGAAGCGAAACGGTCAGACCGTTACCTATGCTTGAAGGTATGTAGGTCCCTTGTGTGTAAGCATCAAAGAGTGAATGTAGGAAGTTGCTATCAGTAATCTTTTCGAGATGATATTTTTCCTCGACAACTTGCGTTTCTTTCGGCAATGAGGGCAATGTTTTCATGAAATGGTGCGCGGTGTCATGAATTACCTTTTTGTCGTAACCATAGTAGGTCATTGTTAGTACATACGAAGCATTATCAAAATAAGGTGCTACGTTGTAATGATAGCGCTCAGCGAGTTCCATAAAAGTTGAGTCATAAAGAAACATGTGAGACACCTGGTGATGTTTTCCTATGTCTACATATGTTTGCAAAAGAGATGTGTCCGTGAGGGGGATGTAGATACTAAGCGCATGTTCTTTGTGTGGAATTAAACGTAGAGTTACAGTCGTTATGATCCCAAGGGTTCCCTCACTACCTACAATCTCATCCAATAATTGACGTGGACCAATTGACGTGTTCCATATCTGATACCCCGTTGCATCATCGTGGTGAGTTGGTTTTTGTGCACGAATCATTGGAGCCTCTTCGCCAAGAAGTGGAAACAGCGCTTGATAAATACCAAGAAGCCTGCCACTTGGGGTTATGCCGTCTCGTATCTTGTGCTCTTCGCCCGAATCAACAATGACAGTCATTTCCTCTATCCATTCTCGTATACTCCCAGCCTCATACGAAGTTGGTGAGCAACTTCGTGTGGCCACCACCGCACCTATGGTCGCGTGGTTCTCTTGAGATGTGAGTGCCGGGACATCCACCTTCCACCCGTGTAGACGTTCCCGCAGTTCTTGCACGGTGACCCCTGCATCTACTGTAATAGTCTGTTCCAACATATTAATTTGTCGCACATGAGTAAAGTAGCGGCGCATATCGATCACAATTCCTTCTCCAAGCGCCCCACCGTGTTCGCCGGTCCCTGCGCCTCGGATTGTGATGGGAACAGAGAAATCTTTTGAAAAAGAAAGAATATGTTTTATGTCTGTGGCATGTTTCGGATAGATAACCGCCTGGGGCTGAATCGTGTAAGGGGAATTATCATAACTGTACTCTCGCAACGTTTCTGGAGAACAATCAATATCGCCCGCCAGTATCTTGGCGAGATCTGAAAAAAAAGTTGGTACGCGTGAAAACGGATTAGATACCATTTTCATAAATACTTTTACCGTTCTGGTAGAGAAGAAGAAATACTATCGAAAGGGCCAGAAGAATACAAAAAATTAAAAACAGGTGTCGCAGAGCAGGGTATATATTCAAAGGCTTTTCTTGTGGTACTTCAGTTACCACTGTATTTTGTGGAGTCTCATTTTCCATATGTTGTGTATATAGTTAAGTATACTCCCGAGTTCGTACTTGCTCTGCACATATTGTCCACAGAAAAACGCACAAAGTGTACTGTATACTTCGTAGTAATACGCGGAATATATTACTAACTAAAAGCCCGTGGCGAATTTATGAAAATAGTATCATCATTTTTCTCAAAACTTTATCAATACGCAACAGTGTGTGTCGTTGTCGGCTCACCACTGTTCTTTATTCCCAAGACAACATTTAGTCCAGACGTCACATACTATGTGACCATGCTCTCTCTTGTTGCTATTGCGCTCGTTTCTTACGTCATCAGTGCTTCTATTACTCGTTCGTGGCAGACACTCACGCGCCTAGAGTTTCTTTCCTACTTTGCTTTCGTGCTAGCAGTTGTATTATCCGTGGTGTTCGCAAAGAATCAGAGATTCTCTCTTTTCGGTGAAACTTTTAACGAACTCTCTGGGGCGGCTCTTTTGTCACTTCCAGCAACCATGTACCTGGTACGCGCACTCCCAGAAGCAATTCGCTACAAAGTAAAGTATATCCTTGCAGCACTCCTTGGACTCTCAGCATTCTTCTTCTCTCTTGTTCTTATGATGAACGGTACAGTAGGCAATATTGCTAAACAGCTTTTTGCAGGATTCTCTAGCCCTATTTCGTTCGCGGTGTATATTGGTCTCTTTGGACTCGCTTGTCTTTTCTTCATCGGGAAGATATCTATTCCTAAGAAACACAAGGTTGTTATTGGTATAACAGCATTACTTTTCTGTGCGTGGGCACTCGCACTTTCTTCTCAGGATGGCGTTCGCCCTAACCACACGAGTACGTACATAGTTGCAAAAGAAGTCCTTATGCATGACGGTGTATTTGGTATCGGGGCAGGGAATTTTTCTCGAGCATGGCAATTGTACAGACCAGAAAATGTTATAACTTCAGCATTCTTTAGTTACGACTTCGCGCGAGGGGTAAGTACCGTAGGAACCCTTTTTGTGACCGTGGGAATTGTAGGTATTCTGGCGTTTCTCTTCATGGCAATTTCTGCAATCTACAGTACATATAACAGTTACAAAAAGGCTTCGCCAGGCAGAGATCATTTTATTGTTGGTCTCCTACTTATCACACTCGTGTACTTCACTGTCATTTCTTTTCTTGCGCCGCTTTCCTATGCGATGCTCCTTACCTGGATGGTGGTTGCTGGTCTTGGTCTTGCAAAAGCAGAACTAAGTGAATACCATCCAAGCAAACGAGTTGCGTTCGTGATGATACCAGTCGCGATTATTCTCTTTGTTAACGTGGCTATTACGGCAGAGAAGGTTCAGGCATTTGGTTATTACAATAAGGCGCAAGCGTCTACAGACATGCCGACAATTGGAGTGTTGCTCAATAAAGCCATTACGGCATACCCGTACGACGGTTTTTATCGTGTCTTGGTTGAATACTATATTCAAGCAAATCGTAACATCGTAGCAACTCCAACAGGGGATCAGGAGGCACTTAAAAATGAGTATCTAAAGAATGCGCAAGCTGCCGTCGATGCTGGTCTTGCAGCTGTTAAGAATAATCCTGATAATTACCAGAACTACGTCTCTCTTGGTCGCGCGTATGAACTTGCTGTGCCATTTGATAAAGCCGGAGGATATGGAAATGCTAAAAAATCATATGACGAAGCAATCAAACTTTATCCTGAAAATCCTTACCTCTATATTATGGTTGCTCGCCTCGAGGCATCTGCTGGTACCAGAGAAGGGGTGCGTGCTGGCCTATCTGAAGCAATAAAGAAGAAGCAAAACTTCGCGGACGCACTCTATCTTATGAGTCAGTTGGAAGCGTCAGAGAGCAAGATTGACGAAGCCCTTCAATATGCGATTGAGGCAGTAAAGAATGCTCCTAACGAGCCACTCGTTTATCTACAGGCAGGACTCCTCTTCTACGGCAAGAAAGATTACGCGAATGCTGTCCAAGCGCTCACTATGGCTCTTCAGCGAGACCAAAACAATGCCAACATTGCGTATTTCTTGGCACTTGCTCTTCGTGATGGAGGACGTCCTGATCTCGCAAAAACAATTGCCGATGAACTTATCCGTCGTAACCCAGGCAACGCTGATCTAGAAACATTCCTAAAATCTCTTACGCCTCCTCCAACACCAACCAAGAAAACAACCACTAAAAAGTAATGACAATTAGTGAGATAGAAACAACCCTTAACGACTTACAAACTCGGCACGGCACACTCGACGAAGCAACTGTTTCGCTGCTGTTGTCATCTGCCAACTGGGAACAAAGTGCAATTAATGAAGCCCTTGCAGTATTTCGTAGTTCTCCACTAAAAGCACCCCTGATCCAAGGCAACATAGATAACAAAGTTTCTACTGGGTCGGGTGTGCAAGATCTTAAAGTTGTTTCACCCCTCTCGACTACGCAGACATCATTCAAAGGTGATGATCGCGAAGTATCTACAAGTAATACTGTATCTGGCGGTACAAATTCTCTCGTTCAGCCACCTGTGGCTGTGGTTGTGCCCCCGCCAAAAGTTCTCACTGAAGAAAAAGAGTCTCTTGTTTCGGCAGTAAATCACATCAGCAAGGAGGTGGAGCCACCAGAGAATCTCCCGCTTAAACCTTTTGTTACAACCCCCAACGTAGTACCATTTTCCGAGTACAAAACCAACTACGAGTCCGTAAAAAAAGATGCGGGCGCCGTTGTCGAGGAGCATAAAGAGCAAACGCACGAGGCGGAAGTCATTAAGAAGGTTAGGATTGAACGATCAAGGTTTGATATGGAAGATGAGGGGTTAATTATGCTTACCGGGTCCATGCTCCTCATTATTCTCCTTCTCCTTGCCTACATGTATACTAATGGTAGGTTATAAGGATATCCGAGTGGTATGTATCCTGGCAGCCGTAAAGATTATTATTCAATAAAATTATTCTATGGAAACAACATACAAAAAACACCTTATGCAGGCAGGCTCGCTCGCGCTCTTGTGCGTAGCGTTTGCTGCTATTGCATCTGGTTTACAAGATTTGAGTGCGCGTAAGCACCCAAATGGGCAAGTCGCATCTATTACTGTTTCAGGCGAGGGTGAAGTAACTGCAGTACCAGATATTGCTACAGTTACATTCACAGTACGAGAAACTGCCAAGACTGTTCCCGAGGTACAAAAACTTGTAGAAGCAAAAATTGATAAGGCACTCAAAGATCTAGATGGTCTTGGCGTCTCTAAGAAGGACGTCAAAACTATTTCATATACAGTGAATCCTCACTACGAATCACAAGCGACATACTGCGTTGCCTACAATTGTCCGCCAAGTAAGACAACAATCACCGGGTACGATGTGGCAGAGACAGTACAAGTAAAGGTTCGTAAAGTTGATGATGCCGGCAATGTGATTGGATCACTTGGAAAAGCCAACATCACCGAAATCTCGGGGCCAGAATTCACAGTTGACGACCCAGAGAAAGCAAAGGCCCAAGCAAAAGAAAAAGCAATCGCGGAAGCAAAAGAAAAGGCTCAAGCAACAGCCAAGGCCCTTAATACCTCCCTCGGTGAAATTATTCAGTACAATGAAGATAATGGCGGTTACTATCCTGTCATGATGTATAGCAAGTCAGAAAGTACGATGGCTGGTATGTCACGTGATGCCGTGTCTCTTCCACAGGGGGAGAGTGTTATCAAGTCTCGTGTAACAATTACCTATACGATAGATTAATAAAGAGTCGAGCCTCGCAGGTATCAAAACACCCTCTCTATACAAGTAGATAGTGAGGGTGTTTTGTTGTTGACTCCAAATATAGCATTTAGTAGTCTTTGTTAATACCCACATCTCTTTGGAGGGAGCATGGACCTGTTCGACATCCTTGCGCGTGCAGGGATTGCTGGGAGCATCATTTTTTGGCTCGGTGCAGTTATGTGGGCCTACAGACGAGACCGGAGGCGTCTGGCCACCACCTAGAAGGGGGTCTCTAAAGGGGGGCGCACCAGAGTGCGCCCCCCTAAATACGTCGTAGAAGGAGACCCATTTGACAGCCGGCACCATATTTGGTATAATTGAAAGATAGTAATGCCCCTCGGGGCGTTTTTTAGAATAAGATTATTATTTCACGAGCAACTATGAACATACTTAACTATCTCAAAGAAGTCCAAGCAGAACTCAAGGAAGTAAAGTTTCCTTCAACTTCAACCACTATTCTCTACACCGGTATTGTGATCGCACTATCAATTGTTGTCGCAATCGGTCTTGGGGCGCTTGATCTGGGTCTTCGTGAAATGCTTGCAAAAATTATCGCACGATAATCACTACATTTAGTTAACCACTTTAATTACTTCACTTTTATGGCAAAACAAGAATTTACAGGGGAGAGACACTGGTATGCAATCCATACCTATAGTGGCTATGAGAACGCCGTTCTTCGTAACCTTAAGCAACGCATCGAGTCTCTTGGTATGGGAGACAAGATCTTTAATGTTGTTGTTCCACTTGAGAAAAAAATTAAGGTAAAAGGAACCAAGCGTGTTGAAGTTGAAGAAAAGATTTACCCTGGATACGTACTTGTAGATATGATTGTGGATGATAATAGTTGGTATGTTGTGCGCAACACACCACGAGTTACTGGTTTCGTAGGGGCCGGCACCACCCCAGTACCACTTTCACAAAAAGAAATCGACTATCTCTTTAGTCGTATGAAGACAGGAGATGTTGAACACGAAGTTGCTGTTGTTGTCGGAGAACTTGTCTCTATTATTGACGGGCCATTCAAAGATTTCGAAGGAAAGGTTGGGGAAGTAGATAAAACGAGAGGAAAACTCAAGGTTCTTGTGAATATGTTTGGGCGCGAAACCCCAGTCGAACTAGACTTTCTTCAAGTTAAGAAGATCTAAGCGAAAGTGACTTCTCTTGAAGGATATTTAAAAATGTGTTAGGATTATCAAACTATTATGGCTGAAAAGAAAATTACAAAATACGTTAAAGTTCAAATTGAGGCGGCAAAAGCAACGCCTGCTCCACCACTTGGTCCAGCACTTGGTCAGGCGGGTGTTCCAATTGGTGACTTCGTTAATAAATTTAACGCAGCAACCCAAGGCAAGCAAGGTCGTCTCTCTGTGAAAATCTATGTATACGAAGACCGTTCATATGATTTCGTTGTAAAGACTCCAACAGCATCATCCCTTCTCTTCAAAGGATCAGGTGCCGCAAAAGGTAACTCAAAGGGTGGTGCTGGTACAATCTCTAAAGCAAAGCTTAAAGAAATTGCAGAAGCAAAACTTCCAGATCTTACAGCGCACACCGTTGAGCAAGCAATGAAAATCATCGAAGGATCAGCACGCTCAGCCGGTCTAAAAGTTGTCTAAACTATTGCCAAATTCTAGAAATATTTTCTAAAAACAATTCCCCCATAAGGGGATTTGTTTTTTCACCTGGTCATCTGGTATAGTTACTTCTATGAAAAAGTCACCGAAAGGAGCGTTGCCTTCACAGATTCTCAAGCACTATGTACGTTCGGGTGATTTTAAAAATATCCAAGAGAAGCAGATCAGTCCAGCATCCATCGATATCACTATCTCAGATGAGTGGTATCGTGTAGATGGAGTATTTCTTCCAAAGACTGGAGAGACAATCCGAGAACTTATTAAAAAAATGAACGGCTCTCGTCACCTCATTCAAGAGCCACTCGAGAAGGGCGTGGTCTATGTGGTGCGCATGAATGAGGCATTCAATGTACCGGAAAATATTTATGGATATTGCAATCCAAAATCTTCAACCGGCCGTCATGATTTGCATGTTCGTATCGTAAAAGATGGCGTGGCACGATACGATACAATACCGTCTTCATCGGGTGGTGAGTTGTGGGCAATTATCGTCCCCCGCTCTTACCCAGTATTACTTCATTCTGGTTTTGCTGTGAGTCAGGTGCGATTTTTCTATAACGACACCCGCTTTAATGAACATGCACTACGTCGGGAATACAAGCATTCACCACTTTTGTATTCACTCGCAGGTGATGTCATTGAATACGAAGATCTTCGCATGAAAGATGATGATGGGTCTATCCTGCTGACACTGGATCTATCGGGAGACACTGGAACTATTGTTGGATATGAGTGTCGCGGTACCAATAGCGTTGTTGATCTTAATGTACCTAATGGATTTCTAGAGCCCTCTACTCATTTTATTCCTGTGAAAAAAACAGGTGATACGCTTTTGCTACGAAAAGATAGTTTTTATATTTTATCGACCAAAGAGGCACTAAGAGTACCACCACACCTTGCAAGTGAAATGGTTGATATGGATTCTCGTACTGGAGAGTTTCGCACACACTATGCCGGATTTTTTGATCCAGGGTGGGGGTGTAACACAGATGGTAGCGGAAAGGGGAGGCCTATTACACTGGAGGTACGAACATTCGAAGATATTTTAGTTTCGGACGGACAACCTATTGGGAAAGTTCGATTTGAGGTTATGTCAGAAATACCAGAGGTCCACTACGATCAGAAAAACTCCAACTACTTAAAGCAATCTGGCCCAAGACTTGCAAAGCAATTTAAAATGTAGAGTACTTAACGGACGTAGGTGGTAAACGTTACGTCAAAAGGATTGACGTCGTTTGCAGGAACGTGACGCTCCGATTCTTTTTTCCATACCGAGGTGTCTATGGTTGGGAAATACGTGTCACCACTAAATGAGGCATGTACATGGGTTATGTATAATTTGGATGCTAGAGGTAGTGCCTCTTTATAAATTTCTCCGCCGCCTATGATAAACAATTCCTCGTCTGTTGTTGATGGATTGATGTCAGACATCGAAGTATAAACCTCCACCCCAGCATGGTCCCACTCTTTATTCCTTGTAATCACAACGTTTTTTCTATTTGGTAATGGGCGTCCAATAGATTCAAATGTTTTTCTTCCCATGATAATGGTATGCCCTGTGGTTGTTTCTTTAAAAAATTTCAAATCCTCTGGAATATGCCACAAAAGTTTATTGTTGTTACCGATAACATTATTTTGGTCGATGGCGGCAATGATCGAGAAAGACATACAATATTAAACCGCAATTGGCGCTTTGATGGCATCGTGCGCTTCGTAGTTAACAAGTTCAAAGTCATCAATTACAAAATCCGCAACATTCTTTTTTGATGAATTAATTGTAAGGGTTGGCATTGGAAACTTTTTATCACGACGAGAGAGTTGAATTTTTGCTTGCTCGACGTGGTTCGAGTAGATGTGTACATCTCCTCCGGTCCAGATAAATTCGCCCGGCTGTAAGTCTGTAACTTGGGCGATGATCATTGTAAGTAGAGCATAACTTGCAATGTTGAACGGGACACCCAAGAAGGTGTCACAACTACGTTGATAGAGTTGGCAAGAAAGTTTTCCATTTGCTACATAAAATTGGAAAAAACAATGGCATGGTGGAAGTCCGGCCTTTGCCATTTCTTCAATATCAGAAACGTTCCATGCCGAGACGATGAGCCGCCTATCATTGGGGCTTTTCTTAATCTTGTCTACCACGTTTTGTAACTGGTCAATACATAGCCCTGTTTCCGCGTCCGTCCAACATCGCCACTGTTTTCCGTACACAGGACCAAGTTCCCCGTATTGTTTTGCAAACCCTGCGTCGGATTTTATCTTCTCTACAAATTCTTTAATACCAGTATTCCACGCCTCGCTGCCAGTAGGGGGAACTTCTTTACCTTGTGAGAGTAGGTATGCTTTGTATGGCCACTCGTTCCAGATACCCACATTGTTATCAACGAGATACTTGATATTTGTGTCCCCGCGCAAGAACCAAATCAACTCATGGATAATTGCACGGATTGCAACTTTCTTCGTTGTAAGAAGCGGGAATCCAAGAGATAGATCAAATCTCATTTGATGTCCAAAAATAGAGAGGGTTCCCGTACCAGTTCTGTCACCCTTTTGAACGCCTTCTTGAAGTATCTTGTCTACTAAATCTAAGTAAATATCATCGACGTGTGTTGATTTCATATAGTATCAGTATACATTCTTTAAGTTCTCTTTCCAGGTACTAAAAAGCCCTTGTTTACAAAGGTGTATTTATGCATTTATAACACCACCTACCTGTGCTATTCTAAAAGATATTACAAACTAGATTATCGCCCCTATGAAAGATACCAAGATCAAGTCCCTTATTGCTAAAGAAGATGCCCGACAGAAAAAAGTTATTAATCTCATCGCATCAGAAAACTATGTTTCCTCTGATGTACTCTATGCACTTGGATCATCGCTTACAAATAAGTATTCAGAAGGGTATCCGGGTAAACGATACTACGGTGGGAATCAGGTGATCGATGAGATTGAAGACTTGGCACGATCACGTGCGCTGTCATTGTTTGGTTTGAGTCCAAAAAATTGGCACGTGAATGTGCAGCCGCTTTCTGGGTCTCCTGCGAACTTGGCTGTGTACTCGGCACTCGTCCCACTCGGGGGAACAATCATGGGGCTTAAACTTTCATCGGGGGGACACTTAACTCATGGTCAGAGTGTTTCCATGACTGGAAAAATCTGGAAGCAAATTCCTTACGAAGTTGATCCAAAGACAGAGAGGCTTGATTATAGAGAACTCGAACGAATCGCACTTCTTCATAAGCCAAATATTATTGTTGCAGGCTTCACAGCATATCCAAGGGTAGTGGACTTTAAAAAGTTTGCACAGATCGCAAAGAAATCCGGCAGTCTCCTCATGGTGGATATGTCACATACCGCCGGTCTTGTGGCTGGAGAAGCATACCCAAGCCCATTCCCGTATGCTGACGTTGTTACGACAACTGTACACAAGACGCTTCGAGGACCACGTAGTGCGATGATTTTTGTCCGCAAGGATAAGCGGGAAATGGATAAGAAAATCGACCGAACAATCATCCCTGGTCTTCAAGGTGGTCCGCATAACAATCAGATTGCTGCGGTGGCAGTTGCTCTTAAAGAAGCGGCAACACCAGCATTTAGGAAGTATGCTGCGCAAGTCGTGAAGAATGCAAAAGCCTTAGGTGCTGCTCTAGAAAAACGAGGCTGGAGAATTATTACCGGAGGGACAGATTCCCATTTGCTATTGGTTGATACATGGGCAGGAGGGAAGGGTGTTTCTGGGAAGATGGCCTCGGATGGACTCGAAAAAGCAGGTATCATCGTTAACATGAATACAATTCCACAAGATCCGCGAGGTGTTATGGATCCTTCTGGAATCCGCATAGGTACAGCAGCAGTTACGACACGAGGGATGAAGGAGAAAGATATGGATACAATTGCCGCAAAGATGGACAAGGTACTCCGATCGCTTATTAAGTAATTGATGTTTATATGAAGAAGGTTGCTAAAAAAACTACGAAAAAAAAGCAGGGTAAGTTTATCGTGATTGAGGGAACAGATGGTTCTGGAAAAGGAACGCAAGTACTGAAACTTGTCGAGAGATTACGTAAAGAGGGGAAGCAGGTCGAGATAGCAGACTTCCCTCAGCACGGACAACCTTCTGGATTTTTTGTTAGCAAATACTTGCGAGGAGAGTATGGATCAGGGGAAGATGTTGGGCCATACCGAGGCTCTCTTTTTTATGCCCTTGATCGGTATGATAAATCATTTGATATCAAGCGGTGGCTGAAGGAAGGAAAGTACGTTATCGCCAATCGTTACGTGTCTGCAAACATGGGGCATCAAGCGGGCAAAATTGATAATCTAAAAAAACGCGACGAGTATCTTTCTTGGCTTCATGATTTAGAGTATGGGATTTTTGATTTACCGAAACCGGATCAAACCATCTTCCTCTTTGTTCCCCCAGAAATAGGACAGACGTTGGTCGATAAGAAAAAAGCACGTGAATATACAAAAGGAAAAAAACGAGACATTCACGAGAATGACCTAAAGCATTTACAAAAGGCATCCAAGGCATATTTCTATGTGGCAAAAAAATATGGATGGACTACTATAGACTGCACAAGAAAGGGTGAAATGTTATCGCGCGAGGAAATCCACGATGTCATTTATTCTCACATTTCATAGCGTATGTTTTCTATCAAGGTAAAACGTTTACACGAAAAAGCAAAGATACCTGTTCGCGCACATCATGATGACGCAGGTATGGATATTTTTAGTTGTGGCGAACATCTTGTTCCAGCACGTCAGACTATTAAGATTCCAACAGGACTTGCTTTTGAATTACCAGAAGGGTACGTTGGTTTAATTTGGGACAAGGGCTCCGTTAGTTCAAAAGGAATAAAAACACTGGGCGGGGTAATTGACGCGGGATATCGAGGAGAACTAGTGATAGTGGTTCACAACCTGCAAGATGCCCCGTACACATTTGCTCACGGTGACAAAGTTGCTCAGATGCTGATCCAAAAAGTTGAGTTCCCAGAAATTATTGAGGCAGAGACATTATCAGAATCCAGGCGCGGTACTGGTGGGTTTGGAAGTACTGGAAAGTAAGGAAAATAATTCAAAAAGGGGGTTACTTGCGATTCGTTTCGTATGCCTTGTAGAGATTTTCAAATAGAGAAATAATGGTCATTGGACCAACACCGCCCGGCACAGGTGAAATCGCAGAGACTTTTTCCTGTGCATCATGTAAGTCAACGTCACCAACCACATGACCGTCATCTGTTACGGTTATTCCAACATCAATAACGATTGCCCCTGCTTTCAAATGGTTAGAGTTAATGAATTTCGCTGACCCTGTTGCTGAGATAAGGATGTCCGCAGTCCTTGTAATAGTTTTTAGGTCTTGAGTTTTACTGTGTGCAATGGTTACCGTCGCATCGTTATTAAGGAGGGCGAGTGCGGTTGGTTTTCCAACAAGAGATGATCGTCCGACAATTACCACATGCTTTCCGGCGCAGGCAATTCTATAGTGTTCGAGCAGTGTAAGTATGCCAAGAGAAGTCGCTGGTATATACATGCTCTTGTTTTCGTAAAGTAAGCGAATATTTTCTCCTGTCATTCCGTCTACATCTTTCTTTGGGTCAACAGCATTTAAAACAGTATGAACCACGCAGTGTGGTGGAAGTGGTAGTTGAATGATAATTCCGTGGATGGAAGCATCCTGGTTGTATTTTTGTATCTCTGTAACGAGTTCTTCGGTCGTAGTGGTCTCTGTAAGAAGAATATGATGTACAATTGCACCCATGCGTCCCGCACAACGCTTCTTGTAATCAATGTATTTTGTCGACGCTTTGTTATTTCCAACTTGAATAATAACCAGTGTGGGCTTGGTTGGGGTTGTGGCTATCTTTTGTGCAAGGAGTTGTTCTCGTTCTTTGGCGAGACGTGTACCATCAAGGAGGGTGTATGAGGACATCAAATAACTCTACCACAAAATTCATTTTTTAGAAGAAATAAGGTAGTATTAAGGAATGAATTCGTTTAAGAAGATACAAAAAGCAATCGAAGAAGTTGCAGGAAGTGACGTATCTTTTGCGCTTACCACAACAGAAGAGATCTCTCATGGTGACTACGCGACAAACGTGGCGTTTATTTGTGGTAAGAGAGAAAATATATCACCGAAAGAATACGCAGAAAGGGTGAGGGGTGTATTGTTAGAAAAAGCATCTGATTGTGTTTCTGATATTCAAATTGCTGGCCCAGGGTTTATTAACTTTTTCTTGAAGGATGAAGTGAGAACGCATGAAGCGTTTATGTATTTAAGCGAGAATGCTTTTGCACGAGAGAATAGAAGAGAAGTAATTGTTGAATATACCGACCCAAATCCATTTAAACTTTTTCACGTTGGACACTTGGTGCCAAATGCAATAGGGGAGGCAATTGCAAGAATATATGAAGCACAGGGTAATAAGGTGACGAGAATTTGTTATCAGGGTGATGTTGGTATGCATGTAGCAAAAGCAATTTATGGTTTTCTTAAAAGAAGGGAAGAGGAAAATGTTTCAGGGTTTCTTCCGACTGTTGGTGCTTGGGAGAGTTATATTCATAAAGCGTATGCTTATGGCAATGAGTTGTATGAAAAAGACGATAGTTCTCG
This sequence comes from uncultured Candidatus Saccharibacteria bacterium, assembly GCA_964621595.1. Classification (GTDB taxonomy): domain Bacteria; phylum Patescibacteriota; class Minisyncoccia; order Phycocordibacterales; family UBA5272; genus UBA11704. The sequence goes on from CAZUPO010000005.1 coordinate 24,934, forward strand.
AGTAGAAATACAGAATATAAATAAGCACGTATATTTAAAAGATAATCAAGTAATTAATCAATATTACGAAGAAGGAAAAAAGTGGAGTCTTGATTATTTTGAAACGGTATATAAAAAACTCGGGACAAAATTTGATCACTATATTATGGAAAGTGAGGTAAGTGAGCACGGCAAGGAGATTGTGAAAAAATTTCTAGGAACTGTTTTTGAGGAGTCAGAAGGGGCAATCGTTTACAAAGGAGAAAAGGTCGGACTTCACACACGTGTATTTGTAAACAAAGAAGGGCTTCCTACCTATGAAGCGAAAGAACTTGGGAACACCTACAAGAAGAAAGAATTTGTACCAAATGCGACAGAATCAATCGTTGTAAGTGGAAATGAGATTGATGAATACTTCAAGGTTATTAAAGCGGCGCTTTCTGAAATTGATAAGCCACTCGCGGATTCAATCAAACATATTTCACATGGTATGCTTCGACTTCCAGAGGGGAAAATGTCATCGCGTACTGGAAACGTGATACCTGCGGAGGATTTGATCAACAAAGTAAAAGAACACATACAAGAAAAAATCGGTGAGAGTAAAAAAGAAGGAACGCTGAGCGATGAGTTACTTACTGCCGTGGCAGTTGGGTCTATTAAGTTTGCAATTCTTAAAAGTGCACCAGGGAAGGATATGATATTTGATTTTGAAAAATCACTTTCCTTTGAGGGCGACTCTGGTCCTTATCTACAATACACCCACGCACGACTCTGCGCTCTTCTTGAGAAGGGGAAGGTGATTACTGGCGAACATTCTGCATACAAGGGAGTGCCAGAGAAAGAACTTGAACAAGTTATATCAAGGTACCCTCTAGTGCTCGATAAGGCATATAAAGAAATTGGTCCACATCACATAGTTGGTTACTTGCTTCTTCTTACAAGAGTATTTAATAGTATGTATGCACGGGTGCAGATTATCGATATAAATGATCAAGATAAAAGTACGTACTATATTGCACTCGCACAGGCTACAAAAAATATTCTAGCGCAAGGCCTTCACGTACTCGGCATCGCTGCTCCAGAGAGGATGTAGTCGAGATGGTATACTAAACTCATTATGGAAAAACCAAAAACACAAGACGGGGGAACAGTCGAGTCTCAACCAGTTCCACTAGAAGCGGCCCGGGAAGCAGGTTCTCTATCAGGGCGCGCTGAAATGCTGGACGAGAAGTATACTGTTCCGGGAAGCGCGGCACCAACTAATACCGAAAAAGTTTTAGCGCCTCCCGATAACTCTTTTATTAAGGAGGGGGAAAGTCAGACCATTGAAGGTATTCAACAAGATGAGCAAGTAATAAGAAAAAAAATTGAAGCTATAAGCCTTGAACATGAGATGGTTAGTTTTTTGGATGGGGGTAATTTAAACACACTCTCTAATGATCTTAGAAATGCCTTGCAAAAAAGAATTGAGATAATTGATTACACGATAACAGATGAACTAGTCACTAAATCAGCGGCCAGTGGGGCTGTGGTTGGTATCGGAACGGAGATTGTTTGGTTAGGAACGGCCGGTATTTCAACCTCCACATTGTTCATGTCATCTATTGGGTTGTCTGTTGTTACAGCAATCGTTGCGGGGGTTTATGTGGGCAAGCCAATCTATAAGAGAATGGCCGCTTTCCATAAAAAAGTTAAAGAAAACGGTTTTACTATTTAGATAGTTATGGTGAGTTAGAAATCAACACGAAGAACCACAGGCGGCATAGTAGTTACTTGCACAACTAGGGTAATTTGTTAGTATTAACTACATACAAACGTTGATGGGACTAATCGCCCCGGAGTTTAGGGAAGAAAGCACGCAATGCAAGTAGAACCCGCGTAAAAAGCCCGGCCCCAGTTTTGGAAAACATAAAACAAAACTGGGGCCGGGGAATCAAGGTGGTACCGCGAGATAACAATCGCCCTTAGAAACAACACTTACCTCTACCAAAGAAGTATTGTTTCTGTGGGCGATTTAATTTTTTATAAAAACCATGAATGACAACAAACCAAAATCAGTGAATGAAAAAGAACTCGAGACACTTTCTTTTTGGAAAGAAAAGAAGATCTTCGAAAGTACTCTTGAAAAACCCGCAGGAGAAAATCCAAAAGGAAGTTTTTCGTTTTATGATGGTCCACCGTTTGCAACTGGTCTTCCTCACCACGGGTCACTCATGGCAGGAACGGTGAAGGATCTTATCCCACGCTATCAAACAATGAAGGGGAACACTGTTCGTCGTATGTGGGGGTGGGATTGTCATGGGCTTCCTATCGAAAATTTGATCGAGAAAAAACTTGGTCTTTCGAGTAAAAAAGATATTGAAGAATTTGGTATTGATAAGTTCAATCGTGATGCGTACGAAAGTGTGCTTCAGTACGAGCGCGAGTGGAAGGAAATAATTCCGCGCATGGGTAGATGGGTAGACATGGAGAGTCCATACAAGACAATGGATGCAACCTACACAGAAAGTATTTGGTGGGCGTGGAAGACACTCTATGAAAAGAAGTTGGCCTACGAAGGACACAAGATGATGCACATTTGTCCGAGATGTGAGACGCCACTTGCGCAGTCAGAGGTAGGCCTTGAGTATCATGATGTCACCGATCTTTCTGTCACGGTAAAGTTTGAGTTAGACGATGAGCCGGGGACATATGTCTTAGCATGGACCACAACTCCGTGGACTTTGCCAGGAAATACTGCACTCGCACTTAAGGAAGACGCAATGTATGAGAAAATTTCTAAGCAAGATGTTGAAGGTTTTTTTATTGTAGCAAAGGCAAGAGCTAAAGAAATATTTGGCAGTGATGGGGAAGGAACAAAATGGAAAGTTGTTGAAAAAATTCCTGGCAAAGATCTTGTTGGTAAAAAATATCATCCGCCTTTTAACTATTTTAAAGACGCAGACATAGAACATAAAGAAAAAATTTGGAGGATATGGCATGCTGACTTTATCACTCTTGATACCGGTACTGGTATTGCTCACGAAGCACCAGCATTTGGCGCGGATGACATGGAACTTGCGAAGTTGCACAAGATTCCAGTTATTAAACATGTGAAAATGGATGGAACATTCACACAGGACGTGGGAGATGATTTGGCTGGAATGAAAGTGAAAGTTGTAGGGGATACAAAAATTGCAGATAAGGAAATAAAGACGTTGTTAAAGTATAAGGGGCTATTATTCGAAAGTCATTCAATTGTCCACTCGTATCCACTTTGTTGGCGATGCAAAACACCACTTCTTAACTACGCCACATCATCCTGGTTTGTTGATGTTCCGAAGATGAAAGAAAAACTTATTAAGGAGAATCAAAAGATTGGCTGGACTCCAGAACATATTCGTGACGGACGTTTTGGTAAATGGCTAGAAGGTGCACGAGAGTGGGCAGTGTCTCGCTCACGTTACTGGGGTGCCCCACTTCCTGTATGGAAAAACGCCGATGGTAGCAAAATAAAAGTAATCGGATCACTTGAAGAACTCGCGTCTCTTTCAAAAACAAAACCACGCAATACATACTATGTTATGCGACACGGTGAAGCGATCAGTAATGTGGAAGGCTTCATGGATAAGGGGACAAATATGAAGAATCATCTTACTAAAGAAGGGCAAGTGGGTGTTCGTGCTTCAGCAGAAAATCTAAAGGATAAAAAAATAGATGTCATTATAGCCTCGCCAGTTCTTCGTGGTAAAGAAACCGCGGAAATAGTTGGGGATGTTCTTGGACTTCCAGTTACCTTCGATAAACGCCTGACCGAAAACGACATGGGTATCTTTGATGGAAAATCTCGGGAAGAATACTTCGCCTCATTCTCAACCTCATTCGTTACTTTTGATGCTCGTCCAGAGGGGGGTGAAACCCACCGAGAGATGATGCACCGTGTTATGGCTGCTATCCATGATTACGAAAAACTATACGAAGAAAAAAACATTCTTATTGTGACTCACGGCGGCCCTGTCCGCATGCTTTTGGCTGGCGCAAAACTTTTAACAGAAGAGCAAGTAGTTCGTGATGAGGAAGAGGAGGGGGCAAATCTTTATCCTAAAAATGCAGAGGTAAGAAAAGTAGAACTAAAAATTGTTCCGCGCGACGAAACAGGTGCTATTAACCTTCATCGCCCGTACATTGATGATGTTGTACTTCTTGTTGACGGTGAGGAATATCGCCGCATTGGAGATGTGTTTGATTGTTGGTACGAGTCAGGGGCGATGCCGTTTGCTTCTCTTCACTATCCGTTTGAAAACAAAGAAGTGTTTAATAAAAATTATCCAGCGGACTTTATTGCAGAGAGTTTGGACCAAACACGAGGGTGGTTTTATTCCCTCATCAACCTTGGCGTCGGACTTTTTGATAAGGCGCCGTACAGACATGTTATTTGTAATGGCCTCATTAACGCAGCGGACGGGAAGAAATTAAGTAAAAGTTTACAGAACTACACCGACCCACTTTTACTTGTAGAAAAATATGGTGCAGATGCTTTCCGTCTCTACCTCATGTCATCTCCAGTTGTGAAAGGGGAGATGATTAACTTCAGTGACAAAGAACTCGATGAAATGTATAAGAAATGTATTTTGCGTTTGGACAACGTGATGCAACTCTATGCGCTTGGACTACCTGAGGGTGTGAAGCCAAGCACAACTTCTACCTATCCGCTCGATGTATGGATGATATCTCGTGTTCATGAGTTAGTACGAAGTGCTACAAAAGGATACGACACCTACGCACTCGATGAGGCGACTAAGGGAATAGAAGGAATCATTGATGATATTTCTGTTTGGTATACGAGACGTTCACGTGCTCGACTAAAGGGGGATGCAGGAGACAAGAGTAGGCAAGAAGCATATGAAACATTTACCTACGTGCTCCTCACCCTTGCAAAGACAATTGCTCCTGTGATGCCCTTTATCGCAGAGCGTGTATACAAAGGAGCAGGTGGAGAGCGAGAGTCAGTACACTTAGAGAATTGGCCAGAGGTAGGGGAGATCAATGAAGAAGTTCTTAGTACGATGAAAAAAGTTCGCACGATCGTATCTTCTGCGCTTATGGAGCGCACCCAAGCAAAGATCGGTGTTCGACAACCGCTTACGAGCGTGTCTATCAATGATGCAACCATTTTGGAAGAAGAATATATCGAGATCATGAAGGAAGAACTCAACGTAAAAGAAGTTATTGTAAAAGAGAAGCAAACAGAAGTTGCAGTTCTTGATACAACTATTACCGAAGAATTGCGTAAGGAGGGTGATATGCGCCAACTCATGCGTGCAGTTCAAGATGCACGTAAAGACGCCGGCCTTGTACCAAGCGACGACATCGTTCTCTACGTAGCAAAAGAATTACCCTTCGGCGATCCGAGCCTTCTTCTTAGTACCTGTAAGATAGCGCGGATTGTTATTGAAGAAAAAGAGGGATCTAAAGATGTGCAACTCTCGGACTCTGTTGTCACCTTTGTAATCGCTAAAGTCTAAGTGTTCACTACCTGCTACCTATCACCTAACACCCCCTACCTAACTCTGTGGCCATTGAAAAATATACCACCAAATGCATAATCCTCGACGAATACGATCAAGGTGAACATGATCGTGTCTTTAAAGTCTTTACAAGAGAGTTTGGTTTGCTTTTCGTTCACGCGAAAAGTATCCGTAAACTAGAAAGTAAATTACGTAGCCACATGCTGCCTCGCTCAGTTGCGGTTGTTACTCTCGTGAAAGGTAAGGAAGTATGGAGATTGGTCGGTGCTGAAAAACAATACGCCAATTATAAGCACGGTGTCGAGGTTGTCACCTTGCTATCACGCTTTATTCGTGGAGAGGGGGCGCACCCTCAGTTATACGATAGATTGTCTGATTTTTTGGAAACATCAACCATGTTTGAAGACAGGATTTCCAACCTCTTACTCTATTATATTATCTTTCTTGATCTTGGTTATGCAGATACAAAGATATTTGGCATTACGTCTATGAAAGAGTATGCTACATGGTCTATCCAAGATCTGTTTACTAAAACAATTTTGGCACAAGATCAACTCCGTAAGCATATCCACCTGGTTCTTAAAGAAATTCAACTCTAGTGTCTCCTTCTTGCTATACTACCTTTATAGTTATAGCATGAACACTTTTCGGACCAATGATTCTCATGATGATCGCAGCGCTCTCGATAAACTCGAGCATACTTTGTATGATCCGAAAGGGAAAGTCGAAGACATTCACCTGCACCATGTGCGTGATAAGCGGCAAGGGGAAATCCCTACATCCTGGGGGGATAATGCACCACTCATTGTAGAAGCACGAGATGGACATGGCTCTTCGTTTGGTTTTAAGTTACTACTATCTTCAGTTGCGCTCCTTATTCTCGCTCTTGCATTTACCGGGTGGAGAGTCATGTCGCTAAGAAATGTTGTATCGAGTTCCAACATCGATCTCTCAGGAGATATTACTCCATTTGTAGAAGGAGGTGCAGAGACTCCGCTTGTAGTTACGTTATTTAATCGCAACACCTCTCCACTTCAAGAAGCCTCCCTTACTCTTATGTATAAAAAGGGGACAGGTGCTCAGGATCAGCAAGAAAAGGTTCAAGAGAAACGTGATATCGGAAGTATTAATCAGAATGAGTACAAGTATCAAGATTTTAATGTTGTGTTATTCGGCGCGGAATCTGAATCACGGGACCTGACTCTAAAATTGGAATACAAAGTTGCTGGATCTAACGCGGTCTTTAGTAAGATAGTAACCGTTTCGACTGTTTTAAAAACACCTCCAATATCTGTTCGGGTTGATGGCCCACAGGTGCTTTCTATAGGACAAAATGGTACGTATGTTATTACAGTAAAAAATAATTCTGCGACAACATCTGTCCCTAGTGTCTTGCAACTAACGTTGCCTAATACTTTCAGTACTGCTGATGAGGATCCAAAATCAAATTCAAAAGGCCCTTCTTGGATTGTTTCACCCCTTGAACCGCGCGAAAGTAAAAAGTTCTCTATAACCGGATCTATTCTTGGTACTCAGGGGGAAACTCTCACCATGAAAGCAATTATTGGCTCCCAAGATGGAAGGTCTGCCAATATCGGCGTAGTGTTTGCTTCGCAAACCCAAGATATCAAGTTGCGTTCATCGCCACTGGTTGTTTCAGCCGCTCTTGAGACAGATGCTGGTGTGTCTGACGTGTTGCGATATGGTGACAAGGGGATAGTTGTTGTTACTTATACCAATGCCGGAGATTTTACCCTTAAGAATTTATCCCTCAAACTTGATATTAATGGTGACGCACCTCTCGTAAAACAAATTGTTCCAGAAAACGAAGGATTTTATGATTCAACAAAACAAACTGTCACATGGGATTCAACCACAAACCAGAACCTTGCGAATCTTCCACCTGGGGCAACGGAAACATTTCGTGTACTGATCCCAATAGCCCTTAAGGGGATTAATTCTCCCGCACTTAAGATAAATCTCACGGGCTCTGCCACCGACAATACGAGCGAAGATGTTGTGGCCACAGTTGCTAAAACATGGGTAGTACAAGGCAATGCAACGCTCAGTGCTCAGACCAGGTATAAAAATACTACACTTGCAAACACGGGCCCAATACCACCTGTTCCAAACACAGAAACAACGTATGCGGTTCATTTAGTTACTTCTGCACAAAATGCTCTCTCTAATACAGTGGTTGCGTTCGCCCTTCCATCGTATGTTACATGGAAAAATGAAACGACCAATGACACCCAGGTTACGTATGATGTAAAAAGTCGAACTGTGTTTTGGAATATTGGAAGTATCGATGCAGGAAAGTCAGTTTCTATAGATATGAAATTAGCAGTAAAGCCATCACAAAGCCACGTCGGTGCCACCCCTCCTATTACGTCGGGGTTAGTCCTTGATGCCACAGAAGAAATATCCAGAGCACATATTCGTAACACAATTCCTGCCCTTACTACGAAACTCTCAGGGGAAACTTGGCCGGAGGACCCTTCAAGAGTGGCCGATCGCTAGGGTCTAGAATCGCTAGGGTCTAGATTAGCTCTCCTGCTTCTTGTCTGTTGTATGTTAGAATGGGTAATATGAAAGAATCAACACCAATAACTATATCGGCTGGCACCATTGTTAAAGTATTATTCTGGATTGCTCTATTTTTTGGGTTGTTTTACGTTCGCGATTTTATTGTGGCACTTTTGGTTGCTGTTGTACTTGCGTCATCTATTGAACTCCCGGTACGGTGGCTAACCTCATGGCGGGTACCTAGGTCTCTTGCCGTCTCGAGCATATTTCTAGTTCTTGTTGGAGCAATTGCGGCAGTTGCATTTATCTTCATTCCGCCACTTGCTGATGATTTTGCCCGTTTCCTAAAAACTCTACCCCAAGTACTCGATTCTGTTCGTATCTTTGGGCGTGATATGGGCTTTAAAGATCTCTCACTCGCACTTGCGGACCTCTCTAAAGATATTTCCAAAGGGCAGATTCTCACCGTTATTAAAAATGCCATCTTTGGCTCTAGCGGCTTTTTTGCAACCACATCTGTTGTTATTGGTAGTGTGTTTAATTTCATCCTTACATTCATCATGGCATTCTATCTCGCGCTTGAAGAAAGAGGGGTACAAAAGTTTTTACGCTTTATCGTTCCTCGCGAGTATGAAGGGTATGTTGAAGATCTTTGGTCACGAGCACAAAATAAAATAAGTCTCTGGCTTCAGGGGCAGGTATTACTTTCCCTTCTTGTAGCCATGCTTGTTTATGTTGCCATGTTGGTACTCAAGGTGCCGTACGCATCACTTCTCGCGGTTCTTGCATTCATCGGAGAGTTGATTCCAATGGTTGGTCTCACCCTTGCAATGGTTCCCGGTCTATTTCTTGCTTGGACACACGGAGGTGCGCAACTTCTCCTTGTTTCAGCCGTCGTGTATACAATTATTGCGCAACTCGAGAGCCATGTACTCTATCCTAGGGTTATGAGTAAGATGGTGGGCGTACCATCAGTTGTGGTGATTATTGCAATCGTTATTGGTGCAAAACTAGGGGGTATCTGGGGAGTACTTCTCGCTGTACCACTCTCTGCTGTGCTCATGGAACTTCTTTCTGATATCGACAAAGGGAAAGTACATGCAAAATAATAAAGAACTCATTACTACAGCAATTGCCTACGCAAACGGCGCGCCACACATTGGGCATGCTTTTGAGTTTGTCGTTGCTGATGCACTCGCTCGCTATAAACGAGAGATATTGGGGGACGAAGGTGTGTACTTTATTACCGGCATGGATGAACATGGACAAAAGATAGAGCAAAAAGCAAAAGAATCAGGGAAAAGTGTAAACGAGTTTGTTGATGGACACGCAGAATCTTTTAAGGCTCTCGATAGAGCACTGGATATTTCATATAATTTTTTTGTTCGTACAAGCGACAAAGAATTACATTACAAAGGTGCAACACATTTGTGGAACAAGTTGATGGAAGCGGGGGCACTAGAGAAGCGGATGTACAAGGCACTCTATTGTGTTGGGTGTGAAGAGTTTAAAAAAGAGAGTGATCTAAATGAAAAAGGAGAATGTCCTGCACATCTCAAAAAGCCAGAGGTGGTAGAGGAGGAGAATTGGTTTTTTAAACTCTCCGACTATACAAAAAAAATACAAGACAAAATCACCCAAGACGAATTAAAAATTTTTCCAGAGACTCGTAAGAATGAAATACTCTCCCTGCTGGAACGCGGTCTCGAAGATGTTTCTTTTTCTCGCCCTAAGAGTAAAGTAACTTGGGGAATACCTGTTCCGGGAGATGACACTCAAGTGATGTATGTATGGTGCGATGCATTGTCTAACTATATTACCGCACTTGGATATGGTCGTGATGAGTGGGAGAAGAAGAAAGAATATTGGGATGATGCAACTCATGTGATTGGTAAAGATATTTTGCGTTTCCATGCTGCCATCTGGCCTGGAATGCTCCTTGCAGCAAATATCTCACTACCAAAGAGAATTTTGGTCCATGGTCACATTACAAGCGGTGGACAAAAGATGAGTAAGACACTTGGAAATGTTATTGATCCCCAAGAACTTCTGTCTCTTTTTGCACCAGCAACGGATTACAGCGGAGAGGTGGTGCGATTCCTACTTCTTCACGAAATTCCAACGTTCGATGATGGTGACATCACCATTGACTCACTTAAAAGTGCGTACACCGCTCACTTGGTAAATGGTATTGGGAATTTGACTAATCGTATTATGAAGATGGCGATAAGTAATAATATAAAAATTTCTCCAAAAGAAACTTTTTTGTCTAGTTTGCAATATCCAAATTTTTTACATATAGCACCAGCACTCGATATTTTTTATATTAAAACAGCCCTCGAGGGACTAATGGCATCAGTGCGAACTCTAGATCACAACATACAAACAGAAGAACCTTTTAAGGTTATTAAGGTCGATAGAATTAAAGGAGAGGTTTTGATTATTGATCTGGTAACACGTTTGTATGTCGTTGCAAAAATATTATCCATCTTTATGCCACAAACCTCCGCCAAAATCCTCGAATGTATCGCCGAAAATAAAATGCCAGAGAAGCCACTCTTCGCACGTCTCCCGTAAGATGTTATGAACAACTACGCACTTTTTGACTTACACTCCCATCTTCATGATACGTCTTTTGATGAAGACAGAGAAAGTATTATCGAGCAGATGAAGTCTTATGGTGTGGGGACTATTACTATAGGTACAGACCTTAAAGAGAGTAAGAAGGCTCTCGCCCTATCCGAAAAACACGAACATATTTACGCCTCAACCGGTCTTCATCCGGCGGATAATGTGACAGAAGAATTTGCGTATAACGAATTTAAAAAAGTTGCTATTTCCCCACGTGTGGTAGCAATAGGTGAGTGTGGGCTCGACTACTTTTATCTAGAAAAGTTTTTTGAAAAAGACAAAGCAAAGCACAAAATAACTCGCACTAAAGAAGAAGAGAAAGATCGACAAAAACATATTTTTAAGGAACAGATTCGTCTTGCGGTTGATCTGCGAAAGCCTCTTATGCTGCATGGACGACCAAGTACAGGGAGCATGGATGCGTACGAAGATATGCTTACTATTTTAGAAGAAGAAAAGAAGAAGCACGGGGAACGTCTCAAAGGGAACGCACATTTTTTTGTTGGGAACATTGAAATTGCAAAACGATTTGTCGATATTGGGTTTAGTATGAGCTTTTCTGGGGTTATTACGTTCACTCATGATTATGATGATGTAGTCAGATATATCCCGCTAGACCTTATTCATGCTGAAACTGATAGCCCGTATGTTGCTCCGAGCCCATATCGTGGTCAGCGGAATAATCCACTCTATGTCCAGGAGGTGGTGGCAAAGATTGCCGTGCTTCGTCAGGAGCCTCTTGAGGAAGTGCGAAGACAACTCATGTTGAATGCGCGTGTCATTTTTCGCGTTTGACGAGATACGTAAAAAATTCTAGTGTAGGATTATCCCATCTTGCAGGAGGCTTCACATGTTTCTGAAAACCTTCCAGTATGGGAATAGCACTTTCCCATACTACCAAGCAGAGATCTACCTTATCGATGACGGGGCGTTGGCGGCGAAGTTCTTGCCCTGGGAAATCGAAAACCCGTTCCTGAGTACCCCTCTTCCAACAGGCGACTATGAATCGGTTGAACGCATCTCGGGCGCTGTGATTTCCATGAGTGCAATATTCGTGGAATTCTCAAACGGCCGTCGACTGCGCCTCGAGGAGAAGTACGGAACCATGATCATCGAAGCAATCTCGGGGTGTAAACGTGATTCGTGCAACCGACCGGTTGTGTCATGTTTGGTAACGCCGGTAGGTCATCGGTCACGGGTTCTCGCGGTTTACGACTACAGTGCGAGAGACGAGATAAGCATTTGCCTCGATGTGGCGTATCTAGGAAGTGTGGCAAACAAAGACCTGGTGGAGGAGGTCGGAGACTACTGTCGGGCGTACGTTCACATCGACTAGTCATTCACACAACGCAAGGTGGGAAAACCGGACCCCAAGGAGGCCGGTTTTCTTGCTTATGGGCATAACTCGAGATAGTTTGGCCGACCTTCCTATTTTATTTATTTTGTGGTAGAATATGAATCCTATGACTGAAAATAATGAATTCACAGTAGACAGCCGTGTATATGAAATTTCCTTTATCTTTG
>CAZUPO010000005.1:37110-50135 GCA_964621595.1 uncultured Candidatus Saccharibacteria bacterium
TGATAACAAACTAGATGAAGAAGCGGCGCTTGAAAAGAGTAACGCACTCAAGCAGTCTATTGCTACCCTAGGAGGTAGCTTCATTTCAGAAGAGGCTCCGTATATGCGAGAGCTTGCTTACGAGATGATTCGCGTCCAGAACAACGTTAACGTTCGTTTTAATGAAGGTTACTTTGGATGGGTCAAGTTCGAACTTGATGCAGACAAAGTGAAAAATCTAGAAAAGGGTATAAAACTTGATGAACAGGTAGTTCGCTATCTCATTGTAAAAACCGTTCGCGAGAACACTGTGTTTACTAAGCGCGCACCAGTTATCAAAGTAGAATCATTACTTGATAACGAAGATGAGGTGTCTCCAAGTGTGAATATTGACACAACGGCTGACCCAGACGTTGTTGTATCAACTGAAGTTGCAGAAGGTACAAAGTAGGGAGTACACTAGTACTAATTACTAATGACCACGAACTAAATTAATATCACCATGTACCTTAACAAAACATTTTTATTTGGGAATCTAACACGTGATCCAGAAATGCGATCACTTCCAAATGGAAACAAAGTAACTTCATTTTCTCTTGCAACTAACCGTGTCTACAAGGATGCAAATGGGGCAAAGCAAGAACAAGTCGAGTTTCATAACATTGTTGTGTTTGGTCGCCAAGCTGAGACAAGTGCACAGTACCTCAAGAAGGGGCAAGGTGTACTCATCGAAGGACGCATTCAAACACGCAGTTGGGATGACAAGACTACTGGAGAGAAAAAGTATCGAACTGAGATCGTGGCAGACGCTGTACAGTTTGGTCCGAAAAGTGGAGGGGTTCAGGCCCCATCTGAGAGTTCTCCTGTTAAGGAAGCTGCAGCGCCAGATCTCGATACCATAGACTATGGTGATACTAATGTTAATGTCGACGATATTCCATTTTAAACAGTCACTAGTATTGTATCTATTTTGTTAGAAAAACATTTTTCTCCCGCGAAGCACTATCACCTACAACCCAGTAACTAATAACTATCAAAATTATGAAAAAACAAGATCACTTCAACGCAAACAATATAAAGTTTATCGACTACAAGGATACTGAGATTCTCGTAAAGTTCCTTAATCCTCACGCTCGTATTCTTTCACGTCGCAAGACTGGCCTTACCGCAAAGAATCAACGTGCTCTTGCAAACGCAATCAAGCGTTCTCGCTACATGGGGCTTCTTCCATACGTAGCACACTAGTTTTTCCGAGAAGATGTAGGCACAACAAAATCCCCGACGAGGGGATTTTGTTTTTGGCAAAAAGTGCTTTTTTTGGTAGAATAGTGGCTAATTAGTATTAGTAGACCATAATTAACAATCTCCCATGGCAACACCTAAAAAGAAAACAACAGTAACAAAAAAAGTGGTACCCCATCCTAAAAAGGAGAGAACTTTTGTTATTTTAAAACCAGACACTATCCAACGTGGTCTTGTTGGTGAAATCATCAAGCGTTTCGAACGTATTGGTCTTAAGATTGTTGGCATGAAGATGCATATGGCTGACGAAAAGAAACTTTGGAAACATTATAGTAAAGACAATGCGTGGTATCTAAAAAAAGGAGAAAGAATCCTAGAGAATAAAAAATCTCTCGGCCATAAGATTGATCGACCTGCTATTGAGTACGGAAAGGATATTATCCGTGCCGTTGTCACCTACATGAGCGCTGGCCCGGTGGTCTCCATTGTGCTTGAGGGAAATAATGCTGCTGCAGTGGTCAAGCGTATCGTTGGAGGAACAGAACCAGCTACTGCTGATACCGGAACTATTCGAGGCGACTACGCACTCGATTCGTACTATCTCTGTGATGTTGATGGATCACGCGGTATGCGTAATCTTATACACTGTACTGATCCAGCAGATGGTGAGGGGGCGCAGGAGCGAGAGATTGGCATCTGGTTTTCTGAAAAAGAAATGGTTAACTATCGTCTAGTAACAGAAGCAATGCTTTACGATATCAATCTTGATGGTATTTTGGAGTAAGAGGAAAGGTATAAAAATACAGTGCTTAGGAAGTAGTAAATACAAATAGAGCGCATGCAATGTGTGCACTCTATTTGTATTTTAATCAAGTACGCATAACAAATTGCTGTTTTTGACATTCTCTACAAGAGGCATATAATTAAATACAGGGTGTTTCAGGTATTTTTCTGGATAACATCTTTTTGGGTTATAGAATATTGTGATTGCGACCGTGGTCCACTCCTTTTCTCACCCACCTGACATAAAAAATCAGGAAGATGGCCTGGGGCACCTTACTAAATAATCACGCCATTATGGCGTGATTATTTAGTTTTACCAAGTGATCAACTAGAGCCACGTGGTATACTTTTCCCATGAAATATATCGTTTCATCGTGGCTGTATCTGCTGGCCCTGTTTCTAATATCTCAGTATCTTTTTGACAGAGCAAATCTTTACCAAGAAATTTGGTGGTTAGATATACCGATGCACATGCTTGGGGGATTTGGTGTAGGGTCTTTCTTCCTTGCTATATTTGAATACAAGAAGAAGATAGTAACGCTTGTACATGTTCTCGTGCTATATGGAATTATTGCTCTTGGTTGGGAGGTGCATGAAATGTTGCGCGGGTTTACCGATCTTACCCAAGTAGGAGATGTCCTAGATACATTAGCAGATCTATGTAATGGTGCTATCGGCACATCGGTCGCATATTATCTTGTGAGAAGAAAGCGTACGTAAGATTTTTTAAAAACACTATGTCAACATTTAAAGTAACATTTGCAGGAGGTGCTCAGATGCCAACAGGATCTAACTTTCTTATTGAAGTTGGAGGAAAGAAGATACTAGTTGATTGCGGTTTGGTCCAAGGGGAAAAATGGACCCTGCCGATTAATAGTGAACCATTTTCATATGATGTTTCCACTGTTGACACCCTGTGTGTTACCCACGCTCACCTCGATCATGTTGGACGTATACCACAACTCGTTCGTGCTGGATTTAGGGGTCGCATAGTAAGCACTGAGCCGACACGCGAAATGGCAGAACTCATCATGCTTGATTCCATGGGCATACTCGGGAAAGAAGCTATGATCATAGGCACACAACCTCTCTATGAAGAAAAAGATGTTTTCGAGGCTATGCACCTTTGGACCACTACACTTTCCTACAATACCTCATTTACTATTGAAGCAGAGGAGGGGGCGATAGAAATAACCTTGCGCGATGCCGGACACATTTTAGGGAGCGCTATTGTTGAGATCGTATACAAAGGAAAAAGAATTGCGTTCACTGGTGATCTCGGAAACACTCCATCTCCTCTTATGAATGATACCTATTCGCTGCAAGACGTCGATTATCTTGTTATGGAGAGTGTGTATGGTGACAGAAATCATAAAGATAAAGATAGACGTATCGAAATATTTAAAGAAGCTGTTACCTCGACAATTCAAAAAGGGGGAACAGTACTCATCCCAGCATTTTCTATAGAACGCACACAAGAAATTCTTCTCGCCTTTAATGAACTTATTGAACATAAACAAATACCAGAAGTGCCGGTATATTTGAATTCACCGCTTGGAATAAACATTACCAAGGTATACAAGAAGTATGAGTCCTGGTTTAATCAAAATATTCAAGGAGAGATCAAGAAGGGGGAAGACATATTTAACTTTAAAGGGCTTATCCAAACACCGAGCCCAGAAGAAAGTAAGGCGATTAATGGGGATCATAGACCGAAAGTAATTATTGCCGGAAGTGGTATGTCTAATGGTGGTAGAATTCTCTACCATGAGGAGAAATATTTACCAGATCCAAACAGTACGATCATTATTGCAGGCTATCAAAGTGTCGGAACTATTGGAAGGAAAATAGTTGACGAAGAAAGAGAAATTATTATTCATGGCCACATCGTACCGCTTCGTGCCCGAGTGGTAAATATTCATGGATTTTCTGCACACAAGGACTCGGAACACCTTGTTAGTTTTGTAGACTCTACCAAGAACACCCTCAAGAAAGTGGTCGTTGTTTTAGGTGAACCAAAGAGCGCATATTTTTTGGGTCAAAGGATTCATGAAGAATACAACGTACCTGTTGTCGTGCCAGAGAAGGGTGATGTTATCGAATTTGACTAGTTTTCTCCACTGGTCGTCTTAGATTACTCTGGGGTATACTACTAACTACATGAAATTAGAACGTATCACGATAAGTGTTTCTGGGGCCGCTGAGATTGCACACTGCGGGCCATCTGTTATTCCTGTTGCGAAAGAGCTTGGTCGTGAGATTGCCCGCCAAGGGTGTCAGATTATTACCGGGGCAACGAGTGGGTTTCCTATGTATGCGGCAGAGGGGGCAAAAGAAGCCGGTGGATTTTCTTTCGGACTCTCTCCTGCGGCAAGCAAGCGTGAACATCTAGAAGTGTATCGACTTCCACTTAAAGCACTCGATACGGTCGTCTACACCGGATTTGGCTTCCCAGGAAGGGATCTAATGATGGTTCGCTCGTCGGACGCAATTGTTATTGGTTGCGGTCGTATCGGCACTATTCACGAGTTTACCGTGGCGTGGGAGGCAAATATGCCCATGGGGATTCTTGTGGGAGAGTGGGCAACGGATGAAGTTATCAGGAATATTATTGATAACAGCAACCGAAAAAATCAGTACGTCTTATTTGAAAAAGATCCAAAAGTTCTTGTTGCTAAGTTGATAGAGATGGTAAAAGAGCAACAGCGCGACGGTGCAAAAGAGCATCGACTTTAAAAAGCATGATTCAAAACAAAAATCGTCCGGACGGACGATTTTTGTTTTGATGAGAATTTACGCTGTAACTGACTTTACGATACGTTCAAACGTTTCAGGATTACTGTTTGCAAGTTCTGAGAGCATCTTACGATTAATGATGATACCCTTCTTAGTCATTTTGTCTATAAAAACACTGTAACTAACGCCGTGAACACGAAGTCCGGCATTGAGGCGTGCTGTAAAGAGACGGCGCATGTCGGTCTTCTTATCTTTACGGTGTGCGAATGCATGAGCGCCTGCGTGGCGTAGTGCAACCTTTGCTTCAATCTCTTTCTTTGAGCGACCAAAACGATATCCTTTTGCTCTTGCGAGGACGTTTCGGCGATGCTTCATCGCAATTTTACTTCGTTTTACTCGGGCCATATAGTTGGATTAGTTACTGGGTAATAATTAGAAAATTTTATAGGAGTCCTGGAAGGAAACGCGACTTCTCCTTACTCGTCATTTCAAATGCTTGCCCGCGCTTACCTGCTAGTTGCTTGCGGCGAGGTGCTTTTGCGTTGAAATGGTTAAGGCCTGGCTTGCGACCGATAATCTTGCCATTTTTGGTAATTTTCAATCGCTTTAAGAATGATTTGTTTGTCTTCATACCTTTTAAATACTCCGTAGAGATAGTTGGGGTATTATATCACACACAGAGGGAAAAATCAAGACGCTCACTAGGGTTCTTGGGGGAGGGTGCCCTACGCTACGAGTAACACTACCTCGCCTTTTCTAGAACGATCATGTAAGACTTGGGGATCTTTTTGAGAGGTTCAGCGATTTTGTATTCAGCAGGAATTACCGCAAGGATTCTGTCCATACGCTCCTTCAAAAACTTATCATCCATGTACTTGGTGCGCCCCTTCAGTTGCAGTTCTATTTTTACTCGATGGCCTTCTTTTATCCATTCTGCTGCCTGCTTGGCTTTAATCATTATGTCATGTTCAGAAATAGCAACGGAAATTTGGATATTCTTTGTTTCTGTAATGTGCGCTTTAGCTTTTACTTCCTTCAACTTCTTCGAGAGTTCGTACGTGTATTTACCGTAGTCAGCGATACGTGCAACTGGTGGATCAGCGTTCGGGGACACCTCAATGAGATCAAGTCCTACAGATTTTGCTTTAAGGATGGCGTCTTCCTTTGTAATCACGCCCAAGTTTTCTCCTTTTGATCCGATAACACGAAGACGGGGGGAACGAATATTATTATTGATGTTTACTTTTTCTGCCAAGATAGTTAGTACTGACATGGTATCATAAAAACATTGTAAATACAACGAGAAGAGGCAAGAGTGGTATGGGTAAACAACCACACTTTAATTCTTCCTAGTATTAATTATAGTAAATGTTTTTTAGCAAACGCATGTCCAGAACCATGTTTCAAATATCGTTCAAATGTATAAGCAGACTCTTTTTCTTTGAAAGCACAGTACCAAACTAAAGAATAGGGGGCTTTGGTACTAGAATATACCGATTGTTTAGAATTATGTTCCTTTACTCTCTTCTTTAAATCTTCTGTTACTCCAACATATTTGCTCTGATCTTTTTGACTAATTAAAATATAGACATAAAACATATAGGGTAGTATTAAGTATATACCCATGCTTCACGTAAAGTTACGCAGGGTCCACTGCTTCACTCTATTTAGGTATCTAGTATTTCAGTTAAAGCCTTCTTACTGTCTATAGTGTTTAGTGCGCGCACTACGAAACTAAAATCCGGAATAAGTCTAGGACTTAATTCCGGATTTTAGCGAAGCAGTGGAGGTGGCGGGAATTGAACCCGCGTGTAATAAAGTGTGGCGTACGGGTCTACTATACGTAGATTACTTAGTGTGTTCACCACCCATCATCGTAAGCAATCAAAAGTGATGGGGGTAGAGCATATTTTTTTCAGAATACATGCTATGCAACATACATTCTTACCCCGCTGTTATATTGCCATTGTTCTACCCGCAGGTACGATAGAGCATGACACCAGATCGGCTTAAATTTAAGCGAATGCTGGAACTAGACCTTGCACGTAAGGTGAAGGAATAGCCTTACCAGTTGAGTTTGCAACATGGTCTCTCCAAAGGGTACGAGTTCTGGAGAAATCTCGGTATAGCACATACGGCACAGTTTTATTATCGAAGCCAAAGATCACCCCCATAACAATTGCAAAGCAATTTTAGAATCAAGAATTGAAGAAACAGGAATTTAAGAATTTACATTCATGATTCCTGATCCTTGCCACTTGATCCTCTTTTTAATTATCTCGCAGTTCTCTGCGAGCAATTTCTTTTTTTATCCCTTCTCGCTTGTCGTGAGCATTTTTCTTTTTACAGAAGACCACTTCGCACTTCACGAGATTGTTTTTAAGATACAATGAATTAGGTGCTATTGTCAAATTTTTGGATTGTTCCGCCTGAGCAAGTTTATGGAGATCAGTTTTCTTAACGAGCAATCTGCGAGTACGGTAGGGGTCGTAGTCTTTGGCCATGTTTTTTGGTTGGTAGGGTGGGATGTATATGCCAACAAGGAATGCTTCTCCGCCACGTACAATAACCCGGGCACCCTCAAGAGACCCTTGCTTTTTGCGGAGTGATTTTACCTCATGCCCCGTAAGTTCCATGCCCGCTTCGAGGCCGTCCTCTAGTAGATAGGTAAGGTGGAGTTTCTTGTTTTCTATAAGTTTCATGGTGTTCTAGGTTGTCACGGATGTATCCGATTTTGCCCAAGGATAGTGTGAGTGTATCATGTGGTAGAATAACCTTTATGAAAAAGAACAAGAAGAAAGAAAGTGGTGTTCAGATACGTGAAAAGGTTGGAAAGTTTTCCCAGCAGTTATTTGGTGTATTTCTTATTTTCATAACCCTTATATGGGGCTATGCCATGTTCCAAGAAAAGAAGGAGGTTGCCACCATTCCTCTCTCGCAGTTTGCTACCCTTGTGCTTAAACAAGAGGTAGTAAAAATAGACGTAGGTGGAGATGTTTTAACTGGTGAAAAAAAGGACGGTACAAAGGTTATGAGTAAAAAAGAAACCGAGGCCTCTCTTCTTGAAACCCTGCGCGCATATGGTGTCAGTACTTCTACGCTTGCAACCACAACAATCACCATATCTTCTGCTAAAGGTTTTGCATTCTGGGGAGCGCTTATACCGATTCTCCTCCCAATTATATTTTTAGCTCTTATGATTTGGTGGCTTGCGCGTGGTATCAAAGGAGCAAATATGCAAGCGATCTCTTTTGGGCAGTCTAGAGCAAAAATTATTTACCCAGACGATACAAAAGAAAGAATTCTCTTTGCTGATGTGGCTGGCGCAAAAGAAGCAAAAGAGGAACTTTCTGAAATTGTAGAGTTTCTCCGTGCACCGAAAAAGTTTATCGACATCGGGGCACAGATTCCAAAAGGTGTACTTTTGATGGGAGCACCAGGAACAGGGAAGACGATGCTTGCTCGTGCAGTTGCGGGGGAGGCTGGGGTTCCATTTTTCCATCTCTCAGGAAGCGAGTTTGAAGAGATGTTTGTAGGTGTTGGTGCGTCACGCGTTCGCGATCTTTTTGACATGGCGAAGAAATCTTCCCCCGCGATTATCTTTATCGATGAGATTGATGCGGTAGGAAGAATGCGTTCCGCAAGTATTGGCGGACAAGGGGAGGCACGAGAACAGACACTTAACCAAATACTTGTTGAGATGGACGGATTCGAACCAACCATGAACTTGATTGTGATGGCAGCAACGAACAGACCGGACGTTCTCGACCAAGCCCTTCTTCGTCCAGGACGATTCGATCGTCGTATTACGCTCGATTTGCCGGATAGAAATGATCGTGAAGCAATACTTACCGTGCACATCAAAAAGAAACCTCTTGCAGAAGATATTAACTTACGTGTTATTGCAGAGCGTACTCCAGGATTCTCTGGTGCAGACTTGTACTCACTTATGAATGAAGGAGCGATACTTGCGGCGCGTGAGGGGAGAAAGACGGTTGCACAGTTCGACCTCATTCGTTCTATAGAAAAAGTTATGCTCGGTCCTGAGCGTAAAAGTCATGTGCTTACTCCGCAAGAAAAGAAGATTACTGCGTATCATGAAGCTGGTCACGCGCTCGTCGCATCATGTCTTCCACACGCTGACCCGGTGCACAAGATATCAATCATCGCTCGAGGTCATGCTGGCGGTTACACACTTAAACTTCCTCTTGATGAACGACGTCTCATGAGTCGAGCAACGTTTTTGGATGACATCGCTATGTCACTTGGTGGGTATGTTGCGGAGAAAGAAATTTTTGGAGACATTACAACAGGTCCATCGAATGATTTGCAAGTTGCAACACAGATGGCACGTGCCATGGTGACAAAGTACGGAATGAGTAATCTTGGTCCAATTGCCCTTGTTCCAGAAGGGGAGATACGAAGTGTTTCGTATAACAAGGAGTATAGTGAAAGTTTTGGAGAAAAGATTGATGCAGAAGTAAAACGTATCATGGATGACGCCTGGGAGCGTGCGCGCGTTATTCTTACTGACAAAAAAGCACTCCTTCAAGATATTGCAGAAGAACTTATGCGTGTAGAAAATATCGAACGAGAAGAATTTGAAAAGATTCTTATAAAGCACGGCGTACCTATTAAAAAGAAACAAGAGGTATTGTAGAGCAGCGAAAGCATACTAAAGAATTAGAAAGCGACGCCCGGGTGGGCGCCGCTTCGACGACTTCGTAGCCGTTCCTCCTACGACACGAAGTACGGCACGTTTCCATTGACGGGCAACGGGTGCCCACAAGACTTGACCTCGGGATTCCCGCGCAGCCAGATGATCTCCTCTTGGCCAACAGGTTTGCCAGCAAGCAGGCGGTTAACCCTCATGCGACTTTCCGCGTCGCCGACATTGATGGGTGCGACACATGTGCACTTCACAACGCCGGGACACTTGGGACTCCCGGGCTTACTCCGCCGGAGCCTTGATTTACAGCTAGCGCTTCCCGGGGTCTTGAGGCACCACCGGTCAAACTCTGATTCCTCCATACTGCGTCTCCCTTGCTGTTTCCTGACACTCACCATGAGGCCAGAAGTTCATGGTACAGCATTCTATATTCTTTTGCAAAGGTGATTTGTACAAAGATTTATCTTTTTGCTATAGTAGTAGTGCGTTTGTACGTAGAGCGTGTCTGTTGTTCAGTCGGAGAGCAATCGTCTCATTGCGTGCAACGAGGACATTGTAAACAAAGTGCATCCATAGCTCAGTTGGTAGAGCCGTCGTCTTATACACGACTGGTCCCTGGTTCGAGTCCAGGTGGATGCACTTTGAGGAGAATGTCCGAGTGAAAATAAAATACGATTTAGTATACATGACTGGTCCTGGGTTCCTGGTCCAGATGGGTACACTTACAAAATTCGCTACCCATCTCTTTTATTCCATATGAACTTTCTCGGTTGAGTCTACGATGGTTTTAAGGAGTGGATGATTTTCTAATGTTTCATCGGCCTCAACGAGGGTTCTTGCTTCAGTACGCGCAACTTCCACAAGTTTTGGATTTTTGATTGACTCCATAGCAAGATCGCTCATTCCCCACTGCTTTCCATCCATAAGCGTGCCGATGCCACGAGCGAGCATGTCTTGTTCTGCCAAAGAAAAGCCATCGTGCGAGCGAACAAGTGCCTGAAGACGCTTTGTCGTCATCTCGCCCGTGTTTTCTGTAAAGAGATAGCAGTAGGACTGGTGTATATCTCGCCCAACACGACCGCGTAACTGGTGAAGTTGTGCAAGGCCGAAACGGTCGGCGTGTTCAATGATGATAACACTTGCGTTTGGGACATTTACTCCAACTTCAACAACAGAAGTGGAGACGAGGATGTCTGACTTCTTTTCTAAAAAATCCTGCATCACTTCTTCTTTTTCATCTCGTTTCATTTTACTGTGCATGATATCAACGACAAATTCAGGAAACACAATCTCTGCAAGACGCTTTGCTTCCTCCTTCACACTCTTTAGGGTTCGTTTTTGTGCTTCTTCTTCATCTTGTTCATCGATGCGAGGGCAGATGACATACACCTGTCTTCCATTCTGTAGTTCTTTGCGTACGTGTTCGTACATTGCCGATCGTTTGGACGGAAGAACAATTTCGGTAATAATTCGTTTTCTGTTCTCTGGAAGTGTGTCAATAACTGTAAGTTCTAGATCACCAAACATGGTAAGAGCAAGAGTGCGGGGGATAGGGGTTGCAGTCATCGATAACAAGTGAGGAATTTCTTTTTGATGAGAGCCCTTTTTTTCGGTGAGCAATTTGCGTTGCTTTACTCCGAAGCGGTGTTGTTCGTCGATAATGATGAGTGCTAGGTGTGAGAATGTGACACTTTTTTGTATGAGAGCATGAGTTCCTATAACCATAGACACCCGACCATCAGCCACCCATGTGAGTAGTTGTTTGCGAGACACAGATGTGGTACCATCACTACTTTTGCTCGGGAATTTTTTACATCCACTCCCAGTTAAGAGACCAATTTCAATGGAACTATCAGCAAGGTAATTAAAGTAGGTGATAAAACTTTCAAAATGTTGTTTGGCTAAAATTTCTGTCGGTGCCATGTAGGCAACCTGAAGTCGTTTGCCATTCTTTGCAAAGTTACTAAGGGTGGCATAGGCAACAACCGCTGCAACGAATGTTTTTCCGCTACCAACATCCCCTTCAAGGAGTCGCCCCATTGGCTCTTTCTTTTTTATATCATCGAGAATTGCTTGTATTGCGTCATATTGAGCGTTTGTTGGGGTAAAAGGGAAGGATGAAACAAAAGTTTTTAAAGTTCCCTTATCTGCTGCTATTCCATACGCAAGAGAATGTTTTGCAAGCATTTTTTCTTTATACTGTTTTACTTGGAGGTAAAATATTTCTTCGAAAGCAAAACGTTTTCGTGCGGCGATGGTGAGCGCCTCATTTTTAGGAAAGTGAATGTACATAAGTGCGTCCGCAAGTGTGGGGAGATGAAGTTTTTTGCAGATATGTTCTGGGATTGGGTCGACAATTGTTGAAAGAACACCACTTGCAACCGCTTTTTTAATAAGTGTATAGAGGTAGTTTGACGTAACACCTTTTGTTTCTCGGTATACGGGTGTTAAGAATGTTATATCTTCTCCTTTTGCAAAAAGACTTTCACTCGTTTCTGGAATTTCAGCAATTTTTTCAATGCTTGGATTCGAAAGAAGGAATCCACGCTTATCTTCTTGTACAATGCCAGAGATTTTTACTTTTGTACCGCTCGGGTACATTTTTCCGATGTATGCTTGGTTGAACCAGATGAGTCGAACTTTACCTGAGTTATCTACTAGGTATCCTTCGGTTAAAGGGATGTGACCTTTAAAACTTCTGCGTACTACCATGCCATCGAGCACGCCAAAGAGAGTTACTGCTTGCCCTTTCTGCAAGGTCTGTGTTCCAGCGATTTCTCGCATGTCTGCGTAACGAACCGGAAGATGTCGTAGTAAATCCTTGACTGTTTTTATATTTAATTTCAAAAGACCAGAAGCATGGTCTTTAGTTATGGAGTGAAGATCAGAAAGAGGGGAGTTCTCGTGTATCACGGTATGTTATCTAAACTGTGGTCGTGAGTGGTAAATGATAAGTGATAGGGTGACAAGGACGAGGATGAAGAGAAGCATGTTCCCAGCAGCGTAACTGTGTGTAGAGAAGTTAATGTAGAGCTCAAGCGAGAGCATCATAAGAGCAATGACAAGAGGCAGCACCGGGCGTGGCCATACGAGTACAAGAAGCCCCAAGAGAACAAAGAAACCATTCCACAAGGTGTAGGCAATTGCTGCTGGTATAAAAGTATTTACACAAGAGAAAATTGAATTATTGAGTGTCGTTCCTCCGTCTAGAAATGCCGTAATGTGCGGGTAGATAAAATACATCGCAACAGATAAACGGAGTAAGTATGGCCATATAGAAAACATATAAAAAGTATATCACAAAGAGGTTGGTAGAGGTCTGTGTTACTGCTTAATACAAGTAAAAAGTTGATTCCCTAGCACTCTAACATAAGTGAACCCAGAAGGGCAGGTGCCAGTATATAAGATACTTTGGCCGTTACAAGAGATATCGTGAATCAGTTCATACCCATCACCATTACCATTTGTTGCATAAGAAAGGACTCCACACCAACTTCCTTGCATTTGAGGTCCCGCAGGACCCTGAGGACCAATTGGACCTTGAGGTCCCGCAGGACCAGAAAGAACCTTCCCATCAACATAACTTTTGGTAACCAAAGAACTCGGAGCATCACTA
>CAZUPO010000006.1:0-49376 GCA_964621595.1 uncultured Candidatus Saccharibacteria bacterium
TCACCAATTCGTGCTAGCACTAAAATCTATGTCAAAGGATACACTCGTAGGAATTTTTATAGGAATAATAATTAGTTATATTTTTTATATAAGAACTAGGAAGGATACTGAGGCAGACATTTTAGAACGTCGTAGGGCAGAAAAAGCAATCATTCTAACTAGAGATCCCGCATATAAAGCTGTTTTTAATCAAGAAAATAAAATAAAAACAATAACAGTAGACATGTCAGCTAATTTGCATGGCAAATCAAAAGTGTCAGGAAATTTATCAGTTCACGAGAAGGATCAAAATGATATACTGAAAACTAATAAATAAGCTTTGTGGGGTAACGAGCCAACTAAGTTCTATCTGCTGAACGCTCACAGAATTACAAAAGCATCCCAAGATTGGATGCTTTTGTAATTCTGTGACCCGGAGGTCCGAAAAAACAAGAAGCGAAGCGACTATGTTTTTTCAGGATACTGTCGTACTCGACAGTGGTCACCAACAACAGCTAGCACGAGAAGGGTGCTAAATGTAGTAAAAACACTATCCAAAAGATAGTGTTTTTACTATTTATTTTAATGTATAAAAAAACTCGCAACACCTTTTACAGTGTCACGAGATCAAGTTTTTAGAATCAGATTAGTTCTGATGAACATGTTTCCATCCTGGAGCGAGAAACAAGTGTGATAGCACACACCCAAGCATCCCACCGATAACTATATGGTGAAGCACCCCTCCACCATGTGAATGGTACCCACCTAGAGCTTTTTGCACCTCAAGAGCCTGAGCAATAAGTGGAGACAGCGCAAAGGACGGTTGTGCTGGCACATAGTTGTAGGCAAAGATGCCGGCAAGTGTGATTACAACGGCACCAAGGGAAGGTAGTGCATACTTTGCATAGTGTTCCTTTGCTTCCACGTACAGAAACACCATATCAAGCACTGCGTGTACTCCATGGAAGAAAAATTCTCCTGAAGTGTAGTGATTGCTGTGCAAAGCATGGTGATACCACTCAATGAGCATGTGCCCAACAAGAAATACCGAGGGCGCAAAACCATGCTTTCTATGAGCAACTATCGCCACAGCCATTCCTCCAAAAATTGCAGCGAGCGCTTGCCAAGAACTAAATCCTGTTTCCCACACATGAACCAATAGAAAACCCCCATACAAGATGAGGAACGTCGTAAAGAACAGATTGCGATGAGCTTTCATCACTTCTCCTTATGTAAGTAGATGTTCATATACTACAATATATTTATAAGTTACTGCAACACAGTTGCGTTAATGATAGACTAACGCAACTATGAAATCTAAAGATACTTTGGCATGTGAAGCTATGCTACAAGAACATGGGTACCGCCTAACCCCTGGAAGAATTGCTCTTCTTATGTTTTTAAAGAAAGCTACAAAACCTCTCTCCGCAGGAGATATACAAAAACAGCTAGTTCATAAAATGGATAAGGTAACACTCTATCGAGCGTTAGAAGATTTTGCTATCTCAAAGATTATTGCAAAGATTAATCTACAAGATACTGCAACATATTATGAGTTTCTTCATGAAGATCATCACCATCACCATATTGTCTGTGAGAAATGTGGAAAGATAGAAGATATTAAAAATTGTAACCAGCACGACATCCAGAAAGAAGTGATTAACTCTTCGAAGAGTTTTAAAATTATCAATTCCCACTCTCTTGAGTTTTTTGGCATTTGTAATACTTGTCGTAAGTAAGAAAAAATATTTGGTATACTATTTTAATTATATATGGTTAACCAGACACAGGAAGTGGCCACCCTTTTCTTGGGTCTCATTATTGAGGCTTTCCCCTTTATTGTCCTTGGAGTAATCATATCGGTTATTATTGCTCGATATCTTAAGGAAGAAAAGGTCTTACACTATTTACCTAAAAATAGATATATTTCTCATCTTGTGGTTGCTTTTTTTGGTGTATTGATACCAGTTTGTGAGTGTGGCAACGTACCTGTTGCACGAAGATTGATATTAAAAAAATTTAGCGTCTCCCAAGCAACTACATTTCTTTTATCTGCCCCAATTGTTAACCCAATTACGTTTATTACCACTCTTGAAGCTTTTAATATTGATAAGAACATTGCCATTATACGTATTGTGGCTGGCTACTTAATTGCTGTCGGTATTGGACTACTATTTAGTTTTAAGAAAGGCCAGAATGAGTTTCTTGAAAAAAGTTTTTATGCTGAAACATGTACAGTGACAGAACATATACACACTAAAGAAACAAACCCGTGGCTTAACTTATTTCTGAAAGAGTTCACCTCTGTTTTTAAGATGCTCTTTATCGGTGCTTTTATTGCAGCGTTAATGCAAGTTCTTATTCCAAGAGAAGTACTCTACACATTAGGGACTCATCCAGTTTTATCTGTCTTAGCAATGTTGCTTCTTGGTTTTATAGTTTCGATGTGCTCGAATGTTGATGCGTTTTTTGCACTTGCATATAGCACGTCTTTTACACTCGGCTCTCTCCTAACATTTATGATTTTTGGGCCAATGATTGATATAAAAATATTGACCATGCTTAGAAAAACATTTACAAAAAAGTTTTTACTATATTTAACGATAATAGTAGCTATTAGTTCTGCGGCTGTCGGTATTGGGGTAAATATTTGGTATAGAAACTTCCTATAAATATAAAAATGAGTAAAAATCTTGCAACCTTGACTCTCATGAGTCTTTATATTTATAAATTAGCTCTCACTGGTGATCTTGTTTATTATATTCATCCTAGATATAACCTATTCACTATAATCGCTTCTATGGTATGTCTATTTATTGTAATCCAATTAATTGAAAAAAAAACCGACGAACACCATCACGCACATGAAGAATCAGAGCACACTGATCACACTCATGTAAAAAAAGATATTCTCTCACTTGTTATTATTGCAGTTATTATTGTTGCAATTATTGTTCCTGCACAAGGGTTAAGTAACAGTACAGCAAGTAAGCGGTTCCAGAAAAATGCAAAAGTTATTCCAAGATCACAAGATAAAAAGTGGGAGGCGATAGATAATAAAAACGGCAAGAGTTCAGGTGAAGTCTTTTCTGATTGGATCTCTCAATTAGATGAACACGGCAAAGATCTAACTTTGTATCAAGGCAAAGATATTGACGTTACTGGTTTTGTTCTTATTAATAAAGAAAAAAACCAGGGTGAAGAAATTTTTGTTACACGCTTTTTTGTATCTTGCTGTGTGGCCGATGCAACTCCGCTTGGGATTCAAATTCAATATTCTGGTAACGACCTAGCAAATGATGAATGGGTACGAGTGAGAGGTAAGATTCTTATTGTAACGGAAAATGGCCATGAACGAGCAACTATTGTTCCTGATACAATAGAAGTGGTTACTGAACCGGAAGAACCATACGCGTATTTTTAACTAAGGAATCCACCTTTTCATTTACATGCTTTACAAAATACATCTAACGCAACTTTGTTGCGTTAGATGTATTTTGTTGTTATGATGTGTATCAATGAATACTTTCCCGAAAACACATAATGTTCTTATCATTGGCGCAGGGCCTGCCGGACTTGGAGTTGCGATAGCATTACAAGAGTTTGGCGTTAAGGATGTTCTTGTAGTGGATGCAAAAGAAATAGGATCATCATTTTTACAATGGCCAAACGAAACAAAACTACTGTCTCCTTCTTTTACCGGTCACCAATTCGGACTCTTAGATCTAAATGCTATTACCTATGCAACATCCCCTGCATACACCTTGCGCACAGAACACCCTACCGGCGAAGAATACGCAAACTACCTTCGCATATGCAAGGAAACATTTAAAGTACACGTAAGGGAAAACACCAAAGTTCTCTCTATTCAAAAAGAAAAAGAAGGTTTTGTGTGCGAGACATCTAAAGGAAGTATTGTTGCTAAGTACATCATCTCAGCTGTCGGAGAATTCTCATTTAGAAAAATGGGTGACTTTGTAGGGTCTGGGCTATGCAGACACACGAGCTCCATAGAGTCGTATAAAGAACTTGAAGGTGACTCATTTGTCATTATTGGTGGTTACGAAAGTGGTATCGATGCCGCGATACACCTCTCAAGAGCCAACAAGAAATCTATTGTTATTGATACAGGAAGTCCTTGGGAGTTTAGTGACAGTGACCCGAGTGTGACACTTGCACCTTTTACATTAGATAGACTGCATGAAGAACTACCAAAAGGCAATATAACCCTCATCAAAAATCAAGAAGTCACAGGAGTAACCTTTCATGAAGACATCTATACAGTAACCACAAAGAATACTACCTACACCTCTTCATCTCAACCAATCTCTGCGCTTGGTTTTGATGCAAAAAATGATATTACGTCACAATTATTTTCTTTTACAGAAGAGGGTCTTCCAGAAATAACTGAGAAGGATGAATCTACAAAAATTCCCAATGTATTCTTAGTCGGACCTAAGGTAAAGCACGGTAATGTTATCTTTTGCTTTATCTACAAATATCGAGAACGATTCGGTGTCATTGCTGGCCAAATAGCGACACGTCTTGGAATAGACACGAAGGAATCGGTAGCATTTTATAAAGAAAAGAATATGTACTTAGATGACCTATCGTGCTGTGAGGACGCGTGTACCTGCTAATACTAAACCTATACTAATCATGAAAAAACATATTACTCACCCAAATACATTAACATTACTTAATATCATAACTGGAGTTTTACTTCTTGTTGCTGGAAGTTACTATTTTTACAAAACAAAAACCTTCGATATGTCGCTATCGTGGATTATCTTTGGTGCAATGTACCTTGTCATGGAATCCTATACCTGTGACTGTAAGCAACCTAAGCGTGTCATTATCTTTGCCTGGCTGGGAGCACTTCTCTCACTTTGTCTAACAACATATTACTTCATCACGTTGTAAAAATATGAAAAAAATACCAGTAACAGTTATTACGGGATTCTTAGGAAGTGGTAAAACAACGTTAGTTAATCGGATCTTAACAGAAGATCATGGTATTCGTTTTGCTGTAATAGAGAACGAATTCGGAGAAATCGGAATAGATCAAGAGTTGGTTCTCAACGAAAAAGAAGAAATCGTAGAAATGAATAATGGATGTATATGTTGTACTGTTCGAGGTGATCTTATTCGTATTATTAAAAAACTAATCATAAGTGATAATCCTCCAGAACATATTCTGATAGAAACAACCGGCCTTGCAGATCCGTCACCCGTTGCGCAGACTTTTCTTACAGATGATGAAATTTCTAGAGGGACAGAACTTGATGGTGTTGTGACTGTTGTAGATGGTAAGCATATCTTACAACAATTAGAATCAACCAAAGAAGCAAAGGACCAGATAGCATTTGCAGACAGAATCATACTTAATAAGATTGACTTAATTAACGAAGAAGAAAAGCAACTTGTTTTAGATAAAATAACGAGCATTAACCGTTTTAGTAAAATACTTTTTGCCAAGAACAGTAATGTAAAGCTAGCTGATATTTTCAATATTGGTGGTTTTGATGTACAAAAAGCGTTGGAGGTTAATCCTAAATTTTTAGAGATCGAATACCCGTTTGAATCTGCTTCTGTCTACAACCTTAAAAATGGGGAGTACGTAATCAAAGCTTCACCTTTTGAAAATGAAAATACGATGAAAATCATGTTTGGTTTAGCGGCTTCAAATACACAGGAATATCTTACTAAAGCAGCCAACCCAACATCTATATTATTCTCATTACCGCCAGTAGATCTTCTTCCTGGTATGTGTATAGAAACGAGACAAGATCCACAAAAATTACATATTCGCGAAGTCGATTCATCTTTTACCGTTACCGCTCCAGTTAGTAGTAACTATGCTTTCTATTTTGAACATGAACCTGAAGAATTCTCATTACGTTTAGAAGATAAGCACGGGACTGTTATTGAACCTGTTACAACTAAGACGTTTAGGCATGCACATAGTCACGACGAAGAAGTGAGTTCTGTTGGTGTTGAGGTTGAAGGCAATCTTGATCCTGCGAGTTTTATGTACTTTATTCAGAACATCATACGAGAGTTTGGAAATGATTTGTACCGCTTTAAAGGTGTCTTGTCTGTAGAAGGAGAGGGTAAGAAAGTCGTACTTCAGGGAGTCCACATGCTCTATGAAATTAAGCCTAGTCAAGAATGGAAATCAGAAGAAAAGAGGAAAAGCTCAATTATTTTTATTGGAAAAAACTTAGAACGAACCTTACTTACACAAGGATTTATTTCTTGTAAGATGCAATAAATTATGGATATATTTTCTACTGTACCTTGTGAAATAAAAAAAGATGGAGACACTTTAAAAAAATATAGTACGGATGCTAGTATTTTTGAAGTACTACCTCAAGCAGTTGCTTTTCCAAAAAACAAAGAAGAGTTGAGGCAACTTGTACTTTGGTCACAAGAAAACAAAGTACCACTTTCTCCATACGCTGGCGGAACATGTATGAGCGGTGGATCTCTTACTGAAGGAGTGATAGTTGATACGACTCATGGTTTTACTCACATAGGTGAAGTGACAAAAGACGCAAGGGAACTATGGGTGAGTTCTGGTGTCTATTATAGAGATTTAGAAAAAACACTTATTCCTTTTGGCCTCATGTTTGCGCCATATACTTCATCAAAAGATATCTGCACAATCGGAGGAATGATTGGTAATAACGCTTCAGGAGAAAAAAGTTTTAGGTATGGAGCAACAATAGACAACGTCCTCTCCATTCGCATGATATGTTCAGATGGTAATGAATATGAATTTAGTGCTATAACCAAGAGTGAACTTGATCAGAAAAAAACACTCACTACCTATGAAGGAACTATTTACAGAAAAATCTCTACATTACTTGAAACATCATCTGAGATAATAGAAAAAGAAAGGCCCAAAGTAAAAAAGAATGCTGCTGGGTACGGCATATGGAATGTACATGATAAACATACTGATATGTACAATATCGCTAAACTTATAGTAGGTAGCCAAGGTACTCTTGGATTTATAACTGAAGCTAAGATAAAAATATATCCTATACTACCGTACACATCGATGGTAGTGGTAGGAATTAATAACTTAAGCGATCTTGCTAAGGTTATTACAATAATGTCAAAAAATAACCCGGAAGGTATTGAAGTATACGATTCTCATACATATACCCTTGCAAAATTGTATAAAGAAAAAGAAGCATCAGCGGTTTCCTATGTTGAAGGCCAACACTTAACTGTGTTTGCACTATTTAGTGAAGAGAAGGAAGGAACTGCACAAGCGGTATCATTAACTTGCCAGAAACAATTAGATGACTCAGGCTACAAAACTATCCTCATAGAAGATAAGAAAGAACAAGAAGCTCATTTCGTTATTCGGCGTGCAAGCTTCAAAATGCTGAAAGAACATGCCCATAACGAAAAACGAGCTGTGCCATTTATTGAAGACACTATAGTCCCCCTTGATCGTTATGATGGGTTTCTTTCTGAACTAGAACATATTCTCAAAAAATTCGATATGACCTATACATACGCAGGTCATATTGGGGACGGAAGTATCCGCTTAATACCTCTTGTTGATATGGAGAAAGAAACTTCTACTCAAAATATTCTTAAGCTAGCAGAAGAGGTATACACATTAACCGTACACCATGGTGGCTCTATTAGTGTTGATCACAATGACGGCATAATCAGAACACCATACTTACATCTCATGTTTAGTGAAAAAATGTTAGAGATCTTTACTATGATAAAGAGTGTATTTGACCCAGATAATCTATTTAATCCAAATAAAAAGGTAGGCGGCACAAAAGAGCATATTAGTAAGTTTATTAGTAAGCATAATTAAATATATATGAAACCAGATCATGAACTTTTAAGATTTAAAAAAGGGAACTTATTTAGTATTCTAGCTTTTGATCATCGGGGTAGTTTTATCGAGAGCATGCAAAAACACTCTGAGAAAAAAGTAGAGCCTACTGATGCTATTCGACTAAAAAAGGCTATTCTCGAGGCTTCTGTTCCTTTTGTCTCTGGAATCCTTATTGACGAAGATTACGGACTGCCAGCATACAAAGAAATGAACACAAGTATTCCCGTAATCATGCCGACAGAAAAAACTGGATACGAGAAGATAAACACTGAAAGAGTTGAGACAATAGCTCGCACAGGAAAAGAGTTGATGACATTAGGTGCCAACGCTTCTAAGTTGTTGCTATATGTAAATGGAGCTGTAGCTTCTTGGAAAACGCAAATGAGTACCGCGAAGCAAGTAATACTCGATAGTGAAGAAAATAATTTGCCAATATTTCTTGAATTTGTTTTATATGCAAGTGGTGAAGTGCAACCAGGATCTGTTTATGAATTAGTTAAAAAAGCAACAGATGAAGGAGTAAAACCTACTGTTTGGAAAATTCCATACCCTGGTAATGAAGAGGAGTGTTTAAAGATCTCTCAATTATTAGGTGAGACACCCTGGGTTCTTCTTACGGGAGGTGTTTCTTTTGACGTGTTTAAAGAAGAGTACACTATAGCAAAACAGAGAGGTTGTTCTGGTTTTGTTGCAGGAAGATCAATATGGCAAGAAGCTTGTGAATTATTTACAAACAAAGAAGCTTTAGAGAATTTCCTAAAAACAACATTACAATCTAGATTAAAAACTCTTGTAGAGATAGTTTAATAAACTTATATTCTATATTTACTTTTAGCAAAAGCAAACCACTACCACTGAAATAAACACTTCTACGTCCATAGAAAAACTAAAATAATCTTCCAATAATAAACTACTACAAGTTATCCCAAGACACAGTACCTACCCCCACAACCCTAACCACACCCCTATATAATGCACGACGACATATAAAAAGAATACATATGTAAGTGTCGCTCCGATGAGGAATATCATGAACTTGTTAATGAGTTCATTCCTTCTCTTAACTGCTTCATCGATAGTGCAAACACCTACCTGTCGACGTACGTAAACAATGTAAGCAATAACAAGTGCAACAAAGCCAACTGCTCTGAAGTACCATTTGTACTGACCATAAAAAACATCTGCAAGTGATGATGCGAACGATACCGTTGCTAAACCAAGCGCCACAAGAATGATCGGCGAAAGACAACATAGTGACGCAAGTACTACAGGGATACTCGATACTTTAAAAAAATCTTTGATCGATTGCTTCATGATGAATTACTTGGAATTAAGTAACTGCACATACTCACCATATCCTTCTTTTTCCATATCTTCAACAGGGATAAACTTCATAGACGCACTATTCATACAGTAACGCATACCACCCCTATCGGCTGGTCCATCTGGAAATACATGCCCTAAGTGCGAGTCGGCAATTGTACTACGTACTTCGGTGCGAGTACTGAAGAGTTTATGATCTTCGTGTATGGTAACAGCACTAGAAGAGATCGGCTTCACAAATGACGGCCAGCCAGTACCTGAGTCATACTTGTCGATAGAGAGAAACAGCGGCTCACCACTGACTATATCGACATATATGCCGACACGCTTGTTATCATGATACTCGTTATCAAAAGGTCTCTCTGTCCCCTCTTCTTGGGTGACCTTCTGCTGTAGAGGGGTGAGTTCGTTAATTCTTTTTTGCTTTTCTTCTTGTGTCATATGTGTCCATGGTTTAGAGGTTGTTGATAGATTTGGTATAGATGTTTTTGTTGTTGGATTAAATATTGCTTGTACACGTGGATCATCTTCTCTCCAATAATTTCGTATGAATGCATTACGACCACTAGCCTCTCTATACGCATTATACCGTACAGGATTCTTATCTTTATAATCCTGATGATATTCTTCTGCCGGGTAAAAGTTAGTAAATGGAAGAACTTGGGTAGTGATGGTACCCTTAAAATACTTACTTCCTTCAATCCTTTGTATGAGGGTATTGGCTTTTACTTTTTGATCGTCTTTTGTATAGTAGATGGCCGTAGTGTACTGATGCCCGCGATCGGCGAACTGGCCACCCACATCTGTTGGGTCAATGTGTTTGAAATAGACTTCTAAGATATTGTCTGTTGTTATGATCTTTGGATCATATATCACCTCTACAGATTCACGGGCGGTTACCACTTCTTCACTCACCTCTTGGTAGTGCGGATTTAGCTTACTGCTATCTGCATACCCAGACACCGCGGAAATGACTCCAGGAAGGTGATTGAATTCTGCCTCTGTGCACCAAAAACATCCGCCAGCAAGAATAATACGTTCGTACGTGGAGGTTGCGGATAGCGGAGTATTTTGAGGAAAAGGAGAAGTTGCTCTGTCGTATGTATTGTACAGCACAAACATGATGAACAACGTTACGAGGACAAAAGCAGTTCGTGTGTATACAGACATGCGTTTGAATAGTTAGAGTGCGTTATTTTTTCGTAAATATTCTTGTGCTTTCAAGATAAGTACACAAGATGGTCCATCGATAATATCACCCTCCATAACCATGCGTACCGCTTCACTAAAAGGTACCTTAACCATTTGAATAACTTCCGTTCCCTCTAGTTCTTGATTTTCAAAGGTAAGACCACGTGCCAAAAATAATGCATTGGTACAAACAACAATAGACGTTAGGCTCTCAACGTAACCAAGAGGGACAACTTCTTTGGCAACAATACCTAGTTCTTCTTTTAGTTCACGACGCGCTCCTTCTTCTTTTGTTTCACCCGCATCGAGACCACCACTGGCAATTTCTATAAGTTCTCGACCGATGGCAAATTTAAATTCTTTGACAAGATACACATTACCTTCTTCATCAAGCGGGAGAACGTACGCCCCGGGAAGGAGTGTAGTGATACCAAATATCCCATCCTTACCATCAGGGCGAATCACCTGGTGTTCGACGACTGTCATCCACTTATTTTTATACTTTTCAATACTCTCTTTGATTTTCCACGGGCCATGTTGTTTCATTATAATTCAGTATACCACGCTACTCGTGATGGTATTTTTCTCCGCGGAGGATGGTGAAGGCGCGATACATCTGTTCCATAACAATCACCCGTACGAGCATGTGTGGGAATACTAAGGAAGAAAGTTTCCAGATGTAGTTTGCACGTTCATGAACTTTTGGGGCGGCGCCGTAGGCGCCGCCAATGACAAACACCATTCTCCTCACAGAGTCCACCATTCTATTTTCGACAAGTTCGGCAAGCGCTTCACTTCGTATATCTTTTCCACGCTCATCCAGAAGGACGACGTAGTCGTCCTTCTTTATAAGCGAAAGTATTTTCTCCCCCTCTTTTTCTTTCGAAGAATCATGGGGTGTTACCACACGTTCAAACGGAGCGTATCGTGCTAAACGCACCCTGTAGTGAGCAAACAAATCTTCTGTTGCATCATCTTTTTCTTTTCCAACGGAAAGTAACACTATTTTCATACCCTCTACTCTACGGTATAAGTTACTCAAGTGCAACTACAGAAAAGGTAAAGAATATAGTATACTTTTATGGTATTTATCTATAGATATTTCTAAACGCGCTCCGCGATGAGACATACTATCTAGAACCCATTTCACATCTATGATTCTCCTAGCAATCGAAACAAGTTGCGATGAAACTGCTGTCTCTATCGTTAAACGCGCGCGTGGTAAAAACGTGCGTTTCGAAGTGTTATCTCATAAAGTACTCTCTCAAATAGACCTCCACGCTAAATACGGTGGAGTCTTCCCGGCACTCGCTAAGCGTGAGCATGCCAAAGCGCTTACCCAACTTATCGCAGAAGCGCTCGTTGAGGCAGATCTTCTCGTAGAGCGTCGCAACACCTATCACCTACCGCTTCCTGTTAGAAAAAAATTAGACACCCTTCTTGAACGCGAGCCAGAAATGCTAAGTGCTATGAAAGTTCTTTTCGAAGGAATACAAAAGCCACTCATTGACGCAATCGCTGTCACTGAAGGTCCTGGTCTTGAACCTGCATTATGGGTAGGAATAAACGGAGCACTCGCGCTACACCTCGCCTGGGAACTCCCCCTCTACCCTATCAACCACATGGAAGGTCATGTTATCGCTTCAACATTAAGTGATGATAATGGGACGTTCGAAATTGGAACGATCGAGTACCCGGCGTGTGCCCTCCTTGTTTCTGGAGGACATACCGAGATTGTTCGAATTCCAAAACTCCGATCATATTCTGTCATTGGAAAAACAAAAGATGATGCTGTTGGGGAAGCGTTCGACAAAGCAGCGCGCATGCTCGACCTCCCATATCCAGGCGGCCCTGCGATATCCAAACTCGCGGAACGAGCACGTAGTGACGGGATCGTCGTTGATGAAGATCTTCGACTTCCACGTCCGATGATACACAGTGGTGACCTCCACTTCTCATTCAGTGGACTTAAAACTGCTGTACTCACCCGAGTAAAGAAGCGCTCTCCTATCGATGACACGACTAGACAAATGATTGCTCTTGAATTTGAAAATGCCGTCACCGATGTACTTATCACAAAAGTAAAACAAGCAATCTACGAAACAAGAAGTAAAACACTTATTGTTGGCGGTGGAGTAAGTGCTAACTCTCACTTGCGCTTTGCACTTAAAAAACTCGCCGAGGAGGAAGGTGTCGCTCTTTACATACCGGATGCTCATCTCTCTACTGATAATGGACTCATGATAGCCGCAACCGGACTTCTCCATATTGCAGAAGAAGTTACGCCGAAGGTGAAGTTACGTGCAAATGGGTCCTGGTCTATCGAAGAAGCGTAAAGATAGGTGCTTGGGTTATAGGAAATACAAAATATACTACAACTAAAACACGAAGTTCTTGCGAACTTCGTGTTTTAGTTTTGCCTCGCACACATGTGTGGTGAGCGTGGCTTGCTCCAAAATAAGTGCCTTATGTGAGCGCGGTCGCCCACCGCAGATATGTGCGAGTGGGAACCACCTCTAGAGTATACCAGCAAGTCGCCAGAAACGTAAACAGCCGTCTTGCGACGACTGTTTGCGCAGGCATTTATTTATTTTGTGAGACAAGCCTTTCAGCGCTCACCCCTCTAGTGTATACCAAAGGGTAGAGGAATCGCAAGTAACCCCTATTTCTTAGCACCCTGGGAGATAGACGCTGTCATCTGACGAATGTATGCATCTATTTGTGAGGCTAGTTCCGGTCGATCACGTTTAACTTGCTGTAAGATTTCGATTGCAAGAGGAATCTGACCAGTTGAAATAATAGCACCGAGAACGTCTTGGTCGAGTTCTACTTTCTGACCAGTCGACTCAACGTGAGCCTTTGCTTCCTTGTACTTCTTTGCGTATACCGAACTAAGGAGATACCAACGCTTTGCGTCATTGAATACAGGTGCGTAGTCGAATGTCTCTTGAGCAACATTATACGCATCATTGTACTTACCTAGTATGAGAAGAGCGCGTGTAAGATCGAACGCAATCAACTGCTTTTTCGGTGCTAATGTTCGTGCGTGAGTAAGGACTTCTTCGGTCTTGGCAACATCTCCAATGCCGTTGTAGAACATACCGTAGATAGAAAGCATACGAACATCATCCTTGTAGTGCGGATATCCGCTCGTCACTTCATCACGTGCCGCTTGAACAAGAGCATTGAGCGCTCCTGTTGCCGCTTGCTTATCTCCAGGAGAAATATCATCTGGGATTTTAATCTGAGCCATACGAGGTACCATCTGTAAGAACTGTTCTCGTGCTTCGAGACTTCCAAGCGTATTCATGGCGATCGCTGTTGTGAAAGCTTTTTCTTGCTTTTTAACTGCATCAGGGAATGGCATTGTTTGAAGATAATTATTCACTGTCATTCCTTCGATAACAAGACGGTTCACAACCATCGGACGATAGTTGACGTAGTATAGCGCAACAAAGAGTAGGATCGCAGTGATCGGAACGTATACGAGATTCATCATGTCTTCATTTGCATATGATTGACCATGGTGCACAGGTCTTCCACCTGTACGCACAACAACGTATGCAATAAGTAGAATGAAGAGCATGTAACTGGTAAGGTTGTCGAACACGAAAATGTTGTGAACGAAGTAACCAGCAAGCGCTCCTGTAACCACCGCCCTTTCGCGGAATGGCATGTCATTCTCTTTCTTCCACATAAGAGACAGCGTTACTGCGTAGAGTGCGAGGTATGCGAGAAGCCCTAGGATACCCGCAGCCACCAACCAGTCGAAGAACACATTGTGGGAACGGTCATACCATGGTTCAAGATTCCACATCTTTTCTGGTATAAACTTTCGCGCAAAGATGTAACTGAAGTTATCTTGCCCGTATCCCAAGATCGGACGCTCTAGAAACGCCTCAAAACTGATCTTCCAAATATTAAGACGACTCATTCCAGTTAGGTCGTTCACCGAAATACTTGCAAGACGAGATAGCGTTGGTGAAGACTGAATAAACGAAGTATTCTTAAGAGCAAAGATAGCAGCGACAGCAATTGCAATCGCTACGATACTTGAAACAAGCATCTTCTTTGCCTTTCCCTTCTCCTGAAGAGCAATAATTCCAAGGGTCATCAAACCACCAACGATGGCACCGATCATTGTTCCACGTGTTCCTGAGTAAAAGAGCGCAATCAAGTTAAGACCGATCATTGTTGGATAGAACCAATGCTTTTTCGGTTGATCCTTCTGTGTCCAAAGAAGTGCGTAAATGAACACAAACATGAGACAGTAGATAGCAAAATATGCTGAGTTACCGATCGTGGCGTCTAGACGATTCTCACTCATATGAACAGGGAAACGCTGTGAGAACCACGCGGCCGCCTTTGGAAATGTGTTAGCAAAGAAGTATCCTTTCGCACCCAAGAACTGTCCGGCTGCGTGGAAGAGAATAAGGATGTTGGCAACAATATACGCCTTGAACATCTTGTGCCAATCCTTTAGTTGAGGAAGCATAGCAAGGAGAATGGCAAAGTATGCGTAGAGATGGATGTGCCCAACAAATCCTTCCATGCGTTCGAAGTTACTCCACATACTTTTCTCTATATCCACTCCAAAAAGATCAGCGAGGAGTAATACCACAACGAAAACCGTGTACGCGATAAGGAGCGGTGACTTCTTAAACGAAATGCGATATGTAGCATCACGAAGCGCGAGAAGTGCCCACGCTGCAAGCGCGATCTCAACAAGAACTCGGAAGATGATGTTCTTTCCAGAAATGAAAGGGAAGAACAAACCACTGCCATTTATAATACTGAGCACATCGAGCGATCCCCCGTCTGCAACATGGAGCACGACAAACGGTATAAGGATGAGAGAAACCCAAACAATATTTTTTAATAGTGAATTCATACTATAGAAATCCTTGCTAACATTACTTAAATAATAGTACCTTCGAGTATAGCATGGGGGTACATTTCTAGGACACTTCTAGAAAGAGAAAAACTGTGTTCTTGTGGAGTCCTACTCGTGATAAAATAGGCCAATAGCGACATGAATACAATTCCTACCACAATCCACTACTGCTGGTTCGGGCCACGTAAACAAAGCGATGCCGTTCGCCAAGCAATTGCAAGCTGGAAAAAAGTACTACCCGACTACACTATTAAACTCTGGAACGAGGAGACATTTGACGTGAACGCACACGAATACACCAAGAGAATGTATGCTGCACAGCATTATGCATTTGTGGCAGATTATGTCCGACTAAAGGTACTCGAGGAGCACGGGGGTATATGTCTCGATGCAGATATGATTATCGTTCAGTCTTTGTCCCCTCTTCTTACCCATGAATGCTTCTTAGGGGAAGAATCTCCTGGGACCATCAGCGCAGGAGCATTCGGCGCGGTGCCTCATCATCCATACATCAAAGCGTGTCTTGCCTACTACGAGACACATACATCTAAACGGGAAACGATTCCGCGCATCTTAACAGAAATCTACAAAACATTTAAAGATGATACTTCTATTGTAGTGTTTCCACCAAAAACATTTTATCCATTTGATAGTGACCATATTAAAAACTACAGAGGACAGCAACTAGACGCGGATATTTACGGCGTTCATATGTGGGACTATTCGTGGGGTCATCCACTGAACAAATTTTTTAAAGCTATTGGTATTTATCGTGTCGGTAAAAAGATAACAGAACTACTAGGAATCAAAAAACTATTGAAAAAAATCCTAGGGTTTGTGTAGGACACAAGCTAACTACTACTATGCGATTTAGTATCATCACTCCAACATATAAACGAAAAGATGCTCTCAAAAGAGCGGTGGATTCGGTGCTCCAACAAACGTACAAAGATTTCGAAATGATCATCGTCAACGATTCACCTTTCGACACAACATATGAAGAATTTGCTGCCTCTATCAACGACTCGCGAATCCGCTACTATGTGAATGACTCGAACCGTGGTGTGAACTATTCTCGTAACTTTGCCCTCGATCGAGTATCTGCTGATTCCAAATGGGTCATATTTCTTGATGATGATGACTACGTATCACCTGATGCGCTGGCCACATTCCGAGACTTACTAGCCATGAATACAGAACACCGCTGGTTCGTTACCAACAGAGCATACAAAGATGGTACCCCGATAACACGTTTTCCTAAAAGTGATACGTTCTACTCGTATGCCTGGGAATATCTTATTTCCAAACGCTGCAAAGGCGATGCAACACACTGCATAGAAACCAAACTTCTCACCGTCAACAAAATCCGCTTCGCACAACACATCAAGCAAGCAGAAGAATGGTTGTTCTTTTTTCAAGTTGGTCGCCACACGGAGATGTACTACCACGACCACAACTCAACCATTAGTGATGGGTATGATTCCTCTAGCGGTCTTAATTTTCGAAAGAGAACATTCTCTTCTCAACTAGAAACCCTATCAGTGCTGCTCTACGAAGGTAACCGAGTACATATTCTCTTTACGCTACCGTTTATTGTATACATGATTTTACGTGTACTACGCATTCCACTTTCGTATCTACGGGGTCGATAACACCCCACAGAAGTGTTACAATGGGGCTTATCTACATGACTCACGTTTCGACAACCAAAGTCCGACAGTTATGGAATCATCAGGGATTTCAGCGATATTTGAAAAGTACTGGGTGGTCGCTTGTTTCTCGATTTTTATCCATGGTTGTGTCTTTTTTAGCCACCACCTACATAGCAAGAAATCTTGGGCCCCTAAATTATGGACAACTCAGTTACGCAGTATCATTCGTTGGATTATTTGCATTCATCGCCTCTCTTGGAATAGACAATGTCCTCTATCGAGAGCTTATTAAAAATCCAACGAAAAATAATTCACTCCTAGGCACTGCGTTCATTCTTAAAATACTTGCTGGTGTGGTAGCAGCACTCATCTGTGGAGTGACTGCACTCTTCGTCGTTGAAAATGACGTATCGAAAATACTTGTTTTTATCCTAACAGGAACGTTTATCCTCAATTCGTTTCAAATCATTAACCATGAATTTCAAGCAACTGTTGCATCGAAATATCCTTCGATAATTACCATCTACGTAACCACGATTCTTAATATCTTAAAAATTCTAACAGTGTATTTTCACAAGGGTGTTATTTATCTATCACTGATCCTCCTCCTTGAATCTATTCTCTACGCCATCTTGTATGTCTACATCTATCACCATCGTGCGGGTGGTCACATTTCTCGATGGACATGGGATCCTCGTACTGCGAAAAGTCTTCTTTATGATTCATGGCCCCTCATGTTCTCGACAGCATTCGCACTTATTTATTCACGTATCGACCAAGTGTTCATCAAACATATGTTGGACGTCCAGTCTGTTGGTGTCTATGATGCCGCTGTACGTATTGCAGAGGTGTGGTACATACTTCCCGGTATTATTATCACAGCACTATTCCCAGCAATTATAAATGCGAAAAAAACGAGCGCCTCGATGTATTACACAAGACTGAAACGCTTGGGAATGTTACTCATTGTGCTTGCAACATGTATTTCATTTCCTGTCACACTCTTTGCACAGCAAATCATGAATACCTTGTACGGATCTGGATTTGCTGGAGGGATTGTTATCCTACAAATTTATGTCTGGGCAACGCTTGGTATCTTTTTGGGTGCACTTGTTACAAATTATCTTCTGGCAGAAAACGAGCGCGTTGTACTATTTTTTACATCTCTGGTACCAATGATCTTAAATGTCATACTTAACATCCTCTGGATTCCAGAATACGGCATCGTTGGCGCAGCGTATGCAACACTCATTTCATATTCTTTTGTTCCGCTCTCTATCATACTATTCCCCAGAACACGCAAAGCGCTCTACGCTATCATTTCGTCATAACAACATTCATGGACTACAACATATATCTCATCAATATGGATAAAAGTACGGAGAGACTTTCTTTTATGTCCTCACAGTTACAATCACTCTCCCTCCCTTTTATTCGCCAACCTGGAGTAGATGGCAAAACCCACGACTTCAGTTCTCTCTATGATGAAAACTACAGTACCAAACATAATGGTGGACCACTCTCTCCGGTAGAGCTCGGCTGCGCTCTTTCTCATAGACATGCTATTGAAAAAATAGCCCAAGGAGAAAATGCTTTTGGGATTGTGCTCGAAGACGATGTGGAACTTCCGCAACATTTTAAAGAAATCATTGAGTCTCTCATACAAAAACACTCGCAAGGAATTACGTCCTGGGACTATATTGCATTCAATTACCCGAGTGTAGGTTTTAAATACATTCGACTATGGTTGTTTCTCTTCGGTGGATTGTTTCGTCGAAATCAAACTCTTTCCATGTATCTGAAACTTCCAATCTACGCAGTAAAATTTTTTGGTGTTGTGCTTTTTTCATGTTTTGAGTGGATGCGTGAGAGTTTTTATAGACATCTATACACCTACGGTGCGCCGGCTAAGTTTTATCGAGAACTTTATTTAGCGGGATGTTACCTTATTACAAAAGAAGGTGCGCAGAAATTACTTTCAGTTGATGAAAAGTTAGTGTACCCTGCTGACCGCCTCCAGCACATCGCAAAGAAAAAGTGTGGGCTCCGCTTGTACTACTTCGTCCCCCTCCTTGTGAAGCAACGACGGGATAAATTCAAGAGTACGATGAATGACCTAGACCTAAGTGAAGTAATGAATATTTTGCAATAAAAA
This sequence comes from uncultured Candidatus Saccharibacteria bacterium, assembly GCA_964621595.1. GTDB lineage: Bacteria > Patescibacteriota > Minisyncoccia > Phycocordibacterales > UBA5272 > UBA11704. The sequence continues at coordinate 19,068 of CAZUPO010000006.1, forward strand.
ACGACGCCCGCAGGCGCCGTCGAAAAAAACAAGGGTGCACACGATCCGCACCTCTCCGTGTCTGCAAGGTCTGTTCGCTGAGCAAATACCTTTAGAGTGCCGACCACTTGCAAGAAATAGTCGTCATCCTAAAAGTTCTACTTCTTTGTGCGTACTAGACCTTTGGCTTCAGGAGGGAGGGAGGGCGAGGTTCCGAACGTCCACGCGCCGCTTGATGAGGAGCGGCACGATCTCGGGCTGGCCGTAGAGCCAGAACAGCCACTGGTAGAACTCGTCGTTGCTGAGCACGTCGCCCTTCGCCTGGTACTGCATCATCCTGGGGGTCTCGCCGTGGACACAGTCCACGGAACGGAGTTCCCACTTCCCCGTGGGCGGATTGTAGAGCTCCGCCTCGAAGGGGTTGGCCGGCGGGTAGATCACCCGCAGGACCACCTTGTGGCCGAGGACCTTGAGCGCCGCGAGGAGGGTGAGCACGAACCGCACGGCATGGAACTCGTGCACGTGGATCGACACCGTGCGCACTGCCCAGTCCTTCAGGCACTTCGCAGCCCAGGCCGCCTGGGTGGCGGTGTTCTGGGTGAGCCCCTGGGAGATGATCTTCCCGGGGCGTTGGCCGTACTCCGCGAGCAGTGCCGGCGCAGCGAGGACCTTCTCCCCGATCATCGCGTCGTTGTGGCCAACGACGATGACGTTACGGCTGTGCCGGCCCCACTCGCGCCAGCCGCTCTCGAGTTGCGGGCCGAAGTCCACACCCGGAACGATCAGGGTCGCGTCGTAGCGCTCCAAGTGCGGGATCGCGGCCAGGTAGGTTCCGACGGCGAAGTACTTGCTCTCCGGGGATTCCTCCCCGGCATGGGTCTTGAAGACGAGCACCTCGGGGGCGCTCGATTGCATGACAGCGGACATGGCGTATTTCTCCTTTTTTAAGAGAACCCCCAGACGACCGATCGGTCATTTAAAAGGGTTCTCGGATCTTCCACACGTTATACTACAATAAATACTACATACTGTCAAATATTGATACTACCAGCCCTTACTCTACTGAAAAAGCCTCCAGTGTTGTGATAACTTCTGTGATTGGTGCTGAAAATTGACAATACACAAATATATATGTAGTGTTTATCACAGACAGTTGTGGGGAATAATCCCTTCACTGAACCAGTCGGAGATAAAATGAACGCAAACCACGGGGGTACACCTACCCCCGAAGCACTGCAATTCGCCTCGTTTGCCTTCGGTGCGAACGAGGACAACGCAACGCGCATCGCCAAGATGGTGGCACGCTCCTACATCGCGAACCCCCACCTCCTCAACCAGCGGGTGAATGCGATCGTGGTCAACGCAGGCCTCCACCTGTACGGCTCGATCGAACTCGCTGCGCGAATCTGGAACGACGACACGCTGGTACAGCAGCGCTTCAAGCGCATGCTCGTCACCGGGTATCATGGGGAGAAGCGCTCCGTCGACACCTACTCCAAGGAGGCGCTCGTGCGGCGGTTCCGGGTGAGCCGTCTCGAGCAAGTCGACTCGCAAGGTCGTACGGACCATGCCGGGACGCAGGCGAAATGGGTCGCCGAACAGATGTACTCGGGCGGCTACACGGGAGCGATCGTGATCGCACCTTCGTTCCACCTGGCGCGCTTCTACGCCACCATCGTGGAGGCGATGCGACGCAAGTACGGGGACGAAGAGGTGTTCAACATCCCCCTCTGGCCCATGGCGGTCAAAGAGGACATGAATGCCCCCATCCTCCTGGATGTCGGCCTGGAGAAGGAGCACGGGGAAAGCGATGACCCCGAGGCCTTCCGCAACCTCACCCCTCTCGCTGCATCATTCGGCGAGCACGTCCGCATCAACAACTACTCCAAGCAGCGGGCGGATGGTTTCCCTGGCGACGTCGCCACGCCGGAGTTCCTCGGCCACTGCCTCCAGATGTGGCAATCTGGTCCACGCTGACTTCGGCTTCGTCGCCGAAAACCGGCCCTCTCGCGGGGGCCGGCTTCTTTTTTCTTAATCTAGAGAATCGTAGAATTACCTCCCTATACCACTTACCTGTGGGAAACGATGTTCGATATTTTTTGCAAATGCTCCATGCGGATTGTAGCCTGCGATCACCGCCTGCGTCATAAGTAGTACACGGCTAAAGAATGTTGCGGTCGGTCCAGTTTTAAAGAAACCAAGAATAAAGAGGCCGAGCATCCACACAATGATGTTGAGAAGTAATTCCACCTTACCTTGCTTGGTATGACGACGAGAAAGAAGCACCATGTTACGAATACGGAAGTACACTTTAAACGGTGCGGTTTGCTTGTCGAACTGACCAAAAATGTGAGAATTGTTTGTGCCAAATGTCAGGTCAACATCATAGATACGTGGCAGCGCGCAAAGATATGAACTATACCCGCGCTTTTTGATATTCCAAGAATATTCGATGTCGTCTCCATACAAAAACAGTGACTTATCTGGAAGTGGGGTGTTGCGAACTGCTTCTATTGGAATAAACGCACCACCGTATACGAATCCTTCGTTAGGAATAACGGGGATGAACGGGCCACGCTTGGTATGCTTTTTACCACGAACAAAAAGAAGCTTGAGAAAATGAACTGCCTTTTTCCAACTGAACACTTCGAAGAATGTCCCTCGTGGCGTGTCGTCTGTTACCGGTGGACGATAAAAATATTCTTTGTTATCAAGTACGTTGTAACGATTGCCACAGAGAACAACTTTTTGATCAGGGAATAAGCGTAGCGTCTCCATAAAAAGTGTGATGGCTCCGTCTTCTGGCACAGAATCATCATCAAGGATAAAGACGAAATCACAGTCTGTGTCTCGTGCGTATTCGAGCGCTCGAGCAAAGCCTCCTGCAGAACCTAAGTTTGTCTCATTACGAAGGAGAGCAACTCGATCACCGTATTCCTTTGTACCATTTTCAATATCTGCGTGATTCTGTGATCCATTATCAACTATCACCAACTTTGTCACACGGGGATCTTTCATAACCGCAATAACAACTTGGGATAAGAACTTCCAGCGATCTCCGTAAATAATAGTAGCAACGGTCACACGAGGATATAGTGTTGTGGTCATAACATTCCTAGTATACCATGAAGAAAACCTTTCTACGCAGACCCATTTGCACCCTCTCCGATCACAAAAACGTCATGTTCTGGATGACGATAGAGCCCCTCCCCTAAACGCACCTGGTCGATGTGATGAGCGATGAATCCGATACTTCTCGCAAGTACAAAGAAGGCATTAAAAAGTTCTGCTTGAACATACTTCTTTATTTCTTCCTTTGATAACCCAAGATCCGTGAAGACATCCAGAAGAGTCATTGCAATCGCACCGTCGACATTCATAATGAGATTATCCTTTTTATTGAGTGTTATGGCTTCAACATTCTTAAAGAATAGTCGATGCTCTTTAGAAGAGAAATGTTTCTCGGCGTATGTAACTAATTCTAAAACACGAGGATCATTGTTGGTCACACTATAGAGCCTGTGCCCAATGCCTGGAATAGGGACACCCGTTGTTTTCATATGTTCGACAAACTGCTCTGCGGTGTACCCTTTTTGAAGCGCATCAATCACACACCGAGCGGATCCATTAATCGCTCCACCGAATCGTGGGCCAATTGTCAGTAACCCTGATGCGAGGCTTGAGACCAGATCTTTTCCAGCTCTGGTTGTCACGATGGTGTTGTGTGCACCGGAAACAAGTGGGCCATGATCCGCAAGCATCTTAATAATTATTTCAAAATATGCGGCAACGTGTGCGGGTACTGATATACCAAGCCAGAGTTCACCAATAATTTGTCCAAGACTTTTATCCTTGGCTTCTTTATAATCAAAGTGAATACTGCTTACAATCGATGGTGTGTATCTCACCTCTCCCGACGCAAGTGCATCCTTGAAATCTTTTGGTACATGGTTGTGACTCATATCTTTCTGTATACCATGTGCACCACCAACTTGTCTAAGCGTTTCTTCGATCATACCAAAACTCTCAACCACAACAGCGCCTGAGTCTTCTAACTGTTTCATCTTGTAGAATGGTGTCTCCTCTTCTGTATTTGCCATCGCGCCTGCATGACCAAACTGTATTGGCTTTTCAAAACCCTTTCCACCAACTCCAAGAATGTGTACCACTACCTTTTGAGATATCTTAGAGGTTCGTAACCACGCCGCCAATTCATTTTCTTGAGTACCACCAGTCTCACCCAGCACGAGAATAGTATGAATTGATTTTTCTTTTGATAATTCTTCCACCATTTCTACAAGAGGTGTGGCGGGGAAACGATCACCTCCAAGAGCAATTGCTGTATGAACATATCGCCCTGATCTGCGTACCACACTCATAAGTTCGTTCAGCATTCCGCCAGACTTGGAAACAACTGCCACATCCCCCTTCGTCAGTAGATCCTGGCGAGTAAGATTTTCAATTAATCCTCCGGCATGACCAACTTTCAACTCACCAACATAGAGTGCACCCACACTCGCCGGACCGATAATCCTAGCATTGTGTTCCTTGGCATATGCACGAATCACTCGTGCATCTCGCTCTGGCACGTTCTCCGCCAAAATAAAAATGTGCTTAATCCCCTCGCGGAGCACTTCTTCTGTAACCCTGCGCACATTTCTCTGCGAAACGAGAAGAACGATTCCCCATACTTTGTTAGTTTTGGTACAATCCTGCACATTGTCGTACACCGGTATCATGCATGGCGTTCCTCCCCACATATATAACTGCTCTCTGCGAGTCGTGCCAATAATCCCAACTACCGATGGGCATTCTTTCTTACAAGCATAATCATAATCAAGTATCGCCTGAATTGCTTTTGAATCTTCTCCATAAATAACAATGTTTTTCATAATTTTAGTGTGCAGCATGATCGTGCAAATACTCCTTAAACGTATCCTCTATTCTTGTTTCCAATCCATACACGAAGTGACGAAGTTTATGTTTTTCAAGAAAAGCCCTCATCATGGCAAGACCTTCCTTGTCATATGGCCCGGCACGACGAACAATGATTGTTGTCTTCTCAGTACGTAACTCTTGTGCCACCTCTTCCAGTGCTTGCATGATACCTTTGAACGTATTTGGGATGTAGGTAAAATTTGCGTTACCCCCTCCAATAACCAGCACTTTATCTTTGGCTTTACTTGTAAGCATGAGCGCGAGCACTGTTTTTGTATATCGATAAAGTAACTGCGTTGATGGATTTCCACTGTATTCTCCATAAAATGCTATTTGCTTACTTCCAAAAAGATTTGTAATGAGGTCGAAGTACACAAGACTCGCCCCACCACCTGCAATGAGGGGCCAAATTTTTCCATCCTTGTTAAGGAGAGAGAACTTAAGTGAAGCACTTGTCAACTCATCCAGAGAGCGGATGTATCGCTCTTCCTTGATTGTCCCTTCTTGTGCGGTGGAAAAACGTTTATCCGCACAGTTGTCGATACGCGCCTTGAAATCAAGTACACACAATACACCTTCGCGATATCCATAAGGATTTATTTCTAGAAAAGAAAAATTACATCGCACGAAGAATGTATAGAAATGTTTAATCGCCTCACTTGGAAAATCTACAGTCTCTGGTTTTGCAAGAATTGGGATTTTTAATTCATGCATAGAATTCCACGAATCCTCGACATGAACACCGCCGTGATCCGTGTATCGTACAAGATCGTATTCAGGATAAGTTTCGAATGATACATATCGTTCCTGGTCGACAGTGAGACACGGTTCGATAATAAAATGCTCATACCCCTCTTTCTTTTTCTCAGCAATAAAACTACTAACCTCCTTGTTAGAGATGCCGACCTTAACCAACCCCTTTTTAAATCGTGAACTTATCAGTTGATCGACCTTTACTACATAGGGTACATTGTTTTGGAGTTCTGCTGGATCAAGGCTGAATCGCTCGACCCCCGCGAAAGACTCGTAGAGTTCACGTGTCTCACTTTCTCGAAGTACGACTTGTGCCATAAATTACGTACTACGATTATAGCACGAAGCCGTACTGCTTTTATGTATGTCTTGTGGTACCATAGAGAGACGTCCTTGCGAAACTCAAATTTTGTCAGTTATTGACCAAATTGGATTTTAATGGTATATTTACAACTACGTTTTATATGATAAAAAATGAGAAAATCTTCATAACAGGAGGGGCAGGATACCTCGGGCAACATATCGTCAAGCGGTATTACAATCACAACGAAATTACCATCTTTAGTCGTGATGAAGCAAAGCACTATTACCTCAAAAAGAAGTATCCGAAGGTGAACTGTATCATCGGGGATATTCGTAACTACGAACTCCTGAACGAGTCCATGAAGGGTCACACCATTGGTATTTTTGCTGCATCCTTAAAGCAAATCGAAGCAGTAGACCAAAATGTAGAAGAATCTATCGAGGTAATTGTTCGCGGCGCTATTAACTCACGTAAGGCTGCTATTAGAAACAATCTAAAATCTGCAGCATTTATTTCTTCTGACAAGAGTCGTTCCGCAACCACACTCTATGGCGCAATGAAGTTCGTTGCAGGAGAAGCATTCATAGTAAACGCAGAAAAAGAAAGGACGAAACTATCTGCTGTGATCTATGGAAACGTGCTTAACTCTACCGGATCGATTATCCCCCTCATCTGGGACTCTATTGAACACAAGTATGCCCTCTCCCTCTACGGTGAAGAGATGACTCGTTTTTGGATTGATATCGATGCGGCGCTTGATAGTATCGAACTTGCGCTCGAACATTCTGGATACAACATTGTTCCGAACCTTAAGTCGTTTCGTGTAAAAGACCTCTTCGAAATTTACGCTGAGGAATTTGGTCTCAAATGGACACTTGGTAAGCCAAGAATCTCCGAGAAATTCCATGAACACCTTTTTTCTCCATACGAAATAAACCGTACTCGTTACCATAAAGAAAAAGATACCTACCTTATCCACTACAAGGAAGTGTTTAACGAAGTAACCGTTCATAAAGATGGGTTAAGTTCTGAGCAATGTCTCATTTCTAAAAAGGAACTCAAGGATCTCCTTCGTAAACATAACTACTTTAGGCCGTAATCCTGTCTGAGATCATAATGGTATACTCAAGATTATTAGTAACATAATGATCTCGCACCATCTATGAAAAAAATTCTTATTCTCGGGCACAAAGGCATGCTCGGTAATGCTTTGTGTAAGTATCTCGGAGAAAAGAAGGACAAGTACACAATACTCACCGTAGATTCAAGATGGGGAGATTCTGCATTTGAAAACGACGTTCGTAGCAAGGATGCTGATTTCATCATCAACTGTATCGGTGCTATTCCACAGAAAAAACCAACCGAAGCAGACTACCATTTCATCAACGTTCAATTGCCAGTTTTCTTAGAGGGTCTTGGTGCGAAGGTTATCCTTCCCTCAACTGATTGCGAATTTAGTGGTACTATCCCAGCCAATGAGAAATACACAAAAACTCATAAACGGGACGCAGAAGATATCTACGGGAAGAGTAAGCGAGATATTTCACAAATGGTAGAAGATTCGTTTAAGAACACAAAAATAATCCGTACGTCCATCATTGGACATGAAACAAACTCTGCGGTTGCTCTCTTGGATTGGTTTCTCTCCCAAGAAGGGAAAACCAATGGATACGTAAACCATTACTGGAACGGTCTCACCACTCTACAATGGGCAAAAGTCTCTGAAAAAATTATAGACGCTTGGGAAAAGTATCCGACGCTCAATCAATTTGGTACTGAGAAAAATCTTTCTAAATACGAGGTACTACTGCTAGCAAAACATGTATATAATAAATCGATCGAAGTGATCCCCTTCACTGCGAACACTTATGTGAATCGTTGTGCGCTTTCAGATGAACCAATGCCACCACTAGAACAACAACTCGAGGAACTAAAAAAGTTTTACAAAAAGTAACAGCATCCAAAGAAAAACGCACGACAAGGTATCGTGCGCGGGGGCTGTTTCTTTTTGCCCCCGGTAAAGCAGTTAACGGAAGATGACTTCTACGACAGTCCCCTCCGGATTACCGCCAACATAGTGGGGTTGCTGATTATCGGACGCCCTCGCAAGCGCCTGGAATCTCCCTACATCTTTCGGATTATAAATCTTCCCAAACTCACCACTTCTCTCATTGTGTCCGACAGAAAACTTCGGGCACAAACCATCGGTACCAAGGAGTACCCAGGCAATTTCCTTACAAACCAATTTCTTGTGGTGGCGATAGCAAGTAAGAAATTCCGTTTGACCGTTCAGCATTGGTATCCCGCCATCACCGACCCGACGATTATAAAACCTGAGACGACGAGCACGGAAAGTTTGGTAATAAAGATCCCAAACATTTTCACCCGTGATCATAGCTTGATGTTGAAATTGACCAAATTGCTTCTTTCCCTCTTCTTCGACTTGCTCAGCCTGCGCATCGCACCCGGAAAAGAGAGTGTGACCACCTGAGCGATCTGCCATGAGGACGTAGCAATCCCCCGCAAGCGCAAAACTTACACTCCCATCCTGTTGAATCGACATGAGAGCAAATCCAGCTGCTGGAGTATCGTGAATCCCTGGTATCAGATTTTTCCCACAACACCAGTCTCTCACCTTCTGGTTAGCAGACCGCAGGGTCACGGACAAATCACCACTGACGACTGAACTTGCAAGAATACGTGCAACAATTGCTCCGCCAGTTAAGCCATCTTCGTACTTCTTGACGGGGTGTGTGGGCGAATATGCTGCAGATGTTCCATCAACTACCCCAAACACCCCATCCTGCGCTGCTATCACCGTTGCATCTTCCTCCGGATCATTCGCACGAGAGGAGGCGCGATGGTGTGTGGTATAACTCAGCAGAGAAGACATCTCTTCCTCCATCCAAAGGTGCACTACTTGAGCGTAGCGCGAAATATGAGAATAAGTGCGCCCGCAATCACCAGAGATGTTCCACAGAGAGTCCAGCCCAAATGTAACTGATCCCCACCTTTGAATAACGAGGAGTGGGGAAGCATTTTTGCGAGCACGTACCCTACCACCATCATGATCGGGATTGCGAGTTCTTGAAGTGCTTGGACAAGTCCAGCATTTGGCGCACTCGCGTACGCACGAAATGTGAAAACATTTGCAATTGCACCGAATGTCATTCCAAGCAACACATAAGCAATGGCCGCTGGAGTTGAGGCGGTGAACTTCGACAGGCTCCTTTCATTTACCCAGGTAAAGACAAAGAGTGCTACGACAATGCCAAGATAGTACCAGGGCATGAGAAATTCGAGAGCAACGCCGTAAAAGCGTCTGATGACGCCAATTCCAATGATCGCCGGCGCAACCGCAATAACACCGATCATTGTATCTCGTAGCCATATGGTCATAATGTGAGTCCTTTAAGTTTTGGTTCGCACCGAAGTGCTAAGGTGCTACTATTGTATATTATACAATAAACCACCTTTTTGTCAAAAACTGACTTATTGTGTACCCAATTAAAGCAGTACTATTTTCTCTCAAGAATCATCCACTCTTGCTCTTGCCATCCACGTTCACGACGCAATTCGTAGAGATCCTGCTCATTCGTAACCGTTTTGAAAAATGGAAATGCATCCTTGTCAGCAAGCGCAAAAGGAACGATTGTTATAGTATGAGTACCCTCGAATCGTTTTGTGAGGGCTTCTTTTATACCCGGACGAATAAAATCATGGAGTTCAATAATTGCAGTCTTGACATCAAGAAGTTTTTTATTTTTCTCGGTGTTTAAGATATCTAGTTCACCTCCTTCGCAATCACAAATAAGTAATGTGTCTCGTGTGATGTATTGGGTAATATTTTCATACGTCGCTTCTCCAAGCACACTGAGGTGATTAGTGAGTCCATTCATTTTGTAGAGTTCTTGTAATAATTCCCTACCCTTCTCTTCCATCTCAAATCCAACTAAATGAGCGCCGGGAAATATCTTTCCTAGACCAACTACATAATACCCTTCTGCTGAGCCAATATCTACAATAGAATCATACGTCTTAGAACGGAGAGATTCTATTGTTGGGTGAAGGATGGATTCGTACGATCCTATGAGTTTATGGAGGTATGAACTCCCAATCGCCATATCGACATACTTCATCCCCTTAAACGGACCAGCCTGAACAACACGGTCATTCTTCTCCAAAAAATGTTTTGTGTATGTCGCCAAGATATCTTGCCCTTTTGTAAAACGTGCAAATGTCGTAACCCAAAGTTTTTGTACTAATGAAAATAATGCTACTGGTAATAGACGCTTAAGAAAAAGTTTTGCGCGAACACGTGGTGGAAAATATTCTTGTGACATACAAAATACTAAAAAATAATGTCCTTAAGTATACACCAGTATGATCTTTTTCCTATCTGTCCTAGATATACCAGGCGATTGACTCTCCCGTGAACATTACCTCTATTACTTTTCCGATATCTAAACCTTGATAACCGTGCCTTGCATACTCATATACAAGATATTTACCGACAGGACCCATACCACAAAGAAGAACAACGTCTTTAGGATTTACATTTTTAAGAGCGCTATCTATATCGTCTTTTATTCTTTTATATTCTACCAGAGCATCAAGACTTGGGGTTTCAATAAATGCCATATCTTTCCAAGGAAGGGTATTTTTTTCTTTCTGGGAATTGATTGTTTCTTTACGCGTTATAAAAATAATCTTTTTATCGGCAATACATGGGTATATAACTCGTTCAAAATAATTATCATAATAAAAAGAGTGAGCATCCATGTATGTTTCGGTGCGTGAAAATGTAAGAAGAAACATTGCCTTCATACGTAAACCCCAATTAAGTTTTCCAGGTCCACGATGCCTAAGTGATTCATTGCTTTCATTAATAAAAATAGGTACCCCCAAAATATAGGGACTTGTTTTGGAATACGACGCAATAATCTCTCTGTACATCTGTCGAAGTCGAGGACTATCATAATGATAACCATTTTTCCAACCCAATTGAATATTAACCATATCACCATCCCCCATGCGTATTATTGATTTACCAGATCTAATTGCAGAAATGACCGCCTCTTCGTTGTAAAATGATACTCCGAGTTTTGCGTTTTTAAAAAAGAAGAGAGACGTATACACAAAGGTAAAAAGTGGGTTTTTAAGGAGAGATAACTTGGACAAAAAAAATTGTATTTTTGAAAACATACGCCTACTCGTACTTATGATTCTAACACATACCGCGAGTTTTGGACTTTGGTCCAGGCGTGATAAGATAAGATCCATAATCTACTATATATGGGGGCAAAAAATCTAATTATTCTCGGTGGTGGGGGGCATGCGGCAGTTTTAGCAGATACCATACAACAACAATTATCGTACTCTTTGGTTGGATTTTTAGATGACAACGAATCACGTATGTCTCTACTTGGTATACCACGCTTAGGGAAGTTGACTTCTTTTATAGATAAAATCCCATTAACGACTACTCTTGTTTTAGGCGTTGGTCATGTTGGAAAAAAAATACTAGCGAAAGAAATAGTTAAACTATACAAAGAGGCAGGTTTTATATTTGAAACAATTATCTCTAAACACGCCACTGTTTCCCCTCATGCACGTTTAGAGGAGGGCTCATGTGTTATGAGTGGTGCCGTGATTCAAACTAACACAACTATCGGTAAATACGTGATTATTAACACAGGTGCTACTATTGATCATAACTGTATAATTGGTGACTATACCCATGTGGCGCCAGGGTGTAGCATTTCTGGAGATGTTTCCATCGGAAAAGACTGCCTGGTTGGTATTGGTGCTACAATTATTCAAGGGATTACCATCGCTGATAATTGTATTATTGGAGCAGGAGCTGTTGTTGTACAAAATTGCACAGAATCAGGTACATATGTAGGAGTGCCAGCAAAAAAAATAAACTAAACATGCATATTCGTTTAAGCAAACCACATATAGATGAGAAAGATATTAATGCTGTTGTTGAGGTACTTAAGTCTGGCACTCTTTCTCTTGGACCAAAACTTGAAGAGTTTAAAGAAAGGTTTGCAAACTACATTGGCACAAAACATGCTGTCGCCGTGAACAGTGGAACATCAGGTCTTCATCTTATTATTAAATCGCTAGGAATAAGGCCGGGGGATGAGGTTATTACAACACCTTTTTCCTTTGTCGCCTCAGCTAACTGTATCTTATTTGAAGGAGGTAGGATTGTTTTTGCAGATATCGATAAACGTACCTATAACATTGACCCGAAGGCAATTGAAAAAGCAATAACAAAAAGAACAAAAGCGATTCTTGTCGTACATGTCTTTGGACAAACTGCCAACATGACAGCAATTATGAAAATTGCTAAAAAATATAACCTGAAAGTAATTGAGGATGCTTGTGAAGCAATCGGAGCGATGCATAAAGGTAAAAAAGCTGGTACTTTTGGTGATGCGGCGGTATTTGCATTCTACCCAAATAAACAAATGACGACTGGCGAAGGTGGTATTGTAGTAACTCACCACGAGGAGAGAGCTGCGCTTATGAAAAGTTATAAAAACCAAGGCAGAGACACTATGGCATGGCTTGGGCATAGTCGTATTGGTTACAACTATAGGCTCGACGAAATGAGTTGTGCACTCGGTATCACTCAACTTAAAAAAATAGGGAAACTCCTTGCTATGCGTGCAAAGGTTGCAGGCTATTATCAGAAGAAACTTACCAATAACCCTGACATCATATTACCTTTCGTGGAAAAAGGTAACGAAGCTAGTTGGTTTGTATTTGTGATACGACTACGTAATGGTATTAATCGTGATGGTGTAATTGCGTATCTAAAAGACAAAGGAGTTATGTCGAATATATATTTCCCCGCAATACATCTTCAACCATTTTATAAAAAAGAACTCGGTTTTAAAGAGGGTGATTTCCCTATTACTGAAGCTATATCGAAACAAACAATTGCTTTACCATTCTTTTCAGAGTTAACAAAAAAGGAAGTAGACTATGTTTGTAAAATGCTTACGGAAGCAATTGCACACAATCAAGGAAAATAGTTTTCCTCTGAAAATCTTTACTGTCCATCACGATTAACCCACTCACCGATTGTCGGTGTTTCGCCGTAATTTACTGTTGGCATATGTCCGCCGTAGTAATGAAGGTAATATTTTGGCTTTTGCCAGAGTTTCCAAACATCTCCCGCGTAATCAAACTTGTCCCATACAAGATCATTACGTACGAAGAACGCATTTGCTCCGATAAGTTCACAGCAGACGAGTGTATACCCCTTTTCTTTAGCAAGTTCATTCATGGTATGTAGTGACGCACCGAAAAAATTACTACCATTCCACATAGAATCTGATTCTTTTTGAAGAAAGTGGAATCCTGGTGGATACGCAGCATTATGCTCGATAACAACAACACGTGGATTTAATTCTGTAATCGCCTTCCATACGTAATAATCATTACCATCAATATCAATAGAAAGGAGGTCGATATCTCGCGGAATAGAGAGATCTTTTATGACTTGATTGATAGTCTTAGATGTAATCATCTTTTGCGCAATGGTTAATTTACCATTCTGAAGAGATGACGAGAAGAGGCGCTTGTAGGTGTCGATATAATCCCCTCCATCAATCCACCACCCCTTCCAACCATCAAGTAATAAGGCTATGGTGTTATTCTCCACTCCACTCCCTGCACCAAATTCAAAAAATGTTTTTGATGTTGTACCAATTCTATTAAAAATTTCACGGATAATTCCATCTTCGCCGTGTTGTGAATATATCTTATGTTCTGCTTTATTAAGAGAAACATGCGCCCTCTCTTTCAAGGAGTGTAGTTCCTGGGCAGAAAGCAGGTGATACATATTGCGCACATAGTTAAATAGCCATTGGAGGCGAGTGAGATACTTTCGAATTATCATGTTCTAGAGTATAGCACACTAGGCGGTTCGTAATTTTTCAACGATAGCAGCCACAATATCTTCGTCACGTAGATTAAATAAACAAGCCATGTACTGCTCCCCATTGTGTGGTATAAGGTTACATTCTGTCTCGAATGGGTTACATCGACAGTCTTTGGTTGAGTAAAGATTTGTCACCTTTTCATTAAAATCATAGTAAAACATGGAAGTGCCTTTAATATTCACAACGACCGTAGGAACATGGAGGAGATTTATGATAAGTCCATTTCCTGTTTGAACAGTCACGTTTGCCTTCGCATGAGCATACAGGGTAAGGAGTTCTTGGGTTTTTGTTTCCCCAGCCACGACAATAATTCCCTCACGACTAATACCCTCAAGACACTCCGCAATGAAAGGAATATCCCCCCTCCCCCCCGTGAACACAATCGGTAATTCTGGAAACTGTTCCCTAACCTTTTTAATAATTCCATTCCATCTCTCTGGTGGAAGACTGCGGAGTGCATGAGATGCCTTCACATGCATAACAAGATAGTTCTCTTGCTCAAGATCAAAACGATCAAACACATCGGGGCTTTCTATGTAATCAAGTTTTGGTTTACGTTTACTTTTTTTATATCCAAGAAATTCAAGCATGCGATTAATGCTCATGTAGTACATTTCTTCTTGTAGAGGAAGTACGTTTTTCTCTCCGAGGAATCGTTTATACCCCTTCCCTGGCGCAAAACTTTTTGTACCTTCCAAATTGAATCCGACGATTCTACTTCGTGTACAGAACCTAATGAACAGAGAAAATAACACCAGGTATCGTGGTGCAGGAATTGGAAATACAAGAATATAACAACGTCGTATAAATACACTAGTAAACGTAAGCCACGCCATGCGAATCTTCCCCCTCACTCCAACATACTCTAGATGTGATATGTGATCATTGTAAGGAAGTGATAACTCCTTGAGAAACGGGTTTGGGTGTTTGAGAATAAGAAGTGTCTTTGTACCAGTCGCCTCGTAAAGATAATTTGCAAAATCAATCTGTAGTACATGGTCACCAACAGGTCCCGCTGAAAAAAAGACAAAGGAGTCGTACGCGTTTTTCATACTAAAAATTGTACCACAAACTATGCTATACTCCAGAGATATATCATTATGGTTGTTACAACACGAATCAAAATATTTCTTAAACGCTACAGCCCTTCGTGGGTATTTTTAATTATTAGATTTATTGCTGACAAGACAATCTTAAAAATTCTCCCATTATTTTTTGTTGCTAGTATCAAAAATTTCAAGGAAAGAACCATTAAACATGTCACCTATCGCCCTGGGAAAGAATTCGATATTGTTATTGACCCTCGTAACGGGTACCTCGATCAGCAAGTCTATGCAAAGAAGTTATATGAGCCACACATTGTGAAAGAGTTTGTTGACAATATACAAGAAGGAGACGTGTGTATCGACATAGGAGCCAACATTGGGCACCACACAATTATCATGGCCCATAGTGCTGGGCCCTCTGGAAAAGTATATGCGTTTGAACCTATTCCATACATCCGAGAACAAATGTTAGAATCTCTTGGATTAAATCACATACACACAGTAGAGGTTCGCAGCGAAGCACTCTCTGATGAAGAAGGTGAGATGACCCTCCACCTTAACCGTGACTCTATAGCATCGTCTTCTTTCTTGGGTGAAGGGAGTGAAACAATACCCGTCTCTGTACACAAACTCGATTCATTCTCGTTTGAAAAAGTATCATTTATAAAAATAGACGTAGAGGGTTTTGAGTACAAAGTATTTAAAGGTGCTGAGAAAGTGATTTCGACTCATCATCCAAAAATCCTTTTTGAATATAGCCCGATTTACTATCGTACAATGCGTAAAGAAGATGAAAAAGATATTCTCACATTTTTGCGAAACCATAACTATGTACTGCTCGACCTCGAAGATGGTCGCAAGGAAATACACGCAATCGATGACTTCATACAGGAGTTCTCCGAGGGGATGCGTTCTCAGACAAACATTTTAGCGTTACCGAGATAGTGTATCTAGAAAATCATCTTTACTAGTTGCAATAATTCGTTCCACGTAGCGAGTATCTACATACCCTGACAGAGGTGAGTGCGCACGCGCGAGATCAAGAACTATTTTTGCGTACATTTTATCTGTTGCGTGAATACCATCAACAAATTCAGAAGGTGTTCCACCGTAACGAGTAATATCTTCTGCATTATATAAATACGCTGAATGGTCAGAAAATATGTCCTCTAACTTTACAGAAAGATCTTGGTATGAACTATTGCTTGCAAGATTCTTATAGAGAGGCTCTGGATACGGTGGCATAAACCCTATAACAGTTATACCTTTTTCTTCGCACTCATGGAGTATAGTATGTAACTTCTCCAGATTATTCTTAACTACAGACTCATTTAGCACGGGTGAATTTTCTTCTAGATCGTGGAGGCGTGTCGCAACCTCTTGCTCGACATACGCAACCCTCTCCGTGGAGTTATGTATTGATGTATACGAGTAACTACCATCACGACGAAAACCATCCCCATGAACAATTGCCTGCAAACCAATATTTCCAGATTCTTGAGAAAGGGCGTGTATCTGAGGATACTTTATAAGACCCCGCAAAGTATCTAGATATATTCTTCTACCCATAGATACCGCAAGGGTGGCAGCACGAAGCGGTGGATACATGCTCGAATGATCTTCACCGCGTGAGACACTTCCTAACACTTCTTTATCAAGGCCAAGAATAATTATTTTAGGATACGGCTTTTGCAGAGTTTGAATAAAAAGTGCCATGTCGTCAACGTTTTTCCCTGCACCCCCTGCGTTTACAAACACTGTGCTTGTAGAAAATAGTACATTTCTAAATTGCATAACCCTAGACGTGCCAAGCGTTATAACATCTGGTTTATCATGTTCAACAAGTAACTTTTTGTACGGGAAAAAAGAAGCTCCGTTGTAAGCAAAACCAACAATACTATTTTTATCTTGACGTTGCACCTCTAATACTTGTTCGTACGATACGTACTCCTTACCCGATATAACTATAACGAGCGGGTATGCAAACACTAAACACACTGGTACCGTAAACAAAATTATTTTTAGAAAAAACTTACTCATGGTAATTAAAATTTAAAATAAATGAATGTTTCGCTACCAAAATACCCAAAGAATAAAATTGCAAGTGTAAGGCCGTAGTACCATGTGTAGCGAATCCATGCGGGTTTATCTTCGACAATAAAAAACGTTTTCTTCTTCTCTTGAATATACTCAACGAACAGCATGCTGAGGATGGAGATGCCTACCGCAATAACGATCACAGATCCAACTGATACTGCAAGTGTAGAAAAAAGTTCATATCGAATAAACAAAAAAGACGGCATGGTGAATAACTGTTCAATGAAACGCTTTGCACTACTGAGTGTTTCTGAACGAAATATAATAAAACTGCATGTGGCAGCAAAAAAAACTACGGACTGTTGTATGAATCGATACCAAATAACCTGAGACGAAAAACCTAGCGCTGAGCGTATTTTTTTACGAACCGGATCTGTAAGAAGTTCCACTACTAGGTATGTACCATGAAACATTCCGAAGAAAACAAATGTCCAATTTGCACCATGCCATAAACCGATAAGCACAAAAGTTACAAACAGAGCAAAATATAATTTGTATGTGCTTTTTTTACCCGTAGAAAGAGCAAGCGGGTAGTACAAATAATCTCGTAGCCAATTAGATAATGAAATATGCCACCTTCGCCAAAAATCTGAAAGCGAGGTCGCGACAAAAGGTCGATTAAAGTTAATCTGCAATTGAAATCCGAGCATTTTTGCAGCACCAATGGCAATATCCGAATACCCAGAAAAATCAGCATACAGTTGGAATGTAAACAATACCGCCACTACAAAGAGTAGTGAACTTTCTGTCGGCACATTCCTATACATCGGATCTATAATCTGCGCAATCTGATCAGCAATAACTAATTTTTTGAAAAATCCCCACAGCATTTGCTCTAACCCCCTCCTTACCTCAAGACCATTCCACCTATGTTCAAGGTGAAGTTGCGGCAACAGATTGCCCGGTCGTTCAATTGGTCCCGCAACTAGTTGTGGAAAAAATAGCACATAGAGACTGTATGTGTAAAAATTTTTCTCTGGAACATACTTACCTTTATACACCTCTATGACGTAACTCAAACTCTGAAAGACGTGAAACGACAACCCAAGTGGCAGTGCGATTGATAAAAGAAATGGTGTGTAATTAAAGCCCAAAAAATGCGCCAGCACTTCAACATTTTCATTAAAAAAATTAAAATACTTAAACAAAAACAGTATGCCGAGGCTACTTATAATACTTATGAGTAAAAAGTGTTTCTTCTTTGAGTTCTCTGCCTTGGCAATTTTTTGTGCCATAAAGAAATCGATGCCGATGAGCGCAAAGAGTATGAGGATATACTCTGGTACAAATGCCATATAAAAATAACAACTCGCCGCAAGAAGTAGATACGTTCTATAGCGTCCAGGTAACAAATAATAAGCAATAAATACAACTGGGAAAAAGACGAGGAAATGAAGGGAATTAAACAACATGGATCTATTCGTATTCTGGCGCGTATGTAATAGTAAGAGGTTTTTGTTGATCTTTATTTTCGTGAAGGCTCATGACGCGTTCTGCTATGCCCTCCGCGGTTGCCAACTGCTTTGTTTTACTTTTTGTCTTTACCATTTCAACAAACGCTTTTGGAATATCTTTGTTCATTCCATCTTCCATAAATCCTGGCGCAAGAGCATACACGAATACCTTGCGTGGTAATAGTTCTTCACGAAGCATAGAAAGTATCCCCTGGAGAACATACTTCGCTGGAATGTAACCGCCAAGTGATTTCGCCGCCTCAGTATTAACCACACCTATTGTTGTTATACCAACAATAGTGCCCCCCTCCTTCATGATTGAAGCGACGTTTGTTAAAAAATTAAACCCACCCATTCCATTTACTTCCAACTGACGAGCAAACGAAGCAGCGCTTGTTTGCAAAAGTTTTTTTCGCTCTGGCTTAAGTCCAGCCGCATGTACGCATAGAGACACCTCTCCGTATAGTTCGTGCACCGTAGAGATAACATGATGTACATCACCCGCGTTTGTTAAATCACACTGAAACGTAACGTGATTATCTCCCGGGAGACTACTTAAAAAGTTTTGAACGTCATGCGGTGAGGTACTTTGATAGAGTAGAATTAGTCTGAAACCCTTCTTCGCAAGTGTGGTTGCTAGCGTTTTCCCCACGTACCCAAATGCTCCTGAAATTACCGCAATTCCTTTGTTCATATCTTCCATATACAGCCTAGTATACTACTTGTACGTGTGCCTCGCCTCTAGCCACTTCCTTTTCTCCAACAGAGATCTGTATGAGAATAGTGAGGATGCGTGTCGACTCGCTTCTGTGTGTCACAGTACCCATAACCACGACAGTATCACCTATAAATACAGGATTCTTAAAAGAAAGGTCTTGTTTTAAATAAAGACAACGTTTTCCTGGAATATGCATACCTACCAATTGTGAGCAGAGTGCTCCGAGTAACATTCCGTGAACAACACGTTTGCCAAATGGCGTGGTACGAGCATACTCCTCATCTACATGAAGCGGATTACTGTCTCCGCTTAGCGAAGCAAATGTATCTATGTCACTAGCTGTTATTGTACGAGTAAAGGTAGTAGTATCCCCTATTGCAATCTGCTCAAAGGTAAGATCTTTTGCTTGCATGACTATTTCTTACGCGCATCAACAATGACCCGTATATCACCGAGGGTTTTTGCATTCATAACTTCGTCCATGCTAAACGTTACCCCAAACTCATTTTCTAGTTCTGCGATAAACATTAGATAATTCATCGAATCCCAGTCAGCAATATCTTTAGAAGACATACCATCTGTGATACTTGCCTCGTCGATAGAAAATATTGTACTTACAATAGTGTTGAATGTTCTCATATATGTAGTGTAACAAAACTTTTAACTTGTACCTCATCTTTTACGTTGCGCTTACCCTCTACAAAGAATTCCTGCACAAATTCTCGTGCTGGTAAGTTCTTTGGAGTCTCTTCACATAGAATAGAGATAGTTGCCACACCTTCCCCACGAGCAAGATGAACCAGGTGCGACAGAAAAGAATCTTCGACATTTCTTCCAAATACCCTGCAACTCATAAGTAGAGATTGAATAATCCATTCGTCGCTTGTTTTTTTCACTAATGCAAATAAAATTACACCATGATCACCAAAAGAATCCCGGAGGCTTGCGTAGTAAACATCGTATTCGTCGCTTGTAATAAATGAACGGATCTCGTCTTCTGTATATGGATGCTTGAGGGTGTTGAACTGATTTGTTTTTTCAGTAAGCTGAGAGAGTCTTGCTACACAGGAGTCATCATTTCGAGCGATAGTAAGTTCAAGAGATAGAGACTTTAAGAATTCTTCTTTTGTGGTAAATTGTTTTTCCTGTTCTTTGCGCAAACGCTCTGTTACGTAAAGATTTGCTCGCATCTTATCTTCATCTGTAATAACTTCTGTAGAAAAATAATCCAATGAATTTAAAAATTTTGTGTATTCTTTTGGATCCTCCGGTAATTCTGGAACTTCAACTTCTGGAACAAGCGAACGGACAAGTTCTCGGTTTGCTTTATCATCATCCAAAAATACAAGTGAATCAAGGCCGATATTGAGTTCCTGGGCAATCTCACGTATATTACTTGCCTTGTCGTTCCAATTCATACGAACAGCAGCAAAATTCTTCTCTTTGAGGATCATGTTGGGGTGGGTACGGATCACTTCCCAGGCATCGTCTGGATTATTACGACTATTGATCGCAAGTAAAATACCCTGATTATTAAGATCAAGGAGGGCCTGCTGAAAAGCAACGAAACTATTCCCTGGGGCTTTTACTGAAAGAGAAATACCATCCATCCCATCCTCTCCAATAACCCCTCCCCAAAGAGTATTATCTAAGTCTAAGACGATGCATTTTTTCATGCATACACCTTACCACAAAACCTATGCTACAGCAATTCCAATCGCCACATCTTCTGTGTGGCTCACAGAAATAGATACCGGTAACTTTTTCCCCTTGTGATACGCACATGGCGCACCGTCTTTTGTGTGTCGAATTTCCACTTCTGCGAAGGGATACTTACGTACCCCAAGGGACTTACTTACCGCTTCCTTGAGGGCAAAATGTCCCGCTAGATGGGGTGCTGGATGAGAATACGAGAAACAATACTCAACTTCACGCACGGTAAAAACTTTTTTTAGAAATGGATGTGTTTTCTTAGTACAAGGTGCAAACCGAGAAACATCTACAATATCCACCCCCACGCTGGTTGGTATTTTTTTCATACGGTTGATGCACTATACACTACCACCAAATAACGGGGGCCACAATACCGTCACTCAAATATAGACTTAAAAAAGTTGGTGATATTTTTTTGTTTTACTTCCTGTTTGTACGTGAGTACTGTACTTGTTCCTTTGTTCGTGGGGCGACCCCCTGACATGATTAGAGATTTGCCCGGTACAACTTGTTTTACCTTGTTGGGTACCGTAACACGTTCGGCGAACAACGGCTGTTTGGAGGTAGTTGCAAAGGCATATGATGCAACTTCTTCATTGGTAGGAAAGTTTATAGAAACTTTAGATGTAGAAGTAAACGTAGAACTAGCAAACCCCATAGCTGCACCAGAGAATCGTGTAGTCTCATTATTACCAAGAATCGTATGCTTTGGGAATACGTATGAAGCGCCATCAATAATTAACTTCCACTGAGATAATTCAAGATCATACGGGTTTGGATTCCTAATATCTACATATGCACCCCGAGAACCGATCCCAACGCTACTGATGATAATATCGGGCGGAACAACACGAACTCGTATCGTTGCTACACCTATAACGGATGAGTTCCCTCCTTCGACTTGTACCACGTATCGCCCCGGGTAAACGTAGCGATAGAGCGTAGAACCACCTGTTCCTCTTCCTCCGTCACCAAACGCCCAGGTGTATGACATGGACTCGAGTTGCTTCCCTGATTTTGTCATACCAGATACAGAAAACTCAGTGTCAGCCCCCGCGATAACAACCTTCTCAGACGGCACATAGAGGACAATATCTGGACTCGGTGGTGACATCTGACTAATCGTCACTTGATTCTGTGAACTAGTATTACTTGTTACTAAAGAGGTTGGCGCAGTCTCTTCAATGGATTGACTCTGAATATTTTCTGCACCGGGAGAGGGGACGCTGGTGAGCCAGGTGCCATTAATCTTAGAAAAACTACTTCCCTCTTTTGCGGCCGTGTAAGAAGGAAGTGAATCAACTACAGCACCTTGTATTCGAATATCTAAAGACGTTACACCAGTATTTACAAGACTCATAGACGCGCGAGTCAACACACCTGTATAACTTGGATAATCTTGGAGAAACTTCGTTTGAGAAGAAATTGTAGAGCCAATGATAAGGTACCCGCCCGCTGGAATAACCGTTCCTCCTTGGACTGATGTAAGTACAACAGGTGTGCCACCTTTTATTGAAATAGTTACTTGAGATATATCTATTGATTGTGATTCATTGTTATACACCTCAACCCACTCACGCCCATCATCGGTCCCGGTTGGGTTAGACATTACTTCGTTAATGACAAGAGCAGAACTAGAGCACGGTATTACAAAAATAAAACTTAGTAATAAAATTTTTTTCATATACCACTAGAATGACGCTAATCATCTAAGAGTTTTCTGAGTGTTGTTTCATCTATCTCTTTGCGAGCTGTAGATACGGTAGAACTAGCATTCACACGAGTAGTATCATCACTACGAGTACGATCTTCTTCTGTTGGCACTTCTTCTGGTTCTACAGGCTGCAATGATTCCTCTTTATGTGCACGCATCGCTTCCTCAAGAGCCTCTTTCAACGACTTTGCTGGACGATTATCGAAGTCTGACACCTTCGCCGAAGGTGCGTCTTCTTTTTTAGGAATACGTCTTTTTTCTTCGTATTTTTCTTGCCTTTCTTGTTTCTGATACTGTTGCTCCTTGGCAGGCCTTGGTTCTTCGCGATTCCTTTCTTCTTTCTTTGGTTCTTTTTTCTCGACCCTCACATCAGTCCTTACAACAGTCTCTCGGGTTCCTGTAGCCACATCTAAACTCTTTACACCTTCTACGATATCTTTTTTCTTTTCAACCTTTGGTGCGGGTTTATAAAACTGCATTATTTCATCTTCAATCACAAACTTCTGGCGACCATACGCAAGACGCGAACTCGAGATAACGGCCTGCGCATAGGAATGTGGGGGTTTCGGAATCTGCTCTAGGGTTTTGGCAGAGAAAGGTTTCGACCCCTGCCCGTCAATCATGAGACGCAAATATATTTGATATGCAGAAAGGTTCACAATATCATCAAGAGTAAAGTACGGGGCAAATTCTTTTTCAAAAACTTCTGCATCAGTTGCCCCAACACGAAATGTAATCATGGTTCCCACGTTACCAAATACAGCCGCCTTTACCTCATCGGTCATCTGCTCGATATACTGATGCGCAACAGTAAGCGCGAGATTATATTTTCGTGCTTCGGAGAGAATGCTTGCGAACGACTCGTTTGCAAAGTTTTGAAATTCGTCGACATACAAATAAAAAGGTGGCAATTTCTCTAACTCATACGGCCCAGCATCGGCACGAGACATTGCAGCCAAATAAATTTTGGTAATAAGAAGTGAACCAATAAGGTTGGCGTTCGTTTCTCCAACTTTTCCTTTCGAAAGGTTAACAATAAGGATCTTCTTTTGATCCATTATCTCTCGCAAATTAAAAGATGTTCGTGATTGTCCAACGATATTTCTAATAACAGGATTGCCGACAAATTGTCCAACTTTGTTTTGGATTGCAGGCGCAGCCTCTTGTGCGAAACGCTCGGTATAACTCGCATACTCCTTCTCCCAAAAATCCTTCACTGTAGGGTCAGTAACGTTCGAGACAATAAACTTTCGATAATCCTTATCCGTGAGCATACGATTTACCCCAAGAAGTGACTGGCCTTCATTTTCAAGCAACGCAAGCATGATGTTGGTAAGGATGTACTCCATACGAGCAGACCATGCATCTACCCAGATTTTTTTAAATGCAGCCATAACACCACTCGCTACAAGGTGACGTTTTTCTTCGTCTACTTTCTCTAGCACGTTGAGTCCAAGAGGATACTCTGCATCAAACGGTGCAAAATAAATAACATCCTTGATACGAGATTCGGGGATATGGTCAAGTAATTTTTCTGCCATGGAACCGTGGGGGTCAATGACACACAACCCCTCACCATTTATGATGTCTTGAATAGCGAGATTCTCAAGGAGGGTAGACTTACCCATACCAGTCTTACCGATCACATACGTATGACGGGTTCTATCACGTTCTTTGATACCAAAAGTAAGTTCTTTGTTTCTGTAATCAACCTTACCGATGTACGTTATTTTTTCATGGTGTCCATTACCTGACATACTTCCTGAAAGTATATCACTCATCTCTGAGAGCTCCGCGTGTATAGGTGTTTGCTGGATCCCATAACATCCATGAAGAAATTCCTAGGCGCTCTCCAGCGGTAATCTGCGCGCGCACCATCTCTTTTGTATATGTTGCCCCCATATCAAAGTCTTGATACCATGGTCGATACTTTTCACGAATCGTACTCGTTGCTATCCCAGTACTACTTGCCACTTCATCAGCAATAGCAATTCCCTTACCCATTGAATACGCAATGATTTCTCCTGGATTTGCGGCTGGATTCTGATACCCGGCAGTACCTGCATAAAAGTGAGACGGATACACCATTGGTGCCACGTAGTCGAAATGGTTGAGGGCACTGTGCATATCTTGTCCAAGTACCGCGATGTCAACATTCGTAATCATAATAATACCAAAGAGGTCTCCTGAGACCGGGATGCCGTCTTTGCGCAATGCTGAGGTGATGTACTGATAAAATTCATCAATAATGCCAGGCTTATCACTATATCCCCGCTCACCACTTATCGGGAATGTCATGTCAGAAAGCCTGCCGTCAGTTGGGAAACGTATGTAGTCGAGATTGATCTCATCGAATCCTCGCCCATACGCCTCCTTTGATATTTTTTCAATGTGTTTCCACATATTTTTGGACCCTGCATCTACCCAAGGCTCACCTTTATGATTCCTCCAAATACCCCCCGTACTCTTAGAATGAATAGCCTCCTCTGGATGCTCTTTTACATAGAGAGGGTCTTGGAATACTGCGATACGTGCAATTGCGTAAATATTTTTCTTGTGCAACTCATCCAAAAGCACATCCATATCTCGCACCCTTCCATCCCACGATAGGAGGCCGGTGTTATCCTTTACATCGATCACGATTGCATTTATTTCTGTCTCTTCTGCAAGTTTAATTAACTTATTTCGAAACGTTGGGGTGCCCGCAACCCACGATGACATGTAAATCGCTTTAACGTTCTTCGGTGTTGGTATGTGTGTTATAAGAGGTGTGGTGGTGGCAGACTGGTCGGTCGTGGTTGCGGTTTGAGCAATAGCAACACTTTCTTTGATGTCATATGATTCGACACCAAAACCTTTAAGAAAGGGTACGTAACGGTACCCTCCAAACACGAGCCATATGCTAGTAACGATAAGTAGCGCGAAGACCCCTATCTTTATTTTCATGCTACGACCGCAGTATCTCTAACTACAGGAGCACTTTCATTTTCTTGATGGGCAGCATTTGGTACGACCTTTTTACGCAAATCGAGAGTACTTATATAAAGGAAAACACCCGCCACAATAAAAATTGTATCTTTAATAATCCCAGGAACAAAGATCCATGGCGAAAGGACGAGGAGTACAGCAACAGTTCGTTTAATTCCAAGCGGTGACATAGGGTGTAGGTGGTACGTTAAATATTACTATTAGATCTGAGTGTATAGGGTTTGGAATAAAAATTCAAGAACCAAAACAAACCTGAGAGGAATGGGTGGTTTATCTAGAACTACAAAGTAAGATTCACACTCTAGAGACCCTCCACAATCACCACAAATTCACCTCGGATATGATCTTTTTTCTTTACAAAGAAGTTTTTAACTTCTCCGGCGGTACCTCGAACCACCTCCTCGTGAAACTTTGTTAACTCTCGCGCGATAACAACTAATCGTTCTTTTTGTAAGATTTCTTCAAGGGAATCAAGAGTTTTTTCGATACGATGCACCGATTCATAGAAAGCAACCGTTCGCTTAGAGTCACGAATTTCTTTAAACAATGTCTCTCTCCCCTTTTTTTGTGGTAAAAATCCTAAGAAAACAAACTGCGCAGACGAGATTCCAGACGAAGATAGTGCCGTTGTAAGAGCAGACGCTCCTGGTAACGGGACAATGGCTACTTCTGGTAATTCTTTTCTAATCATATCAATAAGGAGTACACCTGGATCAGAAATAGTTGGAGTACCGGCATCAGATACAAGAGCGAGCTGTTTTCCTTCTCGCAACAAAGAGAGTATTTTTTCTGCTGCTTTTAATTTTGTCTGTGCGAAGTACACACTTGTATCAACGTCGATCTCGTAGTGAGAAAGCAACTTTTGAGTTACTGACGTATTTTCACAGAGTACTAGATCGACTGTTTTTAATATACGAATTGCACGAAAGGTGATGTCCTCGAGATTACCAATTGGGGTGGGTACTATGTAGAGAGTTCCTGTCATACCCCAATCCTAACAAATAAACGTTTAGAAAAAAAGAACCCCACTTACGCGGGGGTGGGCGCCTGGTGAAAGCCTTCTGCCAGGTAGATGTTCTTGTCACCGTCCAACTGAAGGAGCCAGCCGACGACACGGATTTCGCCCTCGAAGATCATGAGGTCCTCGAGGAACCCGATGGTCCTTACCGTGCCGATCTGGGGCACTTCCTGACGCCGTCCAACCAGCCCTCGTGAGACTTGTAACCGATAGAGTTGGACCGGGGTCGTGGCACGCACATGCATTCCGCATCGCATTCCTTCTCCGGGGCCCCTTCTTCGCATCTCGCAATGCTGAACGAGATGTTCTCCTGCAACCGCGGACTGATAGAGGTCATCGTCGGGGTCCGCGGCGACAAAGTCTTCGATGGTTACCATGCTGGCTTCCTTCCAATTTCGTTGGGATAATTTAAAACCACTATATAAGAAATAGTCCGTCAAATCTGCTTGCTGCTGCAAAAAACTAGCGTATAAAATTAACCTCTCTTTCAAGGGTGATACCTGTCTTTTCTCTTACCCGGTCGATAATTGTCTGTGCAAATGCTTCCACGTCTTCTAATACCCCCTCACCGTAATGGACAAGTACGAGTGGTTGTTTGGGCCAGGTACCAATAGATCCAATGCGTACACCTTTCATCTCTGCTACATGTTCTATGAGCCATGCGGTGGGAACTTTGTATCCATTTCCTTGTGCATGGAGCACAATGTTCGGGAATAATGTCTGTAAACGCTCTCCTTCAGATCTGCTGATAACTTGATTTTTAAAAAATGAACCACAGTTCGGGTATTCATGATAATTGGGCAATTTCTCTGTACGGATACGTATGACTTCATTGCGCACATCTCCTAACGTAAGATTTTCTTTTGAGATGAGAGCATCGAGTGGTTTATATGTAAGAATGGGGGTAAATGCTTTTCGTAAACGAAGAGTAACCGCGAGAATAATATATCTCCCTGGCTCATGTTTAAAAATTGAATCACGATATCCAAAAGCGCAATCTTTATTTGTAAGAGAAATAAATGTATGTGCCCTGGTGTCATATACTCTCACTTCTTCAAGCGTATCTTTCAATTCAAGACCATACGCACCAATATTTTGCACAGGTGCCGCACCCACCGAGCCGGGAATGTAGGAAAGATTTTCAATACCCGCGAGATTCTTCTCTACTGCACAAGCAACAACATCGTCCCAATTTTCACCCGCCTCTGCGGCAAGCACTACAGTATCACCCATATCATCTACATGAATTCCTTTTGTTTTTAGTTGTATAAAAAGATACTTAGAAAGATCTTCAGCAAAAATAGAATTCGTCCCTTCGCCGAGCATGTGGATGCGGCGGCCTTCGGCCGCCGCATCCTTCACCACTTTCTCCAACTCTCCTTCATTTTCAATAACAATCAAATCCCCTTCACCCCCCACACGAAATGAAGAATATTCTTTGAGTGATACTCGAAGTTTTTGCATTATCACTACAGAATAGCAAAATATTTCCCGAGAGTATATGTTCTTTTTTGGTGTTTTGATAACTACATGTATGGGTAAATTTAAAAGACCAACTTCTTGGTCTTTTAAATTTTTGAAATGGTGCGCGATCCTGGGGTCGAACCAGGGACCTTTCGAGTATCAGTCGAATGCTCTAGCCAGCTGAGCTAATCGCGCATATTGCTTATTCTTTTGTGATTAGCATATTCGAAAGGCCTAAGAATAAAAGCACCTTTCGAGCATCAGTCGCAATGGATAGCCACTGAACTAATCGCGCGTACTATATGCAAAACAAAAATGTTGCAAGTGAAAATAATACTACCACAAAAAAAGTGTTTTGAAAATGCTTTGCAAGGAGCCCATACGGGGGCCCGGGCGCAACTTATGGTTGCGCTACAACAGTCTTGGACTTTGCTATAAGACCAGCCGCTGCTGAAAGTTTAGCGAGATTCTCCAACGTGAACGCTTTATCAAGCACAATCTGGTCTCGCACTGTAGGATATGCGGTCTCTGCAAATCTGCTATCTAAATGACTCTGGAGAAAATTAACTGTTCTTCTCATCTCATCAGAAATATCTGCTGCGTCTGTGAAAGAAATATTCGCCATATTTCGATCCATCATCATTCTTTTAAGAGTCGCCGCTTCCATACTCACTTGTTTGAAGTCTTTGATATCCAGTTTTGATTTATTGGCCTCAAGATTATCTTCTTCTATTTTATTACTAAGTCCCACACCAAGAGCCCCTAGACCAACAAGGGCAGCCGCAGCACCGATTAAATTTCTTCTTTTTTGGCTCTTAAGTTCTTCATTAGGAATTGCACCTGGTCCACCTTCGTATTGTTTGTTCATATACATTATGTAAATAGTACTACAAAGTATACACCATAAAATGATCACACCCCCGCAGACTGGCCGCGGGGGTGGTTTGGTTGTGGGTCGTCTGACCCGTCTTCAGATGCGAACTTCGCCCTTGGGGTCCGGGTAGAGACGCTCGAGCAAACGCCTCACTGTGCGACCGATCGCATCGGGTCGCTTCCAGGTAATGCAAAGGAAGGTACCCATGAGGACCAGGTACGCCACGAACGACGCACAGCCCTCGATCGGATCGATCGAGGTCACCGTCTTCGCAAACGCTGCGAAGAGGAGCGCCGTGACGACAACGAGGCCGAAGTTCTCAAGGCGATTGAACCACCCCAGGAACTTCTCGATCTTCGATGTCCCGTCGTCGATGACGAGACCCTCGCACTTCAACGTAAAGTCCACCCCTGACGGGCGATGGACTCGCCACGCCTTCGATTTCTTCCGCATTTTTGCCCGCCTCCTGACGGGTCAAAACTTTTTGTTAGCAAATGCCCCGACTAACTATTTGTTTCTTGGGGCTCCAAGTATCATTATATAATAAATTAAGTAAAAGTCAATAGATTGCCAAATAATTGTGGATAGTGTAGAACAGATTATAATTGTAGTTCTTCACCCCCTCATTTCAACTCTACTCCCAGGAAAAAATGATGAAAAAAATGACATCTCGGGAGAGAGAATTTGCCACCCACGTGTGGCGAATCTACCCCGATAATGAACGAGCCTTGGCGCGTATCCTTGAGCTCCTGTCGGAAAAAGGACTCGCGCTACCGGCCCCCACACTAACCCTCTACGGAATGGAAAGCATCCCGATGTACGAAGTGCCTGGGTTCGTGGTAGAAGCCCTCGATCTGGACAAGACGTGCCTTTTCCGCGCAGTACATCGCGGGCCAAAGAGCACATATCCGTTTCTCAGATTCACACGGACCGGAGCAAAAAAAGAAAGTCCGTGGCAAGGTCATATAAACGTGCGCGTTGCGATAAGTAAAGATCGACAGCATCGCGCAAAAGAGAGAAGATCAAATGGGGGAAAGCCCCGCATGAAGTTATAACCACACGCGGAAAAGCGGCACCGAGGAGGAGCCGCTTTTCAATTTCATTACAACACATGTTTTTTTATCTTTCTTTTGTCACACCCTAGCGCATATTAATGCGACTTTTGATACATTTCGTAGTATCACGATTATTTTTTGAAGAAATAATAAACTTATTATCGAAGAAACTTCGAATCGACAAAATGCATGCACGGAATTCCGTGTGCACGATTTCACATTGAATTAATCCA
>CAZUPO010000007.1:0-43655 GCA_964621595.1 uncultured Candidatus Saccharibacteria bacterium
TG
This sequence comes from uncultured Candidatus Saccharibacteria bacterium, assembly GCA_964621595.1. Lineage (GTDB taxonomy): Bacteria > Patescibacteriota > Minisyncoccia > Phycocordibacterales > UBA5272 > UBA11704. The sequence continues at coordinate 3 of CAZUPO010000007.1, forward strand.
TGAGGCCAGAGTTTATGCGAATGATAGAGATGGTTGAAAAAGGAATCATTGACACTATTGTTTGTTGGAAATTGGACAGATTGGCAAGAAATATGTCAGAGGGAGGTGCGCTTATTGACCTCATAAGTTCCGGTACCCTCAAAGCAATTATTACCCACGACAAGGTTTACTATCCAACAGACAATGTTCTGCTTATGTCTGTTGAGTTTGGACAAGGGAAGCAGTTTGTTAAGGATCTTTCAGTTAATGTTAAACGTGGCCAAGAAAAGAAAGCACGAATGGGTATACCACACGGTGTTGCAACTCTTGGATTTCTTAATGACAAGACAGAAGAGAAAGGTAATAGGAATTGGGTAGTTGATGATATTAGATTAAAATCTATCAAAGTTTTACTTGATATGTTTCTTACTGGAACATACTCAGCAGGAAAGTTACACCAGCACGCGATTCTATCGCTCAAATTGACCACAGTTAAACGAAAAAGGATTGGAGGAGAGTTAATTGCTCTTTCACGAATCTACGAGATTTTGAAAGATCCAGTTTACGCAGGATTCTTTTATCAAGGTAGCGAACGTTACGAACTTGATGAAAAACTTCCAAGGTTAATAACAGAAGAAGAACATAATAAGATTAAGATGATTCTTTCTAAAAAGAACATACCAAAGGTGCAACATCACTTCACAACGTACTCGGGATTCTTACGGTCAGAGAGTGGTGATTTCATTGGTCAAGATGTTAAGTATCAACTCATATGTGATTGTAAGGAAAAGTTTGCTTACAGAAGCAAGAGTCATTGTCCGAAGTGTGGTAAAGAGATAGCAAAATTAGAAAGTCCAAAATATCTTGGTTTTACTTATTACTACAATGTGAAAAAGAAGAAGTCAGGCGGTAATTATAAAGTATTAACAGAAAGCAAAATTACAAAAGAAATGGTCGCCTTTACTGATGAACATCTTACTTTTTCAAAAGACCTTGTCGATTGGTCAAAAAAATACATTACTGAACTTAAAAACAAAGAAATAAACGATCGTATATTTTTAGAGCAAAAAAACGAAGCAGACAAGACGGACTACGAAAGTAAGAAAACTCGGTTACGTGCTATGTTAAGAGACGAGCAAATCACTGACGAAGAGTACAGGTCGGATTTAGAGGCATTGAATAAAAAGTATGCAGTTGATGGTAAGAAGCAAAATAGTGTTGATTGGTATTCTCAAATGAACGAGATAGTAGACCTTACTCTCTATATGAGTAAAGTGTTTGAAAGTGGAACACTGCAAGCAAAAAGAAACATCTTATCAAAACTTGGTTCGAACCTAATTTGGAACGATGAAAACCTCTTCATTTATAATCGTCCAGCGATAAACAAACTTGTAAATGGTATAAAACTTTCTATGCAAGTTTCTCCAAAGTTCGAACCTAAAATAAACTTTGCTACGCAAGGGTTAAATGAAAAAACAAGCGAGTTTTCGCCTGTTTTTTCTACTTTGCTCCGCGAGTAGGGATCGAACCTACGACCAACGCGTTAACAGCGCGCTGCTCTACCGCTGAGCTATCGCGGAATATGGTAGTAGCAAACATTTCTTTTTCTTAGAAATGTGCTCATAATTCTACCACAAAAAGTAGACTTTTTGCAACCTGCAGAGAACTAAAAAATCCACACGGTTCATGTGGATTTTTTAGTTTGTGCTATCGATCTGTACGCTACGCGTGATGCTTGAGTTTGTTATATGTCTCAGCAACAGCAAAGATACTAACAGGAATTGTTACAAGAAGACCTATAACAGTAAAAGCCGCAAGAATGTTTATGATACCAAGAGCAAGTAGTATGAAGAATACTTCCCAAAAACGACCTTCTGTAACCTCGTATGACTTTGCCATCAAATCTCCTAGAGAAAGGTGAGGGTGTTCAAGTACAACGAATGGGAAAAACTTGAAACGGACAGCAAGATAGATTCCAGGAATAATGAGGAGGAGAATACCAAGGCCAACGACAATGATACAAGCGATAGCCAGGACTAGATATTTGAGAGTTACTTGAGGATTGCGAATTGGTCGTAGAAGGTCAGTAAAATCAAAACTTTGACCATTTACAATAGTGAGAGAAATGCTCGCCACCGAAAGACTGATAAGGAGCGGGACAATGATTCCAAGAACAGGATTTCCTTTAATAGCAATGCCAAGGATATAGATAATAAGAAAGGTGCACGCCAGGAACCAATAGTGTTGCTTGGTTCTATTCCAACCACTGATAATAAGATCTTGTATATTGAGATAATGGTGCTTAATCATATACGTGAGAGTATACCAAAAGAAAGATACTAAGAGGCATTTTTCTGTATAAAAACTGTGAATAAAATCTCTTCCGTTATACACAGAAATACTTTTTTAATGATAGAGAGGTGGTGGTGTATACTATATAGTGTCACACCTTACTAATCTAACTATCATTCTAACTTTATGCACATCACTCTTGCAGGAATACACCTAGAAATAACTGATGCAATTCGCACGTATACGTTAGGAAAAATGAATATATTAGAAAAGTATGTTCCTTCAAACGATACGAGCGTTCGACTCGCTGTCTCTTTATCGAAGACAACAAATCACCATAACCATGGCGAGGTATTTAAGGCGGAAGGGAATATGCATATTCGTGGGCGAGATATTACTCTTGAAACAACGCAAGATGATCTCTACAAAGCAATCGACACCCTCAAGGATATGTTCACTCGAGAACTGGCTCAGTATAAAGACAAGGAACGATCGATCATTCGACGAAGTGCTCATAAAGTAAAGGCATTATTTAAAAGACTCTCTGATTAATAATTAGTGTATGAATAATGATGTAAAAACAACCTACGTAACCATCCTTACCCTCATCGTTATACTCGGTGGCATTGCATATTTCTTGCAGGGTAATATCGAGATGCCAGGAATTACAGGGGGTGAGTCTGCCACTACCACAAATGTTTCTGCAATAAAGACTACTAAATTAGCAACAAGCACATCAACAAAAACTTCAACCCCTATGCCTTCACCAGAAAAAGTAACGACAGCAACCATTACAACCAACAAAGGAACTATCGAAATAACCTTTGCAACCAATACTCCAGTGACAGTGAAGAACTTCGCAACACTTGCCGTTAATAGTTTTTATGATGGGACACGTTTCCATCGCGTGATACGTGACTTCATGATCCAAGGAGGTGATCCACTATCTAAAGATGTATCACTTAAGAATCGATGGGGTACTGGTGGTCCAGGATATACATTCCAAGATGAGACTTCACCTGATGATCAGTTGCCACAAGGAACTGTAGCGATGGCGAACGCCGGACCAAATACAAACGGCAGTCAATTCTTTATTGTAACTTCTATCGCCGGGACTCCATGGCTTGCTGGTAAGCATACAGTCTTTGGCCATGTAACAAAAGGACTTGATGTCGTTCTTAGAATTGGCGATCTTCAAACAAACGGCCAAGATCAGCCTCTTCAAGACGTGATTGTTGAAAAGGTAGAAGTAAAGTAATACTTGAAACTTTTCCCCTAAGGTTGTCTTTATTGTAAGTATCCGCGCGCAAAACTCTCCCAATCCATCTCCTTCTTTCCTTCTGGAATGACACGGAGGATGCAATTTTTGGCTGTTGCAGTCCCATCGAGGAGGGGTGTTAAATCTACTGCGGTTATTTTGACCCGTATTGCTTTGTTATTGTGTGATATGAAAAAATAAAGCCCCGGCCATGGAGTTAGTGCTCGGAACTTTCTCTGAACATCTTCAGCCTTGTCTTCTAGTGTGATCTGACCCATTTCTTTTGTAAGTAATGTGCATGTTGTTGCTTGTGCGTGGTCTTGTTCTTTCGGAATAAGCGCACCCTCTAGGTATGGGGGGATCACTTGGACGAGCAATTCACCGCCGAGTTGACCACATTCTACTTCTAAGGTTCCTGCGGTTGCTTGCGAAGGTGTCATGAATGCACTTTGTACTAGAATAGGACCATGATCCATTTCGCTATCCAAACGGATTATGCTAACACCGGTGGTTAGATCTCCAGCAAGAAGAGAAGATTCGATAGGGGACGGACCGCGATATAGTGGAAGGAGTGATGGGTGAACATTGAGCACACCATGTGTAGGAATGGAAAGAATCTCATCCGGAAGAATTTTTCCGTAGGATGCAACTATAAATAAATCATAAGATCCCTGTTTAAGGGTGGCAATACTTTTTTCATCGCGAAGTTTTTCAGGCTGAAATACTGGTATGCCTTTTAAGTCACACCATGTCTTGATGTGAGGTGACTGTAGTTCCATGTGACGACCTTGTTTGGTGTCATGTTTTGTTACAACAAGAGATGGTACGAATCCATCACGCACGAGTCGTGCAAGTACACTCTCTGCTAGTGGTCCTGTACCAAAAAAAATATACGACGGAGTATTCATACGTAAAAAGCATACCACTAAAGTATGATAATGAATGCATTGACTTATAATTAAAATTGTGGCATAATTATGCTACACGTTAAGTAGTTCCGAAATAAATTTTGCAAGGATATATCCAATGAGTTCGTTATTTAGACTACCGCTTCATTACCGGGTTATTGCGCACAGAAGTTACGTGCCTGGAAAACCCTTTAAGGCCGCAGTGATGAGGCCATTGATGTTAAGCGGTATAAGCAAAGTAGTCGTGTACGGGGTTTCTTTTGAGTTCACAACGAAACAAACCCACAAGATGATGCTTGGCTACACCTGGAGTGGGCGGGGGAGCACACCAGAGCCTGGTGGTAAGTCAGTTCCCTACGAAGTAATGAATTGCTCAAGGCAGAAGTTGGATTGGTTTATGGGAAAAGTAAACCAGATCATACTGAACGCTTTGAGTGGATGAATAGCAACGCATCTTGAGTGCTGCAGAATACGCCTCGGTGCGTACGTGTGGGCGGGGACCTTCTTGGTCTCCCGCTTTTCATTTTGCTTTTTTCTTTAAAACTTTCTTAACTTCCTCTTCACTTAATTCTTCAAAATCAAATCCGTGATCAATAAAAAGTATGCCATCAAGATGATCTATTTCGTGTTGGAAAATGTGCGCAATGAGTCCACTACCACCGTAGGTAAACTTATTTCCTTGGAGATCATATGCCTCCACAGTGGCACTTACTGAGCGTTTGGTTTTGCCATACAACCATCTAACAGAAAGGCACCCTTCTTGCATGATGGTTGTTTTTTTGGAGCGCTTTACTAATGTGGGATTAATGAATACAAGAGGTTTCCATTTCGCGTCTTCGTCATACGCTAGTGGTGAGACTACGAAAATACGAAGTGGTATAGCGATTTGTGGAGCAGCGATAGCGACGCCATCACTTTCACGTCCTAATGCACGCTTCATAGCAGAAACAACTGCTTCCAGTTCTTTAGTATTAAAATCTTTTTTTGCTACAGGTTTTGCGTGTAGTCGGAGAGGATTTTTTGTATTCTCATCTATCTGGATGATGGTGTCTTTTACGTTCATGGTGTGGGGAATGCAATAGTTACAGTATACCTCGTTTTTATTTACTCGTTTAGCCCTAAAAACACAGAACCGCCCCGTAGGGAAGCAGTCCTGTGCCTCCTTTCTTGGAACGGTTTACCTGGCCATGGTGCGCGGCTGCTTGCCGACGAGTGCGGCGAACTTCGCTCGCCAGGCATCGCTTTCCAGCCATTCCCGGCCGTTGCAGGGAAGGAGCGGGTGAAGTTCAACATCCTCTTCCCTAACCGCCCCGGCGTGCAGCCTGGAGTATTCCGGAAACTGCAACCGCAGAGCCGGAGCCAGATACTCGGCCTGCAGTTCTTCCATTTTCCCCGGGATAGATATTTCGATACCCGGGAAGAGGTGCGTCGCCAATTGGCTCAGGAATTCTTGGCCAACATCCTCTTCTTTCAAGGACGGGTGCATGCACCAGTTAATGGTTGACCAAACTTGCGATTTACGGCAAATCATGCCGACTCCCCAGTGAACTGAATAGCGTATATCCTACGTTTTAACCATGAAAAAATCAAGCGAGCCTTTTTCCTTTTACGTAAAGAAGTGGAGTGGATTAACAACTGGGTTCCCATCACGGAGAATTGTCTTTATTTTGTCACGCAGTGCACCGTCATTTGCCCAGGTGGTTTCTTTGATATGAAGGAAAAGCGTTGACGTTCCATTTCCTCGTTCATACCACTCGACTACATAGGTATCAAGACCATTACTTATTTTTCTATGCATCTCTTCGGAGAGACCAGAAAAGACAGATTTTATTACAACATAGTGTGGCGGAAATAAAAATTCCTCTCTTTCTTTAAGCAGTGAGTCATATACTTCGCGATAACTTGGGGATGTTAATTTTTTGAGAATTGGATGTTGTAGTCTGGTTTGGAAAATAAGGTGACCGACAGGCTCGTTATTTACCTTTGTGATTGTTTCTGCCATTTCTGTGACGAGGTTTAAAATCTTTTCATCAGTGTGATATTCGGGCACAGAGAATAGAGAGTCCATCGACAAGACGATGATACTGTCGCAGGATTCAATAACGTTATGAGCCATTTCTGTGCCAATGAGGACGCCGTATTTGGAGTCCTTCCAGGCTTTGTACATTTTGGATACTTTTGATCGAGTGTTAGTTCTTTCTCCGTCTATAACAAATGTTGGTATGGATAGATGTTTTAGTTCTTCTTCAACACCAGTTGTAGCAATCCCAAGTGTTGCCATTCTCCAACCGCCACAGTGAGAGCATGTGATATTAACATTTTCTTCAGTGTGGAGAGATTTCTCACAGCCGTGGCAGACGTAGACACGCCTGCCTTGTATTTTATGCAGCACATATGGACGAGAGCATGATTCACAAGTAAGTAAGGATCCGCAATCCATACATACCGTTGTCGGGTACATACCTTTGCGGTGCGCGTATAAAAAAACGTGTCCAGTCTCTAATTTTTTCATCTCGTGGAGGATTGATAACGCCTGCTTGGACAAAAAAGGATTCCCGGTAATATTTTCTTTTGTCATTTTCACAATTCGTATTGGAAAATCGTTTCGGTATTGCAATGGTATAAGCTCAGTAGCGTTTTTTTGTTTGTACGAAAGATGTGCAGCAAGTGAGAGTGTATGCGAACCAAGGAGACAGGGAATGCCACTTTTTTCTGCTAGGGTTTTTATAACAAATCGCATGTCGTAACCATGTTCGCCATGGGTGTAGTAGTAAGTACTGTGCTCTCTCTCAATAATAATAAGACCAAGATCTTTACGTACCCAAGGAATGATAGACGGAGTTGCGAGTATGACAAGAGGATGATCAGTGGATTGGATTTTTTGCACGTGGTCCCGGTATATTTTTTCTGAAAGGTTGCCATGAACAGAAAAAACATACTCCTCTATACCCCTAGAAAGTTCTTTTTCTGCGTAGGATAAATCTGTGATTGTTGGAAAAAAAATAATTAACGACTTTTTCTTAGAGAATAGTTCACGTATCGTTGTTTTGTAACGCGCGAGTCTGTGTTCGTAACCTTGTTCCAGAAGAAGTAGTTCATGTCCACGAGGATCTTGTTGGGTGTGTAGAGCAACAATGTCATCATCTCGTTTCTGTGACAGTAGTGAGTGGAGCATGACACCAACCGGAACAAGCAGGTATGAAGAAAGGTATACAAGAGCGTGCCAGAGCGTTCCTGGGAGGAATTCTGGCATGATGACTTTAGATATTTTTTTTAGATTGAAGGAAGCGTTTCGCAAGTTCTGACGCTCTTCTTCAACGGGGGAACTCGTAGTCACCACACCTTTGCAAACTCTGTTGTGAATTGTAATTTCTACCAAATCACCAGGATGTATATCTTGTTTCGAAAAATACGAAAGTTCTTCGTAGGGTATATTCGCAAGCAGTGGAATAACAGTAACAACTCTCATCGTTCCTCTTAGTATAGCAGTAAAGAGCATGTCTCTAAAATCTGAAAAATCATTATATTTCAATCATTTTCTAGGATGATAGAGTTCAAGAAATGTGCTATACTTGAGAAAAATATGGCGCTTTTATTCAAGAAACTCGGAATAGATCTAGGAACGGCAAACACACTTGTCTATGTACCAGGAAAGGGGGTTGTTCTCGTTGAACCTTCCGTTGTTGCTGTCGGAGAAACTGATAATAAGATTTTGGCTGTTGGTGCAGAAGCAAAAGACATGATAGGTAAGACGCCGGATTCGATCATAGCGTATCGTCCGATGCGCGATGGGGTGATTGCTGATTATCGTGTGACAGAAGCAATGCTACGGTACTACATCAACAAGGCACTAGGAAACTTCAATCTTTTTAAACCTGATGTCATGATCTCTGTTCCGGCAGGGGTTACATCAACGGAGAGGCGTGCGGTGATAGAGGCTGCCTTGAAAGCGGGCGCTCGCAATGCATACGTTGTGAAAGAGCCAATTCTTGCTGCAATTGGTGCTGGTATTCCTATCCACGAAGCCCAGGGACGTATGATCGTTGATATTGGAGGTGGCACAACTGATGTAGCAGTTATTTCTCTTGGTGGTATTGTTTGTAGTACATCAGTGAAGTGCGCAGGAAACAAAATAGATCAAGCGATTGTCGATTATATTAAAAAGACATATAACTTAGCAATTGGTGATCAGACGGCAGAAGAGATAAAAATTAAGATTGGATCTGCTCTCCCTGTGGAGGAAGAACTTTCCCTTAAAGTGAAGGGGAGAGATTTTATAGCAGGACTTCCAAGAACAGTTGAAATACGAACTAATGAAATAGTTAAAGCAATCGATAAGGAGTTGCGTATGATGATAAAAGCGATTCGTGATGTACTTCAAGAGACTCCGCCAGAACTTGCTTCAGATATTATTGATAATGGCATCATTATGAGTGGCGGTTCTTCTATGTTACGACATTTTCCTGATCTTGTTGAACGTCGTACTGGAGTAAAGGCAGTTCTTGCTGATGATGCTTTTTATTGTGTGGTAAAGGGAACAGGAATTGCGCTCGAACACTTAGATACTTATAAGCGTAGCGTTTTCAGTAAGAGATAATAATCAGGTATATCGGTAGATACACCTGCACGTTAAAAGCGGCGGGTGTCCACGAAGATCTCTCTCCTGTGGCTACCGCGCCGCTTTGTCACCTCCGCCGGGTATGCAGTTGATGTCCACGACAAGGCGTATTTCTTCGTGAACGCACGAGATACCGGGGTAGTTCCCACCGATGATCGCACGCAGGATTTTTGTTACTTGCTGTGCTTCTGCGCGGGGGATATACAGAGGGATACCAACTTCTATCCCGTGATCTGATATTCCCCGTACGCAAGGCGTGAGAAGAAGTTTGCGGGTTTCGAATTTCGGTTCCTCGGTTCCCGTAAAAGCCAACCCCCATTCACGCAGGACTCTGTCCACGGTGATCTGTTGGAGTAGTCTCTTCAAATCCTTGCGTGCAAGCAACTCGGCAAATATCGCCCTGTATGCCGAAGGGTGGAGGTCAATGACCGAAGCCAGGACCTCCAGAATCCCTTCTCGTTGATGATCGGCTGCCTCTCGTAGTCCAAGCGAGAGTTGGGCCGGGTAGAGCAATGTGGCCATGGTTCTCTCCTGGGGGTTGTTGGGGTGGCAGGGGGTACTAACTCCACTCCAGATTCTATAGATTTTTACAAATAATTCAATTTGACAACATCTGCTATACTAAGCATTATGAGATTAGAGAATTTACCAAAACATCATGCAGTACTCGTCGTTTCTCAGAATAGATTAACGCTGCAGAGTAGTTTATGGCATGAACTGGAAAAAGGTTCTCTTAGTAATAGATTATTTGCCCCAACTGTACTTGATATAAATACAGCACGAGAAATAATTGCTTGGGCAAATACTCCACATACAGGTGACAAGGTTGCGATCATCTCTTTTCACACTGCATCTATTCCAGCACAGAATGCAATGCTAAAGATTCTTGAAGAACCCCCGGAGGGTGTTAGATTTGTTGTGATTACAAGCAACAGAGAGCATTTACTCGACACTGTCTTGTCGCGGTTGCATATTCTTAGTAATCAACCGCTAATACTATCGTTACAGTATGCCGAAGAATTTTTAAAAACGTCGCCAACTAAGCGAATGAAATTACCTTTTGTAGAAGAATTGCTTTCTCGTGTTGATGAAGAAGATCGCAAAGACAGAGAAGCGGTTAGGGGTTTTATTCTTTCGTTATCTCAAGTTGTCTCAACGAAGAAACCTGTTCAGTATAAAGAATTAGAAGAATTGCTAGAGTGTGCCTCATATGCCGGAGACTCCTCTTCATCGGGAAAGGCAATCATAGAATATGTAAGTCTTCGTTTGCCAGGGTAGGCATATATACGTTACACTACACACCACACAATATCCTTATGGCATATAATTTTTCCAACACAAAATCAGAGTTTACTTCTATTAAAGACTGGCTAGCAAAAGAGTATCGTTCTGTACAAACAGGACGAGCAACACCATCCGTTCTTGATCTCGTGCATATTGATCTTTATGGTGCCAGAACACAACTTGCGCATGCGGGTAGTATTACGATTGAAGACCCAAAAACACTACGCGTTGCACCATGGGACAAGACAGTTATTTCCGCGATGGAAAAGGCGGTTAATGATGCGGATCTTGGTCTCTCCGTTACCTCCGACGCAGATGGACTGAGGGTCCACTTCCCAGCCCTTACAGGAGAGACACGTCAAAAATTAGTAAAAATTCTTAAAGATCGACTTGAAGATGCGCGCATCAAGGTGCGATCTCTCCGTGAAGAGGTTAACAAGGATATAGACAAGAGAGAAAAAGATGGTGAGTACGGAGAAGATGAAAAACGTTCGTATCGTGAAGAGATGCAAGCAATGGTAGACGAAGCAAACAAAACTCTCGAAGAATTGTTCGATAAAAAAGAAAAAGAAATACTAGGGGAGTAGTTTATGGATTGTTTACCTAAAATATCAGTTCAAATAGGGTGTTTTTTGTAGTATACTAAGACAATATTCTATGTCAGTATTTTCTATACTTTTATTTTTAGCAATTTTGTTGGTTCTTGTTCTGGTACATGAATTTGGTCATTTCGCGGTTGCGAAGTTGACGAATATGAGAGTAGATGAATTTGCGTTTGGTTTTCCGCCAACGATATTTTCTATTAAAAAGGGGGAAACAAAGTACGCGATAAATTCATTACCCCTTGGCGGATATGTAGCAATATGGGGAGAGAATGGCGATCCAGACACTATTGCCAAAACTCATCCACGCGCTTTCAATAATAGACCGTGGTGGGCAAAGGCAGCAGTTTTGATTGCTGGGGTTTTTATGAATATGGTTCTTGCTCTGGTTATTTTCGTTTTTATTTCTCACGGAGAAGTAACGATAAGTACTGACAACCCTGAGTACGGTAGTCGCGTTAAAAATACATCACTTCTTGTTGTTGATGCTGCAAAAGAAAGCCCAGCATATAAAGCGGGGATAGTTCCTGGGTCAACAATACTTCGTGTAACAAGTGCGGGACGGGTTGCGGATCTCTCTACAGCAACGTCACTCGTGTCGTTCATAGGTGCGCATGGAAATGATGCAATTACCATTACATATCGTCACATGGATGGATTTACAGCAACAACAACCATTATGGCGGTCTATGGTATCGTCCCAGAGAAAAAAGCAATCGGTATATCTCTTGATACTGTTGGTACCGTAAAGACGACATGGAAAGAAGCACTTAGTCTTGGGTATGAAAGGACAAAAGACATCACGCTTCTTACAGTTGATGGCTTGAAGATGTTGGTACAGATGTTATTCCGAGGAGAGAGTGTCATCGAGTCCTTATCGGGTCCTGTGGGTATTGCAAAGATGGTTGGCGAGACTAGTGAATACGGAAGTAATGCCGTCCTTACATTAATCGCAGTACTTTCAATTAATCTTGCTGTTTTTAACATCTTGCCATTTCCTGCACTTGATGGAGGAAGACTTATTGTGGTAACCATAGAGGCGATTATTCGTAAGAGGATACCATTCCGATATTACTCATGGCTTAATGTTGCAAGTTTCGTTCTGCTTATTTTATTACTTGTTGTTGTGACCATTCACGATTTCAAGGTTTAATTTGATACACTTACTAGTACTATGAGACAATCACAACTTTATACAAAAACTCGTAAAGAGGCACCAAAAGATGAGGTGGCAAAAAACGCTATACTCTTAACTCGTGCCGGATATATTCACAAAGAAATCGCAGGAGTTTATACCATGTTACCGCTTGGACTTCGAGTACTTTCTAAAATTGAAAACATCATTCGTAGAGAGATGGATCTTCTTGGTAATGAGGTTCTCATGACGGCACTTGCGCCACGTGAATATTGGGAAAAGACGGGGAGAGTTGATACGGTAGATGTACTTATGAAAACAGTACCTGCAAACAAAGTTTCGGAAGAAAAGTCTTCTAATTCATATATTCTTGGATCAACACATGAAGAGATGATCACACCACTTGCGCAAGAATATACTCGTTCGTATAAAGATTTACCGCTAGCGTTTTATCAGATACAAACAAAGTTTCGAAATGAAGCACGAGCCAAGTCAGGAATATTGCGGGGGAGAGAGTTTCGCATGAAAGATCTCTATAGTTTCCACAAAGATGAAGCAGATCTTAAGGTCTACTATGAGAGTGTAAAAAAGGCCTACATGAAGGTGTTTCGTGAGGTTGGCTTGGGCGACGATACTTTTGTAACACTTGCCTCTGGTGGCGACTTTACGAAAGACTTTTCTCACGAATTTCAAACTATTTGTGATGCGGGCGAAGATCATATTTATCTCGATAGAAAAAATAATATTGCTTACAATAAAGAAGTAGTAACAGAAGAGAATGCAAAAAAACTCGGAGTTGATTTTGCGACACTAGAGCAGGTGAAAGCGTGTGAGGTTGGAAACATCTTTCCTCTTAATGTGAAGTTTAGTCGTGCATTTAACTACACCTATACTGACGAGCATGGTAAGCAACAAGATATCTACATGGGTAGTTACGGTATCGGTCCAACACGCCTCATGGGTGTTATTGTCGAAAAATTTTCTGATGACAAAGGTCTTGTCTGGCCAGAATCAGTTGCGCCATTTTCTGTACATCTACTAGTTCTCAATAAAGACAAAGAGAGTGACACCTACAAGAAAGCAATTGAACTCTACAACATGCTCACCAAGAATCACGTCGAAGTACTCATTGACGACAGAGAAGTTGCTCCAGGGGAGAAATTTGCCGATAGCGACCTCTTGGGTATACCAATGCGTGTTGTCGTAAGTGATAAGTCACTTTCAGCCGGGGGGGTAGAGATAAAAGAGCGTAAGGTAGAAAAAGTAGAAATAGTAGCGATTGACCAGTTCTTAAAAATGTACAGTGGGGTTTGTTAGTAGAGACAGAACAGGTAGAGGAGGTGGAAAAAGTTTCAGAAATCAAACAAGTTGTAATCAAGCGCAAGGATACTTATCTAGGTATATAAAGCGGGGGCTTTCTAAATACCCTTAATGTCGCACAATATATCTTTTACGACTATATATATTATAAAAGCCTTTAGAAATATAGAATTGGAAGATTTATAACAAAACAGGTTTCTTAGAGCCCTGTATAAAACTTTACTGCAAACTTATTCTCAATCTAGAGTTGTGTGAGTACGATCCAAACAGCGAGAACTGCCCCACCTAAAAACGCTACGAACAAAATAAGTATGAATGCTGGAAGTGTGAATGTCACCATAGGAGTAAGTATAGCAAATTATTTAGAGATAACTTAGTGGGTTAAGATACCCTGCTCTTGGAGCTAGTGGCATGGTCATAGTTGTACCACATACCTTACTAACATAATTAGAGATCTTTACAGAGTCAGATGCGTACACAGTAAAGTGAAGATGTGGGCCAGTGCTGTACCCAGTGTTTCCAGATAATCCTATTTTTTGTCGTGCTTCAACCTTGGCTCCAGCATATGTCTGAATGGTTGAAAGATGGGCATAGAGTGTCGTTAGTCCGTTGTTGTGCTTTATAAGTACCCACTTTCCATACGACACACCATTGCATGCAGTGTCAGTATTTCCTGTGCCAAGAACAGTTCCAGATTCTGCAGAATAAATGGCCGTTCCAATTCGAGCAGAAAAATCTATGCCATTATGACCTGCACCATTGTAGACTTGTGGATTTTGACTTGCGAATGGAGTGTTTCCAAAGTATTGAGTTATCGCCACGTCTTTCACTGGATATTGTAAAACCCCTTTACCAATCTTAGGAAGTTTTGATGTATCAACTGCCACACGTAGTTTCGATTCAACATCTAGCATTTCACTTTCCAGTTCTTCTTTTTTCGCCTTACGACTAGCGAGAAGTTTTTGATATTCTGATTCTTTGTTTTTGGTTACTACAAGCAAACTTGTTTTTTCCTTTGAAGTTTGCTCAACAAGCCCCTTTTGATCAGTTAAGTTTTTGTTAAGATTCTCTAGGGTTTTCTTTTGTGATTCAAAACTAGCTTTTTGTAAAGAGAGTGCTTGCTTAGCATCTAGAAGACCGCGAACTTTTTCATCTATCGCATGTGTTGCCTGATGGGTTCGTTGTGATACTTCTAAAGAATCAGATAGTTGCGCACCAGGAGCCAGCGCAGCGATATATGTAGGAATGTATTGTTCTGTTTGTACGAGAACTCTCATAGACTCAGCGAGTGCTCGTTTATTTTTAGATATAACGTTCTCAGTTGCGTCTATCTTGCTCTTAGTATATGCAATGTTTTCTTTTGCTCTTGAAATGCGTAGTTTCGTGTAGTCGATGTCTTTAGAGAGTGCTACACGACGCTGTTCGAGCCTCTGAAGGGCTTGCTTAAGCGTCTTTGCCTCCCCTTGAGTTTGGCTTATCTTTGCGTTGTAGGCTTTAATTTCCTTGTCTAGCGCTGTAATTTGCGCAGATAAGGAATTTAGGTTTGCCTGAAGTTGTTCGGGCGTCTCACTCTCATCGTTTGCTTGTCCAAAAACTTCTGGTACCTTACCAACCGCGAGTGTTAGAAGTAGAAGTGTAATACATAGTGATAAAAAAGAGCGAGAGTACATGGGTAAATGTGTGCGTGCTTTATGTCTTCATACGAGAAAGCATTAGTTTTATACGTGCTAGAGTTTCCTCTTTACCCAAAATGTAACAAATAGTAAATGGGTCGATTGATTTTTCTTGTCCAGATAAAGTCATACGTAGCGGCCAGAGAACGTTTCCTTTTCCGTGCTGTTCTGCATAAGCAAATATATGCTCCTTAATTGCTTCCACCGAACTGAAAGAAGTATTTTCTAGTATAGTGAACACCTGTTCAAGATGCACGCGTGCGTTATCTATGCCGGCATCTTTCCAGCAAATTTTTTCTATGGGAGTATCGTCTGGTCGTTTAATAAGAAAACCAAATTCAGAATTTTTTATAGTGTCTAGTTCACCATAGTAGGAGATGCGATCAGTAATAATTGGTGTCATTTTTTCCAACATCTCGTCTGAAAATTCCTGCATGTATGGTTTACTTCCGGAAATAATCATTTCTGAGGTTTGCTTCTTTAGGTGCTCTTTATTAACCCAAAGAAGTTTTTCTTCATTTAGCATTGCTCCTCCTGAGTGTATGCGGTCAATACTAAACGCATTAACAAATTCATCCATAGTGAATATTTCTTGTGTCCCACCAGGATTCCAACCAAGAAGAGCGAGGAAGTTAACCATTGCCTCAGGTAAGTAGCCCTCTTTCTTGTAATCAAGAATATCTTTTGCACCGTCGCGTTTGCCAAGTTTCTTTGTCCCCTCTTTGCCAAGTATTGGTGGTAATGTTACAAGAACAGGAGGTGTAACCTCTAGTGCCTCGTAGAGTGACAAAAATTTAGGAGTAGAAGCAATAAACTCATCGGCTCGCATTATGTGCGTTACCCCCATCTCTAAGTCGTCAATAATGTGAGCAAAGTTATAGGTTGGGTACCCATCACTTTTAATAAGAATAAAGTCGTCTAATGCTTCGGGGCCAGCGTGGAGTTCTCCTCGGACGGCATCATGCCACGTGTATGATTTTACTTCTTTAACCTTGAATCTCAGTGGTTTGGTACCATCCCATGGAGCGGGATTTTCTGGCCTGTGATCACGGAACAAGAATGCTCGCTTTTCTTCTTCTGCTTGTTTACGAAAAGTAGCAATATCTTCTTCTGAGTAAGGATCAGCATAAGCAAGCCCTTTATCAATCAATATTTGTGCGTATTTTTTATAACTTTCAAGTCGTTTTGATTGGATATAGGGTCCATGGGTGCCGCCGATATCAGGACCTTCATCCCAGGTAATTCCAAGCCAACGCAAGGATTCCATAATCTGTGCCACGGATCCGTCTACCTCTCGGGCTTTATCGGTATCTTCAATACGCAAGATAAAAATCCCGTTATTTTTTTTAGCCCATGCGTATGCATAAAGTGCAGTACGAACTCCCCCAACATGCATGAATCCTGTTGGACTTGGGGCAAAGCGCGTTACAATTTGCTTTAATTCTTCTTGCATAATGTTATTCAGAGTGACTTAAACCTATTCGTATAAGTTCTCGTGCAATGGTAGTTGCAGCTGTTCGGCAATTAGAAAATTTAAGTCCTGCTTCAGACATATGTTTGTAGTTTTCTGATATAGAAAGAATGCGATTGATTTCTGCAAAGATAATGGAAGGGGTCGCATTCCCCTCTTCAAGTACTGAGGCAACCCCCCGTGATGCCATGGCGTAGGCATTAGAGGTCTGATCTCGACTTATTGTTGGTGGAAGTGGAATCACGATCATAGGTAATTGCCACATTGCCATCTCAAACATAGCAGAACTTCCACGAGTAATAACTAAATCAACTTTTGGATAGAATAATGAAAGGTCAATAAAGCCATCCATGAAGTAATGTTCCTCATACGGGTGGCCATGGAGGCGCTCTTTTGTTAATTGTTTCATTACTTCAACATTTTTTGGACCAACTTGATGCACAATATCATACGTATTGAGAAGTTCAGGAAGAATATTTACAATCATCTCGTTTATGCGCTGACTTCCTTGAGACCCACAAAGTATCATGATAACAGGCCGCAGTTTTCTCTCGTAGTTTCGTTTGTAATTTTCAGGAGGTAAATATATGTCACGAATCGGTTGGCCGGTAAGAGCGAGAACTTCAGTTCTGTAGTAGGTTGCTGCTTCGGGGTAAGAAATTGCTACACGCATTGCAAAGTTACCAGCAAACTGTGTAGTACGACCCGGTATCGTATCACTTTCATGCACAACAACCGGTATAGAGAGCAATTTGGCGGCAAAAACAGTTGGAAAACTTGCATACCCACCTTTTGCAAAAACAACATCTGGGTAATAGTGATAAAGTTTAATGATCGCAACAACACACCCCCAACATGTTTTAATAATATCCAAAATATTTTCTGGTGATGGATAGATTCGCAATTTCCCCGCTGGAACGTGTACGTACTTTATTTGTGTTTCGTAGAGAACCCTCTCATCGTAAGGTGCATCAGAGAAAAAGTAGACTTCAGGTTGTATTATTTTCTGTATAAATGTTTCTTTAAAAACATGTTCAATTACCGCAATAAGCGGATAAAAGTGCCCACCTCCTGCTCCTGTGATTACTATTTTCATAGGTAATTATTGTGTTCGATCGTCGTAGAAATATTAAGAAGTACACCAAGTTCAAACAGGGCAACCATGAGAGCCGTTCCCCCGTGGGACACAAGTGGTAGTGGAACTCCAGTTAACGGAAATATCCCAAGCATGGAACATATATTGAGCGATGCTTGGGTCAGTATTATCATTACTATACCTATTGCCAATAAACGACCAAATTGATCTGGGGTCCGTTTAAAAATATGGTATCCCCTCATACTAACTATACCATACAAAACAAGGATAAATAGTGTACCCAAAAATCCAAGTTCCTCCCCTATTACAGCATAGATAGAATCCCCTATTGGCTCGGGAAGATAATTAAATTTCTGAACACTTTGCCCCAGTCCTCTACCAAGTAATCCTCCGCTACCAAGAGCAATAAGCGACTGATTTAATTGCCAAGAGGATCCGCGAGGGTCATGTGTGTTATTGAGGAATGTCTTTACACGTTCCAACATGTAAGGGCGCAGTGCGATGAGTGTTATACAACCAACTAAACCAAGGCCAAAGAGTGTCATAATATGTTTCCGTCTTGCACCACCTATAAAAAATGTTACAAACGACGATACTGCGATCACTAAATATGTACCAAAATCAGGTTGCGTCAGTACAAGTAACGAAACAGATCCTATACAAGTAAGATATGGAAGAAGGCCAAAACGCCAGTCTCTGAAGTGGTTTCGGTAGTGGGCACAAATATATGCAACGAATACTACCGTTGTAAATTTAAGAAACTCACTAGGTTGGAGGGACAGGGATCCAAGGTGTATCCATCTATGAGCTCCGCCATGATAAAAAGAAATACCAGGCACAAAGACGCATGCCGTTAAAAGAATTGTTGCTCCAAAAAGTACGTAGACATATTTTTTATACCACGTATAAGGAATAAAAATACCGAGAGAAATAGCGAATGCTCCACCTATAAGAGCGTATACAAGTTGAGTTTTGATTATAGAATAAAATTTGACTTCATTGACTGCAAGGACGCCAAGCGCAGCAGATCCAAACATAACAAGCCCACACAGCACAAAAATTATTATTGTTATAAATAAAGGTTTGTCTATCTTTTCAAATGATGAGAACATAGATTAACTAATGAGTACAATCACCACACCCAAGAGCGCACACATGTACGAGACGATCCAATAGCGCATAGAAACTTTGGCACTAGACCACCCACTTGCCTGGAAGTGGTGATGAATAGGAGAAACAAGAAAAAGTTTTTTCTTAAAGAATTTTTTCCAAAATAGTTGTAAGATAACCGAAAGAGTTGTCATCATAAGCGGAAATGCAATGAGTGGGAGATACATAACAGCGTTTGTCAAAAAAGCGATGATAGATAACGAAAGAGAGAGCGCCAGCATTCCTGTTTCAGTCATATAAAAGAGCGCTGGAGGGATATTGAACCACAAGAAAGCCATAATTCCTCCAACTATTACAAAACACAGTGCCGCAATGTTCACTTGTCCATGAGCATACGCAATCATACCGTAGGCAGTAAACACCGCAGACATAACACCACCAGAGAGTCCATCTATTCCATCAATAATTCCTGTAGAAAAAGTTGCCAACGTAACAACGACAAAAAACAAGATAAATAAGATTCCTCCCAAATGGTAGTCTCCATAAAAAGGAAGATATACAGAATCGACTCCAAGCTTTTTATAAAACCACCAACCAGCAAATAGTCCCAGTAACGAGACCGCCAGAAGTCGAACTTTGAAAGAGAGTCCACCGCCGATATAAGAATTTAATTTGCTACCGAACGCCTCCACGACAAGTAGATCATCAATACCTCCGACAATTGCTCCAACCAACATTGCCATAAGAGGTAGCCATGTTTGATTACGAGAAATAAAATCCAACTTTTCCGTTACTGCTGTTGGATATGCATGTGACAGAAACCAAAATAAAAGTGCAGTAGTAAAGACTGCTAACCATACAACAACCCCACCGAGCCTAGGAACAGGTGCCCCCTCGTCGTTGTGTAGTGTAGCGGTGATAGTAGCTTCTTTACCATCAATGGTCTTCTTTACATTTTTCTTTTTCCAAAGTTTATGTGAAATTAAAAATGCCCCTATACGTGGTGCAATAAGGACCCCAATCAGGAACGAAATAACAGCAGGAAGTAGTACTTTAAATGGATCGAGTGCAAACATAGAGATATCTAAAGTATATCATTATTTCAAGGATATAAAAGGAATATAGAGACTTCTATCGCAAACTCGTAAGGAGAGTGTCGTAGAGTATTTTTACATCCCTAAAGCGCTCTTCTCTTGTCGATCCTAGGACCACAATTGCAACTGGGTGACCAAGGGTAACGTCAACAATAATAGCCAGGTTGCCCCCCGCATCGTCTGTATAACCAGTTTTAGAAATTTCAGCACCAAAGAAGGTATTTATTTCTTGATTTGTATTAGGTAATCCAGTTAATGTGCCAGTATTAGCCCTAACACTAACCCGTGTACGTGTTGTTGCATCATAAAGTTCTGGAAAATAGGATCGAGCAACAGCAAGTAATTTTGCCATTTCAAGCGCAGAACCATATCCACCGTACTTCCCTCCCTCATCAAGTCCGGCCGGGTGAGTAAACGCAAGATGTAGCCCAAGTCGCGAAGCATCAGTGTTCATTTCTTCTACGAACTTTTTTTTGCCACCAAAGGTATTTGCAATTGCCATCGCCCCGTCATTTGATGAAAAAACAAGCACATATTTTAGCAGTTCATCCAGGGTCCATACTTGACCCTTTTTAAGCCCAAGATCATATGCGCCGTCTATACTCTCGGGGCGTATAACCACCTTATCAGTACCACTATGATGAGTCCTTGCTGTTATAGAAGTCATTATTTTTGTAAGGCTTGCGAGCGGCAATGAAGTTGTCGCATTCTTTCCACCGATTATTTCATGATCAATAATGTCATACACCACAAATGCTTTCCCAGTAATTGTTACGTTGTTGAATGCGTCTTTCTTGAAAACATGCTGAACTGTTTCCTTGTGAAGGAGATGAGGAATACCATGCTTAAGAACTAGTAAAAAATTACTTATATTAGAAAGGAGTAGTATGCTAAGAACAGCTCCACCAAAGAGAAAGTCTCTGTCATGTAGGCGACGCTTGGTGTGATGAATCATAAGTCTTCTTTTTTTAGTTTTTCACGAAAAGATGACCGGATCATTTCGTAGTCAGGCAGATCTTCAATCTTTGTGATACCTAAATGTTGTAGCGCTTCGTGAGAGAGTGAACACTGTTCACCATTTCGCACAACAAGCCCACGCACGGTGAGTGTGCGTATTGACTGTGATGACTGCACTCCACGTATATACGATATTTCTTCTCGGGTGGGATTACCCAAGTATGCAACGAGCGTGAGTACTTGCAATTGTGAAGGTGTAAGATCACCCTTTATTTCTTCTTTCCAGAATTTCTCCACAAGGAGCGCTTGCTCCCCTCCTGTTGCAAGGGATATGCCCTCAGTACTTTCTACGACAAGAAGACCAAGTGGAGTAAGAGAAATCTTCAGTTCCTCTAATGTTTTTGTAAGTGTCGCATCATCAGTTGCAAGAAGAGCAAGAATGTTTTTTCTGCTAAGTGGATCACCAGAAATAAATAGTAATGTTGTCAGTTCTTTGAGCATGTTTGTGTGTAGTGTAACATGCTACGAAGTTGCACTTGCCGGGGATATGTGAATCTCTCCCCCTTCTAATTCTTGGTGTACCTGCACAGTTCCAGCCTTTAAGAGTTCTAGCAAAGCGATGAAATTTACAATGAGTAGTTTCTTTTTTTCTTCTATTGTTTCTCCCGCAGAAGCCAGGCTGGCAAGAGTCATAGATTGAACTGTATTAATACGATTAATGAGGCCTGTGATCACATCTTCGATTCGTAATGTTTGTGCTACAGCAATAGAGATAAGTGCCTGTGGCACCTTGAATGACTGAAGTGTAAGGCGTGCGATTGATTCTAGAAATACAAGTGTAACCCGTGCGTCTGGTAGAAACATGGTTGTGCCAGGCAGTTTACTGCGTTTACGAGCATGAAGAGGAGTTTTCATATATGATTTTCGTACATGTACAGAAGCAGAGGTAAGTAGTTGGTATAGTTCTAGTTTATGCTCTAGATCGTGGACCTGCTTTTCCTCCTCTTCGGTATATGTTACTCCCGGAAGGAGTGATTTCACCTTCATGAGCATAAGAGTTGAGGCCACGACAATGAATTGCGAAATGTCTACCAAGTTCTTTTCACTAAGACCTTGAACATGTTTTATGTAATCATCCGCAACAGAAACAAGAGATATTTCCGTGATAGACAATTTCCTCTCCGCAATGAGGTCAATAAGTTTTGTGTATGGCCCCTCGTAACGATCAAGTTTTACATTGAATTCCATAGTGCTGTGTTACTTAAGTACATTCCAAATATTTGGGTCATGTCCTCCGTCTATTTTAAATACTGCAACACCGGCAAGTTTGTATAATTTCGCAAGTTCTACTTTTTGTCGTATTGCTTCCGCGTCTGAGTACCAGACGAGATATTGTTTGAATCCTCCTAAGTATTCTCCGTTAACCCCTGTACTTGTACTGTAGGTGAAGTTTACTTCTCCTGCAGTGTTACGAACTGGTGTAATATTAAGTGTCTTTAGGAGTTCATCTGCATAACTGAAATTCATCGAGCCGATACGTTTATATGTTGCCTCGGTATTATTAGTAACACTTACTTCGTATTTATTTCCGTATGTTGGTACACCGAGTACTATTTTTTTCGCCGGCATATCCCAGAGCGCAATGGTTACCACTTTCTTTACCCAGTCGATGTCAGCAACTGGCGCGTAGAAGAGTCCTGCTCCACGATTTTGCTTCACTAGTTTTGCATCATCAGTTGACTGGTCATATGCCATGATGCGCACTTGGTCACATGCTTTCCCTATTGCCTTGTAGTCATTTGCATACTCAACTTTCGAGAGGACATCTTTAGATGTGGTGGCGTAGCGACTCTCAGGCGGTGTACGTGGTTCGATGGTGCAAATAAGTTTCTTGTTATTCTTGTGCAATTCTTTTGCAAGTTCGGTAAGGAATGAGGCAAAGTACGGCTTTATTTCTGCGATTTTTGCTTCGTAGTCAATATCGATTCCATCGAAGTTATATTTTTTTACAAGCGCAGCAATTTCTTTTATGTGTGCAGTGCGCCTCTTTTTTGATGAGAGAAGGTTGTAGACGGCTTGTTTATCTTCGTAGGTTGTTGGATAGGAAAGAATACTTGGGTATATTTTCACTTTTTTCTTTTTTGCTTCTGCGATAAGAGTGGTCCAAGGTTCTTCTTCTACTTTGAGGGCATTTTTTATGGAGCCATCACGCTGTAGTTCAAAGGAGAATGGGCTTATTTGTGTCACCTTGTCTAAGTTTGCAAGTGTGCTACTTGCTCCGTCAGTTTTTCGCCAATACGGGATCCACACGGCAACATCAAATGGAGTGCTTGGTACTTTTGCAGTACTTTTTGTAAGAGCAAAAACACTTCCTGCAGATAGAAATGGAAGTATGATAAGGGTAAAAATAACAAACCTGTGCATGAGGGTAAGTATAACAAAGATAGGTACTAGCTGTTAGGGACTATGGGATAGGGACTAGGGATTAGTGGAATACAGAGCGCGTGCTTCGCACGCGCTCTGTATTCCACTAGTCCCCAATTACTATTCCCTATCCCTACTTCTTTTTGACTTCCAATCCAAGTTCTCGGAGATGTTTAGGTGTTGCATTCGCTGGTGCTTGCATGAGAAGATCTTTTCCGTCGGCGGTCTTTGGGAAGGCAATTACTTCGCGAATATTTGGTTCGTTAAGTAAAATCATAAGAAGGCGATCGAGTCCCCATGCGATACCACCGTGTGGCGGTGTACCAGAAGCGAACGCTCGCAACATGTGGCCGAAGTTGCTTTCAATACGCTCATTGTCATATCCCATAATCTCCAGTACTTTGCGTAGTGCTTCAGGATTGTGATTACGAATAGACCCGCCCCCAATCTCACTTCCGTTTAATGCTACGTCGTACTGTGTGGTCTCAATTGCACCGATATTTTCTTTCTTCATGAGATAGTCCATGTGCTCATCTTTTGGTCGAGAGAAAGGATTGTGGGTGAATGTCCACTCACCTGTTCCGTCCACATTGTCCTCACCTGTTTTTTCAAAGAATGGAAAGTCGACGACCCAACAAAATGCAAGAAGGTTAGGATCATTCTTATCGTTACGGAGGTCTGGCTTGTCAGAATTATATTTTTCCATTGCTTCCTTGTAGGTTAGTACAGGGAATGGAACTTGCTGTATCTTTTTCTCTGGGAAAAGTTCAGTGACAAGAGCGATGAGAAGTGTCTCGTTAAGGCGCATCACATCTTCACGAGTAACGAAGCTCATTTCTAAGTCGAGTTGTGTGAACTCTGGTTGTCTATCTCCACGACCATCTTCGTCACGCATACATTTAGCAATCTGGAAATATCGTTCGAATCCTCCTGCCATGAGAAGTTGTTTGAATTGTTGTGGTGACTGAGGAAGTGCGTAGAACTCACCTTGGTACACGCGTGATGGTACGATAAATGATCGAGACCCTTCAGGTGTTGGGTTAGTAAGAAGAGGCGTCTCTACTTCGATAAAGTTTTCTTTGTCGAGATAACTACGGATGAAATTGATCAGCTTGTGACGAGTGCGAATGTTTCGCTGAATGCGTCCGCGTCGTTGGTCGAGGTACTTGTGTTCCATGCGAACTTCTTCACCAACTTCATAACCATCTGTTGCAATATCAAACGCTGGAGTTGTTGCCTCATTTAATACCTCGATTGAAAACACCTCCAACTCAACATCGCCATTTATGACCCCAGGTTTGATGTTTTTTTCTGGACGCTTATTTACCTTGCCCCCTATCGCTACGACCCATTCTGGGCGTATTTTTTGCGCTACAGCGAGTGCTTCTTGGTGGGACGGCAGTACTACGGCTTGAATTTTGCCACTTCGGTCACGAAGGTCCAAAAAGACCATTTTCCCCTGGTCACGACGGACATCTATCCAACATTTAAAAAGGACTTCTTCCCCCACATGAGTATTTGCACTTGCAATAAGAGTTCGCTCCATAATCTTGTAAGTATAGCAGAAAAATGTATTTTTTTAAACTTATTTATTCAATAAAAATGTTTTAGCGCGTCGCTCCCTTGGAGCGACGCGCTAGTTAGTACACCTTGGTCCACGAGTACTACTTGTGCCCAGGCCCAATGGGCAGGGTGAAGAGTTCTGTGGGGATCTCTCTTGCCCTCCGACGCGCCTCAGCAATCTCGCACACCTCGCGTCCCACTCTGGCGAGTTTTTCTACGGGAATATGGAACACCTTGATCTGTGTGTTCCCCAGAGTGATTACGGGCACATCAGGCTTCTTTTGGGTCATCGAATCCCTTTCGTTTGTGCGACTTCTTAGATTATACAGATTTAAACACACTCTTACAAATTGAGGCGCGAGTAATTAATGAAAACTATGAGAGTCCAACTTGAGTGCGAACTGTGTTCATCATGCTAGTTGCTTTAGCGCGTGCCTTAGCACCATTTTGTGTGAGGATTCTAATTAGTTCACTCGGGTTGTTCATGAGTTCATCGTAACGCTCCTTTTTACCCTCTCGCCAATGCATGATCGTTTTGAGTAGATCCTCTTTTGCATCTTTGTAACCGTAGCCCCCCTGTTCGAACTTTGCACGAAGCAGTACATCTTCGTCTTTGGTGAGAAAATGTTTGTGAATGTTATAGATATTATTCTCGTCAGGATTCTTTTTTTCATCTGGCGCACTACTATCGGTTACGATACTCATGACACGTTTCTTTAGGTCTTCATCAGAACAGAATAATTCAATATGATTGTTATAACTTTTACTCATCTTTTGTCCGTCGATCCCAGGGAGCGTGGCGACACTCTCAAGAATGTATTCTTTCGGCTCTTTGAATAGTTCTACACCATACGCACGGTTATAGTATCCAGCGATGTCGCGCGCGTATTCTATGTGTTGCTTTTGATCAGCACCAACTGGAACCAATATTTCTTTATCACCTGCACCATAGATCAAGATGTCTGCCGCCATAAGTACTGGGTAATCTAAAATTCCAATGTTGATTCTGTCTCCAATTATTTGAGATATTACATCAATCGCGTTGTGTTCATCAACTGGGTTTGTAAAAATAAAAGCTTCTTTTTCAGAAAGAATCTCTTTTGATGTGGAAAGATTTTTGCCATCAAAACTTTTTGCAACACTTCCCTTAAATGCATGCGCGCGCATCATGTACGGCATGGTGACAAGGTTATTAAACACCCACGTAAGTTCAGTGTGCTCAGGCACATCTGACTGTTTAAAAAGAATCGCTTTAGAAACATCGAGTCCGCATGCTATATACGAAGCAGCAGCTTCGAGTGTCTGCTTGCGTAATTCCTCCCCATTTCGGACAGTGGTAAGAGCGTGGTAGTCAGCCAAAAAAATATAACTCTCATACTCACCTCCGTTTGCGAGGTCAATATTTTGTTTCATCGCACCAAAATAGTTGCCGAAGTGTAGGCGACCAGTCGGTTTGATTCCTGATACGAGAATTTTCTGACTCATAGTTATTTCTTAAGTGACGATAATCCTTGGAGTATTTCCGTTGGTATTGCCCAGATGGTGTTGTTGCTCGATTTCTCGATTGTTTGTAGTGTACGCATTGCAAGACCTCCGTTAGTATCAGCGAGCATCTTTGCTGCCTCGGCAAGTTTCTTCGACGCTTCGAGTTCACCTTCAGCACGGATGATGACTGCTCGGCGTTCTCGTTCGCTTTCAGCTTGCTTCGCCATGATACGCTTCATATCTTGAGGAAGTTCGATGTCCTGGAGTTTGATTGCAGTGATGTTAATACCCCAACTCTCGGTTGTCTTATCAACTATCTCTTTTATCTTGTCTGCAATAATTTCGCGCTCAGAAAGAATGTGATCAAGTTCGAATCCACCAACCACGTCACAAAGTGCTACTTGAGAAAAGTCAGCCACAGCAGTTCCATAGTCCTGGATATTAAGCACTGCATTTTTCGCATCTTCTATCTGATAGTACACAACGGCGTTGATGTTAAGTGGCACGTTATCTTTACTAATAACTTCTTGCTGTGGGATATCAACAGTTGCAATACGCATGTCCACCTTAATCATTTTTTGAACACCTGGAAATATCCATGTAAGACCCGCTTCACGAACACTTGAGAATTTACCAAGGGTAAGGATAATCCCCTTCTCATACTGATTAACAATACGAAGACCAATAATTACGAGCGCAAAAGCAATAACAAAAATATAAGCCATATTATTTTTAGTATATCACAGTGAGGGGTTCTGCTTAAGATACTTCCTTTTCTTCTTGTACAATAAATTTACCGAGGTATGAACCGATAATCATACCGATGAGGGATGCGAAGAATCCGATGAAGGTCGGAGGTACTGTCGTACCTTGATGTTCCGCAATTTGCCAGAAAAGTATTCCAGCGATAATAGAAACAAATGCACCAAAACTATTCGCCCACGAACTGTGAAGCCCAAAGGCAAGCGGAACAAATCCTGCTACGAGTGTGACACTGTATGCTCCCGCTACAAGTTCGTAGATGTGTGCGTCTGGATTGTATGCGAGGAATATCGCACCAAACCCAACGAAACAAACACCGATCTGGATAATATTCATACGAAGATGGTCACTCATGTTACGGAAGAATGGCTTGATGATGTTTTCAGCCAAGAGTGTTGCCGGAGCAAGGAGTGCACCAGAGGCAGTTGAAAGGATGGCTGAGATGAGCGCGCCAAAGAACATCACCTGAAGAAGTAAACTTGTATGCTGGTTGATGAGTGTTGGAATGAGGAGTTGCGAATCATTTTTCAGTATCTCTGGGTATACGTGTGCGGCAATCATTGCAATCGACATCGGTATAAGAACAATGATGAAGTACAGAAATCCTCCCAAGACCGACGCCCACATACTTTCTTTCTCATTGCTTGCACTCATGGCACGCTGATAAATATCTTGTTGAGGAATACTTCCAAAACCTTGAGTCATAAGAGCGGTGAAAAATACCGCCCAGGCAACCATCGAATCCCCTTCTGGGAAAAATTTGAAATGATCTGGAGGAATGATAGAGAGAAATCCTTGGAATCCTCCAACAAGCGGAAGAACAGAAACAAGTACCGCAAGAAGACCGACGATAATAATTGCTGTTTGAAATGTGTCGTGAAGCGCGACAGAGATCATGCCTCCCATAACGGTGTAACATGCTACGATGACAGCAGAGATAATGACCCATGTTCCGATTGAAAACATTGGCAAGATACTGTGAAGTACAACGCCAAGCGCGAGAAACTGTGCTGCCACCCAACCAAAGTAACTAACAATGATGACACCCGAGAGAAAGGTTGAGATGGTATTGTTATAACGATGTTTGAAGTAGTCACCGATCGTGAGGAATTTAAGCCGATAGAGTTTACGGTTGAAAAATATACCAGCAAGGATAAGACACAGTCCCGCCCCAAAAGGATCCTCTAATACATTTGAGAAACCACCTTCGGCGAACTTACTCCCAGCGCCAAGTATAGACTCACTTCCAAACCATGTCGCAAACACCGTTGAGAGTGCCATGTAAAAAGGAAGCGAACGACCAGCCAGAACATAGTCCTCTGAATTTTTAACTTTACGCGCAGCATAGACACCAATAAGAATCATAAATATTGCATAAAGCAATATAAGTACTGGAATAAGCATAAATATACTTTTTTAAACTATGCTAGTAGTGTATAAGTAAAAAGAAAAATAGAAAAGGGAGGAGAAGTAGGTGAGATAGGTAGTAGGGACTAGGGAATAGTAATATAAGTAGCTATGCTAGCAAGCAGGTTACAGAACACAATGGCGCATACGAAGCATGCGCCATTGTGTTTATTGTATTCCCCTAGTTACTACTTACTATTCCCTAAATTACTAGACCTTTACATCCCTTCTTCTTGTAATTTTTCAATATACTCCATTGCCTTTCTTGAAAACTTCTTTGGCATAGTGATTGAAAGTTTTACGAGTACATCACCTCGGCGAGTTCTTTCGTGAATGTGTGGTACACCACGACCTTTTACACGTAGCGTTTCTCCATGTGAGACTCCGGCTGGAATGTCGAGATCAATCTTTCCGTCTAACCCTTCAAGTGTGTGCTTCACACCAAGGAGAGCGTCAGTTAATTTTATGGAATGAGTGATAACAAGATCGGCCCCTTCGCGCTTCCATGTTTTGTGTGGTGTTACATTTATTTTGACATAGAGGTCACCAGATGTTCCATGTGCAACCGCCTCCCCCATTTGGGACATGCGCATCATTTCTCCGTTGTTGATACCGGCAGGAACTTTGATGTTTATTTCTTCACGAGTGTTTACAACCCCGTGCCCCTTACAATCATGACATCGTTCCTCAGGTGTCTTTCCTTGTCCATTACAGACATCACATGTGCGAACTGTTTGAAAGTTACCCATCATTGTACGCTTCACATCATGCACTTTCCCTTGGCCATTACACGTAGTACAGGTTTTCATTTTTGATCCCTGCTTCGCTCCACTACCATGACAGGTTTTACAAGTGCTTACTTTTGAGATGAGTACGTTACGTTCGGTCCCAAAAACTGCTTCGGTAAAAGGGACATCGATCTCAAGTGAGATGTCGCGTCCACGCTTTTGACGAGAGCCACCAAAGGGTGATCCTCCCCCAAACATATCTCCAAAGATGTCTCCCAAGTCACCAAAATCAAAT
Organism: uncultured Candidatus Saccharibacteria bacterium; assembly: GCA_964621595.1. GTDB lineage: Bacteria > Patescibacteriota > Minisyncoccia > Phycocordibacterales > UBA5272 > UBA11704. The sequence goes on from CAZUPO010000007.1 coordinate 29,464, forward strand.
TGCATGTTTTCGAAGTCAGAGGCGTTGAATCCACCGAATCCTCCAAACCCATTGCCATACTGACCACCTGGGCCTCCACCATTGAATGTTTGTCCGTAGGTATCGTACTCCTTTCGCTTTTTTTCGTCAGAGAGTATTTGATACGCCTCGTTTACTTCTTTAAACTTCGCCTCATCACCATCTTTTTTGTCTGGGTGATATTTTGACGCAAGTTTATAGAACGCCTTCTTAATTTCGTCTTTTGTAGCAGTCTTAGAAATTCCAAGTACGTTGTAGTAATCTTTCGCCATAGAGTCTTTTATACACCTAGTTTAACACACATTAGTTGGTCGTGCCTTCACCTTCTTTTTTCTCTTCCCCTGTTGTGGTTGTGGCGTTGTCGTTAGCAGTTTTCATAGCCTCTCCAATCTTCATCATAGTACTTGAGAGTGCTTCAGTTGCTTTCTTGATTGCCTCTAGATCATTACTATCTTTCTTGCTCTTAGTGTCAGCAATAGCGTCCTCAACTTCTTTCTTAAGTTCTGGAGTTACTTTATCTCCAGCGTCTTTAATTGCTTTTTCTGCAGTGTGGATCATTTGATCAGCGAAGTTTTTTGCTTCAATCACTTCCATCTTCTTTTTATCTTCTTCAGCATTTGTTTCTGCTTCTTGCTGCATGCGCTTGATATCTTCATCGGAGAGTCCTGATGATGCTTCGATACGAATTGATTGAACCTTACCCGAGGTCTTGTCCTTCGCGGTCACGTTTAAGATACCGTTTGCGTCAACGTCAAAGGTTACTTCTACTTGTGGAATACCACGAGGTGCTGGAGGAATGCCATCTAAAATGAAGCGACCAAGCGACTTGTTATCTGCAGCAAGTGGACGCTCGCCTTGAGTGATGTGAATTTCTACTGATGTTTGGTTGTCAGCAGCAGTTGAGAATACTTGTGACTTTGAAGTTGGAATAGTTGTGTTTTTTTCAACAAGTTTTGTTGCAACACCTCCCATAGTTTCAATGCCGAGCGAAAGTGGAATCACGTCAAGAAGAAGAACATCTTTCACATCCCCTTGAAGCACTCCGGCTTGCACCGCAGCACCGAGTGCCACTACTTCATCTGGGTTGATAGAACGGTTTGGCTCCTTACCAAAGAGTCCCTTAACAGCCTCCACAATCATTGGCATTCTCGTTTGTCCACCAACCATGATAATTTCATGAATTTCTTCTTTCTTAAATGGAGAGTTTGAGAGTGCACGCTTAGTAATCTCAATTGAACGATCAACAAATTCTTTTGCGATATCTTCCAACTTAGCACGAGTTACTTTCATAACAAGGTGCTTCGGACCGTCTGCTCCTGAGGTAATGAATGGAAGATTGATTTCTGTTTCCATCTGACTAGAGAGTTCGTGCTTTGCCTTTTCTGCCGCTTCATCAAGACGTTGAAGTGCGAGGGTGTCTTTTGAAATATCAATTCCTTGATCTTTTTTAAATTCATTTGCGATGTGTTCCACAAACTTCTGGTCAATATCACGGCCCCCTAGGTGAGAGTCACCATCAACTGATTTTACTTCCACCACACCATCACCTACTTCGAGAATTGAAATATCAAACGTTCCTCCTCCGAAGTCATATACTGCGATCTTTTCACTTTTCTTTGAGTTGAAACCATACGCAAGAGCGGCTGCGGTTGGTTCTGGGATGATGCGCTTTACATCAAGTCCAGCAATCTTCCCTGCGTCAACTGTTGCTTGTCGTTGTGTATCGTTGAAGTATGCAGGTACTGTAATAACAGCCTCAGTTATTGTTTCACCAAGTTTTGCTTCAACATCTGCTTTAATCTTTTGAAGAATCATTGCAGAAATCTCCTCTGGTCGACTTTCTTTACCACCAAGCATGATAGAGACGCCACCGTTAGTACTTTCTTTTACTTTGTAAGGAATACGAGGAATGTCATTTTGTACTTCTTTATCCTTGTATGAGTGGCCCATAAAGCGCTTTACACCGTAGACAGTGTTCTCTGGGTTGGTCACCGCCTGACGCTTTGCAATTTGTCCTACTGAGCGCTCACTATTTTTGTTTACAGAAACAACAGAAGGAGTGGTGCGGTTACCTTCGATGTTTTCAATTATCTTTGGTTGTCCTGCTTCAATAATTGCAACCGCTGAGTTAGTTGTTCCTAGATCGATACCAATAATTTTTGCCATATATTTTTTAAGTTAATTCAAATAGTCAATTCTTATAATACTTATTTTTGGAATAATCAGATTATGATTTAATTCTTACTTTCGTATCTCCCCACATACACTTTTGCTGGTCGAAGAATGATCTCATGCATGCGGTATCCTTGCTGAAGTACACGCGTAATTGTATCATGTTCCTTTTCGTTTTCTACCTTCGTAATCTCGATACTCTCGTGAAGTTCTGGATTAAATATTTCACCTATATTTCCGTATCGTATTACCCCCTCACCCTCGAGCACGTTCTTTAATTGGCCAAAGATATATTCGATACCCATGCGCCAGTTTGCATCCACTTTCTCCCAACTCTCTTTATTACTTTGAGCCATGTCATAACCATCAAGCACAGGAAGTAGTTGTTCGATAAATTTTCGTGTTGCATATTTTCGATCAGACGCGCGAGTACTTTCAACTTCCTTTTTGAAGTTAGCATAGTCAGCACGAGTACGTTGACTTAGGTCGAGGTATTCTTGCTTTTCGCTTTCTAATTTCTTTATTTTTTCACGAAGTTTTTTAAGTGTTGCTTTTTGATCCATTTCCCCGTCATCATTCACCTCTTCAAAGGTGACATCATCTGGAGAGACGTTTTCTAGCGGATCTTTTTCTGTGTCCTTCATACGTTATACCTATTGTGGGTTATTGGAGAAACTAGTGTTAGTAAACAAAATCAATTATACAAGTGTACCCTACTCTAACGGTTGTTCGGTCGCGGGCTGTATTTCAGTAGGTTCTATTCCGGTACAGTATCTTGTATAAGATATTTTATTTTTTTTGTCAAGCGTATCATGTAAAACAAAAACTACTCGTATTTTCCGAGTAGTTTTTGAGGTGTTCCCTGCATTAACGCTTTGACCAGGTTGGTGACTTGCGCGCCTTTTTGAGACCGAACTTCTTACGTTCCACTTGACGAGAGTCACGTTTCAAGAATCCAAGTTTCTTGAGAACGTTCTTCACGTTTTCATCACGAGCAACTAAGGTACGAGAAAGACCATGACGAATCGCTTCTGCTTGAGCATGAATTCCTCCTCCAGAGACATGCACAGTAACAACAAACTTCTCACCAATTTCTGATTTAGAGAGAGCGTCTTGTACAATAGTACGAAGATCTTGTGTAGAAAAATAATCAGCAATATCTTTTTCGTTAATCGTGATGGAATTCTTTGATGAAGGTAGAATGCGTACGCGAGCAACCGCTGTCTTACGACGTCCTACTGCTTCGATATATTTATTTTTTGTGTCTGTTGCCATATATTTATAAATTGGTGTCTTCTGACTTAGTCTTCGATTTGAAGATTTTTAATTCTTTTATCCTGAAGTCGGTTTTTAGGAAGCATACCGTAAACAGCATGTTTAATGATTTCCCCGTACCCCTTCTTTGTAACTACATCACGAAGAGGGCGTTCCTTAAGACCACTTGGGTATCCAGAGAATGTCTTGTGAACTCGTTCCTTCATTTTACTACCAGTAACTTTAACCTTACTAGCATTCACTACCTTAACAGTTACGTCTGCTACAGTATTTTTGACAAACGAAGTACTGTTCTTACCATTGAGAATAGCAGCAACTTCAGATGCGAGTCGCCCTAGAGCTTTTCCTGTTGCGTCAATTGTGTGTGTTGTAGTCATAGCGTTTATTACTTCTGTATTCTATATCTAGACAAATTCAATAATAGCCTTCTCCGCACTGTCAGAGAGACGGGTAGGAAGTTTTATGATGCGAGTGTAACCACCCTGAACATCTTTGTACTTAGGAGCGTATTCTGTAAATAACTTCTTAGTAGCAGTTGCTTGGTTATAGAGTTTAGAAGCAACAAGTCTTCGGCGTGCAAGGGTGTCTTCCTTTGCTAGAGTTACAAGTCTTTCTACCTTTGGACGAATTTCTTTAGCACGCGCAACAGTCGTTTCCATTTTTCCGTGTCGAATAAGGTTAAGGATAAGAGCACGAATGAAAGCTACTCGCTCATTCTTTTCTCGTCCAAACTTTCGTTGATTCTTGTGATGTTTCATACAGGATGATTTTATGTCTCTATAAACTAACTATACCTTAAGCGATAGGCCAAGATTCGCAAGAGCATTTTTGATTTCTGTTACCCCCTTTTCTCCAAGTCCGTCTGTAGAAAGTAGGTCTTCTTCACTCTTACGTGCAAGTCCGCCTGCGGTGCGAATCGATGCAGAAATAAGCGCGTTTTCAGTACGAGTAGAAAGACCAAGATCTTCTATTTTTCTCTTACTTATATCACTCTCTTCTTCCATCATCGGCATCACCGGAGTCTCTTGAGTCTTAGGAATATCGATAACAGTTTCTCGGAAGCCTACAATAGACTGTAGTTGTGTGATCATAGTATGAATCGCACTCTCGAGAGCTTCGTGAGGAGTAATGGTGCCGTCTGTTTCAATAGAGATACGGAGACGGTTGTGATCTGTACGATCACCAACACGCATATTTTCTACTTCGTAACTTGCACGACGAATTGGAGTAAATGATGCATCAAGAGCAATGGTACCAATATCCGCCTTCTCCTTCATAAGAACTTCACGAGGAATATATCCAAGTCCTTTCTCGACTGTGATTTCGATAGCAATGTCGACATCCTTAGATGTTGATTCACAAATGTACTGATCTTTGTTCATCACCTCAAGTTGAGAAGGCATTGTTATGTTGCCCGCTGTTATTGTTTTCGCTCCTTTGATATGAAGTGTTGCTTTTTGAGCATCGTCACCATGAAGTTTAAAGCGTGTCTTCTTAAGATTAAGAATGATAGCAATAACGTCTTCCTTGATGCCATCAATAGCAGAGAACTCATGCTTCACACCGTCAATTGAAAGAGATGTAATAGATGCTCCTGGAATAGATGAGAGGATGATACGTCGAAGTGAATTACCAAGTGTGTGGCCGTATCCTGGGTAAAGTCCGTCTATTTCGTATACACCAGAGATGGCATCTTCTTTGACGATCTTTGGTTTTGAAGGCAAGATAATAGAATGTGAAGACATATGCGATGTGAGTCTTTTAAATTTGTAAGTAAAAAATACAACCTCGGACTAAAATAGGTAAAGTTTCTCTATTCTACCGTATAATTGCAAAATATGCAAGTGTATGGTAGTGGAAACGTCTACCTATTTTTAGTTTTTACCCACATTGTAGAGACTAACGTGAGTAGTACTCAAGCACTTTTTGTGTATCGAACATTGGCTCAACTTCACGAAGTTCCGCTTTTACTTCAGCTGAAAATGTAGCCGGGTTAATGGTAAGCATATAATTTGGAGAAAGGTTTTCTAGTTTTTCTGCAAGCGACTGAAAAACTTTTGATCCCCGACTACCCTCACGGATAGCAACAACATCTCCTACCTTAACCTGATGAGAAGCAACAGTATTACGCTTTCCATTAATGAGAATGTGGCCGTGTGATACTAACTGACGAGCCAGTGCGCGTGTGTTTGCAAAACCTGCACGGAAGACAATGTTGTCGAGTCTTGATTCTAAGATACGGCCAAGTTTAAGAGAAGGAGATACTGCGCCTTCGCCAGTTTCTCTAGTAAGGGTTGCTCGCTTTACGTAGTTAGCAAACTGCTTTTCCATAAGACCGTAGGTAATACGCATCTTTTGCTTAGCGCGCAGCTGTTCTCCAAATTCTGATGAACCAGAACGATGCTTTCGTTCACTATCAAGTTTTCCTGGAGCGTAAGGACGCTTTTTATACGCACATTTCTCACGACCACAAAGTGATTCTCCAAGACGACGGCAAGTTTTACATGTAATTCTACTCATAAATGTTTATTATACGTGACGTGGCTTACGTGCCTTCGGTCCGTTGTGAGGAACCGGCGTCTTATCAATAATTGAAGTGATTTCTACACCAAAGGTTGAGAACCCTCGTATCGCTGATTCACGTCCTGACCCTACTCCCTTTACTATAACGTTTACTGATTTTAGCCCAGCCTGTTGAGCCTTCTCACCGATAAGCTCACCAATTTTTGAAGCAGCAAACGGAGTACCCTTTTTAGCACCCTTGAAACCAAGTGATCCAGATGATGACCAGGCAATAATGTTTCCTACAGTGTCTGCAAGAGATAGGCGTGTGTTGTTGTATGTAGATTCTACAAACAATGTTCCCTCGATAATCTTCTTTTTAACAACCTTTGCAAGAGAGCGTGCTTTAAGCGCGCTATCAACTCCAGAACTATTCTTTTTTACAATTCGTTTCTTTCCCATATAGTTATAATAAAATTATTTTTTAGGTCTTTTCAGCCTTACGACGACCACTTCCCATGGTTACACGCTTGTTACCACGTACTGTACGACTATTTGTCTTGGTTCGTTGTCCGCGAGCCGGAAGGTGTCTAATGTGTCGAGTACCGCGATATGATTTAATATCTTTTAATCGCTTGATGTTTTGCTGAGTTTCTCGCTTGAGGTCACCTTCTGTCTTGAAAAGTTCAATTTCACGACGAATTAAGTTTTCTTGTTCTGTGGTAAGGTCTGTTGTTTTAGTACTCCAATCAATGCCAAGTTTGGTAAGAATCATTTTTGCACGTGGGCGCCCAACACCATAGACAGCAGTAAGAGCAATTTCTAGACGTTTATTTTCTGGGAGTGTGATACCTGAGATACGCATAAATGTTTCTGTGTAAATAAATTAACCCTGGACCTGCTTGTGCTTTGGATTAGTACAAATAATACGAAGAGCACCTCGACGCTTGAGCATCTGGCATTTTGCACACATCGTCTTTAGTGATGATCGTATTTTCATGTAGAGATAATGCTGGGTATTCTACCACTATTTAATAAAAATTGCAACAACTCTGAGGGAAAGATGGCTGGTAATTAATGAATTTTTAAAAACTACGCAACCTTTTTCTTAAGGTATGTACAGAATAGTACATCAGACTTTTGAGGTAGAAGATTTAAAAAATCCTATAAACGCTTGATAATTCTACCTTTTCCACCATATGGATCAACTTGTACAGTAACCCTATCCCCCACAAGTACTTTGATCTTGTTAACGCGCATTTTACCACCAAGGTATGAAATGATTGTTTCTCCGGCTGGAGTCTCAACTTTGAAAAGTGTACTTGGAAGAGCTTCAATAACTCTACCGTCTACTGTTTCTATGTCGTTGATGTGTTCTTCCATGTGATGATTTGTGTTTGGTAATTCTAGCAGATCCTTCTCGTAGTATCAAATACTAGTTATCTCTTAGGCAGTGATTCGACTACTTTTATTTTAGTTCGATCATTTGGGAATGACGAAAGCCACATAGGTGAAAAACTTATTTCGGCGCTTTCTATACTAGAAATTGTCTTCATAAGAGGCTTAAATTCATCACGGTCTTTACCTAAGAAGGTTGTTTTGATCGCACTCTCATCATTCTCCCAAATGATACGAGGCTTCCCTTCCACTAAGATAGAAACAGATGTGCTCGATGCAATATGGTCAGTTGTTTTTCGAGTAAATGAAAGCGTCTCGTTATAGCCAAGTCTTACGTCCTCATTTGCATAATCTCGAACACTGTGTGCAATCGATTGCGCTAATTTTTTAGAGTCAGCGAGGAGTACATAACCGGTCGCTGTCACTTCGTACGTTCCTGTTTTACCACGAAGTAGATCTGCTGTGTTGTCGCTGTAAGTTACCTCAGAAGCACCGTAGAGGCCAGTGTACCCCTCTTTTTTGATCTTCATAAGTTCAGTTTTCACATCTTGCGCCAACTCAAGCGCTAGTTCATCTTTTGCGGCATTGATATCTGAAAGTGATGCAAGAGAAGTGTTACCCGAAGACCCTCCCGCTATTGGACCTTTGGATTTCGCATAAAATCCGCTTTCTCTTGGAGTACCCTTGAACCCAACAATAACGAAGTTCGAGGAATCAGTGTTGTAATCAGAACCATAACTATCAGCATATATAGTTGCTTCCACAGTACCTGGACCAGAAGATGTCTTTCCAGGGACTGTAATTGATTGGTTGATGCGATAGATCTTACCGGCAGTAGATTCGAAGCGAGTATTTTTGATTAATTTCTGAGGTTCGCCATCATAGTCGTTATAAATAGTTATCTTACCGGATGCTTTTGCTTCGACTTTTCGTGTTTCTGAAAGAGAGAGGGTTCTTGATTTGGTGATCGTAGTGGTTGCGATTGTATAAGGTACACCACTGGAATCCCCGCTTGTTGTAAAGAAGATAGATTTTCGGAAGTCATTTATGTCGCTGTACTTCGGAGTTATCGTAATTGTTGCTCTATTAAATACGTATGTAAATAGAAACGCTCCTAAAGATAAAAGAAGTATGACAATAATAAATACCCACGTGCCAGTGTGCTTTTGCTTGTAATAACGAGGTCGCGGTTCACGATACGCGGGTTCCTCGTCATACCTCTCATCTTCTTGTGTTGGACGCTCTGCCCTTCTGCGTGGATACATGTCCATAGCGTTTAGATCTCGTCTGACACGCTTTGTTGGAATTTGTACAGGCGCATCCTCACCATACTCTTCTTCACGAGAAAAGTCTTGTTCATTATCATATGAACGTTTTTCAAATTGCTCCAAGCGTGACTCTAGATCACGGTTATATCTTGAATGATTGTAGGGTCTTCGAATGTCGCGCATAAGAACGAGGAACGTCTAGTGTATCTTCTAGTGTAACACTGATTGGAAGACCTTTTGTATAGAACTGTGTATAAGGATACTTCTCAAGTGTCTCCCCGATCCAAATACTGTATCGCGGCGAAGAAACTTTGAACTCAGTTGGTATTCTGTCGTGAAGAGAAATAAATTCTAGAACGTAAAGAAGACCATCAAGGAATTTTGATCGTGCAATTGCATTCATACCATCTGCTTCGATATGACGATACCCAACAGGATGTGAGTGCGATACTATACTATTACCATCAACTACATACTCGAGAACAGTTTCCGTGTCTCCGACAGCAATAGCAACGAATGATTCTTTCATACTAGATACAAGTATATAACTCAATACATGTTTGTGATAGGTATACAATACACAAAATGTTAAACGAGCCGACATTTCTGTCGGCTCGCTCTACGTCTGCTCCTTACAGACGTTTTGTAGTTTGAAGGTGGCAGCCCTGGTGAGGATCATGCCCCGGAATTGTCGTACCCGGTGATATTGCTCTTCCGAGAAGCAGTACCGGCGATACCTCTCGAGTTCTCTCCTGGATGTGACGAGGTATTTCCCCGCCTCGAGTGCGAACATCGCCCATGAGGCGCGCATGAAGTCCCAGGGCTTTTGCGAGCATTTGATGTCTAGCCCGTGAATAATCAGCCCTGGCACCTCTTCTGGTAGTGCGCGCATCTGAGCGTCAACTTCATCCAGTAGGCGGTGTGTCTCCTGTATGTACTCAAGGAGCGCCTTTCGATTCAGTTCTTTACCGGGGAACTTTCTTGAGGGGTAGTGTTGCGTTACGAACCTCGGATTATGGAGGAACGTCTCTGTTGTGCGATGGCCATCACCAGGCGCAAACAGAACAACTGAAACGACCGTTTGCTTGGTCATGGCAACCTCGAGTCGGGTTAGTGAATTAGTCGGGAACAACTTACAGCAATTCTATATCTAAATTAAAAAATAACAAGTTTAAGCAAGTATGGCCTTGATACGGCGTACTCCTGCTGATACAGCTTCTTCTTTTTGAATCTTAAATGGAGTACTTTTTCCATCCTTCGTTGTGCTCGTCTCAGGATGAATTCCACCTACGGACAATTCACCTGTGGAATTCACATGGGGTCCACCACAGAACTCTAGAGAGAAGAGATCGTCACTTCCGCGTTCTTTACCAGTTCCAACATGATAGATACTTACAGTGTCGCCATACTTGTTATCAAAAACCCCTATCGCGCCACGACGACGCGCTTCCTCGTACGAGACCTCTTCACGAATGACAGGTAGATTTTTTGCGATAACATCGTTTACAATGTCTTCTACTTTTTTCTTTTGCTCATCAGTCATCTTTTCACCATGAGAAAAGTCGAAACGTAGACGCTCTGGAGTAATGTTAGATCCTTTTTGTAGAACATGATCACCGAGAACCTGACGGAGCGCTTCATGGAGCAAGTGTGTTGCGGTATGATATTTCACTTCCATCTCACCATCTCCCCCGAGACCTCCTTTGAATTTTCCAGCGGATGCCGTGCGGGAAAGTGCCTTATGTTCCTCCATTCTTTTATTGAAATCAGTCATCTCTATATAAAGATCACGATCTTTCGCTTCTTCTTGAACTAGTTCTATAGGAAAACCATAACTAGTCACTAAGGTGAAAACAGCATCTGTTTTCAAAGTTTTTGTTTCCATCCCCCCATTAATTGTAGTTTTAATAATGTTTTCAAACTCACGCATACCATTCTCGAGTGTCTTTCTAAATTTACTCTCTTCTTTATCGAGTTCGGAGAGAATGATGTCTCGCTTGGTGGAGAGGTTCGTGTATTCTTCTTTATATGTAGCGATAAAGGATCCTGCAACTGTTTTTGTAAAGTTGGTTGTAACACCTAAATTTCGTGCAAAGCGTACTGCGCGACGAATGAGCCGACGAACGAAGTACATCTGATCTTTGTTTCCAGGAAGAACATCGTCGCCGATTAAAAATGTTGCCGAACGAATGTGGTCGAGAATAACGCGGAAAGCGTACGTCTCCGTAACATTTTCTCCATATCGTTTACCTGAAAGTGTTTCTATCGTTTTCTTTGGTTCATCGAATACGTCGATATTAAATACATCTGGGTCATTTCGTAACGCTGCAGCATATCTCTCAAGACCAGATCCATGGTCAACATTCATCTGTGGGAGTTCTTCGAATCCTGTACCCACCTTCTTGTACTGCATGAAGACGTTGTTTCCAACTTCCAAGAATCGGCCACAATCACAGTTCACATGACATGGTTCGTGTGCCCATGCAGAATTCTCGTGCATCTTCTTTTCTGTACTCGGATCAAAGTCGTAGAACATCTCACTATCTGGCCCACCTGGTTCCCCTTCTGGCATGTTCCCTGGAACACCTGCGCGACTCCACCAGTTTTTCTTTTCTCCATAATAGAAGATACGCTCTCCTTCTTTCATCCCCGCTTCTGGATTTTCTGAAACAAGTGCAGTGATGCCTTTTTCTCTGTACAACTTGACCCATAACTCTGCGGAGAATGTATCTCGAGGAACATTGAGTGCAGTATTACCACCAAAGCATGTTACATAAAAATTTTTTGGATCAAGACCAAGGTCTCCCGTAAGGAAGTTCCACATCCACGTAATTTGATCTTCTTTGAAGTAGTCACCAAATGACCAGTTACCAAGCATTTCAAAAAATGTTGTATGGCGGTTGTCTCCCACTTCTTCAATATCTTGTGATCGGAAGGACTTCTGTGAGTCAGCGATACGTGTACCAAGTGGGTGCTTTTGTCCAAGGAGGTAGGGCACCATTGGTTGCATACCACTCCCTGTAAAAAGGGTTGTCGGATCATTTTCTGGTACAAGAGAAGCAGAAGGAACGACTGCGTGTCCCCTCTCTTTCATGTATTGTAAAAATTTTGTGCGGATTTGGTTTACAGTAAGTGACATGAGGACTAGTATAGCGAAAGAATTTTCAAAAACAAAACAGATTAAAATAAATGCGACCCCAGTACCGTGTGTACGGCCTGGGGTCATTGCTCGCCGGTCACGGCGAGGTCGCGCAGGTCTTCGAGGAGACGGGGAAACTCCTTGTCCAAGATGTTATAGGCGTCTCTTGGTGTAAGTTTTTTCCACATCTTTTCTCGTGCAAACCGTAGCGGCGCAAAGAGGTTAACGAGAGTGCTGCCTTCTTCTGGTTCGTACTTGAGAAGGATGCGAGTGATCTTTGCATCATGCCGATCTCGTCCCTCGTGCCTTTTGCGTGTGTGCGCGAGAGCAAACCAAAAGCGGTAGAATTCCCCCGCTTCAAACGCGTTTGCTAAGGCAACGGAACGAAACCTACTTATCCTCCCCAGATCATGGAGGATGGACGCAAATTTCTCCGGCGTCATTTGATTCCTCCAGTTGGGTTAGACGATCTCCATAAACTACATATATTTTTTGTTTTTGTCAAAAGATATATGTATCAGGAGACATACTATTAAATCTTAAATTCAAAATTATAATTAACTTTTATTTTTTCCTCGAGTCGTGCTACTATTAGATTACTCGTAGAGGAACTTGGCCGATTTCCTACTTCTCCTAACCGGAAGGAGTGACGCGAGAATGGCTACCGCAAGAGTTTGGGGACCGCGAGGTCTTGTACACACCGCCCAAACGCAGTCCTTGCGGTTTTTTGTTGCTTAAAATTAAAATATTAATCTATCCTGTTGTTTAGTTAGCTTTTGGAGAAAACGCTTTGTTTCAAGAATATCTTGCACAGCAATTATTGTTGATTTATATCCAAAGAAATTTTTAATAACTACTCTTTCATTTTCTGGAATATCATTCCACTCATTTCTAACATCATCCATTTCAACAGCAACAACTTTGTGATCAAAGTCCGCCCTCTTTAGTAGTGCTACAGGTTTAATAGATACTTCATCACCTTCTTTATACTACCTTTAGGTATCTCAATGAACGCTGTGTACATATTTAAATTCCGAGTCGCCCTCTATCATTTCACCAACTACGTAGTCGCACCCATTTTTTCCAACCACCGCTTCATGGGTAACACCTTTTGGTACATCAAATCTTTCTCCTGTAGAGATCGTCTTTGTAGTAGAATCGGAGAAGTAAAAAGTTACATCACCTTGCGTTATAAATAATGTTACTTCACCCTTGTGTGCGTGTGATTCGTAATTTTGTGCCAGGAGGATCATGCCACTCATAAAATATGTAGAAATCCTTCCCGCTCTAAAATTTCTTTAGGAGACATACTATTAAATCTTAAATTCGATCACATCACCATCTTTTACAATGTATTCTTTTCCTTCGGTGCGCAATGTTCCGCGGTTACGTGCTTCGGCCAAACTTCCTGCTTCGACTAAGTCGTTGTAGGACACGACTTCTGCACGAATAAATTTCTTTTCAAAGTCAGTGTGTATAGCAGCCGCAGCCCGTGGTGCGGTAGAGCCACGTTTGATAGTCCATGCGCGTGTTTCAATGTCCCCTGTTGTGAGGTAGGATTCAAGGTTAAGGAGTTCGTATCCGGCTTTGATGAGTCCGTCTATTCCGCTTGTCTTTGCACCGAGTTCTGTGCGCATCATATCTTTTTCTTCTCCTTCGAATTCTTTTAACTCATCTTCAATCTTTGCATCCACGATCACATAATGGTACTTGTTCTCTGTAAAATATGTGAGAAGTTTTTGGAATCGCTCATCACCTGCCTCGCCGCCAGGCAGGTTAAGTTCATCTAAATTTTTACCACCTGACTGCTTGTTAAGTACGTAGAGTATAGGCTTCATGGTGATCAAGTGAAGTTCTTTCACTAGTTTCATTTCTTCTTCATCGAGAGTGAGTGTGTTCGCTAACTTTCCATTATCAAAAATGGTCTTGAATTGCTCAAGTATTCCTTGTAGTTTAATAGCCGCTTCATCTCCACGCTTTACATCACGACCAATGGTTGCCATACGCTTCTCTACTGTTTGCATGTCTGCCAAGATGAGTTCCATGTTGATGATGTCGATGTCACGAAGTGGGTCAACCGTTCCTTCTACATGGATCAAGTCACTGTTTTCGTAGATACGAACTACTTCTGCTATCGCATCTGTCTCACGAATGTGTGAGAGGAATTGGTTACCAAGTCCCTGGCCCTCCGCCGCGCCTTTGACAAGCCCCGCGATATCGACAAATTCTACAACTGCTGGGATAATTTTTTGTGAGTTAGAAATTTTAGAGAGAGTAGCAAGTCGCTCATCAGGAACAGGAACGATACCAACTGATGGGTCGATGGTACAGAATGGGTAGTTATCTGCTGGAACTGACTTCTTGGTAAGCGCATTAAAAAGTGTCGATTTACCGACATTTGGAAGACCAACGATTCCGAT
>CAZUPO010000008.1:0-36914 GCA_964621595.1 uncultured Candidatus Saccharibacteria bacterium
GTTACCTCTACTCTACCCTGCTATAATTGTTTCTTACAAAGAATTTCCTGCTGTATCAGGTCATACAACAGTACCATAAATCTAGGAAAAACTCAAGTCTCCTAGAGTATCACTTTTAGTTCTCGTAGGACTGATTCGTAGAGATTAAAGACTCGTTTAGCTTCGTGAGGTGTTAATTGGAATGAAGACCCATCATGCGCTATACGATTGCGAACCTTGTGTGCATCCCATGCAAGTTGTACTGTTTTGAAACTTGCCATCTTCAACATTTCACCAACTCCATCACCTCGATACCCCTTCTCTCGAAGAGCCTCACCGAGTAGATTATCCGCCTCCATGATACCTATTCTCCAAAGTGCTTCACTTGTACTATTCATGTAGCCTCGTATGATTTCAAACTTTGGGTGACTTAACTCTTCTTTCTTTTCTACAACAGTTCCAAAAGAAGGCTCCTCTTCACTGACAGCGAGACCTGGAATACCTACAGGATTTGGTTCGGTGTGGGTCACAACGTGGTATGACCCGTGCGCAGCATCGTGATCGCCATGTTCGAAATGATGATCATAATGATCAAGCGACTGCATGAAAACAATGAACCATCGGATCGCGGCATAAGCAAGAATTGCAATAAGTACGAGCGCTGTTATCGATACAAGATCTGACAAAAATGAAAGGAGAGGATTCTGAATTGAGAAGTGTAAACCCTCTGTTGCTTTTGCAAAATCAAACGAACCTAATTGATCAATATTTTGCGGATCAAGTGGGTATGTATCCATACCATCGGGAATACCATCACCATCTGAGTCCATTGCGTGAATATCAGTTCCCAATTGCTTCTCTATCTCGTCACTCACACCATCATGATCTGAATCTGGTCCAATAGAAGAAATACTTGAGTCTAGCGGTGCCTCATCACGACCGTCGAGTACACGATCATGATCTGTATCATTATTGAGAGGATCAGTTCCGAGTGTTAATTCTTTTCCATCCGCTATCCCATCTCGATCAGAATCAACTACACGTTTATCTAGTCCATGTGCATCCTCGTAACTATCTGGTACTCCGTCATGATCAGAATCTTGGGGTGGCATTCCAAAAATATCTCGTATATGATCCACAAATGAATAATCGGACTCGAAACGCTCTTTTATTTGTGCATTAGATAGATGCCCAATGTTAGAGCGACCAAGTCCAAGCACATCCAAAAGCCTCTGCCAGAGTGAGATGTGTTCTTCTGCTTTAGGAACGGTTGCGTGGATACTCTCCATATAGGAATCAAACCATCCCCTATCTCGCAAACCATCCCATGTCTCATCTTTCACCGCGAGTAAATACTCTCCTTTGTCACGACGAAGCATGACGAAAAGCCATGTATATTTAAGCCACAATAATACATCGTAGACT
Organism: uncultured Candidatus Saccharibacteria bacterium; assembly: GCA_964621595.1. Taxonomy (GTDB): domain Bacteria; phylum Patescibacteriota; class Minisyncoccia; order Phycocordibacterales; family UBA5272; genus UBA11704. The sequence goes on from CAZUPO010000008.1 coordinate 1,405, forward strand.
CTATTAAAAACGTAATCTAGTGAAAGAGAATACATACGTATAGTAATAAGAATATTTTACGAGCACTTTTTAGGTGCTAACAAAATACCCGCTCAGCGTAAACGCCTCCTACTTCCCTAAGTATACCTTCTCTATGTCCCTACCAATAGTGAATAATGACTTCTCTCCTAAAAATCGAGCCATGCACTGAACTCCAAACGGAAGCGATTCTGAATTTTTACCTGTTGGCACAGAGATTGCTGGGATACCAACAATGTTTGCGGGTACAGTGAAGATATCTGCCAGATACATTGCGAGAGGGTCATTAGATTTCTCACCAATACCAAAGGCCACAACAGGAGACGTTGGTGTAAGAATATAGTCGACTTCTTTAAACACTCTATCAAATTCTTTTTTTAGCATTTCCCGAAGAACAATGGCTTTGTTATAGTATGCATCATAGTACCCCGACGAAAGAACATATGTGCCTAGTAAAATACGGCGGCGAACTTCTTTTCCAAACCCTCTCGTGCGACTCTCGAAGTAACCACGAATACTCGACTCACCAGGATGTGAAAAGCCATACCGTATACCATCATATCGCGCCAAGTTACTAGAAACTTCAGCGGGCATAAGTATGTAGTACACCGATAACGCCTTTTCTAGATTGCTGATCTCTACTTCTTGTGTTGTATATCCTTCCCCCTTTAGTGCTTCTACTACTTCATTAAAATTTTTCAACACCTCTTCAGAAACACCTTCATGGTGTACAAATGATGTTGGAATACCTATAACTTTTTTTACTTCTGCACTAGATACTTGGTTGCGCATCTCTTGTGGCAATGATGTACCATCGAGCGGATCGTGTCCGGAAATCGCATCATAGAGTATTTCAACATCATCGACACAGTTTCCAAATGGTCCAATCTGGTCTAGTGATGAGCCCATCGCCATGAGGCCATAGCGCGATACATTACCATACGTTGTCTTTAGACCAACGACACCACAAAAAGACGCAGGTTGACGAATTGATCCGCCAGTATCTGATCCAAGAGAAAGAGGTGCACCACCATAAGCAACAACAGCGGCAGAACCACCGGAGGACCCTCCTGCTACTTTAGTTTGATCGTGAGGATTCTTGGTAACACCGAACGCAGAATTTTCTGTTGATCCACCCATTGCAAATTCGTCCATATTTGCTCGACCAATGAGGATTGCTCCTGCTTCGCGTAATTTTGTTACCACTGTTGCATCATAGGTCGCAATATACTCTTCGAGAATTTTTGAGGCGCCGCTTGCGATTTGCCCTTTAAACAAAATATTATCTTTGAGGGCAACTGGTATACCTGTGAGTTTGGTTGCCGTGCCATCCTTAAACATAGCCTCCGCACGCGATACTTGTTCTTGGATACAATCTTCCGAATATAGCCCGAGCATTGCATGAATATCTTTGTCATTCTTTTCTATAACAGCAAGATGGTCTGCAACAAGAGCAGAAACAGTAGTTGCTCCTGTTCTTAACTCTTCATGTAGTTGTGCAATTGTTTTTCTCATGGATTCAAATGACATGCTCTGGGGCAATTAGCCCTTTAATACTTGCTCAACCTTAACATACCCCTCCTTGGTTGCAGGTGCTTCGTTCAAAAGTGCCTCGGTACGCTCACCTGTAGGATGAGTCACAACATCTTCACGAACAATATTATAAACCTCATGAACACTTTCTCCTGAAGAGCCCTGTACCGCATTAATCTCAGAAATATACCCCAAAATTGCCTGCATATCATGTAACATTTTTTCCTTTTCTTCTGGACTAATGTCGATACGTGCAAGAGTGGATAAATTTTTTAGATCTTCTTCAGTAAAAGTCATAGTTATTTCTAGGTATGGTAACACAAATAGAGACGTATTGGAATTACTCCTCATTCCGTCTAGATTATTACTTTCTAACTAGTAGTTACGAAGGCGTTCACTTTTCTCGTGACTACGAATCTTTTCGTGCACCTTTGCTTCGATTTGACGAATACGCTCTCGTGTCACACCAAACTCTGCCCCCACTTCCTCAAGTGTGTGCATCACACCATCATATTCTCCAAGTCCGTTTCGCATTTCTACAATCTTACGCTCTTTTGGTGAGAGGTCGCCCAAGATTTCATTGATCTGGTCAGCCAATATACGATGAGATGCCTCCTGATCTGGGGAAAGGATCTTGTCGTCCGCAACAAATTCTCCGAGGGTAGATTTATCATCATCGTCACCAATTGGCTTTTCGAGCGACACGGTATCTTGATTGATATTTTCGATCACGTGAATCTTTTCTACATCTACTCCCATTTCTACAGCAATCTCTTCTGCAAGAGGATCTCGCCCAAGATCTTGTGATAGACGACGAACTACTTGTTTGTATTTTGCAATCGTTTCTACCATGTGCACAGGAATACGAATAGTACGTGATTGATCAGCAAGGGCACGAGTAATAGCCTGACGTATCCACCATGTGGCATACGTAGAAAATTTAAACCCCTTATTCCAATCAAACTTCTCTACTGCCTTAAAGAGACCAAGGTTCCCCTCTTGAATAAGATCAAGAAGTGTAAGGTCGGACGATCGTCCAACGTACTTCTTTGCGATAGAAACCACGAGACGCAAGTTTGCTTTTGCAAGAAGTGTCGCGGCTTCTTGATCACCTTTTTCAATACGAATCGCAAGTTCACGTTCATTGTCACCTGAAATGAGTGGGTACTGACCGATCTCACGCAAATACATTTGAATACTGTCGTGAGTACTATCCTTCCCTTCCACTTTCAAGAGTTCGTCATCCATATCGAGAAGGTTTCCACCCTCTAGCACATCTACTCCTGCCTGACTTAATTTCTCGTATAATTCTTCAAGATAAAGAATATCAGTTTCGATTGTAGGGAAATAACGAATAATCTCATCATATGTAATGAATCCTCGTTCCTTCCCCTTTTGTAGAAGTTCTTGCTCGTTTTGTTCACGAGTAGTTACCTTCTTTGGTTTCTCTGGAGCCTTTGGCTTAATTGGCCCAGTCTTTATGGTAAACGCTTTTGGTTTATATTTTGGCTTCTGTTCTACGTGAACTTTTGCCTTAGAAACTTTTTTCTTTTGTACCTTTGCTTTTGTTGTATGTAAACGTGTTGCTTTTTTTGCTAGGGTCTTCTTTGAGACTGCCTTTTTAGCTTTTGCTTTTTTTGATACGGTTTTGGCCGTAGTTTTTTTGTGTGTACCTTTTTTTGCTTTCGGTGATACTTTTTTCGCCATGTAAAACGGTTTGCAGATTATACTAGAAAAAATGGAAAAAGTCCAGTGCAATTCGGTGGATTGCGTGGATACTATATTTAGTACCCCTTTTTCACGTGCTCTTGTATCTGTCGTAGCAACCCTTCAACATCGGCGCCATCTTTCTTAATTGCACTCTGGAGCACCATCAACTCTTCTCGATGTTTCTCTCTACGAAATGCACGTATGAGATCGTGCAAATATTTTTCTTTATCACCGATAACTTTTTCTTCAAGTGCAAACAATTCTTCTTGGATGATTGCTTCTGGGAACTGTGTCATGTCTAGATGAAGTTTTTTCACCTCTTCATGCTCTTCAAATGAACCGAGTATTATCAGTGCTATTAATTCTCGCGTTACACGCTCTTTGGGTGGAAGCGTTGGTTTCTTGGATTCACCATCCTCTTGTGTTTGGATGATAGCGGGTCCACGAGAAAGTTCTTCGGTGATAGCACTCTCGTCGATACCAGCAATCTCTGCAACCATCCGTATAAAATGGACTCTATCAATTGGGGACTGCACAGCACGAATAAAAGGTAGTACTTCGGTAACAATTCTCTGACCCTGCTTTCGTTCATCACCTTCAGTCTCAATCACACGCATTGTAAGGTGTTCAATAACATGTCGTTTCTCAGAAAGTGCATCCACCCAGGCACTTGGATTCTCTTTAATTAAGTCTGCTGGATCCTTTGTACCAATTGCCCCCACAACGTAAGTGTCTAACCCTCCCAAAAGGCACAGTAGTGCTGTTTTTCGTAATGCATTTTGCCCTGCACCATCACTGTCAAAAGAAAGTACTACCGAATCACAAAAACGTTTTATAAGATTGATATGTTCATCAGTAAACGCGGTCCCAGAAACCGCAACGGTATTATGCACCCCCGCTTGATAACTCATACAGAGATCCATCTGCCCCTCTACGACTACCACTTGCTTACTCTCTGCCATACGCTTACGTGCAGTGTCATAGCCAAAGAGTATTTTTGACTTGTGGTAGAGCGCCGTCTCTGGAGTATTTACGTATTTCCCCTGAGTATCAGTTGCGAGTGATGGTAAAATACGACCAGAATAACCAACTGTAGCACCGGAAATATTTCGTATTGGAAACATCACACGCCCACGAAAACGATCATAGAATCCTTTTGTTTTTCCACTCTCATCTTTTGCTTCGATAACAAGCCCTGCTTGCATCATCTCTTCTGGAGAGTATCCCTTACTTGCTAGATGAATGAAGAGGTCTCGCCACTCATTTTTTGCATATCCAATATGAAACGTCTGTATAGTATCATTATGAATTCCACGATCAAGTAGATATGACTTTGCTTCAACACTACTTGCGAGATTGTTTTCAAAGTGAACTGTTGCCTCTGCAAGTAGAGAGACGAGTCGACTCTCCTCTTTGTTTTGCTCTCGTGAAGTAAGAGTGACCCCTGCACGGTCTGCCAAAATCTTAAGCGCTTCGTAAAAAGGAATGTTTTCTATTTTTTCAACAAAGGTAAAGATATCTCCGTGCACCTGGCAACCAAAGCAGTGAAAAGATTTTCTTTCCGGAGAAACGTAGAACGATGGTGTGCGCTCACTATGAAATGGGCAACGTGCACGATACTGAGCTCCTGATTTCTCCGTCTTAATATATGTGGAGACCACATCCAAAATTGAGAGTGTTTCTTTTATCTGATCCTTCGGGTTCATACTCTTTAGTATATAGGGACTGCGCGACAAGAACTAGGCTTGACATTACGTAAAAAATTAACAAAAGAAAAACGCGCATGGAGCAGGTGCTACATTGTGCGCGTTTTTCCTCAATTCTCAGGACTCCTTCGCTCAAGATGGAAGACTCGGATGTCCCAGTCTCCGACCTCCATCTTGAGCGAAACGCGAATGATTCCCTTCTGGCCTTTCACGAAGAACCGGCCGGTAAACCGCCGAAGGACCGAGTAGTCAAGGTCTCGCAGTTCTTCATCGGCGATGATGAAGCACTGCCCCCGCCGAACGTACACCTTGGCCTCATAAGGCCTGCAGCGAGCGAAGATTGGTGCTTCTACCCTGATCGTCTTTCGCCCCTTCTTGCCTTTCTTCCGCGTGGGCACACGCAGGGCCACTATGCCCAACAACCTGGTCATGGCATGCTCCTTCCAGAAATTGAGGATAAAAAATATCCTATCACAAGGTATTCTGAAAAACAAAGACCGCACACCAAAAGGTCGCGATCTGGTCGTGGTTGTTGGAGAATTGCTCCTTCCGTAAAGGTCTCCGAACAACAGACGACAACGTATATTATATACTAAAAAATGATTTCTGTCAATATCTACAAAACTATACCTATATCTTAAGAACAATGTGTAGCAAAAAACAAATCAGCACCGCCAGGGTGCTGATTTGTTTTCTGTCTAGATTATTTTTACTTTTCTTCCCCCTCTTTCTTCTCACGAAGTCCTGTTCCGGCTGGAATAAGACGTCCGATGATCACATTTTCCTTGAGACCTCGAAGTTCATCCATTTGTCCGCGAGTTGCAGCGGTAATGAGCACACGAGTAGTGTTCTGGAATGATGCAGAAGAGAGCCATGAATCTGTTGAGAGTGCAACATCTGTAATACCGAGCACAAGATGTTTGCCTTTAGCCTCTGTCTGACCAAGAGCCTTCACGCGAGCATTCTCGAGACGGAAAGTAGAGATCTCCACCACGTCTGACTGTGTAAAGCGGGTATCACCTGGATTCAAAATCTTTACACGACCAAACATTTGCTTGATGATAATTTCCACGTGCTTACGTGAGATTGCCGCACCTTGGAGTTCGTACACCTTGTTGATTTCAGCAACGATGTATTCTTCTGCAACTTCTTTGCCAGCGTAGTTAAACAATTCGTCGATGTCACACGATCCATCCGTCATCATTTGACCCTTCTTTACAGTGTCACCAACTTTTACAATTGGTTGGCGACGGAATGGTACGACATACTCGATTTGCTTGCCACTCTTATTACCTTTTGCACCTGCATCGTCTGCAAGAAGAACAATTATTTTCTCCTTACCTTCATCACGAATACCAAGAATTTCACCAGATTCATGAGCGATAATTGCAGGATTCTTTGGCGCACGTCGTTCAAAGATTTCTTCAACACGAGGGAGACCTTGTGTAATATCAACACCCGCCACACCTCCGGCGTGGAAGGTACGCATAGTAAGCTGAGTTCCTGGTTCACCGATCGCTTGTGCAGCAACGATACCCACCGCCTCGCCTACGTCTACTTTCTTGTTACGTCCCATATCAAGACCGTAACACTTTTGACAAATTCCATGGATCGCCTGACAGGTAAGCGGTGAGAATACTTTTACTTCTTCTACACCTCGCGCTTCGATGATTACTGCATCGTCCTTAGTGATAAGATGATTCTTCTTGAACAATGTTTCTCCCCCCACTACGATATCCTCCGCGATCACACGACCACGAACATTCTTAGAGATCGGAACTTCGATTCCGAGTGCGTTTTCTTTGCGAACAACTTTGTATTCCTTGGTACCACAATCACCCTCTGTAATGATTGCATCCTGAGCAACATCCACAAGACGACGTGTGAGGTATCCCGCTTGAGCAGTCTTAAGCGCGGTGTCAGAGTTACCCTTACGAGCTCCATAGGTTGTAATGAAGTACTCAAGTGGTGAAAGACCTTCCTTGTATGATGAAATAACTGGGAAGTCTAGGTTACGTCCTGAGTTGTTAACGATAATACCCTTCATACCTGACATCTGAATCACCTGCGCAATAGAACCACGGGCACCTGACGTGATGAGGTCGTATACTGAACCATGCTTCTCAAGCGAATCTGGAATAAGTTTTTCGATTTTTGAACGAACACCTTGCCAAATTTCGATAGTCTTTTCATAACGCTCTTCAGCAGAAAGAAGACCTTCTTCGTAGTCACTTTCGATACGAGCCACTTGATCCCAACCTTCATTAACGAGTGTATCTTTGTCCTTTGGTACTTTCACTGCATCAATGTTCCATGTAGTACCTGAAACAGTTGCATACTTGTAGCCGAACGACTTAATCTTATCAATCACCTTTGGTGCAGTCTCAAGACCATACGTCAAGATAACTTGGTCGATAATAGAGTTCATTCTCTTTCCTGTAACCTCGTCGTTGATATATGGGAATTCACTTGGGAATACTGAGTTGAAAAGAAGGCGTCCGATAGTTGTTTCAAATGGCTTACCACCAAATTCAGCATACTTTTCCTTCTCAGATGGCATCACGGTGATCTTCGCACGGAAAGAAACAATACCGAAGTCATACGCAGTGATTGCTTCATTAGGAGAAGCAAAATACTTTCCTTCACCTTTTTCGCCAGGAATTTCCTTAGTCATCCAATATACACCGAGCACCATATCCATACGTGGGTTTACAATTGAATCTCCTGATCCAGGGCGGAGCAAGTTTCGTGTTGCAGCCATGAGTGTCTTTGCTTCTTCTTGAGCAGCAACAGAGAGTGGAAGGTGGACAGCCATCTGGTCACCGTCGAAGTCCGCGTTGAACGCCTGACATACAAGTGGGTGAAGTTGAATAGCATTACCTTCAATAAGACGAGGATTAAACGCCTGAATACCAAGACGGTGAAGTGTAGGTGCACGGTTAAGGAGCACAAACTTACCTTGGATAACCTCTTCGAGGATCGCCCAAACTTCTGGAATACCATCTTCGATCAACTTGTTTGCACCACGAATGTTGAAAGCAAGTTCTCGTTCAAGGATCTTAGAAATAATGAACGGCTTGAAGAGTTCAAGGGCCATGTGTTTTGGAAGACCACATTCATTAAGAGAAAGTGATGGTCCAACCACAATAACGGAACGAGCAGAATAGTCTACACGCTTACCAAGAAGGTTACCTCGGAGAAGTCCTTGCTTACCTTTGAGGTTGTCCGAAAGTGACTTCAGTTGTCGCTTCTGTGACTGACTCATAACAGCATCCTGTCCGTGACGAGCAGAGTTATCAATGAGGGCGTCAACGGCTTCTTGCAAAATACGCTTTTCGTTACGCAAGATCACATCTGGTGCACCGATCTCCATGAGTTTCTTCAAACGATTGTTACGATTGATTACACGTCGGTAAAGATCATTCACGTCTGACGCAGCATAACGACCACCTTCACGAGCAACCATAGGTCGAATACCTGGAGGAATAACTGGGATCACCGTAAGGAACATCCACTCTGGACGAATACCTGCGATTTGGAATGCGCGAACGAGTGAAAGACGCTTTTCTGCTTTTTCACGTTCAAGCGCTCCTGCCTTTTCGAGTTGTAGAACGATTTGTTCCTCGATTGCCTTTAGGTCCATCTGTTTGAAGATTTCATACAATGCTTCTGCTCCGATACCGGCCTCGAAACATGTTCCATACTTCATTGCATAACGATGGTATGTGAGTTCATCAAATATCTTGTTTGGCTTGATCTCATCTATTTCACGCTTTGCAGCAAGAAGAAGTTCACGAAGTTTATCCTTTGTCTTCTCATCATTTGCTGACTTTACCTTTGCCTTAAACTCTGAATCAAGGTTGTTAAGAATTTCTTCCTTTGCCGCTTGATTAACAGACTTTACAACATATCCTGCGAAGTACACCACCTTCTCTACATCAGATACTGGCTGAGCGAGGATGAGTGCAATACGAGAAGGAACAGTGCGTAGGAACCAAATATGTGCCACTGGACTAGCAAGTTCAATATGGCCCATACGTTCACGTCGAACGATTGACTTAGTGACTTCTACACCACACTTTTCACAGATAATATCTTTGTAACGAATACGGCGGTACTTACCACAGTAACATTCATAATCCTTTTCTGGACCGAAGATTCTTTCGTCAAAAAGTCCGTAACGCTCTGAACGACCTGTACGGTAGTTAATGGTTTCTGGCTTCGTCACCTCACCATATGACCATGCACGGATTGCCTCTGGAGATGAGACTTTGATTGCGAGACCGTCAAAATTGTTTGTATCAATTGTTTTCATAGTTTTTTATGTTTACGATAACGAAGTTCTTATAATGTTGTTTCCCCAATAAGTGGCTCTTGCTTTTCTTCTCTCTTGCGAGGAACAACATCAAGTCCAAGACCTCGTAGCGTATTCAACATAACAGTAAATGACGCTGGGGTATTTGGCTCTTTAACATCTTCACCCTTAATAATACTGTCAAACGCTTGAGAGCGACCCGCGATGTCGTCAGACTTCACAGTAAGCATTTCACGCAATATATGAGATGCGCCATATCCTTCGAGCGCCCATACTTCCATTTCTCCGAAACGCTGACCCCCACCTTGTGCTTTACCACCAAGAGGTTGTTGTGTAATAAGAGAGTAAGGACCGATAGAACGCATGTGAATCTTGTCTTCAACCATATGGTGAAGTTTCATAATGTACATAACACCAACAGCGGTCTTTTGATTGAATGGTTCTCCTGTACGACCATCGTAGAGTTGCATAGTTCCTGATGCATCGTATCCAGCTTTTACAAGTTCTTCTTTGATTTCCTTGTCTGTGGCACCCTGGAATGACGGTACAATTGCCTGATACCCAAGAGAATCTGCTGCAAGTCCTAGATGCATTTCTAGAATCTGTCCTAGGTTCATTCGAGATGGCACACCAAGCGGAGTAAGAATGATATCAATTGGAGTACCGTCTTCTGCGAATGGCATTTCTTCTACAGGCAAGATTGTTGAGATAACACCTTTGTTTCCGTGACGACCTGCGAGTTTATCACCGACAGAAATGTTACGAACCTGAGCTACTTCGATATGGATGCGCTTAATGATTCCACTTTCAAGAGTATCGCCTTTCTCACGAGAGAAAACTTTGATACCGATGATACGACCTCGCTTACCGTGATCAAGTCGAAGTGATGAATCTTTTACATCACGAACCTTTTCACCAAAGATCGATCTAAGGAGTCTTTCTTCTGGAGTGAGTTCTGTCTCGCCTTTTGGAGTAATCTTTCCTACAAGAATATCCCCTGGGCGAACCTCAGCACCAATGCGGATGATTCCATCTTCATCGAGATTCTTTAACTTACTCTCACCTACGTTAGGGATATCGTGAGTAGTCACTTCGGCTCCAAGTTTGGTGTCACGAACGTTACAAATAAATTCTTCGATGTGAATTGAGGAGAACTTACTTTCGCGAACAAGACGTTCTGAGAGAATGATCGCGTCTTCATAGTTAGAACCATTCCATGACATGAAAGCAACGCGAATGTTGTGACCAAGCGCAATTTGCCCCCTGTCTGATGTAGCAGCATCTGCGAGTACTTGTCCCTTCTTAACTTTTTCTCCGAGGGTCACAATTGGTCTCTGGTGGAACAAGTTAAAGGCGTTTGTTCGAGCAAAGTTAATAAGAGGATATTCCTTTTCTTTTTTCTCACTCTTAACAACAATTTTCTTAGCATCTACATACTTTACCTCACCTGCTTCTTCAGAAATAACAAGGCGGCCAATGTGCTTTGCAGCCTCTCCTTCCATACCTGTTGCAACAAGAGGTGCTTCAGGGCACATAAGTGGAACAGCCTGCTTCTGCATGTTTGAACCCATGAGTGCGCGTGATGCGTCATCGTGCTCAAGAAACGGAATCATTGATGTTGCAACAGAAAAGGCCTGATTGGTTGCGACATCAATAAACTCTACTTCGTTACGAGATGCAAGACCTGGCTGACCAGCACGACGAACTTCTACTTCATTTGATACAAACTTACCTGTTTCATCAAATAAGTTACCGGCGTGAGCAATAATATGTCGCTCTTCTTCAAGGGCATTCATATAGACAACCTCCTTGGTAATCTTTCCTTTTTCTACCTTTACGTAAGGAGTTTCGATGATTCCGAAATCATTGATACGTGCATAGTTAGATAGACGAAGAATAAGACCGATGTTTGGACCTTCTGGAGTATGGATTGGACATACACGACCATAGTGAGACGTGTGCACGTCACGAACCTCGAACCCTGCACGTTCACGAGTGAGACCACCAGGACCAAGGGCTGAAAGGGTGCGAAGGTGCTCAACTTCTGCCAAGAGGTTTTCTTGGTTCATGAACTGTGAAAGTTGGTTTGTCGTGAAGAACTCTTTGATACGAGCCTGGAGTGGGCGCTGGTTGATGATTGCGATAGGCAATGTTGTGTCGGTGTCAATAACTGACATCTTGTCTTGGATGTTGCGCTTCATTTGCATCATACCAGTACGGATTTTTGCTGCCATCATTTCACCCACATAACGTACACGACGTGAACCAAGGTGATCGATATCATCTTCTTCTGCGTTTGGATTGTTGTTGAGTTCAACAATATGGTTGATGATTTCTATAAGATCATCTTTTGAAAGAGTACGACGTGCTGCCTCCTTATCCTTTGCATCAGTTGTCTTTCCGAAGCGCTTGTTGAAACGAAACCGTCCAACTGGAGAAAGATCATATCTTTCAGGCCCAAGGATTGAATCAATGTGCTCTTTAGCATTTTCTGGAGTCGCTAGATCACCGTCACGCAATCTCTTATAAATTTCGATATAGGCATCATGAATACTCTTGATTTCGTCTCGCGCAACAAGACTTTCCATGAGTGGACCCGCAACTGCATGACCTTTGAATGCATTCTTGATCTGGTCATCTGTAGCAAGACCAAGAACACGCAAAAGCGCGATGACTGAGAACTTTCTCTTTTTGTCGACACGTACATAGATACCACCATCAGATTCAGTGCCGAGTTCAATCCAGACACCACGTGATGGAATGATTTTTGCACCGAAGTATCTCTTTCCCTTTGATTCTTCAGAATCAAAGAACACACCGAATGATCGAGCAAGTTGTGGCACAACGACACGCTCTACACCGTTTATAATGAATGTTCCATGAACAGTCATAAGTGGGAAATCAGCCATGAATATTTCCTGTTCTTTGACGGTATTCAAAATTTTGTTACTCAACTTTACACGAGCACGTAGTGGTGCTTCGTAGGTGAGTTTGTTTTCTTTTGCATACACCTCATCATACTTCGGTTGTGAGAGTTCAAAAGAAATAAATTCAAGGTCAAACTTTTTTTCAGAGTAGTCTCGAATAGGAGAAAACTCTCGAAAAATTTCTACAATACCTTTCTCGGTAAGGTCTTTGTAGGAAAGTATTTGATTTTCGACGAGGTTAGGAAGTTTGGTAAGGGGTTCTCGATATTTCGAGAATGTTTTTTGAGTTCGAACAGATGATGATGTAGTGCCTTTTGCCATAACAACAAGTGACACCAAAGCAATCCCATTGCTTTGGTTATTACCTTAATAAATAATTAAAACGTAGTAATTACTTACAGTTCCCCTATATTGCCTCGTTCGTCACTCAATCAGTGGTCAATAGTCCGCGCATTATAACAATAATCTAAACTCCTGGCAAGGGCACTGTTCACCCTAGAATAATCCTCCCCAGCCTTACTTCTTTAAGCGCTTCAAAAACTCGTCTTCCGATAGCATCGGGATTCCTAGATTTTTAGCATCATCATACTTACTTCCTGGATTATCCCCGAGAAGTATAAAACTGGTTTTTGATGAAACACTGGAAGATACCTTGCCACCATGACTTTCTATGAGACTTTTTGCTTCTTCCCGAGAAAGAGTCGGGAGCGTACCTGTAATAACAACTGACTGACCCTGTAGTGTAGAGGCGGTTGCGGTCACTTCATTATATATAGTCACCTCACGGAGCAACCTTGAAAGCATCTCTTTATTACGTTTATTGCTAAAATACTTTACTAATTCTTCGGCAACCTTATCACCGACACCTTCTACTTCACACAAGGATTCATACGCTGCAGAGATAAGGGTATCTATCGTAAAAAATTTCTTTGCTATGTCTTTGGCTGTTTGCTCTCCAACATGACGAATACCTAGCGCAAACAAGAAGCGATGTAGTGGGACACGACGTGAAGACTCAATACTCTCAAGTATATTATCTGCGGATTTCTCCCCAAAACCATCCAACCCTTCTATCATCTCTTTCTTTAAGTGGTATATTGATACCATGTCAGTGACAATACCGATATCGTGAAATGTCTCTATAATTTTTTCTCCCAAACCCTCAATATTCATAGCCTTCTTACTCACAAAATGAACAAGTCCTTCTAAATGTTTTGCAGGGCATTCATCGTTCTTACAATACCAAGCAACACTATCGTTGTTCCCAGCACGATCTTTTTGAAGAGTGGTACCACATTCTGGACACAAGGTGGGCATAACAAATTTTTTAGTCTTTTTTGGTCGAAGTGAGGTGACGACGTCAAAAATCTCTGGTATAACATCTCCTGCTTTTCGTACAAGAACTGTGTCACTTATTTGCACTCCGAGACGTTTTATTTCTTCTTCATTATGAAGAGTTGCGCGGCGTACTGTAGAACCTGCGAGTAAGACAGGCTGAAGGAGGGCGACTGGAGTAATTGCGCCAGTTCGACCAACTTGCAGTACAATATCTTCCAATATTGTTGCTGCCTCCTCTGCAGGAAATTTATATGCTATACCCCCACGCGGAGACTTTGCAGTGTACCCAAGGGCATCCCAGATATCTTTTTCATTAATTTTAATGACCAGTCCATCTATACCATAATCTTGTTTTGCACGTTGCTCTATCCAATGACGATAAAACTTTTCAACTTCTCTTAGCGATGAGCATAGTTTTCTATCTTTGTTTACCAAAAAACCAAAACGCTCCAGCAACGCAAGTTCATCCTCTTGAGTAGAACACTCCATGGAGCTACCGGTCAGATTTTCAATATCATATGCATAGAGTTGTATATTTCTACGAGCTACCACTTTAGGATCAAGTTGTCGTAGTGTGCCCGCTGCTAAGTTACGAGTATTTGCATACAGAGGTAGTTCGTTTTGTGCTCGTTCTTTATTTATTTTTTCTAAATCTTTTTTCTTCATCCACGCCTCACCTATTACCACCATTGACACAGGTTCGGGTAAAGACAATGGAATTGATTTCACCGTTCGTATATTTTCTGTTATATCTTCACCAATCTCCCCATTTCCTCGAGTTGCTGCACGTATAAACTGACCATGTTCATAGGTAAGAATAACTTTGAGACCATCTATCTTCATTTCAGTAAAATAGGTAGGTCTATGTGACAAACCTTGTTTAGAAAGGAGTGTCATGTTCCTCTCGTTCCAATGTTCTAACTCTTCATATGAAAAAACGTTATCGAAACTCCACTGGCGAACCTCATGGTGAACTTTTGCGAATGAATCAAGAGGTTCTCCTCCTACACGATGTGTCGGTGAAAGTGGGGAATCGTATTCCGGATATGTGTGTTCGAGAGTACCCAACTCCTTCATAAGAGAATCGTAGACTTCATCACTAATTTCTGGAGTATCGTACACATGATACTGGATACGATGATGCTCCAAAAGAGCCCTTAGTTCGTTGATTCGTTTGGCGATACCACTCGTCGTCATACCCTAAAGTATAGCAAAAAATGCCTTATAAATAAAGACTTTTATATTTTGTTTAAATATAGACAATCCTAGTTATTGAGAGTAACGTTTACAATAGCTCGCTCAATAGCTCCTCCAGTTAAATCACAGGTAGCATATCCCTGAGCAATAATTTGCCGATATGTTTCAGTTTTATTCACGGTCACCTTAGCACAGCGATAGTTTCCATCTCCAGTGTCCATTTTCATAGTAAATGTAGATGTCTTACCATCTTCGAAGAAGGGTGCTTCTGTTGTTGTGCGAGTAAACGTAGTAGTTGCAATTGCAAAATCGTTAGCTACTGGATCAAAAATAGTTGACCGTGCACAGACTATATCATTGAGACTGCTAAGTGTATCGAGGCTACGTGCAGCACGCACCTCATTTATATGATCCAATACCGCTTGAACATCCGCTGATGGATCAACACTTGTTGGATCATGTGGGAAGATGCCGAAACCATTCTGATCAACATATGTATCATCAATATCTATTGTACACATAATGGCACTATCTGCCGCAAAGTACGCAGTTTCACTTTGGCGAGAAAGTCGAGAAAAGTATATTTGTTTTACAAGAGAAACTGAGATACTTGTAGAGATAAGTAACATGATCGCACAAACGAACAAGGTGTATACAAGCACAAAACCCCTGCGACTTCGAGACGTGCTGCGATTATTTTTTTTAAAAAAGTTTTGCATTATGTACATCATGATCTAGCGTGGAAAAAATCAACTACTTTTACCTGTCGATTTCTACCATTTGAGCCACGAAAAGTAATAGTACTCGTGACACGCAAATCATCGTGATAGTAATATGTAGATGATGCAGTTTCAAATGTAGGAATGGACTCGACCTGAATTATTCTAGAATAGTGCGGCTTAGAGTATACAGTTGCCCCAGCCATATGAGTCACAATACCACTGCAAGTATAAAATTTTCTAAGGATATCAAGAATATCTCCATTTACCACCATAGGAGCACTCATGAGTACTAATTCCGGACAATCAGTCGTACTTGTCGCATATTTTGTCGGGGGTGTTGTGGAAGAAAACAACATATCTTGAAAATCATACGAGCATTCGCTTGGTGCAAAACACGAATCAGAAATACCGTCTAATCGTTCCTTAAAAAGTCTCCATGCTGTTTCTCCTACTGTTTCATCACCTATAGGTACTCCAACACCACAAGGATCAACACCCTTAAGACATGCTACATACAGCGAATCCTGTTGATGGTGTAGTAGTTCAATAGTTTCTTCAGCTAAGTAAACTGAACTCATGACATCTTTTGTCTGGCGAGCATACGAAGAAGAATTGACAGCAACAGTAAGGGGGCCCATAACTACAGCTGAAATAATCGCTATCGCGGTCAGTGTTTCCAGTAGAGTGAAGGCCCTGCATACTTTTTTGTTTTTATTGTAAAAAAAGAATTTCATAAAAGTGACTCGTTATATATCTAATTCACGTGCAGAAATACTTGTCTGAACCGTAAACTTTACGGAACGTAAATTTTTTTTATCTGGCCCATCGCCAGGAATTGTAACGAAGTACCCTTTAGACGGCTTTGTTTCTCCAAAAATTGTTAGTGTCACTACAGGTTGTGTATAATCATGAAGACCACCAAAATCCTCACCTACTGCGTTTGTACTATATGCACCACTCACATAAAAAACAAGTGAGTTTATCGTGATATTATCAGCAGTTACTTGATATGTTGTTGTAGCACCTCCAATATATTCATCTTTAAAGACTATGCCACCTTTCATATAGTATGCAACGCGGTCGGTTGAGGTAGAAGCTTGATACGGTCTAAAAATAAGCACAGTTCCTCCCTGTTCTGTATACGGACAACTTTTACGTAATGTAGATGTTGCATCAACGTCTAATGTTGATCCGGAGAATGTTGCAACATCGCAGTGAAAATTTCCGCCATAACGAATTTCTCGGCTCATGGTATCCATTGAAAGATTCACATTATCAAGAACAGCCTGTGTCTCTTGTAGTCTTGTATTTATTGTTTGCGTAATAAGTAAAGATCCGGCAGCAATTACCATCACCCCTGAAAACAATCCCATTACAACCAAAATCTCAACCAACGTGAAGGCTTTTAACGAAAGTGAATTATGTTGTTTAGTAAAGTACTGTTTCATAGTTTAGTCACACGGTGAAGCAGAAGCAACAACCATACCGAAATGATACACCGTTAAGGAACGAATATGTCCTTCTGCTGGAGACTTCGGAGAATACAGTTGAATGCAAGCAGAAGAATAATCCGTACTTGTAGCATTATTAACATAAATATGAGCAAAAGAAGACGGGCGAGTGAATGAAATAGTTAAATTCTCAATGTTTGGATAGACATTATCGTTGCATACATAACCATAAGGAGCCGAGATGAGTGGAGTCCCACTTGTTGCGGTAACACAAAGTTTTGCATAAGAAAAACCTTGATTAAGTCTTTTTACAGATTTAATTTCGTCAACCGGGGTAGTGTCGTAAATACCATTACCGACACCCACACCGGCGGGCTTTGGAATAGTTGGGTCTATGCGATCACCAAACACAATCACCTGTGATGAAGATGCTCTCGAGAGAAAAACGCCGTAGCCACCAAGCGACCCATTAATAGCATCTATGGCGCTACCACGGATTTGTGATTCTCGTAACAAAAGGACTAGATCATTCGTCGCAGTCGAAAGCGCCGTCCTCATAGTTGCTTCTGGATATTTACTAAGAAGGATAGAGGTCATGAGTGTCATGATAACAATTGCCACAAGGAGTTCAACAATAGTAAACCCCTGTCGAGTTACTCTAGACAAAGAACGTATATTCATTCTTTAATAATACCACTAAGCAAAGATGCTTGCGATAGAAAATATATCTATATCTGTGAACAGTACTACAAGAAATGCAATTGCGATGTACGGCACAAACGGCATTGGTATATTCTTTTTTCCTTTATAGGCACCGAAATACTTTAGGTAAAGCCCTGTGATTGCACCAGACCAAATAGAAATAAGAAGTACTACAATACCTTGCGTAACACCAAAGAACGCACCAACCCCGAGAAATAATAGGATATCACCAAATCCCACCCCTTTACCTTTTGTAATCAACCATACAAGTAAAAATGGTAGCGCGACAATAACAGGGCCAAGTAATACCTCCGGAGCGCTTCCATCTTGCAAACGTAGCCCCATCATAAAGATAGTCATAAAGCCATAAGCAAAGAGAAATGATATCGGAATATAGCTATGAGCCATATCATACAGCGCCATAACACCAAGAATGGAGAAGAGTACTGTATAGTAGAGCAGCCAAGTAAACGAGAGAAGAAGTGTTGTTTGTTCTCGTAAGATGTAGTGATACAGGAGAGTAAAACTAACACCGAAGATAAACTCAACTACCAAATTAGAGATACCAAACCTAGTTTTACAGTACCTGCACTTCCCTTGCAAGAAGATATACGAGAGTACGGGCACAAGATCCAAAACGCGAAGTGTCTCTCCGCAGGAGAGACACTTGCTTCGCGATTTAGTTATTGGAGCAACGTTAAGTCTTGTCGCTACAACTTGAACAAAACTACCGATAGAAGAACCGAAGAGGAAAGATAGAATATAGAACACGTACCGACTGAATATAAACTAGTTAGTGATATCGTAGATACATGCCGTCGAAGAAGCTTGAAGGGCGGCAACGCAGGCAGTATTACCAGCATCACTTCCACCAGCAAAATCACCAGCCCCCGCAGAACCGTCAGAAAGATGACCAACCCATCCTGTTGCAACACCGTCATAATCAGTAACACCTGGTACTGAAAAGTCAGATGCTACAGTTTCAGAACCAATATAAAAGTTGGTTGTTGTACCGTGAATAGTATTTGTTGGATCAAGACTAGAATCAATACAATATTGATGTGCTGAATCAATAGCCCCAGCGCCGTAACAATCACGGTCATCAGAAAGAGCAAGGTTTGCTGCTTCCAACTTAGAACCAAGGTGGAAACCTACGTATCTGGAATCCGTTGTACCATATACCGTATACATATAACGATCTTTGGTTGGCGCTGTTGTTGTTGCAAAAGGAGGAAGAGATGAAAGATACACCGGAACAAGGTTTGTAATAGATGTTGGATAATTACCTAGATTATCATCCGCGTATTGCTGAAGAGCACTTGTGATTTGACGAATATCAGCCACCTTCTTACCATCACGACCCTTCTTACGAGCCTGAGTAATAGGTGCTGCAATAACAGTCGAAAGAAGACCGATGATAGCAATCACCACAAGAAGTTCAATAAGGGTAAACCCACGCACTAATGATTTTTTAAATATTGTTGACATAATTTTTTTCTATCTTTTTGTAGATAAATTAAGTATATACCCCTAATTCTTAAAAAAACAACGTTTTTTAGAGATTGTTGTGGATAACGTGTAGAAGGTAATAGGTGCCAGGAGGTATAGGTTTTAGGTAATAAAAACATAAAGGATACCTTACTTTTACTTTCTGTTCAATTATAGTAACACTACTTACTTGTACTTCTACGCACTACTTATAGGCTAGTCCCTAACACCTATTCCTACTGGATTGCAGATGATAGTGAATACATTGGAAGAAGTACAGCAGCCACAAGCACTCCAACACCAAGACCAAGTGATACAATCATGGCCGGCTCAATGAGACCAATCACACTGTCAATTGCTGTATCTAGTTCACGGCGATAGAACGTAGCAAGATTCTTGAGAATATACCCGAGTTCGCCCGTCTCTTCTCCAATATGCACCATCTGTATAAGAATATTGGGTACAACTGTCTCTTCGTAGAGCGCTTTAGAAAGTGACTTTCCTAACTGAACTTTTTCTGAAACTCGTTTAAGTAATTGCTTATATACCCTGTTCTCAATAATAGATGCTGTGATATCAAGTGACTTCACAATAGGCACACCGTTCGAGAGCATTGTATTCATGTTATCTGAAAATCTTTGAAGAAAAATGCGCTGCTGTAGCACCTTCATAACAGGTATTTTGGTCATCCACTCATCGACAGTAAAAGCCCCTTCATCGGTCTTTGACCAACGTCTAAACAGCCAAAAACAGACGGCAAGAATTGGAAATGTAACCGGACCATACTTTGTAAACACTGCAGAGACCGCCAAAACGATACGAGTTACGGTTGGTAACTTTGCACCTTCTTCGGTAAACAGCGCTGCCATCTTTGGCACCACAAACGTAAGCATACCTACCATAATGACGAAGAATGTTCCGATAACAAAACTTGGGTATGTAAGAGCCTTTTTAATTTTCTGCGTCATTTCATAGTCGCGATCAAGATAATCAGCCAAGAATAAGAATACTTCATTTAGTTTTCCAGATTCTTCACCAGCACGAACCATGTTTACATAGAATACAGAGAAGAGTTCTGGTCTACGCTCAAGTGCCTGTGAAAGAGAAATACCACCCTCGATATCATCCGCCACACCAATCAACTGCTCTTGAAGGGTCTCGTTTTCATTTTCTTGCGCAAGAAGTCGAAATGCTTTAAGTGCAGAAACTCCCGCTTCAAAAAGCGTCGCGACCTGGCGAGAAAAAATAACGACGTCTTTTGCTTTAATAGACTTCTTAAAAAGTTTTAAATTAGCGAAGATATCGTTTTTCTTTGGATCTTCCTTTTCTTGTATATTAACAATAGTAATGCCCTTTTTTTGCAGTAACTGAATTGCATTATCAAGTGACATTGCGTCAATGTCACCTTCTGTGTTTTCTTTTCCTTCTTGCCCCAATGCTACGTAATGAAAAAGCATAAAAAATTATAAGAGTCTTTCAAACAATCCCTTACGACGAGCAAACGACGTAGCAACATCCCGAGCAACTTGACCAGTGCGAACAAGTTCTGCAAGATATCGGTCAAGATCAATCATTCCCTCTTGGGAACCAGTTTCTATGAGCACATCTATTTCATGGGTGCGGCGTTCACGTATCAAGTTGGCAACAGCATTTGTATTAAGCAACAACTCAAAAGCAGGCACAAGACCTCCAGAAATAGAAGGGAGTAACCTCTGTGACAAAACACCGATAAGAGACGACGCGAGTTGAAGGCGTATCTGATCTTGCTGATCTCCTGGAAAGGTATCGATAATGCGATCTATTGTCTGCGCAGCGGAATTGGTGTGAAGGGTTGAGAGTACCAAGTGTCCGGTCTCTGCCGCAGTAACCGCCGCAGAGATCGTATCACGCCCCCGCATTTCTCCGATCATTATCACATCTGCGTCTTGTCGAAATGCATGGATCAAAGCAGTATTAAAGTCAGTTGTATCAACGCCAACTTCACGTTGCTCTATAAGAGACTTCCCTCCATCAAAACGAAATTCGATTGGATCTTCTATGGTTATGATGTGACGCCTAGACTCTGAGTTAATGAGTTCAAGCATCGCTGCAAGTGTCGTTGATTTTCCTTGACCGACAGGTCCTACCACGAGGAAAAATCCCTGTCGCGAACGCGCTATCTGTATGACCTGTTCTGGTAATTTTAACTCTGCAATACTTTTAACGCGTGGAATGAGGCGAAGTGCAATAGAAATAACCCCGCGTTGAAATGATGCATTACCGCGAAGTCGATACTCCTTTCTGTGTTGGTACGAAAAATCAAGTTCTTGTTTAATAACAAAATCTGTTAGCGTCTTCTCACCAACCATCTGACGTAAAAACCCCAGCGTATCCTCTGCTGCCAATTCCTTCTTGCGTGTAAGAGGAATTAAGTCACGATTAATACGAACAGTTGGGAAGTTACCAACGGTCAAGTGAAGATCAGAACCCGCCTCTTTCACGAGAGTCATAATAAGGTCATCAAGTTCCACTTCGTAGTTCATAAGATATTTACTAGTATATAAGGATTGTTGTTATGGTACTAGTGGATAGGATGCCACCTATTCCCTGTCCCCCATCACCTGCCTTTAGATTTCCGCCAATTCAGTAAACGGAACCTTCCCATCCATACATTTAATCATCGCATCTTCTTTAAGAGTAACCATTCCGTCTTTACGAGCGAGTTTCCAGATCGCATCTTCGCCTTTGGTATGAATGATAGCTTCTTCTATTTCATCAGTGATAGTAAGAACCTCAAATACTGGGACACGACCTTTCATACCTGTTGCATATTCAGAGTTTCCTTTTGCTTCATACAAAGGTCTATCCAATTGAAACTTCACGTGATACTCCTCAGGAAGGTCTGCGAATTGCTTAGTAACCATTTCTTTAAGAGAAGGTGTCATTTCCATCGCCACACCACATCCAGGAGCAATCGCACGGGAGAGACGCTGACCAAGAGCAGCAATAAGTACCGGTGCGATCAAATATGGTTCTACACCCATATCAATAAGACGTGTGATTACACCTACAGATGTGTTGGTGTGGATGGTAGAAAATACAAGGTGACCAGTGAGGGCTGCTTGAATAGCCAACTGCGCTGTTTCACCGTCACGGATTTCTCCCACCATGATCACGTCCGGGTCCTGACGCAAAATGGAACGTAGTCCTGAAGCAAATGTATACCCAATGTCTGGAAACACTTGAGATTGGTTCATTCCTCCTACGTTATATTCGATAGGATCTTCCAGTGATACCACGTTCTTGTGTTCTCGATCTATTTCGTTAAGCATCGAATAGAGAGTTGTGGTCTTTCCAGATCCAGTTGGTCCAGAGATGAGCACCATGCCGTATGGTGCACCAAGGGCGTCACGAATCTGCTTCATTTGAATGTCGGAAAACCCAAGTGTGTCAAGTAATTTAACACCTTTAATACTATCCAAAATACGGATCACGATCTTCTCACCATAATACCCGGGGAATGATGACACACGGTAGTCGATCTTACGATCTCCGAACTTCGTACTGAAACGTCCATCTTGTGGTTTACGTTTTTCATCGAGTTTCATTCCACAAAGAATCTTAATACGGGCAATGAGCATCGGGTGCATTTTGGCAGGAAGAGCTGTGATTTGATCGAGTCGTCCATCAATACGCACACGCGTACGCACCGAGAGACCAATGTGTTCAATATGAATATCAGAAGCGTTATTATCAATAGCATAGCGAAGCAAAATACTAAATATTTCTGGAATCGGAAGTTTTGCTAAGTTTTTATCAAGAGTCCCCGTTGTGTTTTCAAGATCAATGTCTAGGCTATCAGCGTCAGACATCTCCTCTTTCTCTTGCTCTTCTTTACCGATATATGAAATTGATTCATTGTCTACCTGATTAGTTACACTCGCAACTTTTTCTAACTCAAGCGGGTCGCCAGCCTTAAGACCAAAATGTTTACGAAAAGCATCGTACGTAATTAAATAAACCTTATATGCCTGATGAGTAGAACCAAAAAGGAAGTGAAGGCTATCAAGAACATTTGCATGTTCTGGATCAACAATACCGACAGATAGCACACCATCATTAAGTTCAAGTGGAACGGCAAGCAGTTGTTTTGACTGAACAACACTTAAGTAGCCTGTGAGATCTTTATCACTTACTATCTCTTGATCATATACTGGCAAACCATGCAGAATACTGCGGACTTCAGTAATCTCTTCATTAGTAATATTCTTTTTTGCCAAAAAATCATCAACTAGAAATTCTTCGTGTGCAGCAGCGTCAGCATCTATTTCTTTTGCTTCAATTTCAGTTAATTTATTTTGACTAACAAATAAATCAAGGAGCAACATATGGGACGAATGGATTAGGGCGTCCTTCTGGAACTTTGAATGGTATTACTTCTGAATAATCAACTAACTCATTATTTGCGTATACCTCTTTTTTAGTAAAAGACATGTCTTTAAAATCAATTTTTTCTTTTACTGAAAGGAAGGACCTAATGTCTGCGGTTAGTAATGCGTTATTAACGGAACTTCCTCCTGTTGTGACTTGTTCTTCTGCAAAAAAGAAATAGTAACCAATGCCACCAATAGCAACAACTACTAGTATTGCACCGATAATCATTTTTTGATTTTTTGAAATGTTAATGTTCATAAATAATATACTATTTCCTCTCTTTTGGAAGATAGTATGTCGTGAGTTCCACATTAAATTTCACCTCAGCATTCTCTTCTCTCGCTGGAGCAAAAAATACCGATTCAAGCGTAAAAAGACGCATACTTTTTTCATAATATGAAATAAATTTCTTAAAATTTGTATACGTAGTCTTTACAGTCAAAGAAACGGTGTACTCTCCGAGACCTTTATCCTTAAGACCTATTGCCTCTAGTGGTAAGTTGGCCTGCGCACCAATACGTGTAAGTTCTGCATATAATTTAATTTCATTGATAGAGTCTGGTATCATGATTGATAACTTGCGCCTTGTTTCATCATCTATCCCTTCATACTGTTTAGTAATATTTTTTGCCTGGGCAATAATAGTGTTAACACCTTCTATGGTCTTGGTATAGTCTTCTCGCTGTTGAATCAATGACTTTACGTTGTTTTCTGGTGCCCAAACACCAACATCCTCACCAGAGTACAGTGGGCCAACGAGCAAATAATATATTGCGCCTGAGGCGATAAGAAGCAATAAGTTAAATAATCTTGGTGACATAATTATGGTGTAGTTTGTGTAGTTTCGACACCTTCGGTTGAACTTGCGACCTCAGGAAGAAGGGATCTCAGATATTCATCTTTTTCTTTAAGAGTAAAACTTTCTGGGTATACCCCCTCTATTGCAATAACAGTATCTGCCCTGAAACCCCCTATACCTTTTTTGTCTAATGCACCAATACCAGAAAAAACTAACTTAGTGAAATAGGAAGAGAAAATCTTGCTCTGTAATGCTTCAATTTGTTGATACAAGTATTCATAACTATTTGTTTCTCCTGCAAATGAAAGATTGTACCCTTTCTTGGACTTACTACGGCTAAGAGAAAATTTTGTATAGGTGACAGGATTAGAAATACTTTCTTCAAGCAACCTGAAAGCGGTAGCAACTGACGCATGCTCGTTAAGGGCTTTATTGGCGATACGAATTCTAGCCGATGTTGCAACCATATCATCTAGGGGCATTTTGGGGAAACTTTTCTGCAAGGTTGCAAGTTCTTGTTTTTTTGCATCAACTTGTACTTTTATAATTTGAATGTACGCAAATAGTCCAATTGCCGTACCGACTGTAATAACAAACACCGCGATGATTGCCAACTGAAAATACATCGCAAAGTTAGACTTATTACGACGTAAAAATATAAGTGGAGAAGAATCGCCTGGATCCTGCGAAACAGCAATGGTAGGAACCGCTGTCGGAATATACGCATCAACTGGGGTTGCATTAGGTGTAGTTGTTGGTGCGGCAGAAGAAAAACCTCCTGTTGTATCTCCTGGTGTTGGTGCTGATTGTCCTGGATTAAAAGATATGGCCATGCGAACAAATTTACGAGGTTAATTTTTTGAGAGCACACCCTAAGGCAACAGCGTACGACGGACCAACTCTTTCTATCATCTCACCCAAAAACTCTGGTACGTACACTTTTTCAAACGGTGTTGCGATGCGACCTGCGATGTGTACAGTTTTTGCATACACATCCATGACACCAACAACACGCGAGCCTCCCCCTGCCAAAATTATCCCTTCTATATGCTGATTATACTTTCTTTCGTACATCAAAGATAGTCTAGCTACCTCGCCAAACAGTGGATAACTCGAAAGTTCCATTATGTCTTTTACGTAAGGATTTGAACTATCACCACGGTATCCAAATGTACGTTTAGTTTGTTCTGCTGTATCGATTGGCACAGCGAGAGCTTTTGATAATTGCATAGTACTTTCTTGAGAACCATGCGAGATTACGTGCATATCGAGCACAACATTTTGGTTAATAAGGGAAAGTACTGTATTTTGTGCCCCTATATCAACATACATAACCATCTTGTGAGTGTGTGGTGGTGAACTTCTAATGAGACTATATCCTGGGATCTCGTACTCAACATTAGTTAGACCTAAATGCTTCACCAATCGATCGTAGGTCATAAGAATATCATTGTTAACAGCAGCCAAAACCACACTCACACTTCCATCACGACCACCTAAATTAATAGTAGACGGGATATGCCACCAGTCCATTTGTACTTCAGTAAGAGGAATTGGAATATATTTTCTCGCCTCGATGGGAATCATGGTGCGTAACTGCTCGTCATCAACTTTGGGAACCTTGATAAGCGAAACGTATGCTGAAGCAGGGTCAATAGCCACAACTGTATTTGTTGCGGTAATCTTCGCCTCTTTGAAGAGGGCTTGCACCGCTTCGAGCAATTTTTCTTCACCCAAATGAATTGCTTGCCCAACAGCAACACCTCCATAGGGACCAAGGGGTACCTCGCCGTAAGTATCCAGAACAATTCGTTCTTTTTCTCTTCGAAGTTGAACCACTTTCACAGAAGACGGTCCGATATCCAGACCGAGTGCTTGACCAACTTCTTCTTTACGAAAAAACTGAAGACTTGCCATAGTATATTTGAAGTATACAACTATTTTTTATAAAAAGATGAGTATACTCATATAATATGTGGACGATTCCTAATCTCTACAAAAAACTAGGCGACATGCTCTTCCCTCCTGCATGTTATCTATGCAAACAACAAGGAAGTACTTTGTGTGATAGTTGTTTCAAATCCTTACCCTGCGCTACCGATTCGCCAGCACCGTATATCTTTTCATTTCTTTCGTATAGAGATACCAATGTAAAAAAATTAATTCATGCCGGTAAATACTATCACCAACGACATCTCTTGCAAGAACTAGTGCACAGGACCATTTCCACGCACCCCCACGTCCTAGAACACGCCGATACTGCTATCTGTATTCCTGTACCCATGCACCCAATGCGAAAACTTATACGTGGATATAATCAAGCTGAAATCATAGCAGATATACTCGCCGCTCACTACCACATACCATACCTACCGAAAATTCTACGTAGGACAAAACTTACCGCGCGACAAGTACGCAAAACAACCAAACAAGAACGAGAAAGGAATCAGCGAGGATCGTTTTCAATCGTTGGCGATGTCTACAACAAACATATAATTCTAGTGGATGATATTACTACAACAGGTGCAACCCTCCACGAACTACGAAAAATCTTACTAGACCAGGGTGTCGCATCGGTACAAGCAATAACAATCGCTCACTAAAAACAAACAAACCTCTACAAAAAGTAGAGGTTTGTTATGACTTACAAGAATTCTCTTCTGTAGATACTCTATCTATCGATTAAAGAATCCCTTAAAAAAACCTTGTGCTTTTTCTGAAGCGCGTGGATTAGGAGGAGTTGTTGTCCCTGGTCCATCGCGGCGAACTGGTGGCGTTCCACTTCCATTCTGGAAACGACTATCGCGACGATCTTCCATCATATCTTTCCGCATTTCTTTTACATCCTTTCGAAGTTCCTTCATGGTTGATGTTGCACGTGTAGAGGATGCATTCATCATTGGCTTCTTATCACCAACAACCGCCTTAATCTTTGCCATGTATTCTTCACGAACAGCCTTTACTTTATCTTCCATCTCTTTAGTAAGAGACTTAATCTGATCATCGATTGCTTTATCTCCGGTAAGTTTAACTGGGGGCATCATGGCTGGCATCATACCGTTCTTACCCTCTTCTGCGTGAGCAAATGTGAGACCAAGAAGTACAAGACCTGTTGCTAGAAATGTTTTTTTCATACTTTTTCTTTAATGTTTTAATGTGTTGTTAGTTTTTACTACTAGACCCAACAAGGAAAGTGGATTTGCTCCCCGTCCTCTTAGCGAACTAGTATAATTACTTTTAAGTGATCATACTAGGGACATCCCTAGGACTCTAAAAGTCCCCGACCAACTACTTAGCGAGCAGTAGTTGTCGCCTGCGTAGTGGTAGAGGTAACATTCTTCATGTACCTAGGACTCTTGATCAGAGCATTGATCGTACGCAAGTCCTTACTAACAGTCTTAATATCAGTATTAGCACTTTCTATAATCGCCTTACTCGATGTTCCATAATCAGCAGGTTTAAGAGCTTGAACTTTTGTAAGCAACGCAGCAAGTGTAGCTGTGTCAGAACTTACAGTTGTCTTTGCTTTATCAAGACCAGTCTGCCACACGGTAACATCTTTCCCCTTTGCTTTCTGTGTATCAATTGCAGTTTGAACCTTAGGGAAGACTTCGTTAGTTATTTTTGTAATGTGATTTTGGAGATCGAAAATTCTCTTCTCAAGATGAACTTGAGGAATAATTATTCCATAAATTCTGTATTCCGAAAAAACACTTTCCACCAAACGGCGTGTAGAAGTTGCGTCTGTCGCGCCATCAAGCGTGACTTTAAGTGAAGTAAGATTAGCTATTTGCTGGTCGATTATATCCGTAAGCGTCTTTTTCTGTGCATCAGTTAATTTAGATTTTGTGATTACATCTCTTTCCTTCGAAAGTGACTTCGCGCGCTCTTGGATGAGAGCAGTCCCGCGTGCTTTCAATTTAGAAATACGATTTTCTTTCACTGTTTCTGCTTTTTCTGTTGTTGCTACCACAGTAGAAATTTCTGGCACTGATGGAGTAGTAATAGTTTCTTCCGCAAACACCTGTCCTCCGACAAAAAGCATCGGAAGTGCAAGTATTGTGATAAATCTTTTCTTCATATGGTTACTATAATTTTATGTGAATAATACTGTAGGGAATTTCCCTGTACATTACCTATAACAGCTGAAAAAACAATTTGTGACATTGGTGCTAAAAACCTTTATATTCCAAACATCGAAGGAACTTGTAAAGTTTTTTTCATTGTCTATACTACAAAATATCTAAACCCTACACTATGAATGCTATCACGATAACAAACCTTTCAAAAACCTACACCATAAAGTCGGGCAAGCGACACTCAGTGCAAGGAATCAACATAACCATCCCGCAAGGAACTGTGTTTGGATTCCTTGGACCAAACGGCGCCGGGAAAACCACAACCATGAAAATGCTCGTCGGTCTTACCAAGCCAACCCATGGTCATATCACCATCGGTGACCTACCACCACAACACATAGACACCAAACGCATCATAGGTTTCATGCCAGAAACACCATCATTTTATCTCTACTTAACCGGTTATGAATTTTTGGACTTTGTTGCTGATATCTTCTCCCTAGGTGCTAAACAAGAAGTTATTGATCGCCTTCTCCGAGATGTTGACCTCTACCACGCAAAAGATCTCTATATTAAATCATATTCTAAAGGAATGCTTCAGCGACTTGGCTTAGCCCAAGCGCTCGTCAATGACCCTGATGTTCTCTTCTTGGATGAACCACTCGATGGCCTAGACCCACTCGGTAGAGCACACATAAAAAAGATAATCCTAGAATTAAAATCTCGTGGTAAAACTGTTTTCTTCAACTCTCACATCCTCTCAGATGTAGAAGAAATCTGTGACCTCGTGGCAATTATTGATAATGGAAAAATCATCGCCACTGGATCACCCAACACAATTACCGGAACGCACAAAGACCTTGAAGATGCTTTTGTTCATCTGATTACTAATAATCGAGCCGAGAAACATCATGCTTAAACACACCCTCCTCATTGCTAAAAACACCTTCCGCGAAACTATGCGGGATCGTATTCTCCTCTCTGCACTCGTTATAGTATTTCTCATTATTGGATTTTCACTTTTTGTTGCCTCTATTTCAATAGACCAAAACACTCGCGTCATTATAAACTTCAGTATCACTGCAATCTATCTTCTCCAGGTATTCGTCGCGATTTTTATTGGATCCATGCTCATGTACAAAGAGTTCGAACGACGTACATTCTTTCTCATCCTTCCTAAACCTATATCTCTTGAATCCATCATTATAGGTAAAGCACTTGGTCTCACTGCAACAACTGCCGTTGTAACAGGTATCTCAACATTTGGATTGTGGGCAATCCTCCTTGTCGAAGGCGGGCAATTATACATACTCCCGATACTTTACTCTGTAATATTTAGCATTTTAGAATCTACATTACTTATTCTTGTTTCGATTTTATTCTCAGGCATCACATCTCCTATTCTCGCTGCAATTTACACCCTTGGTATTTATTTTCTTGGTCACTCTACAGAAATTATTCGTTTCATCTTGGCGCAGAACACGTCTCTCGTACGTGAGTATGCTCTTACGTTTACCTACTACGTATTACCGAACCTTGAGAAGTTCAACCTCCGTAACGACATTATCTATAACAATACACCTACCCTCACTATCAGCCTCCTCACACTTCTCTACTTCATCTGCTACGCGCTTGTTATTTTCCTCATCACCCGCATCACACTACGCAAAAAAGAATTATAATGACTTCTCACCGTCTTCTCATTTCCAAAGAAACATTCATTACAGTCATCGCTAGTATTGCCATACTAGCGATCTGTACCGCGACTCAAAAAAAATATGACGCCATTATGCACCCAGTAGCCGGACTAGAAGTTCGAGTGGAAAAACACGTTCTTCCTTCAAAGATACTCACCTACAGCATGTTTGGATTCAATAATGTAATTGCAGATTACTACTGGCTAAGCATTATTCAGGACTTCTCTGGGTGGAACAGACGAGATTCTTTTTTACTTGATGAATATAAAAACCTTCGCACAGCAGATAAAGCATTTGCCTACCCTTATCTCTTTGGAATTTTGACTATCCCTGTAAAAACAGATCCTTCGTCGATGAATCTTGTTCTCCCACTTGCAGAGGACGGGATGAGAAATCTACCGTATAACTGGGAAATACCCTTTTATGTTGGAACACAATACCAACTAATGAAGAAACCCTCTGAAGCACTTGCATTTATCGAACGTGCTGCCTCCCTTCCATTGGTACCAGAAATTGTGACCAACGTGTACAATTCATTTAAACGACGAGGTATAGAAGGAGACACCGCGACCCGCTCATTCGTACAGGCAATTTACGAAACAACAGAAAGCAAAGTAACAAAAAAGATTATTGGTGACACTATCCTTATCCAAGATGCGACGTACGTACTCAACCGTCTTACACAGGACTACAAATCACGCTTTGGGAAATACCCAACATCACTCAATGATCTTATCGAAAAAAACATGATTCGTGTTGATGATGAATTACGAAATAAAATTATAGTCACCATTAATAGTAACAATGGTTTCGTTCAAGTAGAACTGCGTAGCGAGTAATCCTAGTTACTCTGTGATCGCTGCCCGTGTTTTTGGGCCAACAGTTCCTGTTTGTGCTATTCCTTTTGCTTTTTGATACATGCGTACCGCCTCCACCGTAAGGCGTCCGTAGTACCCTGTTGCTTCCGCTTGTAAATATCCCGCGTCTTTCAAATATTCCTGAAGTGCTTTCACATCACTTCCACGACTTCCTACGGTAAGTCCTCGCGTGATACGCGGCCCTTTAGACACAACACCATTCTCATCTGTGACAAACGTAGTCATTAGACTTTCAAACTCATTCCCCGGGCACGGTGTGGTGATACATCTGATAGTGTTATCTCGTTTGTAGCGAATGGTATACGAGGTTTTTGGTTTAAGGTTAGTGATGTGTACTGTCGTACTCCCTGCTTCTGTTTTCTTTGGGAGACATTCTGCTGGGGTCGGGTATATCATGACACACGCTTTGTATGTTTCGGAATATTCAAAGTACACACCGCTTCTTTCTTCTGCTGTAATATCCGCAAGTACTTGCGGAGAAAGCGACAGTATTGCGCTTGTCTGGGTAATATTAGTGACAGTTGGTCCATTAAAATATTTTGCCGTTTCTTTTGGTGTAAAAGCAAATACAACTGTAAGGCCAACTGAAGCACCAAGAACAGCAGCGCTAAAGAATATAGTGCGTAACTTCATGAATGTGGTCTATGATTTTTGCCCCAATTCTACGTGACGCATAGCAACAATGTACTCTTCGACTGCTTTATTAAGCGACAAAATGAGAGCATTTATCTCCTCGAGCATCACTTGCTTCTCCTCCGGCGTTAAAGAATCTTCCACAGATTGGAAATGTTGAAATTTTTTCTCGATGTCTTGAATAAGTTCTTGGTCCATAATAATATAGTTAGTTATTTTATTGAGCCTTGTTAAGGTCGTGTAATTTCCTGTCTGCTTTGTAACCGAGATCGGACACTAGTTTCCCTGCACCAAAAGAAGTCAAAAATAATAGTGCTGCGTTGGTGCTACCCTTCAAAACCGCACTGACAGTACCTATACCCTTAGCAACTTCTTGTACCTTTTGTGTGACGCCAGTATTTAGACGCATCTTTAAAAATTCTACATCTCGCTCATTTAGATTTGGTAGAGCTTCGTCTAAAGCCTCATGGGAGAGAGTGCTTATGTCGAAGTTGGGGGATGCGATATTTGCAAGAAACGCTTGCCCTTCTTGTCCTCCCCCTGACCACACAGACCCTGGCCATGATGCACCGGTAACTTTATTCATTATGTTAGCAAAAACCTCTGTGTGTACAAGTTGTTGAACCATCTCTGGCGCAGCATCAAGCATCATCCCAATCTCTGGATATTGAGCACGTAAGCGAAACATAACCACTGGTAAAGCCCAAGCACCGAAAGAAGCAGCAACGCCAAGTGCCATAACTCGCTCTGATCTAACCACATCCCCCACCTTACTCATTTTTTCAAGAAGACCCTTTTGGAATCCAGAAAAAGCACCAGAGATTTTTTCTTTTAAATTTTTGGTTGCCTGCTCTCCCTCTGGAGAACGAAGAGTTTCTCCAGAAATCGCTCGCACTCTATTCAAATTACCCTCAAGTGTTCCGAGATTACTTCTAACTTGTTCTGGAGAAACTGGTCCGCCCCTGGTTTCAAATCTACGTGGCGAAGTTTGGGAATCTTCACTGAGGTTCCCTACATCTTCCGGTGTACCTGGTTCGTGTTGTCTACTTTCCATGATGCTTGTTGATGGTTACTTATGAGTTCGTAAATCTAACACCTTAAAGTATAGCGCACCTATATATACCACACAAAATAGTACTCAGCCAGGCACACCAGAGATGCTACACAATAAGAAACCTATACCAACTTGTACGCCTTGTTTGCTCCCGGAGGAATGTCTTGTATCTCTTCGAACTTGTACAAAGAACTTGTACATTTCTTCACAACAGACTCGGTTGCAAGTATCTCCCCTGCTCGTGCGGTATCTTCTCCCAACTTACTTGCAGCATTCACCTCTGCCCCAAACACATCCTCATCTCCGATACGCAACATTTTCCCATACCCAAGACCAACGCACAGCAACACCTTTTCTTCATCTGCTTTGTCTTTGTTGTACTTCTTAAGTACATCCTTCATCTCGAGAGCCGCCGACACCGCCTTCTCCACATTTCTAAAGATAACCAAGAAACTATCCCCTTCTATTTTGAGAAGTATGCCATCATGAGTATCGATAACAGGGATGAGTAATCGCTCCGACTCATAGATGGTCTGCAAGAAATGAATGATACCGAACTTCGCAACGTGTCGAGAAAATCCAGAGAGATCTGTCGCCATCACACACCACTCTTCCCCGAAGAGATCCCAAATGCGTTTATCGATCATTTCCTTATTCGCCCCGGGCACAAGTCGCTCTTTGATCAACTTTTCTAAACGATCCTCAGATGCGCTATTTAAAATAGAATGTTTGTATGCCATACATATGAGTATAGCAAACCTACTTCTTACGATGACTACACCCTGCAAAGCAACATGGTCGTCGCTTCCCTGCGAGTAACTCTTCGCGTGCACGACTCATCCTCCGTAACCTCGTTTCTTCTTTTTTCGCATCTGCTATCCAACACAACCATTCATTCCGTGCAAGTGGTGTGATATCTTCCCAAGAAGCAAGGAGTGCTTTTGATGTCTCCAATATTTTCTTAAAATCCTGAGGGGTTTTGTGGGGGAGGTGCTCGGCCATGTAATTAGTATACCTATCCATAACAAGATCCGAAACACTAACTAGAATTAATGAGATTTGTTACGAGTAAATAAATTTTTTGGTAAGTATCTTCCGATACTTTTCTATCTACAAATTCTGGATTTTCAACCTCCCACCAAATGATAGTTTTATCTTTTTTCAAAAATTCCGGAATAAATGGTTCTTCTACCATCGCAACGACAATGTCATACGACGCAAGCACCTCTTCCCGTAACCGTTTAGTTGTATTATTACGAATGTACATCCCATGTTCTTCCATAACACAGAAAAAATCATCCGAAGCAAAAAGTGATGATAACTTTTGTCCTTCTGGTTCATCCGGCGCACCGACATACGTTCCGGCGGATTCGGCCTGATCAGAATTTGTTAATGTATTGTAAATCGCTACAGCAATCTGACTTCTAAACCAATTACCCTTGCAAATAAACAAAACTTTTTTTGGTGTACCAGACATGCTAATAAATATACTTTGGCGGGCCATGTGGGTTCAGTACCGGACCGGCAAGACACCATAAGGGCGGTTTGGGGGATTTCAGAGGTTAAGCTGAGGCATGTGGGTCGGGGCTAAGAATCAGATTCCTCCATGATCATTCTATCTGTATATGAGATTTGGTTGTTTCTTCGCTTGAATTCTTGAGTCTCAACATATTCATTAAGTTGTTCTTCATTCATGTATTTTGGAATTATAATACCGATACTCTTGGCAGAGTTTATAATTTTATTACCCTCGTCTTCGTGCATGTCGCCAATAACCTCATTAGTTATAATGTCAATTTCTGAAGGTAGTATAAGATTGTTTTTAACAAGAAGTTTATTTATCAACTTATCAGAAAAAGAAAGAACAGTTAAATGTTTTTCTAATTTCTTTACTTTTAAATAAAGAATTACTGTTATTACTACTAAAATAATTATTAATATTTCCATATACTTTATTATAGCAAATCTTAGATCAAGAATCGTATATGAGAATAAAACATTAACCCTGATTAACTAGTTGTCACAGGGGGTAGATCTTTTTCAGTTGTTATCTCAATAAATAATGAGGTATTTTTTATTGCTTGGTTGGTCAATGAGTTTGCTTCATTAAATAGATACTTAACGTCGTCTTCTTTTCCTATTTCATTTTTTGAATACAACTCCATATATTTTTCAGCATAAGGACCACCATGAACAAATGAAGATAGAGTAGAATAATGTTGGGAATATTTATTGAAAAAATCTTTTGATATTGTTGATATCTTCTTATTTTCTCCAATACTTTTATTTAAATATGAAAGAATATTATTGATTTTAAAGTTTTTAGCTATATCATCTAAGTCTTTATTTTGATCACTATCTAAACTCAAGATAGATTTTTCTCCAGTCAGCTTCGTATTCAACGAAATATTACTTCTTAAAAAACATAAGTCTTCATGACCATTTAGCTTTCCATAATATTCAATTCCAACATTATCACTATCTTCTTTTAAAGCCCTAGAGTAAATATAAAGATGTCTGAAATAGTGTTCAAGTAATGCTCTAAAAAGTACGCAAAGAGAATAATAATCTCCAGTTTCTTTACAAAAGTTAATAGAATTACTTAGATACTGTAATTTTAGGGAATATGTTGTTAGTGCTTTAGCACTTCTAGGAAACTTACTTTTTGTAAAATTTTTAGAATTAGATTCCAGTTCTCTCATAATTGGAATATTTTTTATGATTTCATCAGGATATTGCATAACTATATTTTACCAAAAAACAGTAGATTAATCTGCTGTTTTTTGGTATCTGAGTCGCACTACTTGCTCAGGCAAGTGAGTTGACTCCGATAATAAAATGTCTTGGCGG
>CAZUPO010000009.1:0-26857 GCA_964621595.1 uncultured Candidatus Saccharibacteria bacterium
AGTATCTTCTTGTTGATCATGCTCTTTCGCGAATGAATAAAGGGGCGTGGGCTGTTCTTGAAGTGACCGGCGAAAGTAACCCGGATATTTATTCGCAGGTTCCAGATGATTACCAAATAAATTCAACATCGACAGATTTGTCAGAAAAAATAGTTCCAGTAATTATAGAACCAAAAATGCATGGAATGGAATAAAGGGCCATGTGGATGTATACGTTCTCTATTACTTTAGGTATAAGCACGTAAGATCACTTAACAATCTAGTTCTGAAAAAATAGTAGCAAAAACAACCATTTAAAATGGTTGTTTTTGCTACTTATACTAGCCTTCTCGTGCTAGCACGTTTGGGTGCCCCCACTAGGGATCGAACCTAGGACCTGCGGATTAAGAGTCCGATGCTCTACCAGCTGAGCTATAGGGGCATATAAATGCCAGCATACTATACCACAATAAAGAAAAAAATTCTAGAGCATTTTCTAAAAATATGCTAGAATATACTGACTTTAAAAAAATAAGGCGCGGTGGCGAAGTGGTTTAACGCTGCGGTTTGCAAAACCGTCATTCGTGGGTTCAAATCCCACCCGTGCCTCACGAAGTGAGTAAGAAAAGACTATCTGCTGTTGCGATCGGAGAGTCTTCATGAGACCATGTACTATTGAAGACGGTCCTTTCCCATTTCAATTACAATCCGAAATAAAACCAACGCCACCTTTTGGGAGACTCGAGCCATGGCGAAAAAAATTCGTGAACGTGAGTTGGACAAGTGGAGCCTCGCAGGGCAAGCCATTCGCAACACCGCGATCTGGGGAATTTCCTGCGCGGCACTTCTTGAGTTCTTCTTCAAGAACGAGCACTGGCTGTGGATCACAATCACTGTCGTGGCAACCATGATCGTGTCTTCGTGTCGCATCATCCCAACTGGAAAAGTTGGAGACCTGACTTGCTTCACCAAGTACTACGGTACTGTTGACCACGGTTTCGTACTCCTTCCAATATATATACCCGTTGTATGGTTCAACCGCCTCTACCTCTGTAAACTGAGGACGAGATTCCCCGGGGAACCAATTGGTGCTCCTGAGGAAGCGCCACAAGCAGAGAGCAACTTTATGCATGTCGATACACGAAAGACAAAGACGGAGATCCGTGCGAACACTGACCTGAAGGGTCTTGCTGCGGTGAAAGCCGCTGCATACGCAAAGAAAACGCTCAGCAATTCCGAGGACAGAAGTCACTTCATCTTGCTTGGGTGGATCATCGTCTTTGCATCCCACGGATACCTAATGTGGACGCACATTCGGGACACAATCAACGAAACGCTGCATTCAACAGTGAGCGTCTACGAATTGGTGGTCACTGAGAGGTATCAAGCCATCACAACGAAAAACGGCGAGATGTTCAGAATTTCCCCTGAAGGGACGGTAGTAGAAATTGACGGTATTGCCTACCACCCCTACAGAGGAAAGCCTGTTGTCGATGGGATCGTGAATCCTTCGTATGCCGCAAGAAACTCCTGTCATTTCATCGTCGCCGGAAAAGAACTCGAACTTGCATCTGACACTCCGCCCCGATACGCGATCAACGTCGAGAAGAGGGTGCAGATCTACGATGAGAAGACTGGTTACTTGAACGAGACACCCTGGCAACAATTCATGCAACACCTGACAGACCACAGGGTGCGCTATCGCGACTCGTACATCTACGTTTTGCGCATCAAGGCGATGGCGAAGGACAGCATACCGAAAAAGTACCCAGTGGGAATGGTCTGCTACTGAGTGCGTGTCCGTCTCGCAGGACCACGAGAGATGTGAGAACATAACAACGTGGCCGCGTTCGGATTGAAATACCTTGAAGAGCGGCCACATGATAGTGTTACAGAAACAAGACTCATGTTGTGGTCGTTCTTTTCATTTTTATAGATATCATATAGTACACTTTATCCGTAACCAGACCTTTGTACACTAATGACTCATGTCTTCTATAACTCAATTCACACAATCTGAGTTTTCTGAACACCCTCTTTTGAAGAGACTATTAGAACTCGACCAAATCCCAGAGGTGATGTATCTCCGTGGAGTACTGCCGAAGTTTACACAAGACACTCACGGGAGATTGTCTCCACGTATACTTACCATCGTTGGATCACGTAAACACTCAGAGTACGGAAGAATCGCACTCGAAAAAATTATTCGTGAATTACATGCAAGGACAGATATCGTCATTCTTTCTGGTCTCGCACTTGGAATAGATAGCATCGCACACAAAGAAGCACTTAAACACACCATAAAGACATGGGCTATCCCTGGGAGCGGCATCGATGACGAAGTAATTTATCCTTCCCAACATAGACACTTAGCGAAAGAAATCCTAGCAAATGGAGGTGCACTCCTTTCTGAATTACAACCAAAAACAAAAGCAGCGCAGTGGACATTTCCAGCACGTAATCGTATTATGGCGGCGCTATCAGATGCTGTTCTTATAGTCGAGGCCGAAGAAAAATCAGGAACCCTTATCACCGCTAGGCTTTCTTTAGAACTAGGAAAAGATATCGGTGTTATCCCCGGAGAAATAACTTCTCCCACATCCTCTGGAACAAACAAACTTCTTCGTGATGGAGCCTACTGCATTACATGTGCCGAGGACCTACTTGATCTCTTGCATGTAGAACATCAAAAAAAGGAAGTCGGCACGACTGATTCAATCGACACCCATCTTCTTACGAACGAAGAAAAATTACTACTGGAAATTCTTCGCGCACCACTTGATCGTGATGAATTATTAGAGCGAAGCAAACTTCCACTTTCTTCTTTTCTTACAACACTTTCTTCACTCGAACTTCGGGGTTATATACAAGAAACATTTGGCGAAGTGAGAAAGGTAGTGTAAAGTTGTATAACGAAACCCAACTCTATGAAGTTACTTATCGTTGAGTCACCATCCAAAGCAAAGACCATTGGAAAGTATCTCGGAAAAGAATACGAGGTGCGTGCTTCTGTTGGGCACATTCGTGATCTTCCTAAGAGTAATAAGAAAGCAATCGACATCGCAGGTGGATTCATACCACACTACGAGATTTCGCCTGGGAAAGAAAAAGTAGTAAGTGAAATAAAAACTCTCGCAGCCAAGGCAAGTGAAGTGCTCCTCGCAACCGACCCCGATCGTGAAGGTGAAGCAATTGCATGGCACATCAAGGAAGCTTGCAAGTTACCAAAGGCTCGTCGGGTCACCTTCCATGAAATCACAGAAAGTGCCATCAAAGAGGCACTCAAACACCCACGTACTATAGACGAGAACTTAAAAGAAGCCCAAGAAGCACGCCGCGTACTCGATAGACTTGTGGGATACGATCTCTCAGGAATTATTTGGAAGAAGGTGCGCTATGGTCTCTCTGCTGGACGAGTACAGTCCCCCGCTCTACGTATCGTAATGGAACGTGAGCGAGAAATACGTGCCTTTATTCCAGAAAAATATTTCGTCATTAGTGGTGAATGGAAAACGCAAGGACGTGCAAAAGAAAGCAAAACCTATTCGCTGATTCTTGAATGTGAGACACAACCAAAAGATGAAAAGGAAGCGAAGCGAATTGTCACAACCGGTAAAAAACATTCCTGGGTTGTAACCGACCTTACAAGCACCGATGTGGCTCGCTCACCCCGCGCACCGTTTACAACATCTACGATGCAACAAACAGCATCATCACGACTTGGATTCTCTCCATCACGTACCATGGGCATTGCGCAGAAGTTATACGAAAAAGGTCTCATTACCTATATGCGTACCGACAGCACCACCCTTTCTAACCAAGCACTTGGTGAAATTGCACGCATGATCGAGGACACA
This sequence comes from uncultured Candidatus Saccharibacteria bacterium, assembly GCA_964621595.1. Lineage (GTDB taxonomy): Bacteria > Patescibacteriota > Minisyncoccia > Phycocordibacterales > UBA5272 > UBA11704. The sequence goes on from CAZUPO010000009.1 coordinate 3,837, forward strand.
TACGGGAAAAACTATCTCGAAGTACGCACCTATAAGACCAAGTCAAAGAATGCTCAGGAGGCTCACGAAGCGATTCGCCCAACACATGCAACCACTCGCTACGCTGGTACAACTGATGATGAAAAGAAATTATACTCTCTCATTTGGGAGAGAACTGTGTCGAGTCAAATGAAAGATGCTAAACTTCGTCGCACTAAAGTAACAGCAAACATTACTGGAAGCAAAGAAACGATCCCTGACTTCTCTGTCACTGGTTCGGTCGTAGTATTTCCTGGATGGCTTACCGCAGAACCAGGTGCTAGAGGCGAGGATGTTATTCTCCCATCACTTGAGATAAATGACCCGCTTGACTTAATCACCTTGCAATCAACAGAAAAAGAAACCCAACCACCAAGCCGCTACACCGAAGCAGGACTTATTAAAGAACTTGAAAAACGTGGCATCGGCCGTCCCTCGACATATGCATCCATCATCTCCACTATCGAAGCGCGCGGGTATGTAGAAAAGATGAACAAAGCACTCATTCCAACAGATACCGGAGAAGTAGTGACCACATTCTTAGAAGATAATCTTGGCGATTATATTTCAGATACCTTTACTGCAGAGATGGAAGACAAGTTAGATAACATTGCCGAAGGAAAAGCGACGTATCTCGATACACTCAAAAAATTTTACGGGCCTTTTCTAAAAGATGTGAAGAGTAAAGAGAGTCTCGCAAAAGCAACCAACCTCGGCGACGCTCCAAGCGACCTCAAGTGTCCAACATGTGGAAGTTCTATGGTCATCAAACTTGCACGTACTGGCAAGTTCTACTCATGTTCTCGTTACCCAGATTGTAAAGGTGCGCGCAAACTAGATGGTTCTCCAATGGAAGGACCAAAATCACTTGGGAGAAAGTGTCCAAAGTGTAGTGATGGAGAACTCATGGAACGTGAAGGACGTTATGGAAAATTTATCGCTTGCTCTAACTATCCAAAATGTAAATACATCGAAGAAGACGCTGAGGAAAAGAAAAAGAAAATGACCGGGGTCAAGTGTAACAAGTGTGACACTGGAGAAATGGAAGAGCGTCGTGGACGATTTGGGGTATTTTACTCATGTTCAAATTATCCAACGTGTAAGCATGCTATAAAAGCAAAACCAACAGGAGCATTTTGTAAACTCTGTGGCGAAATGATGATGGAAGGGACAAAAACGATTCCAGAGCGATGTAGTAGTAAAATGTGTCCAAACCATAACCCTCATAAATTAGAAGAAGTAAAGAAAAAGAAATAGGTCGTTTAGGAAAACAGACAACCTGCGTTGTCTGTGACGTTTTTGTCTGGCGGAACTATGTTTTTCTAGCAAGAAAAACAAGTGAGCCGGGGTTGCGGAACGTATGAGCGACGGCGAATACGTATCTGTGACCAAAAACGATTCCAGAGCGATGTAGTAGTAAAATGTGTCCAAACCATAACCCTCACAAACTTGAGGACGTAAGGAAGAAGAAATAAAGTTTTCTATATTGCCTCATTGTGTATCCATATGGTATTGTACAAAGACCTATATGGACAACAGGATTGTTACAAGTACTGACCCACAGCGCATTTTTACCCTTCTACCAGATATTGCTGAGAAGGATAAGGACCTCATAGCGCGTGCTTGCGCCTTTGCAGAAGAAGCCCACAGAGGACAACTCCGCAAATCTGGCGAACCATACTACAACCACGTTTTTGCTACCGGACTTAATCTAGCGTCACTTAAAATGGATGCGGAAACTATCGCTGCAGGAATCATGCACGATGTTCTAGAAGACACAAAAGTGACTGAGGAAGAGATGAAAAAAGAATTTGGTGATCACATCGTCAAACTTGTTCAAGGGGTAACAAGTTTGGGGAAACTTCGTTACTCAGGAGTTGAGCGTCACGTAGAATCACTCCGTAAATTCTTCGTCGCAATGGCGGACGACATCCGTGTGGTTGTGATCAAACTTTGTGATCGACTCCACAATGTTCAGACACTTGAATACGTATCACAAGAAAAACAAAAACGTATCGCACTAGAGACACTCGAGATTCACGCTCGTCTGGCCGATCGTCTTGGTATGGGACGACTCAAAGCAATGCTAGAAGATGCATCATTCCCCTACGTGTACCCAGACGAGTACGAGAAAACTCTCGAAATGTTCAACGACCTACGACCAATAGATGACGTGCAGTTAGAAAAAGTTGTGGAGCGATTGAATGAAGAACTCACTACATTCGATGTAGAAATAGAGCGGATCGACCATCGCATCAAACACCTCTACTCTCTCTGGCAAAAATTGAAACGTTATAAAATGGACCCCTCCAAAGTGCATGATGTTATCGCACTTCGTATCATCGTTCCAGAAGTGGCTGATTGTTATCAAGCGCTTGGAGTAATACATGGCCTCTACCGCCCGGTCCCGGGACGATTTAAGGATTATATCGCAGTGCCAAAACCAAATGGCTACCGCTCACTACACACCACAATATTTTCTGGCGATGGAGGAACTCTCGAGATTCAAATTCGCACACAAGAAATGCACAAAGAGGCCGAGTATGGTATCGCCAGCCACCTTTCGTATAAAGAACTTGGTAAACGCGCCTCAAAAGAAGAAGTAATGAAGAAAACTGGTTGGACCAAAGACCTTCTCGAGTGGCAAAAAGATGTTGCACATCATCAAGAATTTTTGAAAAATCTAAAAAGTGACTTCTTCGAGAAGCGTGTGTTCGTGCTTACGCCAAAGGGTGATGTGATAGATCTTCCTGAAGGATCAACTCCGATAGACTTTGCATACGCAGTGCACTCAGACATTGGTGACCACACCTCGGGAGTAAAAGTAAACGGAAAACTTGTACCCCTTGAAACCAAATTGCAGAATCGCGATGTTGTGGAGATAGAAGTAAAAGAAACTGCTACCCCAAAACGCAAATGGCTCGACCACGCACAAACCAACCTTGCCAAGCGCCACATCAAGAACTACATCAAAGAACACGGAGGCCCTATCGACAAACTTCTTGCAAGGAAATATTAATACCTACAGAGAAAAATTCTTAACGTTATAGAGATCTTCGCTTTCTTCTTCTTGTTTTACTTCTTCGATAGAACGATCATCCAGCAATGCCACTTCGTCACGATTCACCCCTCCTTCTACCTCTTCTTCAATCGCCTCACTACCTGTCTGAGTAGAACTATCGACATCATTTGATACAACACGTTCTACGACCTGTTCAATAACCACTGCGCCATCTTTGACATGTGTAAACTCTGTAACAGGTGTCTCGGTTCGTGGAGAGTGTGCTTGTGCTTGTAGAGACTCTGCGTCTTCTTCGCGCAACTTATCAAACATCCCCTTATGAGTCTTCTGCTCCCCTGCTTTTCGAATAGCAATAGAAAGTGCAAGTAATTCTTCGTGTGAGAAGTAATCGATTGATATTTTCCCTCCACGCTCTCGTGGTTCGATTTGTACTCGTGTGCCGAGGGTCTCTGCCAACTTTTCTTCCATCTCCACAACCTCAGGCGTCATGAAGAGATCCTTCTTGCGAACTTTTTCATACGCAATACGACGAGCAATCTGCTCCGCCTCGCGCACTGTCATCTTACGCACAAGCATTTCCTTAAAGAGAGTCATCTGCTCTGCTGGCTTATCAATGAGCATAAGAAGTGGTCTTGTGTGCCCCTCAGTTATTTGCCGCTTCGATATTGCATCAAGAATATCCTGTGGAAGCATGAGAATGCGTACGGTATTGGAAACATACTCGCGACTCTTCCCAACTTTTTTTCCTACCTCCGTCCATGAAAGTTTGAATTCATCCGCAAGTCTCTGGAACGACTGCGCACGCTCAACAGAGTTCAGGTCTTCACGTTGAAGGTTTTCAATGATGGCGAGTTCTAGTTTCTCTCGACTATCATCCCCAACACGCACAACGACAGGTACTTGCTTTAATCCTGCAAGCCTAGATGCTCGGAGTCGTCGCTCCCCTGCAATAAGTTCATACTCAACACGCACACTTCCATCTTCTAGATGAGATTCTTTACGAGAAACAACGAGCGGCTGAAGAACACCATACTGACGAATACTTTGTGAAAGTTCACGAAGTCGGTCTTCGTCAAATTCGCGCCGTGGTTGGTACGGATTTGGAACAATTTTATCTACTTCAATCCAAAAAATTGAATTTTCTGTTTTTCCCATAACAATTATGAGTGAAGTATAACATGGATAGTTTTTAATGTTGGGAGAAACTTAGACACACCTAATCTATCTTATTCAATTAAAAAATGGATGCTTTCGCATCTCATTTTTTATATTGTGCCGGAGGAGAGAATTTCACAACCTTCACTCGCTATTGCTCGATTCCGGTTTGGAAACCCCTCGGTTTCTATTCTTCCGCCACGGGAAAACTAAACACGTTTTCCCGACCCCTTTCCTCCTTCAAGTCTCTCCTCCACCAGATACAGTACAAAAGAAAATAGCCATGCAAATTATTGCTATGGCCTTTTCTTTTGTATGTGCCGGAGGAGAGACTTGAACTCTCATGACTTACGTCGTACGATTTTGAGTCGTATGTGTCTACCATTCCACCACTCCGGCATATTATAATTCTAAACTTTTTATATACTCTCTCCCAGCACCAGACTTTAAATACTTTTCCCTTCGTCTAGCAGAGACCCTATCCGAATATGTTTCAGTATATAACAACATAAGTGGGAGGTACCTACGCGTTGTTCTAGAATACCCTGAATCATGCTCTCTCAAACGTCTTTCTAAATTATTAGTCATACCAACATAATGAAAAGAACTGTTAGTATTTTTCAAAATGTACACTGTATACATATTTAAATTTGAGAAGATGTGTATCTACCACCTGCCTGCCGGCGAGGCAAGTTCCACCACTCCGGCATATTTTGAACTGTGAGTGCCATTCTAACATATTTACCCATAACGTTAATACACGACTATTTACAAAAAATTTAAATGGTATAGGATTGCAGATACGGTATATTCCGTAATACAAAGGGGGCAGAATGAGTAAGAAAGCAAACCCATTCAAGGTTGGGGATGTGGTCGTGGCGATCGCCGGTAAAGGAAAGCGATCCCCACTCATCGATCACATCCGCGAGCAATACACCAAGCAGTTCCCGGAGCATTCGAAACCGCCCGAGGGAAGCACAATCCTCGCAGGACTCAGGGGGGGTACACCGGTCATCGCGGTAAGTGACGGTCAACTGACCCTCGAGTTCAAGACCGGGATCAATACCTTTCGGTGCCGGGTGAGTGCCCGAATGTTCGAGCGCAAGCCCGTCAAGTAACGGTCCCTGCTGTAGGGCGCAGGTAAGTCGAGGGGGTGGTATGATACCGCCCCGTCGGCCCTGCGCTTTTCGTTTTTATATACTACAGAAACTAAAATGCATACTCGCTTGCGTAGTCGATAATGTCATCTGACTCACCAAATGCAGCACCTGACGCAGTGTCTACCAAAAATGGCATAGTACGCGCTTGGTGTGATTGCACCTCTTTCAAATAGTCAACGTTTTTAATATTACGTTCCTCGTATACAACTCTCCGTTCCGAAAATGCTTTTTTTACTTTGTCGCAGTATGCACAATTATCTTTGGTATAGAGAATAAGCATGTACTAGTTGTTAGTTATTAGGGACTAGGTATTAGTTAATACACTACAGTGTATACCTCTTTGTCCTGTCGTGCCACTTACCCATTTTGTAATACCCGTGGTAGGATACACATGATTATGCCCGAACTCCCACACGTCATCGTTGTTGCTGGACCAACCGCCTCTGGAAAGAGTGATTTTGCCGTGGAACTCGCACAACAATGCAATGGTGAGATCATTTCCGCAGACTCATGCCAAATCTACAGAGGGTTAAATATCGGCACTGGAAAAATAACACAAGTCGAGATGAAAGGAATCCCCCACCACATGCTCGATATCGCCGATATAGATCAAGATTTCTCTGTTCTCTTGTACGTACAAAAAACTCTACCCATCATAGAAGATATTCTTGCACGCAAGAAAACCCCTATCATCTGCGGAGGCACAGGACAATACCTCGACGCAATCATGTATACAAATACCCCACCGGAAGTTCCACCCAACACCACACTGCGAAAAAAACTTGCAACCTATTCGCTCGATGAGTTGCACAAAGAACTTACGAAACTTGATGCGAGGCGCGCCGCAACAGTCGACAAGCACAATCGTGTTCGACTTGTTAGGGCAATCGAAATAGCACACGCCATTGGATCTGTTCCAGAACAACAATCGATCATACCACGTTACAAGATCACTATGTATCTCCTCAACCCATCCAAAGAAGTTCTCGAACAAAGAGTCCATGCAAGACTCCTCAAACGATTTGAAGCCGGCATGATAGAAGAATTCACAAACCTCGTATCGAGTGGGTATGACCCAAAAATAATCGCAAAGAGAGGTATCGAATACAAACACATATCCAACTATCTTGCTGGGAAATACACCTACGAAGAACTGATTGAACGCCTGCGTATCGCCACCTGGCAATACGCCAAACGTCAACGTACATGGAATAAAAAATATCTCGCCCGCAAAGTCCCAATTGACGAACTCCACGTGGTCGAATCCTAAAAAAATTGCTATACTACGAGGCAATGTCAGGCTACATCACAACAATTGGTCTCGAAATCCACGCAGAACTTCACACAAATAGCAAAATGTGGTGTGGTTGCAAAAGCGACCCCGAAGAAAAGCGACCGAATGTAAACATTTGTGAAGTGTGTATGGCACATCCAGGCACCCTTCCTGTTGCGAACAAAGAAGCAATCAAAAAAGTGATCACCGTCGGTACCGCTCTTGGCGGAACGATTGCTGACTTCACAGAATTTGATCGCAAAAATTATTTCTACCCAGACATTCCAAAAGGGTACCAACTTTCACAATACAAACTCCCTATTGTCTCTGGCGGCTCGATCAATGGTGTCACACTCACCCGCATCCACCTAGAAGAAGACACTGCGAAATCCTCTCATGAAGGTGGCGAAACACTTGTTGACTACAACCGCGCTGGAGTCCCTCTCATGGAACTCGTTACTGAGCCAGTTATCCATTCCGCAACAGATGCTGGTAACTTCGCGCGAGAACTACAGCGAATACTTCGCTACGTGGGCGCCTCCGAAGCCAACATGGAAAAGGGACAAATGCGCATCGAAGCAAATATCTCTGTATCAAAAGATCCTAAAAAATTCGGCACGAAAGTCGAAGTAAAAAACCTAAACTCTTTTAACTCGGTCGAAAGTGCTATCGCGTACGAAGTAGAAAGACATATCGAGGCGCTCGAAAATGGTGGTAGTATCGTGCAAGAAACCCGTGGATGGGATGAAGTAAAGCAAGAGACATTTTCTCAACGTAAGAAAGAGAATGCACACGACTATCGCTACTTCCCAGATCCCGATCTCCCAAAGTTATACCTAAGCAAACTCTTTGATGTTGATGCAATTAAAAAAAGTATTCCAGAACTTCCAAAAGAAAAACGAATTCGCTATGTAGAAACAATTGGGTTGAAGGCTGATAATGCAGAGATCATCATCGATTCCCCTCTTCTTGCAAAATTCTTCGATAAAATCACACAGGGGAAACAAGGATCTTTTGCCCAACTGGCATCGAACTACCTAGTCTCAGACACCCTTGGTATCTTGAAGAAAGAAAATAAAAGCATCTCAGAAGAAAATCTTCCACAAGAGGCCTCGTTTGTCGCCCTCATCGAAATGGTAGAGAAAGGAGAACTCTCTTCTCGTGGAGCGAAAGATCTTCTTCCAGAAATTCTCTATAGAAAAGAAGTTGACGTAAAAAAACTCGCAGAAGAAAAAGGCCTTATCCAAAAGAATGACCCAGAACTCTTGAAGAAGATCGTTGCCGAAGTTCTCACAGAGAATCCTAAACAAGTAGAAGAATACAAAAGTGGCAAAGAATCCATGTTCATGTTTTTCGTTGGTCAGTGTATGAAAAAAAGTAAAGGCGCAGGTAACCCACAAGTATTCCAAGAACTTCTTAAGGTTGCTCTTTCATAAGAAAATTTTCTATGTTTCTCTCTCCACGGTTTAAAAAAGATGCTCTCATAAGTCTCTTCATTATTGTGGGTATCTACACTATTACCCACAATCCTCTTACCAGACCAACACCCAAGCCAGAGCCTGGCCTCTGGAGTATTCAGTTCATGCAACACCCACTTCTCTTTGGTCTTGCGGGACACAACTATCTTGTTCTCCGTGACGAGAATGGGTCTATTGTCAAAGAACTTCACGGATTAGCTACAGACAAAGAGACATATACGTGGAAATATATTGGTACCCGTGGAACAGATCTATTGCAAGTGTGGGAATTCACTGGACCACGTAACTACCTCTCTTCTAAACAGTACCCTGGTGTCGTACTTACCCAAGGACACGAGACTGCCATGGAAGCCACATGGTCAAAGGGTGAGGACTGCGTATCAGAGATTAATAAAAAGCAAATTCCCTATCCTCCGTTTGGTATTAGTATTAAAGGTGAGACCGAGAATTCTAACTCTGTTGCATACACGCTCGCACTTTGTATGAACCTCGACCCGCATCACATAGGTATCTTCACCCCCGGATCACAAAAAAATCTTCTAGCGAACTAATCGTGCTACTATCATACTTATAAACCATGGAACAGAAGATGATGATATTTTGGGGAATGACCATCGGTTCACTTATTGGGGGCTTTGTCCCAAGTCTTTGGAACGCAGGTATGTTTTCTCTATCGGGGGTTATTTTTACAGCTATTGGCGGCTTCGCCGGTATCTACATCGGATTCAAACTTGGGGAATAGACGTGATGAGAATAAGTCATTTACATATCTAAATAATCGTGGTATAATTATAATCAGGTCGTTCGCATTTCCAACCACATTCAACCCATACGCAGTGAGGCGCCACAGGGCGCCAACATCCTGCTGGAGAAGTCTGCGATGAAAACGCTCTGGTTCAGCCAGGCTGTACAGAAGGTCGCGATCAGATATTTCCACCCCCTCAACATCTTCCTGCGGATTGCGCAGTCCTTCGCAAGGCAGATACGGGAGTGGGGCACTCTGACGGGCACACTGGAGAAGTACTTCCGCCCCGTTGCGTTCACGATCATAGCCCTCGTGATCGGGAAATGCGCGGTGAACCACACTGCGATCAACTTCCCCGAAACCGAGGAATACCCGATCCTACGAGGATGCTTCATCTACCCGATCTACCTCTGGGCGTACATGGTACATGGCCTGCGAGGAGAGCAACTCCCCTCCTCGCTCGTGATCTGGTCCATGGACGGAGTCATGGTGTTCACCTTCCTCGTGGCAATGGTCTTCCTGCCGGTCTTCGTCTACGTTGGAGGTAGTGTGACGGCCACGTATATCGCAGCGAAGATCTTCGCCGCAATGCTGACGAACATCGGCGGAAGCATGGTCGTAAGCCTTCTCCTCGGAGGACTGCTCTTCTACTTCGACCGTCTCGAACGGAAGAAGAAGGGGTTGATCGCCAACCACCTCTGAGCACCGCTGACGCATTTCTCAGCGGATTCACACCAACCCCCAGGGCCTGCGCGCAAGCGCGGGCCCTTAAACATTTCCCTGTATTTAAAATATTTTGCTGCAATCTTTGAAAACTTATTTTTATAATTATTGACTTTTTATTAAAATATTATATAATACTTTCCATAGCGGTATTTCCGCGGCTCTTTAAAGAAAGGTTATTATGACCTTCAACGAGTACCTCTTGGTGATGTACGGTGCTCCGATCGTTTTCCTGTTCATGGCCCTCGTCCAGGAAGACCTGCCATACGAATGGATCACCTTCCCCCTCATCATGACAATGCTGCCTGCAGTGCCCACCATCATGTCCGGCGACTCAAACTCTCTACTCGCAAACATGACGTCGACCTGGCTGATAACGAGCGGTGCATTCGGCGTTATCCACGACATACGGGTGCGGAGGCAGATACATGCCACATAAACCCTCAACCCCCCAGGGCCTGCGCGCAAGCGCGGGCCCTTAAACATTTATCTAGAACATTTCTCTAGGATAATTTCTTTATGAGAGAATCTCCAAATGATTTTACAGACTCATCATCGTAAAGCGATAGTGTGTAGACATCACCTTTAGTCACCTTTGCGAGTTCTGCTTGTTTTTTCTTCACTTCGTCTTTAGTGATAGTATCAATTTTAGAGAGCACTACGATTTCTTTTTTAGCAAGAAGTTCTTTATCATACTTACCCAACTCTTCTCGAATTGTCGTATATACCTCACCCACATCATCATGCTCTGCAAAAACAAGATGTACGAGTGTGTTGGTGCGTGTGATGTGACGCAAAAATTTGTGTCCTAAACCTTTGCCATCACTTGCACCTTCAATAAGTCCTGGAATATCTGCAAGAACATACTTGTGATATACACCTAAGTTAGGTTCAAGCGTCGTAAATGGATAATCCCCGATCTTTGCTCCAGCACGAGTAAGAGCATTTAGGAGTGATGACTTACCTGCATTTGGTAAACCAATGAGTCCAACATCAGCAATGAGTCGAAGTTCAACATCCAATGTTCCGTACTCTCCTTGTTCTCCTTTGGTGTATTCCATCGGAGTACGATTGGTAGATGATTTGAATTTCTCATTTCCTAGTCCACCAGTACCACCACGCAAAATAAGAAATGTCCCCTCTTCCAAACACTCGTAACTCTTTTCATAATCACGATTGTATACAATGGCACCAATTGGAACCTCTAGGTAAAGGTCATTACCATTTTTCCCGTGCATACTACGCTTCTCCCCTGGAAAACCATTCTCCGCAGACCACTCCTTCTTATGCTTATACATAGCGAGCGCCTGAATATCACGTATCACTTTTATATACACATCCCCCCCCTTTCCACCATCGCCTCCAGCTGGTCCTCCATAGGGAATACCCTTCTCGCGACGCCAACGCACGACGCCGTCACCTCCTTTTCCAGCATTCACTTGTAACGTCACATGATCTATGAGCATACACTGTAAGAAATTTATATGATAACTATCATTTTACCATACTTTTCAAGTCTTTTCAAGTACTCATTGACTTTTTGCTTATATGTGATATAATACTTTCCATTGCGGTATTCCCGCTGCTCTTTCAAGGAGGTCCGCGCATGGACCCGATGTATGTACTCCTCGTCTGGGGAGGACCGGTGCTGTTCCTCATGATGGTGCTCGCGGATTGGATCACTGACCGCAAGTGCACGCTCAAGTGGGCACACCTGATGGTTGCGATGCTCATGACGCTCGTGGTTGCACTCACGATCGTGTTCAGCCAAATCTTGGCCGAACCCTGGCACATCATCAATGCAGACCCAGAGGTTCTGATCGAGACACTCGTCCAGAGTCTCCTGATCTGGATCATATGGACGAGCGGCCTCTGGGCCATAAAACTGATGCTCGAGTTCATTAAGTTCATCAAATACACCGAGAAGGAGATTGGGTCGTAAAACGGACTGACCATCCACCAACTGCTCCCCAGCAGTCGCCCGCCGGCGCACCCCTTTCGCCGGCGGGTTTTAAATTTTGTATAGAACAAAAAACTATTTTTATAAAAAAGATTTTTTAAAATACCGCTAACTATTTTTATCACAGGAGTGATTATCCCCTAGCCCCTTGTGCAGAGTACTTATATACTAGTATGATATGAATATTCTTATCGTCACCGCCCACCCGTCGTCAAAGGGTGATACTCATACTATTGCCAACACCTATCGTGATGCAAAAGTTGCAAAAGGACATGATGTAAAAATAGTTGATCTCTACAGCGAGGAATACAAAGTTGATCTCTTCCGTTTCGAAAATATTCGAGAATTCCAAATCTCACCTGTACAAAAAAAATTCCACGAGCAGATCCAATGGGCACACGAGTTAGTCCTCGTTCATCCAGTCTGGTGGGGCGTACCACCCTCTATCATGAAGAACTGGGCAGAACTCACCTTTTGGCCTGGAGTTGCCTACAAGTACACACCAGATGGGAAGGTGAACCGTCTACTCCTTGGAAAGACAGCGAAGATATTTGCAACCTCTGGCGGACCTTCCTGGTACTACCACTTCCTCATCCTTCCTCTTAAGTCATTTTGGGAGTTATGTCTTCTTGGTTTTTGTGGTATCGATGTTGTAGACCTCAAGGTCTGTGGTAACATGGATAAATGGAAAGGAGAAAAGCGTGAAAAACATTTCCAAAAATTCTTACAAAAAATAAAGAATAGTTAACAGGGAACCCTAGTAGTTAGTAAATAATAAATAGTTAGGGAAATACAGGATGGGCGCGTGCGAAGCACGCGCCCATCCTTGTTTCATTCCTACGAATTACGAATAAAAAACTAGTGTTTCAATCCTCTACCTGTTTTAAATAAATACACAACCCAAGAGAACGCGAGTACGTTCCCGCAAAGAATCACGAGCAAACAAGTACCAAAGGTGATATCAGAAAATCCTAAAATACTATATCGAAACGCGTTAATCATATAGAGTATTGGATTGAAATGCGAAACCCTCTGCCACAACTCAGGAAGAAGTGATATGGAATAAAATATTCCTCCGAGGTACGTAAGTGGTGTAAGTACAAATGTCTGCACGATACCCATATCTTCAAAGGTCTTTGCATAAATAGCATTTACTAACCCAAGAAGTGCAAAAAAGGTTGCTACAGTCACAACAACAAGCACCGCAAGAACTGGATGGGCAATCGTAACAGTTTCAAAGAAATATGCACTACTAAATACAAGGCTACCAATAATAAATCCATTAAAAACAGATGCTGCAATATAACTAAAGACAACAAGCCATATAGGCATTGGTGAAATCAAAATCTCCTGGACAGTTTTCTGAAACTTTAGAAAGTAGAATTTGAAAAGCATGCTCTGGAAAGAGTTCATGAAAATTGCCATCATGACTAGCCCAGGCACAATAAATGCCATGTATGAGACCCCACCGACAGCCCTAATTTGTGAGCCGATAAATGATCCGAAAATGAGGAAGTATAGTATCGTTGTAACAACAGAGGGTAGAAATGTTGTTTTCCACGTACGTACTGATCGTCTGACTTCTTTGTTAAAGATTGTAAGAAACGCGATGTATTTTTGTCGTGGGTTCATAGCTTTTATTTACTTATTTCTAGATACACTTCTTCAAGAGGGCGTCCTTTGGTTATTTCTTCTAGAAGACCGATTTTTTGTATCTCGCCTCGTGCGATGATAGCCATTCTCTTACAAAGTTTTTCAGCCTCTTCCAAATAGTGCGTAGTGAGAACGATGGTTACCCCGCTTTCATTTAATTGACGCAAAAAATGCCACATCTCATGTCGAAGTTCGACGTCGACACCAGCAGAAGGCTCGTCTAAAAATAAAAACGTTGGCTTATGAACAAGTGCCCGAGCAATCATAAGACGACGCTTCATGCCACCAGATAACTCCATGGGTGTACTGGAACGTTTATCTTTGAGGGATAATTTTTCTAAAAGCAGCTCCACTTGTGGTTTTGCTTCCTTTCGAGAAATACCGTAGTACCCCGCCTGAATATAAAGAATGTCTTCAATCTTTGTAAAGATATCTGCATTAAACTCTTGAGGAACCAGACCGATGTTTAACTTAGCATTATCACCATCAGTATCAATATCATGGCCCTGCATGATTATTTTCCCAGAAGTCTTTGTAATGAGGCCACAGGTAATCCCTATAAGAGTTGTTTTTCCGGCGCCATTGGGGCCAAGGAGAGCAAAGAACTCCCCTTTGTTGATAGTGAGACTAATGCCATTAAGTGCCTTTTTCCCGTCATCGTAGGTCTTAAAAACATTCTCTAGTACAAGTGCGTGCTTCATAGAAAGTAATAATAGTATCGAGTATACCATATGAAATACCCCGCATCATTCTTTATGTATGCGGGGTATTTCTCGTGTCTCAGGAATCTATTTCTTCTTTTTTGCTACAGGCTTCTTAGTTGTAACCGGATTCTTGAGGTAGGCAAGCATAGTATCAGCATCAGATACTTCGAACGGATCGGTTTTGCAATTATGTGAGAAACCTTTCTCGATGAACATCTTCTTAATGACACCATCTTCTACATACATGGAATATCTCCAAGAACGATCACCAAAGCCGAGGTTATTCTTCTTTACAAGCATTCCCATTTTCTTAGTAAATTCTCCATTACCATCAGGAAGCATGAAAACATTCTTAATACCAAGGTTTTTTGCCCATTGGAACATAACAAATGCATCGTTAACTGAAAGACAAACGACTTGGTCAATGCCTAGCGCCTTAAACTCTTTGTGTTTCTTTTCATAGCCAGGAGCGTGTGTGGAAGAACATGTTGGAGTAAATGCTCCAGGAAGAGAAAATACAACCACTTTCTTTCCTTTGAAAATATCGTTAGTCTTAAGATCTTGCCAGCGAAATGGATTAGGGCCAGCAACAGACTCGTCGCGAACACGGGTTTTAAATGTAACTTGTGGAACTTTCTTTCCTTCTTTTATTTGAGCCATATAGTTAGGGACTAGTTGTTAGTAATTAGTAATTAGTGAAATACATGAGTGTAATACAGTCGATACAGATTATTCTGGAGTGCTTATCTAGCATATCGTATGAACGAAAAAGATGCAAAAGGAACCTTACACTCTTGATATACTAAAACTATGCAAACATTTAGTGATCGAGTGATTAGGATTGCTCTCTCGATACCCAAAGGGCGTGTTACCACGTACGGCCGTATAGCACGCGCAGCCGGTGGCGGACCGCTTTCTTCACAAAGTATCACGAGCATTCTTGGTAAGGCGTATAAAGAGCGTGGCGTTACCATCCCCTTCCATCGTGTCGTCTACGCCAACGGCACCGTCTGGGTTAATAACAGAGAAAGGACAAAACGTAAAAAACTTTATGAAGAAGAACAAATAGATGTAGACTGGAAGACACTCAAAATAAAAAACTTCAAAGAAGTTCTCCTGGAATTCAGGTAATTCTATAGGTTCTTTTGCTTCAGAGATTTACCTCCCCCTGTTTGGTACAAAGGTAAGTTTGAGTATTGGTTTGCTGCAAAAATAAGAGTAAGAAAATATGTTAGAATGGACACAGATATGAAGCATGCGCTAAAAAATACATTTTTTGATATCAATAAACTCCCTTCAGAAAAAGGACTTCTTATATTTGGGCTGTCGATGAACAAAATACTTACTCGACAAAATGCAGAACACTGCCTTCAAGATATAAGAAACTTTTCTCCTTCAAAAATATCTAAACCACTAGTTGGACTAAATTTTATTTATGCGGACTTTCTTTACCTCTACAACGGTAAACCAGCACAAGAACTCAAAAACACCTTTATGAATTCTACGATTATTCATAAGAATAGTATGCAGAAATTATTGCAAAAGAATTTCTTAGAATTTCAGATTCAACATTCCTTTAACTTTCTAGTATGGAATCAGCTATACCTTGGTACAAAAGATTTTAATAGTTTATTTCAAAAAGTCATCACCATTTATAAAAAAGATAAACTTTTTCAAAAATACCTAGAAGAAGACTGTGAGACATACCAAAAAGAAAGGACTGTCGATCAAGTCAATTTCTTTCTTGAAGAAGCGCTTATGATTTATCTACTCAATCACAACAAAATACAACTCCCTAATGACTACATTGATAATAATCAACACTGGATTCTCTTTTGTTACCCCGGAAGAGCAATCAAAACCATTGTTTACATCCATCAATTAAATCCTTTTAAATTAAACTGGGGAAGTAACCCTTACCGAAATGCATATTATGATTTGGAAGCAAAGGAATTAATTACTTTTGATAATGTAGACTTAGAAACCTACACTGTTAGGTAATTTACCTCCCCCTGTTTGGTACAAAGGTAAGAGCGTGACCGAGTTTTGTTCCACGTCCAGTACGACCAATACGGTGAACGTATGTATCGTAGTTATTTGGAATATCGTAATTTACAACAAGTGACACGTCATCGATGTCGAGTCCACGCGCAGCCACGTCGGTTGCAATAAGAGCCTGCACCTTACCGAGAGTAAGAGATCGCACCGCTCGCTCACGCTCTCTATTGTGCATGTCTCCATGAAGTGCTAAAACTTTGAATCCTCTAGCAGCAAGTTCCTCTTGAAGACCATCAACGTGTCGCTTCATTTCACGGAAAATGAGAACTTTTTGATAATCTTTATTGAGTAAAATCTCGTGAAGTGCTTCCACTTTTTCCTTGTCAGAAGATACACGTACGACATCTTGTACAACAGATGCTGCGGTATCACGTGTCTTTACGGAAATGGTAACTGGATTATTGAGAAAGTCACTGCAGAGACGTTTGATTTCTGGAGAAAATGTAGCAGAGAAGAAGAGTCCTTGTTTATTTTCTGGCATCTTTCCTAATATATAACGCATATCATCAATGAATCCCATGTCGAGCATTCGATCTGCTTCGTCAAGAACAATACTTCCGAAGAAGTCCATTCGAATTCGCCCACGCTCGATCAAATCTTTCACACGTCCTGGAGTACCGATGACGACGTGGACGCCAAGTTCGAGTTCTTTTATCTGCTTTATAATTGGTGCACCACCAACACATGCCACAGAAAAAAGTTTCATACCACGAGTAAAGTCGACAAATTCTTTTTCTACCTGAAGTGCAAGTTCTCGGGTTGGTGCAAGTACCATAATCTTGTGATCCTTGTCAGCAACAAGTTTGTTAATGAGTGGAATGAGGAACGCTGCTGTCTTCCCTGTTCCAGTACTCGCAATACCGATGACATCGGCACCCTGTAGTGCTATAGGAATTGCTTGATCCTGAATTGGCGAAGGAGTGATGAGACCTTTTTTAGTTAAGTTCTCTGAAAGCATTTCAACAACGCCGAAATCAGTAAACTTGTGCTTTGGTGTATAATTTGTGGTCTCTGTTACCGCAGCATCTTTATTAATAAAAAGTCGTTCATCTATGAAATCTTTACGAAATCCTTTCTTAGGATTAAAAGGTCGTGATTGACGACCTCCCCCTTGAGAAGAAAAACGACCGCGACCATGTGGTCTAGATTGATCACGGGAAAATCTACCACGTGAATGGCGTGGACTGGGACTAAAGGAGCTTGCTCTAGAAGATGAAGGATTCGACTCACCGGTTGTGAGGGTATACATAACTATGAATTTTAGATATAACTAAAAAGTTTATTTTTAAAAAATTATTTGCGCCGCCCCTTTTTACAAAAAGGAATTCGTCTGTCACGAGGTAAGAAAACTAATATCGACAGAATTATGGGTATCGCAAGAGAGGTGTTTCAAAAGAATGCTACACGTAGAGGATATCCATAAGGAAATAACTTGTCCTATTATTATAGCAAATAATGCCGAATTTGTCAAAAGTCTATTTTTTAGAGCCTAGTTCTTTTACTAATTTCTTGAATATATCACCCTTTTCTTCGAAGTTTTTCCACACTGAATAACTTGGGGACGCGGTTGAAAGTAGGCACGACTTACCCGGCTTGGTATGAGTAAAAGCAAATTCAACCGCCTCTTTCATACTCTTGGTATAGATACTATTGAAGCCTTTTGTGGAAGAAAGTATCCGCTTACCTGTATCTGGGAAAAGAACGATATTTCTAATCTTGCTTTTTCGTAGTACTTTTTCTAGATTCTTGAAATCATACCCTCTATCCTCTCCACCCAAGAAAATGGTGTCGACGTTTGTTATTGTTTGAAGGGCAGCAATAGTAGACTCTGGCGTTGTCGAAATAGCATCATCATAAAATTCTATACCTTTATAGGTGCCAACGAATTCAAGCCGATGAGACAGGGGTTTGAATGTTCGTAACGCTTGTTTAATGACAGTATCGGATATCCCCAACTCTCGCGCAACCAGTATCGCTGCTTGAACATTTTGCATGTTGTGCTGACCACGCACTTGGATTTCTTTCTCTTGTAATGGGATACGAATACTGAATGGCCACTTGATCGCAACATCACCCTCTCGTTGAAATGCAAATATATTTTGCTTAGCAGCGTAGTACTGTTTAACACCACCGTGGTACGTCATGTGTTCCGGGAATAGATTAAGAAGAAGGGCAATGTTAGGAGAATACTCGATGTCATCTAACATGTAACTAGATAATTCCAAGACGTGTATCTGTCGCGGGTCATTATTCTTAAGAAGTACTCCGAGCATAGGCGTACCAATATTACCGATGAGATTAACTTTCTTCTTCGCAGTTTTTAATATCGCATAGATGAGTGACGATGTTGTACTCTTACCTTTTGTTCCTGTTATCCCTATTGTCATTCCTTTCACGTGAGAAAAAAACAAGTTCGCCGCAGTAACGTAGGGACGTGTTACTTTTTCTTTGGGTATACCTGGGGTCTTTATGATGAGGTCCACGTCCTCTTGTCGCTTCAAATACTGTGCATCGAGTGCTTGGTCTAGAATAGAAATACGCACTTTTGGATATTTCTTACGTATAAACTCTTCGGACGCCTTGCCATCAATACCATAGCCAAGTATCCCAACACTTTCAACACCAAGTAATCGGAATGGGGTTGGGAGTGTGGTGGCACTATAAGTTTTCATCATCTCTGCGACTAAATCATTCCCCTTCTTAATCAGACGTGCCAATGTTTTAGGAATAATATCATCTGGGTACATAGGTGCGGATAAAAATAACGCCGCCTTGTTTTCTTCAAATGTACCGACACATTCAAATGGCTTCATTTTGCCAAATCCAAGCAAATCGTTAAAGAGTGGCAACAACTTCTCATCAGCAAAAAGATTCTTACCAAAAATCTTTATCAAATTTTTCTTTGGAATAAAAGGAGAGAGTACCAGAAACACGAACGCACATTTAGGACACTCACCACACCAAAGATGATCTTGCCTACCCTTGAATACTTTGAAATTTCTATTACAACTTGCAAAGGTACTTAAAAATTCTTTGTGTTGAGAAAACATTTTTGCAATGCGCAACTCGTGGAATTGTCTCAGAAGAGCAAAATAAGTAATATCTGGTGTAATATATTTTCGACAATAGTCCTGGAATAGTGTTTCGAATTCTGACGACTTGCTCCACTGATGATTGATAACCTCACCATGGTAGTCAATATTTCCAACATTACTACTACGTTCGTTCCCCACAGCAACATATTTATACCCCACGAACGCTGCGCTCGTAATACCAAGAAATGCAAACACTGCAGAAATAGGAATGTGCCCATTGTATGACCCCAGATAGCGAGTAAAGAGTTTTGTGTCGAGCGTTCTTTTGACAAAAATTTTTTTATTCCCCATAAGGGAAGCAACCCTAAGTGAGATAGGATCTTTCTTCTGTGTCTCTACCAAAAAAGAAGCGACGGTATAATCCTTCAGCAATCCATGCGCCACGATCGAATCCTTCCCCCCACCGATCCCCAAAAGAACATGGGGCTTATTTGTAAGGCGAACAGGAGAGGGCGTGACGTCTCGAGACCAAGGGAATGTAGCGATTCTTTTAGGATCTAATGCATTACTATACAAAAATTCACCCAAGCCCTTACGATACACAGTATTCCAAAAGTCTGCCTGATCTTTTGTAAGCAGATACGGTATTTTTATTTTTGGTGGAACATAGATTTTGTAATAACTGATACCAAGCATCAAGTGGAGCGGCTCCAGAAACTTAGGTAACATTTTTTTATCGAGTGATCCGGACGGGAATGTGATTGTTTCCTCGAACGTAAGAGGTTCTTGATTCGAGAATTCTATAGCATAACGAAAAGTGGCCGTTCTCGTACCAGTATCGAATGAGTAGTTTTTAAAATTAAAAAATGTTGCCTTTGGAACCATGACGTAATAGTAAGTGTACTGTATGGAGACCCTATAAATCAAACGAAGAAAACCTACAGCGCGAGCATATACACAAGACCGGCCATAAGCACAGGCCAGCCAATCCAGACCGGTAGCAAAATAATGATAATAAGTACTGGTATTGAAAAAGGGGTAAGTAGATACCCTAACACAAACATGAGTATCGGTATTCGTATAAGAACGAATGCCTTGTGATACATATCAAAAGCAATGAAGTGAAAAAGGCCAACAATAGGAGTACAAATAACAAGGAAAATACCAAAAATCTTCTTGAGATCTGTTATAAAATGTCCTGCAAAATATCGCTGTAGTAAGGCCATGGTGGTGGCCAGCATACTACCACACTCTTACGCGGTTGACAATATGTACTGGATTATCCTCGCAGGCTTTACTACAGTATCCAACCTTTCCATCAGTCACACAATGAGAACACACAAGGAACAGCAAATTGCATGTAGCGTTGGAACAATTTTGATATGTTTCCGTCTTCTCTCCACATC
Organism: uncultured Candidatus Saccharibacteria bacterium; assembly: GCA_964621595.1. Classification (GTDB taxonomy): domain Bacteria; phylum Patescibacteriota; class Minisyncoccia; order Phycocordibacterales; family UBA5272; genus UBA11704. The sequence continues at coordinate 24,227 of CAZUPO010000009.1, forward strand.
GTTTACAGGTGCCGATTATCTCTCTATCACCCCCGAAATCCATAGTCAAACGATTATCGAATGTAAAGAGAGTTCCTAAGAAATCTTTACCTGGATATTTTTCCATGTACGTATGCATACCGCCATCGAGTTGGTACACGTCCTTGAAACCTTTATGCTTGAGATAGGCGGACATCTTTTCGCATCGCACACCACCAGTACATACTGTAAGAACTGTTTTGTCTTTATATTGATGTAACTGATCCATCTTCTCTGGAAGTTCTCGAGAAGCAACCATTCCAGGATCAATAGAATTTTTGAAGTGACCAGAGTCAAACTCATATGAATTACGCATGTCGATTACAACAAAATCTTTTCCTTGTTCGTACCATGAACGTAATTCTTCTGGGGCCAGGTGGACTCCTGTACTTTTTGTTGGATCTATTTCTTGTGGGAATCTGGTTCCAACAATTTCATTACGAATCTTCACAGAGCACTTTGGAAATGTACTTCCAGTACCTGCACTTCGCTTGATCTGCATATGAGACAAACGTGCGTCACTTAGAAGTTCTCGTACGAACCCTTCAGTATTTTCATACGTTCCTTCGAGAGTACCGTTGATCCCCTCCTCTGCAATAATTGTACGACCCTTGAGAGTATATTTTTCACATAGTGAGTCATACCAGACCTTGAACGCTCGAGTGTCCGAAATGTGAACATATTTGTAGAAAAGTACTACTTGGAATTCTGATATAGACATGGGGAGAATTTTACCAAAAAAAATATCGTAATGGAACACTGCCCCATGAAATCAAATTTTTGACAATGTACTATTTTTGTAGTATTATAAAAATAACCGGCTCTTTATTTGTGAATTTTGAAGTGTAGAGCCAACCTCTCAACAACATGAAAGGAGGTCACCTGTGGTGACCAAAAGGCTGTATCTCATGCGGCATGGTAAGGCCCTATCGGTGGAAAACAACCGGTGGGAACCCGATATCCCGCTATCGCATGAAGGGCGTGATTGCGTCGCACGCGTCCGCTCGGCCCATCTGCAAGCGGTGTGCTTCACGCAACTCCTGTGCTCGCCCTACAAGCGCGCACGGGAAACGGCAGAAATTGCCGTACCGAGCGGGAACTGGCGAGTAAGCAACAAGCTCGCACCGCTCTACCCGGGAGAGTGGGAGCACCTGCTGCGCGAGAAATTCTGGGACAAGGAACCGACGCTCGGGGAAATGCTCGAGGTGAACCCTCGCCTGGTGGAAGAGCAGTTCGAGATCTGTCGTGAGGTCGCACACGCGATGCTCTACAGCCTCGAAATCGGCCAGAAAGCACTCTGCGTGAGCCACGAGCCCCTCCTCCACATGATGTGGGCGTGTCTCGACGAGAAGCACGAGTGGCGCAACCCGTCGGAAAAGATCCTCCCCGGCGCGATCGTCGTGATCCACATCCACGACTCGCGACAGATCACCAAGGGACACGCGGTGATCTCGGAACTCATCAACCCACCCATCGCCTGACCCACGCCACGGTACTCTAACAGGCCCCCAGGACATCTCTGGGGGCCTCTTTTTTATACACTAGATGATTAACTCAATATTTACTCGAGAAGAATTATACGTGACTTGTGATCAGTTGTAGATCGTTGTATAAAAACAGTGGTGTCATTCCTAATACTTCTTCAATTTTTTCATCACCGTACGGAGGGCCTTGTAAAACAACAATTTTCTTCCTCATAAAGAAAGCATAACCCATCTCTAAAAAAGTATTATCACCTATTCGATTTTTCTTGTCTCCTTTGTCAAAATTACATACAAGTACGGCATCAGCCTTATCGATCTTATCTTTATAACCAAAAATTGCCTCTCTTTTTATATTCCAAATAGGATTATCTGGTAAAACCTTTTCAACACCTCCAAGAGAATCAACGTAATCCATAAATGTAGTTGCGCCACTATCTAGCTCTTCTTGTGTAAAGCCTGGACATGTAACCGTATATCCGTATGATTCTAGTGTAGATGCAACTGTTTTCATCTTTTCTAAAAATATCATTGAACCAAAAAGTGTAATGTGTTTTTTCATGCTAAATTTTTATTGTGAAATCAACTGATACACATCATATGCAACCTCTTCGTAAGGGTGTGCCGACTTCATCGCAGAAATAACTGAATCAAGTATTGCGAGATCACATGTGACTTCTATTCTCTCTTCATGTACTTCTTCATATTTACCAACCGCACCCACATGTGGATTCGCTCCTTCTACTGGTAAAAATCTGCCTATGCCTTGTGTAGAAAATGAGCAATGTGAGTAGTTGCCAATTTTACCAGCGCCAGCATCGCCGAGAACTTTACGAACAGCATCCGCATGAGTAACGGGAACGGTAACTACGAGTTTTAGTTTTTGTGAGGACATATCTAGAAGTATAACAAATCGCAGCGAATGGGATTTAGTCACAAATCTGCCTCGTCACTTCGTTCCTTGAAGCAGATTCGCGACCCCTATTCAAATCCCGTCATGTCACGCAAGTGACATGACTTGGTTCGTTATACGCAGTAAAGTAAAAACCTTGGCAAGAAGCCAAGGTTTTTACTTTATGCGCAGCGAATGGGATTTGAACCCACGACCCCTGCCGTGACAGGGCAGTGCTCT
>CAZUPO010000010.1:0-18434 GCA_964621595.1 uncultured Candidatus Saccharibacteria bacterium
GAACCCAGAATAACGGTTCCGAAGACCGCTGTGATATCCATTTCACCACGGAAGCTTAATTTACAAAGGAATAATAGCATACTTTATGATACAAATACAGGGTCAAATTCCAAAAGAGGTAATAGCCGTGCTTGCCGTGCTCCAAGGGAAGGGACATGAGGCCTTTCTGGTCGGCGGCTGTGTTAGGGATCTAATTATGGGGCAAAAACCAAAAGATTATGATATTACAACCTCCGCCACACCAGAAGATATAATTGCTTCATTTCCAAAGACATTTTATGAAAACGAGTACGGTACAGTAGGGGTTACTACGTGCGGGGAAGATCTAGGAACTATTTGTAGTGAAGAGAGTATAAAGATAGTAGAAGTTACGCCGTATAGATTAGAGACAAAATATTCTGATAAAAGACATCCAGATCAAGTTACGTGGAGCAAAAACATAGAAGATGATCTAAAACGTCGTGATTTTACAGTAAATGCGATTGCGTATAATCCGATAACAGGGGAAGTTGTCGACCCTTTTGATGGTGTAAAAGATATAGAAAACAAGATTATTAAGGCAGTCGGGTCACCGGACGCTAGATTTAGCGAAGACGCACTTCGGCTCATGCGTGCGGTGCGCTTCATGAGTCAATTAGATTTTGATGTCGAGCGCGTTACACGTGAAAGTATAGAAAAGAACAGCAAGTTACTCCAAAATGTTTCACATGAAAGAATTCGTGACGAATTCTGTAAACTCCTCATGACCGATTATCCAATGAGGGGAATTATTATGATGAAAGAAACGGATCTTTTGTCACACGTAATTCCTGAACTGGAGAAGGGTATTGGTGTTACACAAAACCAAGCCCACCGTTTCGACGTTTGGGAGCATAATTTAAGGACTTTGCAGCACTCAGCTGACAAAAAATGGCCACTTCATGTCCGTTTATCTGCCCTATTTCACGATGTTTCCAAGCCAGAAACCAGACGTTTTTCAAAAGAAAAGAAGGATTACACATTTTATGGACATGATGTTGTTGGCGGACGCGTTACACGTGAAATCATGACCCGTATGAAGTTTTCTAATGAACTTATCGATAAAGTTTCTATGTTCGTGCGTTGGCATATGTTTTTCTCCGATACCGAACAAATCACTCTCTCTGCCGTACGACGTCTCATTACAAACGTTGGTAAGGAAAATATATGGGATCTTATAGATTTACGAATCTGTGATCGTATTGGCACAGGGCGACCTAAGGAAGAACCGTATCGTTTTCGAATGTATCAGTCCATGGTGGAGCAAGCATTACAGGATCCAATATCTCTTAAAATGCTTAAAACAAACGGGGAAAGGATTATGAGTGTTACACGTGTAACGCCAGGACCAAAGGTTGGTAAAGTTCTCCATGCTTTATTTGATGAGGTTTTAAATGATCCAAGTAAAAATACTGAAGAATATCTAGATACAAGAGCTCAAAAACTTATGAATATGAGCGATATTGAACTTACTCTTTTAGCACAAGCGGGTAGAAAAGGAATGGAGGATAAAAATGAAGAACAAGTAAAGAAAATCCGCTCACAATTCAAGGTAAAATAACAAAATGGCCTTTAAAATAAGAGTGCGATAAGTTTTGTCCTTTATAAAGGACAAAACGCCGGCAGAATAATATGAGGTATACTTTTCTGACTAGTATGCCCAGAGTTAAGAAAAATTCGCCAGAAGAACTACATCCATTAACGGAGAAATTATTACGCAAGAGAGGAATTACTTCTAAGAGTGACATCGAGGCGTTTCTTAATCCCTCCTACGAGCGAGATATTGGTAACCCTTTTTTAATTCACGGCATGAGCGATGCGGTAGAAAGAATAGTTGACGCCATGAAACAGGGAGAGAAGATTGCTATTTATAGTGACTATGATTGTGACGGGATACCAGGAGGAGTTTTGTTGCGCACGTTCTTTGATGATATCGGTTACCCAGTAGAGATGTACATTCCTCATAGACACACCGAAGGATATGGAGTTCATAAGCATGCCATAGATATACTTAAGAAAAAGGGTGTAACTCTTGTCATAACTGTTGACTCTGGCATAACAAATCTCGAAGAGGTTTCATATGCGAAAAGCATCGGTGTTGATTTCATTGTAACCGACCACCACCTACCAATTCATGACGAAAAGCGGGGACAGGTTGTACCTAAGGCAGTTGCTGTTATTAATTCTAAGCAAGATACCTGTGCGTACGAAGATGATATGTTGTGTGGGTGTGCTGTGGCGTGGAAACTTTCCTGTGCTTTACTTTCCAAATTACGAGAGGAAAGTAAAGTGCAAGAAGAAGCAGGAAGCAAGAAGGCGAACGAAGAACGAAGAACGTTTGCTACTGTTCTAGAAACAGTGGCAAGATTGAAGGACGGATATGAGAAATGGTTGCTCGACCTGGTAGGCATTTCGACCATAGCGGATATGGTTCCGCTTCAGAAAGAAAATAGAGCACTCGCTCACTTTGGTTTGAAGGTGTTACAAAAAACAAGGAGACCGGGATTGCTCGCACTCTTTCTTAATCAGGGTGTTACAAAGGAAACGCTCACCGAGGATGACATCGCCTTTACTATCGCACCACGCATTAATGCGGCGAGTCGAATGGGTGATCCAATACAGGCTCACAACATGCTCTATGAACGAGATCATATCAGGGCAGGGGAGTACGTATCTCAACTAGAAGAACTTAACCAAAAGCGTAAGAATGATGTGAAGGATGTCACGCTTGCTATTGACTTCGATCACACTCTCTACAGTAATGCTGTTGTGGTAGTGGGGAACAAAGAATGGTCTCCAGGAATCCTCGGACTTATCGCGCAAAAGATTATTGATGAAACAGGTAAGCCAACATTTGTATGGGGGTCTGGCACAGAAGACGGAACAGCACTGGTTGCCAAAGGATCATGTCGATCAAGAGGGGATGTGCATGTAGTTGATCTTATGCGTGCAGTACACGAAAAGCATCCTGAGGTATTGCTCGCGGTTGGTGGTCATGAACAAGCGGGTGGATTCAGCGTTTCTCTTGCTCACATCGAGCAACTCTCTCCGTTACTCAATGAGGCGTATACATACATTGATAAAAAAGATATAGCCGAAGAAAAAGACGAAGAAGATACAGTGCTTACCTTCGAAGAAATAAATCACGTCACACACGAAGCGGTGCAAGCACTTGCTCCGTTTGGTGTTCAGAATAAAAAGCCATTATTTGCTTTCCCAAAGAGCAAGGCATTTTCTACAAAATGGTTTGGGAAGCAGGGGGAGCATTTCGAAGTTATCTACAAGCATTCTCGTGGAGATGTGAAGGCAATACAATTTTTTGCCAATCGTGATATCGAAGATAAAGTGAAGAAAGAACACACGCTCCTTGCTCACTTAGAAAAAAGTTATTTCAGGGGGAAAGGAGAACTGCGTTTGCGTATAGTGGGGGTGAGGTAGGTGTTATCCTCATAACGAAATGGGAAATTTCTGAGATACTACGTATCAGGTATGATCCCGGCATCTTCTATCGTACACATGGCAATTTCTTCGGTCAGCAGAAGTTTTATTCAACATGGATGGACTAGGCGCATGATGATTCAGTGGGGTGTGTCGATGGTAGTTGTCTCCAGTATTGCAGGAGGTATTGCTTACTATAAACATGTACATGCACGCCAGCGAGACGAGCCGATGTATCAAACGGTCGAAGAAAAAAATAGTGTCTACGTACGTTTTCTTCTTGAAGCATTTGATCAAACACAGAAACACTATTTTGCAAAACCAGAAGAAGTTAATTACATAAAATTATTCGAACTCTCAATACAAAAAGTGGCATCTACTGACACACAACTTGCCGACCAGACGCGCGCTTCTCTTGCTCATTACGCCTATGAACAACTCATGAAACAGCCAGAGGATAAGCGCAAGCAGTTCGTTGTTGATGTGGTGAGTGTTGCGCTCTACAACCTTCAGCCGATTGGTAGAAACGGAGTGTTGTCACATAAGCAAGAAGTTGCCCTTCGTCAGAATGTGAGCAATATAGATGTGACGAAAGATCTCTATAAGGATCTGGGTGTAGAAAAAGGGGCACCTGCGGAAACGGTAGAGAAAGCTTTTAATGAAAAGAAAGAAGTCTTGGCAAAAGCAACGACTTCAGCCGCACATGAAGAGTTAAAACGTATTACATATGCAAAGAATGTTTTGATGGATACCGCGAACAAGAAACTCTATGATGAGCAGCAAATTGAACCTACAATACATGGCATGGTACTTGATACCACCCTGTATGTTTCGATAAGTAAAATTTCTCCAACCACGTTACGTGAATTTGGTTTACTGCTTGATAAGGTGTCTACGACTAAGGATCTTTCAAGCATTATTCTTGATTTTCGTGGGAATGTCGGAGGGTCGCTTGATTTCTTACAATATTTTCTAGGGATCTTTATTGGTCGGAATCAATTTGCGTTTGATCTCTTGCATCAAGGAGAGTATCAGGCACAGAGAACAACGCTTGATAAATTCCAACCACTCACTCGCTACAAAGACGTTGTTATTTTTATTGACGGAATGACTCAGTCTACAGCGGAGCTAACTTCCGCAGTCTTTAAGCGTCTTCATCTGGCAACGGTGATCGGAACAACATCGCCAGGGTGGGGCACGGTTGAAAACACCTTTCCGATGACAACTATTATTGACCCAAATGAAACGTACGCGTTGTTCTTGGTGCACAGCATTACGCTCGATGAAAACAATAATCCAATCGAGGGTAGGGGAGTTGTGCCAGATATATCTGTATCTTCTCCAACATTTAAAGAGGAGGTTACAAGTACTATCAGAAATAAATCTCTTCGCAATGCAGTTGTGGAACAAATCGCAAAACCGGCCATGCAATAGTTCGGCCCAAGAGATTTGTTATACTGTAGGACAATGAACGTTACTATATACACCGACGGATCTTCTCGTGGTAATCCTGGACCTGGGGGTTGGGCTGCAATTATTTTAACTCAAGATGAAGTGCTTGAACTTGGTGGCGGAAGTAAAGATACAACGAACAATCGAATGGAACTCATGGGGGCAATACAAGGTCTTAAAGAGATTGGCGGAAGCAACAAAGAAGAGGGAGTAACTTCAGTCGAAGTGTACACTGATAGTGAGTATGTAAAGAAGGGAATGACTGAGTGGATAGATGGATGGATTGCAAAGGGTTGGAAGACAGCAAGTAAAAAACCAGTACTCAATCAAGATCTTTGGCAGGTGCTGAAACATGAAGAGAGTCGATTGAAGGATATGCGGATTCCCGTGTCGTGGGTCTATGTTCCTGCTCATGTGGGTATTGCACTCAACGAACGTGCAGACACTATTGCGACGTCGTGTGCTGATGCGATCGCAAGTAGTCATGCAGGAAATGTTGACCTATACCGAGGATCACTGGCAGACTATCCTTATACGAACGTCAGATAATTTTTATCTACTCTATGAACATTCATGGTAAGACTGTTGTAGGAGCGGCAGGGTTTTTACTTGGTATTTGTGTTGGTTTACAAAATATAAACACTCTCCCACTATTTATTGCACTGCTATCTTATATAGTTTTGCAATCAACCACTTCCTTTTTTTATAAAGCTGCACGTAACTCGCATGTCGCAGTTGTGGGGCTAATCGTCACCATTTGTTTTTGTGCGGGCGCTCTTCGTACAGAGTTCTTACGTGAAAGAGTGATTTTACTTTGTGAGCAAGGATGTGAAGTTCACGGTGAAGTGGTACATGAGGGAATCGAAAAGCACGCTCTCCAACAAGTGCTGGTGCAACCAGACAACCAAGGCACTACAGAAGCAATTCTTTTCACCACTTCCCTCTATCCCAAGTATCATCGCGGAGATATTGTTACTGTGCGCGGTAAGATAGTTGAACCTCCAATATTTTTTCCACACGAAGGAGAGGGGAAGGGGTTTGATTATGGTTCATACTTGCGGACAAAAGAAGTGGGCAGTATTTCATACTACCCGCACATAGAAAAAGTTGATGAAAGGAAAACTGTTACTACGCACCTCACCAAATTTCGAGAAGAACTAATCAATCGCCTAACTTTTTTTATGGAGCAACCGGCCTCTCAATTGGCATCGGGGATGATTTTCGGTACCAATTCTTTATCAGATACAATTCTAGAAGAATTCCGCATGGCCGGTCTCTCACACGTCATCGTTCTTTCTGGCTTTAATATTGTTGTACTCATATCGCTACTTTTGTTTCTCGTACGATTCCTTCCCCTTGTTCTACGGGTAACTATTGTTAGTGCTGGCGTCGTTGTATTTATTATTATGGTGGAAGGAGAAGTGAGTGTGATACGAGCCGCTATCATGGCCGGTATTTCTCTGCTCGCTCTGGTATATGGTCGTACGTACGAAGCGCGGCAAGCGCTTGTTGTGTCTCTTGTTGCAATCGTGGCGTACAATCCATATTCTTTATTACATGATGTTTCACTTCATCTTTCATTTCTTGCAACGGCTGGCATCGTCTATGCCCTACCCACGACACAATTTTATTTACAAAAGATAAAAATTCTTAAGCAGGTTGAATATATCCAAGAAGCAATCGCAACATCACTAGTGGCATACGTATCAACCCTCCCGTACGTATTGTATATGTTTGGCAGCGTTTCACTCTACGCACTGTTTGTAAATATTCTTGTGGTACCCATCGTTCCACTCGCTATGTTTTTGGGTGTTGCAACCGTGATCATTTCTTTTGTAACGTTTCATGTTGCTACGGTGTTTGGCATCGCCGCAACCATTGTTAGTTCATATATTATTTTTATGGCACACAGTGTTTCATTGCTACCGTTTGCACGTATTTCGACAGAGATATCTTTCATAAGCATGCTATTGCTATATGGTGGAGGAGTGTGTTCCACATATTTCGCATCACGATATGTAAAGTATTTAGAAAAAAATTTAGAAATCCAAAAGATAATAGACCATGAAACGTTGCGCAACACCTCCGCACAAGAGTCCAATCGGATAACCGATATTATTTCTTACTAGTTTTTGCAAGGGCCTTGTGAACGTTTTTGTATACAAGAAAGAGAATCGTTACCCCTACAACAAATGATATCCCTGCAAGCGATGTCAGTGAAACGTGTTCACCAAAAATTTTCCCAAGCATTACAATGCCCATTGCCCATATACACGACGACAAGAAAAACAGTACGAAGGTTTGAGAATTTTTTGTTTTTGCTAAGCCCGCCAGAATCGGAATGAATGCTTTTATCGACGGAATAATTTTTCCTAAAAATATATACCACATACCTCGCTTAGAAAATGTTGCATGGAGGCTGCCGTAGATTGCACCAAATGTAGTTTCATCCATGAAAAGAATTTTTTGTGCGATAGGTTTTCCATATTTTTTTACAACTAGAAATATAAGAATATTACCAATGGTGTTACCAATCGCCCCGACCAAGACTGCAGTAATAAAATCTAAATATCCAGTACTTACAAAATATCCAACAACAAGGTATAACAACTGAGATGAAGGTAGATTAATAACCCCGTTTGTTATCATGAGAATAAAAATTGCTACGTATGAAAATGAGTGAATTATTTCATGAACATCCATCGCACCAGCATAGCGAGATGTTTAGATTCTTGCAAGGTGGTGTGCTACGATTATTATAAGATGTATCGCAGTGCGAAAAAATCTTTCAACTATCTCCGGACACAGGTAGTGGTGCATGTAGGGCAGTACGGGAGATTGTTTCTCCTCGCATGTCTCAGCACTCTCGTACTCGTGGGGAGTGGAATATATTTTTGGAACGTATATCCACGATCAACAACCGTCTCATTTTTAGATGTTGGTCAGGGAGACGCAACACTTATCCAAACCGATACTGGGAGAATAATTCTTATTGATGGCGGACCGTCTCGAGTTGTACTCGAGGGGCTCTCGCGGCACCTCTCATTTTTCACACGTGATATTGATGTGGTGATTGCCACTCACGCTGACGCGGATCACATCACAGGGCTCATTCCTGTTTTAGAAAAGTATCATGTACACCACATCGTACTCTCTCCGATATCTGGGGACACAAACACTTTCGCTTCTTTTTATGAGGCGGTTGATAGAGAGGTAATGGAAGAGGGTGCTGTGATACACATTGCTAAGCGTGGCGATGAGATGAGCATCTCTTCATCGACAAAGATTACAGTACTCTCACCACGAGAAAGTATTCCACAGAATACCGAAACCAATGCGGCGTCTATTGTCACTCTTTTGGAAACCGGAGCCTACTCCTTTTTAGGCACCGGAGATTTACCCACTGAGTATGAGCGTGAACTCATACCATTACTTCCACGACATGTAACTGTCTACAAAGCAGGTCATCATGGCAGCAAAACTTCAAGTGGTGTTCAGTTGTTATCATATATCAAACCAGAATACGCCATCATAAGCGCGGGGAAGAATAATACGTATGGTCATCCACACAAAGAAACAATTGCGCGACTACATGAGTATAGTAAAGAAATTTTTTCTACCATCGAGCACGGAGACATCTCATTTTCGATCGGTAACAGTTTCTCTGTAGAACTAGAGAAGTGATTATCCTATGAATGCAAACCCCCGAGTCCTTTCGTGTCTCGGGGTGTTATAGATTACGTACGCTTGGGTACGCTAGGCGGATTTCGCCTAGTCTTGTTTCTTGAAGAGATCGCGCAGTCTTACATCTTCGCTTACGATGCACGCGAGAAGTACGCCCACGACAATCATCTGTCCCCAAACCAACTGCGACGGTTGTGCGCAGTACCACCAACCGCATTCTTCTTGAAACCTCCTATTTGCGAACGCACCGAGCATAAGCGGTAGGAGGGTAATGCTAATGCTCAAGAGTGTCGCTATGGAAGTGCTCGGAAGGTGGCTTCCAAGCATGTGGTAGTACGTGGTGAAACTAAAGTACATCTCTGCGCCCACAATGGCGACACAGAAGAACTCCAGTGACACCTTCCTCACAATATCTTCTCGTCTCATCGGTGTCTCCGGAGGTTAAAAGGGGGAACTACTTTATCAGCAATAGTACTATAAGGTTGTGCAAAAGTAAAAATCACGACCGAGTGTCGTGATTTTACTTTCATTCCCAGCATTGATATTTATAGTTTGATTTGAAGATGAAGGCCCTTCTTCATGCATGAAGTGCAGATTTTTACACGGGGTCCGTTAGGAATGCGAGCCCATTGAAGATTAGGGTACACACGACGATTACCACATGGGTTGAACTTGGTAGCACGAACACGGTTAGAGTATTTCCCAACTACTTTTGATCCTTTGGAGCAGAGTGGACAGATGTTTGCCATAAAAGTATAGTAAAATCTTAGTTTTTTGTGCACAGGGCCTGTGACAATATAATTAAGTCCGATAATTATATCATCTTTGTCGTCATTTTGCAACCCTCATCTGTACGATTAGTAGCGAAAACAAAGACTGTTTATTGAGTACACAAACTAGATCCAGGGTGTGGTATTATGGTTTCTATGGAAAGCGCGAGTATCTTAGAGGGAGGTTTTTTGTTCCTCATCATCATCTACTCAATTATTTTGCATGAAATTGCGCATGGTTTTGCTGCGTATGTGCAAGGTGATGAGACGGCTAACCGTGCTGGGCGTCTTACGCTTAATCCGCTCCCGCACATAGATCTTCTCGGTTCTATTATTATACCTTCAATCGCATTTCTTACAGCCGGAACATTCTTCGGTTGGGCAAAACCTGTACCGTATAATCCGCACAATATCCAATCTCGTTTCGGGGAAGTATTTGTGGCTTCTGCCGGTGTCCTGACCAATCTTTTCATAGCATTTTGCGCTGGTGTGGTGTTTAAGTTCGGTGTATCAACAGGAGTACTTTCTCAAGCGATAGGGGAAGGACTCTTTATGGTTATAAGCGTTAATCTTTCTCTGGCTTTCTTTAATCTTATTCCGATCCCGCCTTTTGATGGGATGGCAATATTGCAAGGGTTATTCCCACGTCTCTATATAAGGAATGATATAAGTCACAACCCGCTGTATATGATAGGTGCTATTTTTGTTGCGTCATTTATATACGGCGCATTCATGCCGCACATACTTGGGTTCGTGAGTGTTCTTATTAGTTAAATTGTGTACGCTATAATACCGTGGTAGTTAATTTAAAAACATCACCATTTTTCAAAAATCTAATTTCCGCAATAAAAAAAATTATTAAAAGGCGGTTGAAGTCTTTCCTTTTATCGAAGTTGCTCCATGTCGGATTCTATTTCATTCTAGTTATTGTTGTTGGTGTTTCAATCTTGTGGGGACTCTACAATATTATGAAACCGGTTCTTAGAAACAATGTGGTCGTCTCCCAGTCAGAAATTATTACACGTGTCTCCAAGTTAGTTACTCTTCCACAAAATGAGAGTCCTGACGCCATCGTTCGTGTCGAAGATGCGGATATTCTCCAAAAACAGAGCGATTTCTACCGTTCCTCTGGCGTGAAAGAGGGGGATTATATTCTTATGTATCCGTCAGTTGCTATTATTTATGACCTTAGAAACAATACCGTTATCGCCGTAAAGAAAAAATAGTCAGGTATTCTCGCGAGATACTTGCAAAAATGGGCAATATCTGGTAGTATTTCCTCTTACGTATGCCAACAATTAACCAACTCGTAAAGCGCTCACGCAAGAAAGTGATTCGAAAGTCACGTTCTATCGCCATGACTCGTGGTTTTAATACTATTCAGAATCGTCCTAATTTCTACGATTCTCCTTTCAAGCGTGGTGTTTGTGTAAAAGTAACAACAACAACTCCAAAGAAGCCAAACTCAGCGCTTCGTAAGATTGCTCGTGTTCGCCTCACCAACGGCATGGAAGTTACAGCGTATATTCCGGGTATTGGTCATAAACTTCAGGAACACTCCGTGGTAATAATCCGTGGTGGCCGTGTTAAGGACTTGGCGGGTGTGCGTTACCACATCGTTCGCGGACGACTTGATGCAACACCGGTAGATAAGAGATTCCAAGGGCGCTCACTCTACGGAGCAAAGCGACCAAAGGCAGGAGCGGCACCGAAGAAATAGCAAGAAAGAAAAAGGATCCTCAAGAAAGGGTTCTTTTTTCTTTGTGTTACAATGATACGCATGAAAATAGCAACCTACAATGTTCGTAACCTGTATGATCCAGGCACAAAAATTTCTCCAGATATGGATGAAGTGGTGAGTGAAAGTTTTTTTACTACACGCGTTACTTATTTTATCGACCAACTGCGACCGCTTGATATCGATATCATTTGTTTTCAAGAAATTGGTGGAGAGTTGGGGTTACAGAAGATTGCCGAAGCACTTTCCTATGAAGTATTTTTCGCAAAACCAAACTCTCGAGGCATTCGTATGGCGGTACTCTATAAAAAAGAATTAGCAAGCAAAGTGCATTGCGAGAGTGTTTCTTTTGGAGAGTTACGTATTCCAAATATTCAAACAAAAGGCGATACTGAAGGCCTTGCGCCGATTGCCCAGAGACGCGATGTCCTTGTTGTAACTTACAAAGAAGATGACGGAAGGACAACACAGGTGGTTACATTTCATCTTAAAAGTTTGCTACCCCTCTATCTTGAAGGAGAAGACACCGAACACGATCTTGCTTTGGAAACAGACGCATCATTTAGAGCAATGGTGTATAAGATGATGGAGTTACGAGCGCTACGAGCATATGCTGTTGAACAAAAAAAGAAAGGAGTAGAACTCGTACTTCTTGGGGATTTTAATGATAACCATGCAAGTGGCGCATTCAATATTATTAAGTCCTCTCGTGCTGATGAAAATTTTCGCTTACATGACATACTAGCAACGTATGCGGGGGATAAGACGACACACATTCACCGTGGTATGCGACTTACATTTGACACACTTCTTGTAACTGGGGGGATGCTCGAGCGCCTTGTTGAGGCGAAGGTGTATAATGAAACGCTTAAGGATTATAGTACTCTGCCACAAGGTGCAGTCGAACACGAAGTAGAAAGCGACCACGCGCTAGTTGTGGGGGAGTTTAGGTAATTGCTATTATCCTATTTTTGTTGTAGTATAGTAACCACTCGTTTAGAGTATTGAAAGCCATCCATTATTAAACATTTTGCGGAGTACCGTAGCTTTCCGGGAAAGAACGCAAAATAAACTATACAGAGATTAGTGCATAGGGAATAGGGACTAGTACAAAATGTGCGTGGCACATTTTGTACACTAAACCCTAGCCCCTAGTGACTAGTCACTATCTACAACATGCGAAGAAAAGTAAAAAATCGTAACATTGTAACCCCAGACGGGAAGTACAATTCACTTAAAGTTGCTAAGTTCATCAACTATGTGATGATCGGAGGCAAGAAGTCCGTTGCACAAGACATTGTGTACGGAGCATTTGATATTATTAAAGAAAAGTTAAAGGTGGAAGATCCACTCGAAACATTTGAAGCAGCCCTTCGAAACGCTGGTCCTGTAACTGAAGTTCGCTCACGTCGTATCGGTGGAGCAAACTACCAAGTGCCTCGTGAAGTACGTGAAGAACGTCGCTTCATGCTTGCGCTTCGTTGGATCCTTGAAGCGTCAAACAGTAAGAAAGGTAAAGCAATGCGCTTTAAATTAGCAGAAGAACTTATCGCCGCTGCAAACAACGAAGGAACCGCGGTTAAGAAGAAAGAAGATACACACAGAATGGCGGAAGCGAATAAGGCGTTTGCTCACTTCGCCTGGTAGTATTTTCAAAAAAAATTACTTCATCTGCCACGTTAGAATAATTTTTCACTCCCGCAATGTACTTCTTGTACACCTTGGTCGCGAAAAATTATTCTGCCTTGCATCTAAAGCAATTTTTTGAAAAGTTAGAATGTGCACACTTCACCAAGTATTTTTGAAAAGCAGTCACCTGTTTCCACAACAAAGGAAAAGAATCTGGTGTACACTTAAAAACCTGGAATAAAAACTATCAATCATTAACTAAATTACTAACAACAATATTTATGGCTCGTGATTACCCACTCAATAAAACCCGTAACTTCGGAGTTATCGCTCACATCGACGCGGGAAAGACAACAACAACCGAACGCATTCTCTTCTATACCGGTGTATCTCACAAAATAGGTGAAGTGCACGAAGGAGACACTGTGATGGACTGGATGGAACAGGAACGTGAACGAGGTATTACCATTACCTCTGCTGCTACTACTGCGTTTTGGAACCCAACATACCAACCAGCAAATGATGTTTCTAAGAAATGTCGTTTCAACATTATCGACACCCCAGGGCACATTGACTTCACGATTGAAGTAAAGCGTTCTCTCCGCGTGCTCGACGGTGCGGTTGTGGTGTTTGACGGTGTGGCTGGAGTAGAACCACAATCAGAAACTAACTGGCGTTACGCAACAGAAGGAAACGTTCCTCGTATTTGTTATATCAACAAACTCGACCGTATGGGTGCGAACTTCGATAAGTCGTTCAACTCTATCCTCGACCGTCTTTCAAAGAAGGCTGTGCGCATGCAGATGCCAATCGGCGAGGAAGAAAATTTCGACGGTATCATCGACCTTCTTACCATGAAGGAAGTAAAGTTCACCGGAGACAAGGGTAAGGATGTTTCATTCCAGGAAATTCCAGCAAATCTCCTTGATGAAGCAAAGAAGCGTCGAGCAGAAATGATTGAGAAGATTGTCGAAACCGACGAGAACATGATGACCGCATACCTCGAAGGAAAAGAATTTTCTGTAGAAGAATTGAAAGCAACTGTACGTAAAGCAACTATTGCTAATGACCTCTTCCCAGTATTTTGTGGTTCATCACTTAAGAACCGTGGTGTACAACTTGTACTTGATGCGGTTATTGATTACCTCCCTTCTCCACTTGATATTCCTAGACCAAAGGGACTTGATCCAAATACAGGTGAAACAATCGAAAGTGAGGTCTCTGACACTGCTCCACTTGCAGCGCTTGCATTCAAACTCCAAGCTGATCCATTCGTAGGACAACTCACCTTCTTCCGTGTGTACTCTGGAACCCTCGAAGCTGGAAGTTATATTTATAACTCAACAAAAGACAAGAAGGAACGTGTATCTCGTATCCTCCGTATGCACGCAAACGAGCGTGAAGAAGTGAAGGTTGTGTATGCTGGAGAAATCGCAGCTGCAGTAGGTCTTAAGGATACTGTGACATCAGATACCATGTGTACTGAAGAGAAGCCAATTGTTCTTGAAAAGATTGTTGTTCCAGAACCAGTTATCTCTATGCGTGTTGAGCCAAAGACAAAGGCAGACCAAGAAAAGATGGGTATGGCACTTTCTCGCCTTTCTATCGAAGACCCGACATTCCGCGTGTCATCTGATCCAGAAACACTCGAAACCATCATCTCAGGTATGGGTGAACTTCACCTAGACATTATTGTTGATCGTATGAAGCGTGAGTTTGGTGTGGAAGCAAACACTGGCAAGCCACAAGTGGCGTATAAGGAAACCATCCAAGGTTCCGCTGAAGGTGAAGGTAAGTACATCAAGCAATCCGGTGGTCGTGGACAGTATGGTCACGTTCGTCTTAAGATTCGCCCAATTGATTACTCTGTTGCGAAGGAAGATCTTCCAAAGAACACCAAGCGATACGACAACTTTGAATTCATCAACTCAATCAAAGGTGGAGTTATTCCACAAGAATTCGTTCCTGCGGTAGAAAAGGGTCTTCGTGAATCAACGGATCGCGGTACTCTCGCTGGATTTAAGATGGTAGATGTATCATGTGAAGTCTATGATGGATCATTCCACGAAGTGGACTCATCAGAAATCGCCTTTAAACTTGCTGCAGGTATGGCGCTCGCTGACGCTGTAGCAAAGGCTCGCCCTGTGATCCTTGAACCAATCATGAAGGTGGAAATCGTTACCCCAGATAAGTTCTATGGTGATATTACCGGAAACATTTCTTCAAAGCGTGGACAAATTGAAGGCATGGGTGACCGTGGTATGGACAAGGTGGTGAATGCCCTTGTACCACTTTCTGAAATGTTCGGATACGTAAACTCACTCCGTTCTATGACAGAAGGTCGTGCGACATTCACTATGGAATTCGGTAAGTACGACGTAGTTCCTGCGAATATTGCAAAGGAAATCGCAGAGAATAAGAAGTAATTTCTCAAGTCTGTGTAACCAGACCTAAGAATAATAAAACAGGCTCGATAAGAGCCTGTTTTATTATTCTCGAAGAGTTCTGTATAATTAGGAATATTATGGAACATCCCATTGTACCGCACGGACCCGCTTCACCAGAGGAGGGAAAGAAAACATTTGATCCAAAGAAGGTCGAAGTAATTGTTGGAAAAGAGTCAGAGTTCCAGGAGCAACTTATTCGAGGATTAAGAAAATCCGTTGAGGATCTTAATACCCTTATACAGGATTTAGAAATTGATCACGAGAGGGAGCTGACCGAAAAAAATATAAAATCTCTTTTAGAAAAAAGTAGACTTACAGATGATTTTTTAATTAGAACTAAACAATTGGAGTCTGATTTAGAGGCGTCGCAAAAGAGAGTTAGTGGACTTCAGTCTCAATTAGGGGGGCCTGTACTTCAAAAATTAATTCAAGCAGAGATTAGGCATCGTCAGGAGCGAGAAGCGCTTATACAAAGTTTCAAAATATTGCTACGTCGTAATGAAGAGGTAAAGAAAGGTATTATTGAAAAATATAAACAAGATGTAGGAAATCTCAAGGCTCAGGTAGATGAACAGAAGAGACAACTAGAGCGCAAAGCGCCGCCTCTCCCCCACATTCTATTTAGTGGAAATCCTGAAGATGGAACTGACGCTGTACACGTAGACACTTCTCATGTAAAGGTGATTGATAAGAAACTTCATTTCGACATAGAACTAGATGATGATCCCGCCAAAGTAGATGTGAGTCTTGATGGAAATACGGCAGATAAAACTTTAACACAAACACAAGGGAGGGGTCTTTTTGAAGACATTCGAACGTTTTTTTCTCGCCTCCGTAAGTAATGTTCGTTAATCAAAAACCACCCCGAAGAGGGTGGTTTTTGTTTTTAATGTATTGAAACGTTACTAGTTACACAGTACACTCTTTGCAGTCTTTTTTGTGGTTGATGAGTATAATAATTGCTGAAAGACCTACGAGAAGATATACAACTTTCTCAACCATTGGCCATGAACCAACGAGTGTATTAACGAGATTAAAACCAACAGCAGTTAACCCCCAGTTAAGACCTCCCACAACGAGAAGGATGAAGGCAACCATGTGCAATGATTTCATATGTATGAAGAGTCTTTACGATTACAAGTTAATGTGTAAAGTACCCTCACAGGTAAGTATATCGCCTTTTGAATACTGTAAAGGTGGATTAGTTACGGTTTTGGCGATGACTCCCGTGGTACACTCTCAAATATGAAGAAAACCCTTCTTTTGTTGATAATATTTAGTATTTTTAGCGAAGCCTCTGCGCTTTCTTGTACTGATTTATCAAAAAATTTAGTACGAGGAGCAGAAAACGGTGATGTACTTGCACTCCAGAACTTTTTATATGAAAAAGGGTATTTAAAAGCAAAACCAAATGGGTATTTTGGCACAGGTACTTTTAGTGCAGTAAAAAGTTACCAAAATGCCAAGGGGCTTTCTCGTTCCGGGCAAGTGTTTCCTCTTACTCGAGAGACAATCAAAAAAGATAGTTGCGGAACTGTTACCACTCAGACATCAAGTAATGCGAACGTGCAAAACACAAATGTATCAAGTTCTGGATCACAAGTGAGTCAGACAGTATCAACCGCCAAAGTTTTATCTGGACAAGAAATCCGACAAAGAGATGTGAACGCCATACTAAGCGCCCTCTACAAGTATTACCAAGAAACCGGCGCTTACCCCACACTCTATACATCTACCGCGCAAGACATTTGTACGTACGGCATAGGAGAATGTGATGGTATGGTTGAAATAAAATCTAGGGTGGTACCAAAATATTTGTCGTATATCCCATCAGATCCAAGCGTGGGAAGTTCAACGAAGTCAGGCTACACTATTTTTCGATCACAAGAATCAAACGATATTACAATTGGTTCTGGCTATAAGATTGGCTTCACTACAGTAAGCGCTAGTTGTAATTTTGTCGGGGGGTGTTTGATAAAGGAAACCGACACTAGTCAAAAAACACCTTCTATTTCCGGACTAGATAACACAATCTTTCTTCTTGGTGGTCGCCTAACAGCCCCTCTCGTGATTCAGGGGAGTGGTTTCAGTGCTGCGTCTAATACAGTGCTGCTAACCTCCGAAGTAAATCGCAAAACGTATACGCTGGGAATGTTTACTTCAACAGACGGAAAAACAATAAATGCTAGTACGTCGTTTACCTATGCCGCGCTTTCCTGCGGTAATAATTGTTCCGAAACCCTTCCGCTAGGATCTTTTCTTGTTTCTGTAAAAAATGCTGGTGGAGAAAGTGGATTTGCAAGACTTGCTCTTAAGAGCGCTACAGCAAAAGCAGTCCCTAACAGTCCTGATGCTTCTTTTACGCCGAGTACCAAACACCGCAAACTTGCTACGATTAGCATTAGTTCCGAAGATGTGGTAACCCTAGAAAACCTAGAATTTACAATGATTGGATCCTCTACTCTTACTACAAAAGTAACAAATTTTACCCTTACAGATCTGCTAAGCGGGTCCATAATTAATGGTGGTCCAAAATTTTCTCTTGGTAGCAAGCCTCTATCAAATAATGACTCAAAAATATACGAACTCTACGCAGATATAGGAGAAGTGGAGACTCATCTTTCCGGAAGGGTTGTTTTTCAGGGGGTTGTGAAAGTGAAAGGAAATCTTAATAAAAATGTCGCCAGTATCCCTCTTGATGATTTCATGATCACAATTTCTTACTAAGTAAATTAGGCAAAATGGTCCTTCGACAAAGACTTTTGTGCAAACAGGCAACAAGTAAACCTCTTTTCGCTAACCCCTACCAGCAACTTGCGGATATTTGTTAAATGTGCTATGATTGCGAGACTCACTTAGCACTCTATTTCTGACTCGCTTGGCTAGGTAGGGTTACTTATTAGGTTTCATTTATATAATTCATTAGTCCAATACCTCTTTGGTCCTTAGTGATTAAAGATGGCACGACCCAACAAAAACATATGGCAGAAACATTTGATCGATCAAAACCACACGTAAACGTAGGTACAATTGGCCACGTTGACCACGGTAAAACAACTCTAACAGCAGGTATTCTTAACGTACTTCACCTTAAAGATACAGCAATTAAGATTAAAGGGGTTGACGAAATTGACAAGGCTCCTGAAGAAAAGGCTCGTGGTATTACCATTTCCCTTTCACACAGTGAGTATTGGACAGATACACGTCACTACGCACACATCGACGCTCCTGGTCACGCGGACTATATTAAGAACATGA
>CAZUPO010000011.1:0-17241 GCA_964621595.1 uncultured Candidatus Saccharibacteria bacterium
GGGTGGTAGGTGACGCTCGTAGAGTCACAATTGGTGGTGGAGGGGTGGTTTGGTAGTACATAACACTTTGGCTACTTGAGTAATCACCCTGGTATGTTCCAATCATACACACAACAGAGTAGTTACCATTTGTGCCAACGTTTACCGTACCACTAGAGGCATTCACGGTTCTAAAATCAACGCCATCTTTCTTTACAACAAATGAGTCGGCGTTTGCACACGTGATGTGTAACTTCCCATCCGCTGTATATTGTCCCTCGATCTCAAATTCAACTACACGAGGAGAAGCATTACAAGTGTTGTTATACCATACAGGATTTGATGAAGGACACACATTTACTGACGCAGAAGCAATAGGCGAACTAACTCCATAATTAAAGCATTGATAGGTAAAGATCTGAGATGATGTTAAAGGATCGGTAAGCCCACTACCAGAGATGTTTCCACTGTTACTCCATGCCCCACCGGCTGTACAACTTTGCGCGTTTGTTCCACTCCAGGTAAGTGTCGAGGTGTATCCGTAGTTGGAGTTAACTGGATTCGCAGATATGCTTGCCGTTGGAGTAAGTACACACATGTTAGCTGAAGGGGACCAGGTGGAGCCGGGAGCGCAGGAGGCGGAGACAGTTTGTGTGTCAAAAGTATAGTTATCAGAGGCATCTTTAATCACAAATGTAACTGGGGTGGGGGTAAGGGTAATACCTGTACTACCACTTGGTGCAGTTGATACCACGGTATTAGTTGTTTGGTTAACAAATGAAGGAGAAGAAAGACTTGAGGATGTCCAAGAGACGGTTGTATTACAACTACTATCTCCGACCGGGATACTGCAACTGGGGGCAGATATAGAACCAGAACGAACATTTAGATACACAGTTTGCGATGCAACACGACCATCTTGGGATACACAGTTAAAAGTCCAGTTTTGGTTAGAATAGTAAGGACCGGTTGGTGGCCATGTATACGATGTTGGTGCTCCTCCCCAAACAAGGGAACCATTTTGATACAC
The DNA here is from genome assembly GCA_964621595.1 of uncultured Candidatus Saccharibacteria bacterium. Classification (GTDB taxonomy): domain Bacteria; phylum Patescibacteriota; class Minisyncoccia; order Phycocordibacterales; family UBA5272; genus UBA11704. The sequence goes on from CAZUPO010000011.1 coordinate 1,010, forward strand.
GTTCGCGTATGATGCATAACCACAAGAATATCCCATCGATGTGAAACTTCCGCCATAGTTAATAGTCCCAGGTGTTATCCATGCAGAGACAGTCGGTGGGTTTGGTTGATAACAAGTAACCGCCCAGCCACTATTCCCTATGAGAACATTGTTACTCGTCCCTCCAATGTCTATCCCGTGTACCCAATATGATCTGTTCTGTCCATTTTTTACATAATCAGGGATTTGAAACGCAAATGCGTGATAAGGGTTACCACCACATGGTCCACCAAGGTCGGGGCGATAACTTCCAGCATTTGTAGCGCCAATAAAAGAACCAGAACCGGCAGGACCGTCAATGTAAACATGCACATCAATGGCTGCATTGTAATCACTCGGGTCACATGCCCATCCTTGCACATAATTACAATCTACAGAATCAATATAACCGATAGGCGGAGTGCATTCGTTGGTGTAATGAGGATAACTGTCACAACTCGCCGGCATTACAGACCCTTCACCGAAAGATGTTTTTTCAGTAAAGCGAAGTTCGGAACTATGTGGGACACTTCCACGTGTTACGAAAAATATAGAAAACAAGATAAACAGGAAGAGAAACACACCAAGCATCGGAACAGTAAACTGTCTCAACGTAGTTTGCGCACTCTTCTTAAGGTGACGGTACGTAGGTAGTTTCATGATGAACGTATACAACAAAGTGTATCACGTAAAACAGATAATAATTCTGCTATTCACAGTTATTTTTTAGCAAGTTTTTTATTCACTAGTGCTATATTTTCGCTAATTATTTTTTTCATTGCTTCAAGACCAAGTGGGTATATGCGCGGATCGTTTCCAGGATAGGCTTTGCCCCACTGAGTTTGACTTGTGTTATTGGCAGCGTATTCTGCTGCAAGAAAAGCCTTTTTTGCTTCTACGAGACGTCCTTTATTTAATAGCATTGTACCGTAGGTATTTTGTGTCCAAGGATTATAATCATTCGCCGGCTCTAGTGTTGCAAGTGCTCCATCAATATCTCCAATTCTAAACTGTAACCACGCCTTGTCATTCTTCGCTGCCCAGGATGATGGTTTGAGGGTCAGGAAGGTTGTGAAATGATCTATTCCCATACGTTCAAGATTGAGATATCCATATGTAAGACCAAGTAGATAGTGAGCCGAAATGCTACCAGGATAAAGATCAAGTTCCGTGCCTGCTTCTTCTAATGTAGAAAATAGATCACCTTGTATAAAGTATGTTCGTGCAAGTTGATAATGAGAATATTGTGTTGCTCGGCCAAACAATGGGTAGGCCGATTTTGTATAAAAAAATTGTGCAAATTCTACATTATAAAGTTTAGACACGTTCCCGAAAAAAATGTTACCCAAATAGTAATTTGGTGATGAGAAGTTTAGAACTACAAAAATAGCAATAAGTAGAATTCCTGCCACCCAGTATGATTTTGACCAGAGAGGTATTTTTTTCTTTATAAGAAAAACGAGTTTCATGAAGGTACTATATTTCCTTTTGAGTATAACATCTGGTTTAGGTTGCAGGACCCAGACACTTCATTCTCTAAGAAATGAAACAGGGGGACGCGCAAGCGCGTCCCCCTTCGTGCCGATCGGTCGGATCAGTACTCCTTTCGTGCGAATTCGGCCCAGTTGTTTCCCCCGAAGGGGTTGTTGTATCCCGCCGAGATACCATCCCCTCGTCGCTTGAAGCGACAGGTTCCGTTTTCCCGACTGCACACGAACGACAACTGCCCGTCGCTCGAGTCGAGTTTCCCTTCCTTCAACCACTTGTCACCCTTCTTGGGGACCGTTTTCTGGTACCCGGGGGTACCGTAGGTGAAGGTGGTGGAGCAGTCTGCTCGTACCTCGAGGATCCACAGGTTGGCAGCACCCACGCCACCAACCTGCCACTCCCCGCGCCATGCGCCATACATTTGCGCGCAGGCGGACGGAACTTCCGGCCCAGGCTTGGGCCAGCCCGGGATTTCTTTCACCTCCTGCGCGAACGCGCAGGAGGTGATCATCGCGAGTACCGCGATGATCAAACACTTGGTCGTTTTCATGGCAAATCTCCTCTATATCACCGATGGTTGGATCCTGTATCTACAAGGACTTCCTGTAGAACAGGGCTAAAAACATTATATCATATTATATAAAATAAGTCAAGGAATCGTTAGAGTTCGTATTGCTAGCAAGTATCAAGATAAAGCAAGTAAAACATCTTTAATATATAAGGAAATACATCGAGCGCATACCTTTTGTTACACGTTCTTTTTTAACGTATACTTGATAGCACAATGTCTAATTTCTTTTTACATCTTTTTTTTCATACAAAGACATCTGATAGATCAGAGGGTGGACTTGTGCGTGTTCCGGAGGATAGGAAAGATTGGCCAGATTCTTGGAAAAATGTTAGTTATAAAAAATATTCACTACTTCCCGCTGTAAGGCTTCATGATTATTCACACGAAGAGTCTATATTGCACAAATTACTAGTTCGTCGTCGGACTAATCAGAAAGATATTATAAGTAACGCGTTAACAGTTAATTCTCTTTCATATCTTTTGCAGTGTGGATATGGTTTACAAAAAACTCCAATCATACCAGAAGACCTCCATTATAGAAAAGAGAACAGAACAGTTCCTTCAGCTGGTAAACTATACCCACTTGAAATTTATATTATTCTTTTCAAGCAAGTAGAGTCTCTTAGTCCAGGAATTTACCATTATGGTATTAAGGATCATGTACTTGAAACGGTATGTTTAAAAACATTTTCTACACAAGAAAGAGAATCATTTGCTCCGCAATTGCCATGGCTGGCTGATTGCACGGCAGTATTTTGCTTTACAGGTGTTTTTGATAGAACTGTACAAAAATACGGCTCGAGAGGATATCGCTTTATCTTACTGGAAGCTGGTCACGTTGCCCAAAACATCATACTTGCCGGAGTTGAAAGAGGTCTCCAGATGGTGCCAATAGGGGGTGTAGAAGAAAAGGTCTTTGAACACATGCTTTCCTTACCACACACGCGAGAGCATGTTGTCTATAGTATGTATGTTTAATAATCATCCTAGTAAAAAAGTCGCCACCCCGGGATACTATTCTCTCAAAGAATACGTTTCAGACATTGATGAGATGCAAAAGAGTGGACCCTGGAGACTTCCGCTTCGTTTCATCGACAGATTGCAAGTACTATTACTTAAATGCGTCCTTGCGTTTTCTTGGTTTGCTGATAAGTTGTATATTGTTCACAATGACATTGCGCCCCCTGCGTATTCGATTTTACTTAAGTACTTAACAAAGAGAGAACTGTTCGACACTTTTTCTATCCGGGAATCAATCATTCCTGGATACTATATATACACATTAGAAAAAGAACACACACATAAAAATGGGTATCACATATCAGCGCAGGCTAGGGGGTTGGATCAAGACCCGACCACCGCACTTTCTAAAGCTATTGGGGAATTACTTGAAAGAGTCATCTCTGGTTTTCTTGATACCACAAAAGAGGTGGTACGATGCAGCCCTCGGTATTTCTTAGAGCGTGGGGAGGCAGTGTATTATCCGCCACTCTTTCACCGGTTTCTTCCTATACAAAAGAAACATGCAATTGATCTTTTTAGCGACGATTCCCGAGAAATTGATTGGGTGAGAGGGATAAATATCGTTACAGAGCAAAAGACATATGTTCCAAAACAGGTTACATCGTGGGGACATCTACCAACCCACAAAGAGCCTGTACTTATATGCCCAACGTCGAATGGTTGCGCCGGGTATTTTTCCCCAGAGGGTGCAACGGTGCGAGCACTTCTTGAAGTAATTAATCGCGATGGTTTTTTCGTTCACTGGCTTACAGCGACGCCGCCTGAGGTGGTCGACACAGCAACGTTGCCAGATGACTTGAAACATATTGTAGAGACCCTTGATATGCGAGGACTCTCGGTCTACATTCTTAACGTTACTTCACTTGGCGTACCATCTGTGTACGTTGTTGCCATTAACGACAAAGGAGATGGTGACAATATCGGCATTTTACTAAGTGGAAGCGCGGATGTATCGTATCACCACGCCATCAAAAACGCACTCGAAGAAGTAATAGGATTAACAAATCTATTTAATAGACCATATACCAAAAGTAACAAGGAGTATGTTCCTTTCATTTCTAATCTTGGACAATTCGACCGCTTTGATTACTGGAGAGGAAAAGAAAAACTAGAACTATTCTCCTGGTTTATAGAAGGAGACAAAGTTTCATACGAAAAACTTGAACAAAAGGATTTACAAATGAGCAATCAAGATGCTGATCGATTGGACGGCGTGGTGTCCCAATTAAAGCAATTAGGAGAAGAGTATTACCCAGTTGTTTATTTCCCAGAAAACCAAATGCAACAAGAACTGCAGTATTGGGTGGCACAAGTCTATATACCAAAAGCATTTCCTTTGTATTTATTAGAGCGTTACGGAACGTTTGATAGCAGTCGACTGCTTGATTTTGCGCACAGTTGCGGTAAAGATTCTTTCAATCTCAATCCGATGCCACACATGTTTTCATAGATTAGTTAGCGTGTATATGCGTGATGGTTTTATGTATACCGTGATATTATTATTCATGGTAATGCCACAAAACCTCAAACAAAAACTTTTTCTTTTCTTCGGCATATTTATTGCCGGAATCCTCGGTGTTGTAACTAGTTATTCAAGGTACGTAAAGATGACTGTTTCCAAGGAAGATTCTTTGTTCGGGGCTACAGTGTATGCGGATGTGCCTGTGGGAGGGGATCCAGTGGTATGTGAATGTGGCGGTTGTGCTTGTGGAGGATGTTCCGGCGGCTGCTTCCCCGCAGGAACCCAAATTTCTACTCAAGAAGGAATAACTACAATAGAAACCATTAAAGTCGGAGATATGGTACAGTCTTTTAATCCGTTTACTGGAGAGACAAGTAATCGCGCCGTAAAGCAAATATTTGTCCACACTTGGGAAGAAGTAGGATCCAGTTCTCCTCTTCTGGTTATTACTCACGAACAAGGGGCTCTTAATGTAACGACCAACCATCAAATATACCTAAAGGGTAGTACTTTTTCTGATACTTTTCCAGATTTCACCCAAGCTCAGTTTCTAAAAGTCGGAGACGTCCTCACTTTAGAGAATGGTGCGCTGTCAAGAATTTTATCTATTACTGAAGGTCCACAGTATGATCGTGTGTACAATTTAGAAGTTGAAGATACTCATACGTACATTGCGGGTGGTGTAAGGGTGCATAACAAAGAATAGAGCTTACTGTAGAGATTTTCGTGAACATCATAACTAAATGAGATGAGGTTGTTGGTATGACATGTGAATAGTACCGTAGGTAGTTTTCATGCCAACCTTGTATACTCTACATATAAGTTGGATTATGTTTAGACTACAAAACCTCAAACAAAAACTTTTTCTTTTCTTCGGCATATTTATTGCCGGAATCCTCGGTGTTGTAACTAGTTATTCAAGGTACGTAAAGATGACTGTTTCCAAGGAAGATTCTTTGTTCGGGGCTACAGTGTATGCGGATGTGCCTGTGGGAGGGGATCCAGTGGTATGTGAATGTGGCGGTTGTGCTTGTGGAGGATGTTCCGGCGGCTGCTTCCCCGCAGGTACCCCAGTTGCTACTCCAGAAGGAACGATCTCCATAGAAGTAATCAAGCCCGGGGATATTGTGCATTCATTCGATACAGTTACTGGTGAAACCAGTGCGCATACAGTGAGTCAAGTATTTGCTCATACCTGGGAAGAGGTTGGAAAGGAATCTCCACTACTTGTGATTACTCACGAACAAGGAGTTCTTACCATAACTGCTAATCACCAGGTATACCTTAAGAACACCTCCTTCTCTGACATGTTTCCTGATTTTGCTCAAGCAAAGTTTCTAAGGGTCGGGGATACTCTAACGCTAGAGGATGGCACATTATCAAAGATAATATCTATTACTAATGGTCCGCAGTATGATCGTGTATATAATCTAGAAGTCAAAGATACTCATACGTACATTGCGGGTGGTGTAAGGGTGCATAATGATAAATAAAACCCTATGGAATCAGAACCCAAACAAGTAAATACGAGTGCGAGTAAAAAAAGTGCGTTCTATGTTGTGGCCCTGCTCGTACTTATTTTTCTAGGCAGTTTTTTTGCAACTAAGTATTTCTTTTTGGGAAAGCCTTCGCCTAGCAACACTGCAACCATGCTGACTCCTGCTGAGCAGATGAAAACAAAACAAAGTGGTCAGGCTTATGCGTTGAGCGCTTTTCAAAATGACCCATCACAGTTGCAAGATCGTTTTCTGACGGATCTGCGAAATGGTACTAATGATCGCTTTACCAAAGAGTATGCGTATTTTATTACACATCGATTTTTTGATAATGGAGGAAATATTTATGAAATATATGATTATGTTAAGGCGCACAAAGAACTCGATTTCTTAAATGAGGCAGAGAAAATTTATCCAGATATTTTTGCACAAATTAGCAAAAAAGATAAGACAGTAACGTTTACGCAATCAATGTACGCTTATTTGGCCTACTTGGAAGTTTTAATTTCCACACAGTATGCAGATATAGCAACGATAGGTACCGCCGCAAATCAATATGCAAAACTTGTTTACTTTGCAAAAGAGTTGGCAAAAAAGATGCCAGATGATCGTGCTCAGTCTTTTACAAAAAATGTTGAAAGGAACACGCAAAAAGCAACAGAGATGATCTCCCTTGGAGAAAAAGACGTTTCTTACATACTTGAGCATGGTGGAAATCCTAACGTTACCAATCGTGATGTCTTAGTTGGTATGAATCAATATGGTGCAGCACTTCGATATTTGCAAGCGGCGGGGGTTACAGTAGACACTCCAGTTGCGGCAGACAAAATATTTTCTTTCTCAGAAAATTATGCAGCTACAAAGTATGATGTACGCGGACTCCAGTTGTTTACGTCTCTTCTTGATGCCTCAACACTTGTTTTGAATCCGGCAGCACCTCCTGACCAGGTACGGGTTGCACTTGCTCCGATAATTGCCTTCGATGTCGAAAAGATAAAGCCTAATCAGTATTCTATAATCTATAAAATAATTGATTCCAGAACACATGCTATTCCTGAGAACCCAGCAAAAATCGACCTCGATGTTTACGGGAAGTACAATGCCATGCTCTTGGCTGCAAAAGTTCCAGAGTTTAAGTCGTGGCTTATGAAAAATGGTTGGACAGAATCTGATTTCAAGTAAGAACGGATGGTTTATATCATGAAATTGTCTAGACTTAAAAAAAATAAACAAAAAGTCGTTATATTTTTTTGTGCACTTAGTTTACTTTTACTGGCTACTAGCTTTTTCTTATATAAAAATTATAGAAATTCCCAGTATCAGTCTATCTTAAACGCAACTTTTTTGTATAATGATTCCACTTTTTTCAAACAGCAACTTCTTTCTGATATCAATTTTTATCGTAACGATGGGTACACTAAGACGTACGCATTCTTACTCATCGAACAGTATATTAATAATGGTGGGGATATTTATGAAGTCTCTAATTTTATACAAAGAAACGAAGAGCTGTCTTTTCTAAATAAAGCACAGGATTTGTGCCCAGAACAGTTTGCGCGATTGTTTAAAAATGATATCTATCACTCAGGATATTCTGATGGTGCTTTCTGTGTTTATCTAGCCTATCTCGAAACTCTAAATACTAGTAAGTACGGAAGTTTTATTTCCAATAGCGTGCTCGCATATCAGTACGCAAAAGATGCTTACTTTAAAAAATTTATTCGTGCGAGCCAGCAACAAGGAGTATTTACAGAGTATCCAGAGTATTCTGAAGATGCTATTAATAATGCACTCAGTAAAAGTAAGTCAGCGATACGCAGTGATAGTGAGAATGTAGCGACATTTCTTCAGACCCAAACAACGCCACGAGGGATGACGACATATAGTTATGTGAAGGGGTTGATAGCGTACGCAACGGCATTACGGTACTTGGAAGGGATGGGGGTTTCTACGGAAGCGGCACCGTCATCCGAGAGTATTTTTAAGTATGTGGTTGAATTTTCTAAAGAACAGTTACCATCGTTGTACTACACGGCCGTACTTTCGGATGTCACATCATTACTCTTGTTACTGAACGTTTCTCAGGCGCAACTCGAGAAGTCTCTGAGTCCTATAGTGGGTTTTGATGTGGCAACTGAGCCACGAAATTCACTTATACAAAAAGTATTATTTTCTCGCTATGAAATGGATAGTTCCCCAGCGTCGGATCTCTTAATTACAAGTAAGAAAAATGTGCTTGAACTTTCTCGTCGCTCACTCAATTTCAAAACCTGGCTCATTAAAAATGGTTGGGACGTAAAAGATTTTTAAAGATCATTTCACTCAAATTTAGTTCCCGGTTGAATCCAGTAATGTTTTACATTTTCCAGATCTCTCTCGTTTGAGGCTGGTGACCAAATGTACTTCTAGTACGACTCCTTGTGGAAGTACTTTGCGTAACGCAGCAACTATCATTTCTTCAGATGCTGGTGTATATCCTATGTTGGGTATAATTCGAAGAAGTAATGTACTGGTGTCAGTCTTTTCTACCTGGTATTGTAGTATCGAACTGGCAAAATTCTCCATGATAATACTAATCTGAAGATGATGGATTGTAGTACCTAGTATTGATATGAAAGCACTTACACGCCCTTGTATTTTTAGTTTATAATCTTGCAATCCGCACGGACAGGTCTCTGGTACAAAGTGGCCCATATCCCCTGTATCATAACGTATAAATGGCATGACGTAGTTGCTGAGATCTGTAATAATCACTCGACCCTCTTTCCCGAGTGGCACTGGCTTGCCGTCAGTATCAACAATTTCGACAATGAAGTTTTCTACGTTAATATGAAAACCACTATGGTACTTACATTCTGTTCCAACAACAGAAAATTCTTCCAAACCATAACGACTATATACCTCACAATTAAAAGATTTTCGTAAGAATTCTCGAGTATCTTCAGTTAAAATTTCTCCATAAGAAACAATGTAATCTACGTGTATATTTGCGTACTTTTCGCTGCTATTTTTTTTGCGTGCCAATTCTAATAGTATAGAGGGAAACCCTTGGATTACATCTGGTTGTTTTTCTTCGATTAACTCAAGAACATGGTTCGAATTGGCCAGTACTTCCTCCACCGGAATTCCCATGTCTGTTTCAGTTGATTCAAGTGCCAGTTTTGGGTCTGCTGGGAACCAGAAGAAAATCATCTCGGTCGACACTTTTCTAGGACTGTGGCCCAACCAGTATAGGAATTTAAATCGAAGAAAAACTATCTTTTCCAGATCAAATAGATTGGGTTTCAGAAAACTAAACGGCTCACCACTTGTGCCAGACGTTTTACCCCAATGTATCCATTGTGAATGCAGGGTTGGGCTTACGTACTCTTCAAATTGAATGTTTCTAAATTTTTTTTTATCTATAATCGGAAGTTTACTTAGGTCACTAATTTCTCTAAAAGCAAGTTTAGTAATGTTTTTTTTATGCCATAATTTTTTATACACAGGAACATTGGTATATGTATACCGTAGAAGTTTTCTTAATTGCCGTACTTGCCACAGAGTGATAATTTTGTTTGGCATACGGTGAATCCATATCCATGTCAGAAGTCGTAAGTTAGAGGGAAGCATATTAATTAGTAATAAATGATTTAAAAACTCTTTGCTTTCCTGTCGGTGTCGATTCTATTGTATCCACCTTGTTGAATGATATGTGCATTGTGTCATCGGTGAGCAATCGTAGACGTCTAGCAATTTCCAGCAAATCAGCCTCGGCGACCTCTTGGTTGCTCTCAGGAACAAAATTAATAGTGATATCATTGCGTGTGTTTTGAACAACTTGATGATATTTAAATACGGTTGAATATTCTTGCAAAATAGGGATCAACTCGATATATGGCACTTTTCTGTTATTAGGTAAGTGCAAAACGAATGCCTCTCGCCCCTCTAATGTTAGATATCTTGATGTTCTGCCACATGTACATGGTTCATTATGTAAAATGCCAACATCACCATTGTCATATCGTATAAAAGGCATGACGGTATTGTTAAAAGCAGTAACTATTATTCTGCCCCTTTCTCCATAGCCGAGACACTTGCCGTCATTATTAACCACTTGTATATAAACGTAGTCCTCGTTTATATGAAGATTGTGATATTCGCAATCATTTGCCATCCAGCCAATTTCTAAACTTGTGTAGCAATTAAATATTGGGACGGAAAGATATTCCCCTATATCTTCTTTTTGCTTGTGTGTAAGCGCTTCACCTGATGAGATAATCGCATAAGGTTTTATCTTGAGAATATTTTTTTTAACAAGTGATGTAATTTCAAGAATATACGAGGCGAAACTATAAAGAATAAATTCCCCAGGGTAACCACTTGAGAAAAGGTTTAATTGGTCAACTTTGTATTTAATTTGGTTACAGTTTAAAACAAAAAATTTATAAATATTTTTATCAGCTACGCCACGACGATCATGTTGCCTAACCTGTAAGAGGGGCAGTATTTTATTTTTATGTATTGTCACTAAAAATCTTCTAAAAATAGCAAGGCTATTTATCTCATAAACATTGTTTTGAAAATATACAAGGGGCTCAGAGGTGGAGCCAGATGTTTTCCCTCGATGAATGTTATTTTGGTTGTTCTTAACGTCTTCTTTGTAATCTTTGTTGATGTAGTGATCGATATCAGCAGATACCATGCGGAGGTCGTTTCGTTGTAGTATTGGAATCTCATTAAATAATTCTAAGGTTATCTTACCTTTTTCTATCCACATAAAATCCCTCAGTCGATTTTGCCAGAAAGGTACGTTTGTTTTTGCTAAAGAAAGTAATTTGCAAATCTTTTGCATCTGGAAACTCTCCATGTCTTCTCTACTCCACCACTGACTTTTTAAAAAGGCGTAAGTCATCAAAGAAACAGATAGTTCCTTTAAAAATTTATTAGAGAAGAAAAAAGTAGACACAAAGAAATCATTGGTAAGTATGATTTTTATCAGTTTGTTTTGCCATCCACTCAGTTGGTAATTTTTCACAAAAATATTATCTTATTAAAACCATAATAACACAATTTTTCGGCTTGTTGGCCAATCATTGACCAACACAAGTCAATCATAATTTGTAGATGTCATTGTATACTCTCTAACGTAGATTACTATAAACAATACACTCTTTTGCAATGAAAAAATCATCAATACTTTTAATCAGTAGTTACCCGTACTCCGGCGCTCTCTCTATTGTGAAAAAATTAAAAGAGAGTAAACAATTTTTCCTGCTATCGTTTCTAGATATCTCAAAAGCACTTTCTTTTTTTGGCAATGATAGAGATTTCTCCCCAATGTACTCTATTTTTACAGGGATGGTAGAAAAAGCGTGCGAATCTCCATATCCACTAGTGTACTTACGTTCGTATTCTCGAGAGAATATCGATTCCTTTTTTGAAATAACAAAAAGAAAAGGAGTAACTGTTTTTGAGATTAATTTAGAAACTGAGTATGAATACGCCGAAAGACTGAGGGCTATTTCTGCGGAGAACAAAGTCTCTAAAGAAGATTTACTAATCGAGTACTCTGATTACCAGAAAAGAAAAAATAAGAACGCTCTTACTCTACAGGCAGATAAGATGTCTGCACAGGAAATTTTAGATACTATTGCGAGATTCTTATAAATCAGGACCTTCTTTATATAACTGGTACTAAATGATATACTACGGTGATTTATAGGTATTGAAAGACTTTTTATGAACCAGATGAAGCAGAAAATTAAGGCGGTGTGGATGATTATCATTATCGGTGCGCTTGGGGTATTTTTAGTAAAAGGGGGAAGGGATTTCGTTCTTGGACTTGATTTGGCGGGCGGGTCAGCGCTTACCTACACCATTGATACAGGGAGTATTCCTAAGGATGTGAGTGTGTCAGATAGTGTTTCGTCACTGCGTGATGTGGTGGAGAGACGGGTGAACCTCTTTGGTGTACGTGAACCCACAGTAACAACACAGTATGCAAGTCTTGCAAAAGAGTGGAGACTCATTGTCGAACTTCCTGGTGTGACAGATATTCAAGCGGCAACAAAGATGATTGGTGAGACTCCTGTACTTGATTTTCGTGTTCCAAAGAAAGACGCAGCAACATCAGGTACATCCTCGCTCTCGATAAATAATTTTGAAAAGACTGCGCTTACTGGACAATATCTAGAACGTGCCGCTCTTGCATTTGATCAAACGACCAATAAGCCACGAGTTGAACTCGTCTTTAATGAAGAGGGGTCTCGTTTGTTTGCGCAAATCACAAAAGCAAATATTGGTAAACAGGTTGCGATTTTCTTGGATGGAGCACCAATCTCTGCGCCAGTTGTGAATGAAGAGATTACAGGAGGAAAGGCAATGATCTCGGGTACATTTACAATCGAAGATGCCCGCACACTTGTAAACCGACTTAACGCAGGAGCCCTTCCACTTCCTGTAAAACTCTCAAGCACAAGCATTGTTCCGCCAACACTTGGAAATGAAGCGGTGCACGCCGGGGTGAAGGCATCGCTCGTTGGATTCATTCTCGTAGCCATCTTCATGATCATCTGGTACAGACTACCAGGATTCATGGCATCGCTTGGACTAGTAGCCTATAGTACGCTCATGCTTGCGCTCTTTAAGTATGTGCCAGTTACACTTACCTCTGCTGGTATTGCGGGATTCATTATTTCTGTTGGGCTTGCGGTGGATGCTAACGTACTTACTTTTGAGCGTATGAAAGAAGAAGTGCGCCATGGCAAATCTCTTCCTGAAGCAGTAGTGACCGGGTTTGCTCGTGCATGGACTTCTATCCGTGACTCACACATTGCAGCGATCATCGTTTCTATCATTCTCTTCTCAATGGGTACGTCAGTTGTGAAAGGGTTTGCTTTCACGTTCTTCTTGGGTGCGGTTGTCTCGCTTATCTCAGCGCAACTTATTACCAAGGTTTTCATGCAAGCAATTGCCAATAAATCAACAAGCTCTCTCATGAAGTTCTTGTTTAGTTCTGGCTTCAGTAGTAAATAGCGTAAGCATCATTATTCAGTAATTCTAAAGACTATGTACATCATCAAATATAAAGCACTCTTTGTAACAGTATCAGCAGTTCTTGTTGCAGTCTCTCTTATTCTTGTTGCTACCCTCGGTATTAAAAAGGGTATCGATTTTACTGGAGGATCAGTCGTAGATATTGCATACCAAGGAACATCACCTTCTCTCGAAGCAGCAATGTTCAAGGAGAAAAATATCGACCTTTACAATACGGGTAATGGAACATACCGATTTATCTCTGCGGAAGCCTACGAGACAATTAATCCAGTGATCAATTTACTTGCAAATCCAAAAGGGGACACACCGTTTACTTTCACACAAGTAAACACGGTTGGTCCAACCATCGGAGCCGAGATGACCAAGAAGGCGATCATTGCACTCGTGATTGTGGTGCTTGCGATTCTCCTCTTCATCGCATTTTCATTCCGCGAGGTGTCATACCCGGTGTCATCATGGAAGTATGGTGTTATCGCTATGGTCACACTTATTCACGATATCGTTATTCCAACAGGTATCTACACGCTCCTCTCTAAAAAGTATGGGGCTGAGATAGACACATTCTTTGTCATCGCGCTACTTACTATCATTGGTATATCTATTTCGGATAAGATCGTTGTATTCGATAGAATTCGAGAGAACCTCAAGGTCGGAAAGGAAAAACGTTCATTTGACGAGGTTGTGGGGGCAAGTTTGAGCCAAACCTTCACCCGATCGATAAATACCTCCGTAACGGTAATTTTGGCCCTTCTAGCCCTATTCTTCTACGGTCCTGTGATGACAAAATGGTTTACACTGACGCTTATTGTGGGAATGATTGTAGGGACATATTCTTCTATCTTTGTCGCAAGTCCACTTCTTACGTACTGGAACAAGAAGAAGTAATTTAGACAAAAGTACAATATAAAGATAAAAAGAGCGCGGCGCCTATGGCGCCGTGCTCTTTTTTTCATCAACTATGCACCACACTCTAAAAACTATATACTATCCATATGACTGAGGGAAAATTAGTTATTGTACAATTTCTTAACCACTATCTATCACTCGCAACACTTCTTGGGGGAGTAATTGTTGTCCTTTGGTTCGGCGCACTTATTTACGAGTGGAGTACAAAAAAGGAAACAAAAATTCTCTCGACTCTTACACCATACCTTCTCCCGCTTGGTTTTCTTTCAACACTTGGCGCTACACTTGTATCACTGTACTACTCTGATTATTTAGGCGTTCTCCCGTGTGGTCTGTGTTGGTTCCAGAGAGTATTTATATATTCCCAGGTTTTTCTATTTGCACTTGCGTGGAAGAAAAATGATACAAACATTTTTTCGTACTCATTAGTTCTCTCTACCGTTGGTATGGTAGTTGCGCTATATCATCACTACTTACAAATGGGTTACTCCGAACTTATCCCATGTCCAGCGATTGCAAGTACAATTGATTGTGCGAAACCAACATTTGTTGAGTACGGATTCATCACGTTTCCGTTTATGTCGGTCGTGTTATTTGCTTTTCTTATCACACTTTCTTTACACCTCTGTAGAAGAAAATAAATATGCAAAAAACAACGAAGGCTACAGTAGTATTTCTAGAAGACTCCGAAGGAAAAATCTGCCTTGCCCGTAAGAAGAAAGCTATTCATCATGATGGAGGGGAAATAACTTTCAGTTTAGGAACGTGGAATGGGTACGGCGGTAAAGAGGAAGAAAGTGATAGCACATTGTTAGGCACCGCGGTGCGAGAGTTGGAACAAGAATCAGGAGTGCGGGCACGGGAGGAGGATCTAATTCCTTGCGGACGAGTCTATTTTTTCTGGAGAGGAAATATAAGTGAAATTGCAGATATGGATGTAACTTTTTATATTCTTCGGAGTTGGTCAGGTATTCCATGTGAAGGAGATGAAATGGGTCCTCCAATATTTTTTGAAAAGGGCAAGATTCCATATGGAGAAATGATGGCCGCAGACGCTTTTCTGTTTCCCAAGATGTTTGCTGGCGAATCTCCTAATTACCAAGTCTTTTTCGAGATAATTGATAAGGATGGAAAGCCTCTCTGTAAAAAGATAGGGTAGTAGGAGTCCTATTTTTAATTTTCTGGCGCACCAAGTGCTGGAATTCCTTTCTGGTTGCACCAATCTAGACATTCTTCGAGTACCTCATCTATTGTCATGCTGCTTGTATCAATAAAAAAAGCGTCTTCCGCGAGTTTTAGCGCCCCCACAGTATGCCCCTTATCAGTCTCATCTCGTTTTCGTAGTTCTCCACAAAGCATTTCAAAGGTCTTTCCGGAGTTACGTTTCTCTTCGTCTTTCAGTCGTCTGGTTGCGCGAGCTTCTACAGATGCATCAAGATAAATTTTTGCTCGAGCATCAGTAAACACAGCCGTACCCATATCACGACCCTCTGCAACGAGACCAGGAGATTGTATTCGACCTCGCTGGAAATCACGAATAGCATAACGAAGAGGTGGGTAGAAACTGATCATTGCAGCATTGTTGCCGGCTTCTTGTGAAGCGAGTATCGGCCATATATCTACGTCACGATATATAACTTGTTTATCAATGAAAGTAATATGAACACTCTCTTCTTTAATAAGAGAGACAACTTTATTCAAGTTGTCCTCAGTGTGGTCGCTTATGTCGATGTTATTGGTAATTGCCAGGTGTGCTGAGAGTCGATAAAGGGCACCTGAATTAAGGTAGTGGAAACCAAGATGTTTCGCGAGGAGACTCGCGATTGTTCCCTTTCCCGAAGAAGATGTTCCATCTATCGCAACAATTGGAATGGAACTTTCTTCTTTCATAGTTCATACGAGTGTATCAGATTTTTTACAGATAAAAAAGAGTGGATATGTGTAATTTAAAGCCTTTTCAAGCAGTGCACGCGATTCTTTAATCGTACGCTTTTCCAGGAGTGTGGTGGAGAGGGATTTGGGTTTAGAAAATAATAGTTGACTTTTTTAGGGATTTTCGATAGAATGGTCCGTACTTCGTGTTTTTTAGGAACACGTTGTTATGGTAGTCACTTTGTCAACAGAATAGTTCATACGAAACAAGTTATTGTTTCGGCGATGAACAGAACATTACACACATGTGCATTTTTTGTTTTTCTTTTGTCACACTCTATAAAAAGAGTTTGATCCT
>CAZUPO010000012.1:0-16123 GCA_964621595.1 uncultured Candidatus Saccharibacteria bacterium
ACTTTGCTGCTACCAACTCTTCTACCACTAACGCAACAGCCACACGCCTCTTTGCAACCAACGGTACAACTACGAACTTCTTCACTACTAATGCTTCTAGTACTAATGCTACCTCATCTAACCTATATGCGCTCTTTTTAAACTTCGTGAATGCTACTGCTACCCGCTTCTTTGCAACGAATGCTACCAGTACTCTCTTTGCTGCCGTTAACGCCTCTACCACCAACTCCACCTCATCTAACCTCTTCGCTACCTCATCGAACTTCGTGAATGCTACAAGTACTAATTTAGGAATTACAACCAACCTTATTTTTAGCAGTACTTCACCACTCATAACCCTTAGTGGTACCGATAATGCAACTACAACATTCCAGATAAAGGATTCTTCCGGTAACAATCTTTTTGAACTTCGAGATTACGCGACCGCAGTACAATCTATTGCCTCTGCAGGTGCATTTATTAGCCATCTTTCATATATTGGTCAAGAATTCAATTCGGACACAGTGAGCCCAATAGCAACAACTACGTCTACATCTACTAACTCTTTTGTTGGAGATGATGCTCTTTGGAACTTTAGGACCAGTAATGCGAATGGTACATATTCTATTTCTGGTTCTGTGAATGGTTTGGCGCGCATCCAAACAACTAGCGCCACCTCAATCGGAACATTGGTATCTTTGGGAAGAGCAACCTCAACAGGAACAGCACAAAACACAATTGTTCTAAAGGCTAACCTTCCAGTTATTCAGACGAAATTTATTCCAGTTGAGACAGGTGGAACTCTTTCTACAACACAGGATTATTTTATTGGTCTTATGGACGCTACGACAACATTTACAGCAAACGACACTGCGCCAGCTAATGGTATTTATTTGTGGACAAATAACAGTGCCCCAGCAGATGGTGGTACTTATACATGGCAAGGGGTTGTTCGTAGTGGACAGGCCAACGTTGGAACGGTAAGTTGTTCTGGTACATATACCTTCGGCCGCGCCATTACTGCTCGTATCCAAGTCGAAAGTACGACAGTGGTGCGCTTCCTCATAGATTTCGATGCGTCGAATGGTATTAACTGGACAGATTGTGGAACAGTTTCTGGCGCTAATCCAACAGCTGCTCTTGCTCCTCAGTTTTATACAATCCACACAGTGAACGCTACTCGCCGGTTTGATATTGACTATATTCGTGTTTGGCAAGATGATTCACTTACAACACCAGAATCAACGCCGGTAACTCAAGAAAGCGTACCGTTAGAAGATTCATCCAGTACTGCTTTTGCTCCATCTGTCAACGACCAAGCATATAGTGGATATATATTTAGTAGTTTAATGGAACATGTTGAGGAGATTGCATCTCGCACTGATATTTCTCAAATATTTGCGGATAGGCTAAACGCAACCATTGAATTAATAGCACCAAAAATACTCACAAACCGTCTTGCTACAAACAACATATCTTCTGCAACCGGTTCAGATATCACAACAAATCTGACCGAGAACACATCATTTATTATTACTTCAACAAGCACACAAGATGCCATCGTTCTACACGCCAATGGTAATGCTGATCTCAAAGGTTCTCTATCTGCGAATGCCTTAGCAATCGTTTCTAACGTATTTGCTGGAGGCAACATTACCGCAGCACAATCACTAACCGTTGGACAAGATGCAAGCGTACATGGGTCACTCGCTGTAGTCAATGAAGGGACTAATCTTCTCATTGCTGATATTCTCAACAGCCGTGTCTCGGTTGGAACCTCTTCTGGTAACGCAACATTCTTTGTACAGTCTGTAACAGGATCTAATCCACTCGCGGTCGTTTCGACAAGTAGTGATCCAATTCTTACTATTCTCGCCAATGGAAATGTTGGTATAGGTACAAACGATGCGTCATCAACACTTTCTATTGTTGGTAAGTCTGGTGTAAATCCGCTTAGTATCGCTTCCTCATCAGGTCAAGAACTTCTTATTGTTAATGAATCTGGATTTGTTGGAATCGGTACAACTACAGCAACAGAATTGCTTGATGTTTGGGGAAATCTTCGAGTCGGAACTAAAAATATCCCAACATTTATTGTGAATACTACTACCGATGTCGTGGGTATTGGTAATACTGGCGTCGCGCTTGCCGGTGAAAAACTACGTGTTTCTGGTCGCATTCGAGCAACTGGAATTGATATTGATTCCTACGCAGATCTAGCAGAGAACTTCCCAGCGAGCGAAGCAGTAGATGCTGGTACCGTGGTTGCGTTTAGTACCTCTACAACACCTTGGAATGCGAGTGACGCAACTTCTACCGAAGATACGTACACCATGAGTACAGTTCGAAAGGCTATTAATGGTTATGAGGCCGTTGGTGTTGTGTCAACGAAAGTCGGTATACTCCTCGGTGCTTCAACCACAAATGGTGTTCCTGTCGCATTCTCAGGACGCGTCCCTGTAAAGGTAACCACAGAAAATGGGGAGATTAAACAAGGTGATTACCTCACAGTTTCCGCAACTATCCCAGGATACGCAATGAAATTAACCGGTGAGGGGCGTGCTATTGGTAAGGCATTATCAGATTACGAGCCTGGAAGAACCAAGATTCTTATGTTAGTTGAAAACGGTAACCAGAAACTTGATATGTTTGGTAAATCTGCAACAACCACAGGTCTTCTTACTACAGGAAATATTGACCTTAACGCCAATGGTGTCGCAATTAACAACATCAAGTCCCTTGCTTCGGCCAACGGAACATGGTCTATTGATGAAAATGGTCGAATTGTTGCGAAAGTCCTTTGTCTTGACGATGTCTGTATCGACAAATCGACACTTAACAATATCATAAATGCCTCAGGTCAACAGTCTGTTCCATTTACCGGAACCTCTACTCCTCCAACAAATCCAACCACCACAGAAGGTTTGCCGGGTCAAACAGGGGATATCGGAGGGACTACAAATAGTTCTTCTACAGAAGAAACACCAGTAGTACCTGAGACAACCCCTGGACCAGATCAGGCAACTTCTTCAGATCCAGGGGGTGGTGAACCAGTGGCAACATCCACAGAACCAGCGCCTTAGATTTTATAAACTGACCGAGTAATAAGGTCTGTTCTGTGAGTAATTTTATGCCCACAAAAAGGCTTGTCAAATAACAAAAAATAGTGTATACTGTATCTATTATGGTAGTACGAATGAGACATACGCGTGCACACACTGCTAATCGCAGAAGTCACCACGCTCTTAAAGCAGCAAACCTTGTAGCATGTACAAATTGTCATGCTATGATTACTAGACACCGTGCATGTGATGCCTGCGGTTATTATAAAGGCAAGAAAGTTATTACAGTAAAGGTAAAGAAACAGACCAAGAAGTCATAATAACTATATCAAAGCAGGTTTCCAAAAGATTTTGTATCTAAAATCAAACATCGTAAAAAGTTCTTTTCAAAACAACATCCCATGAGTACACGTCACATAGCACGAACACTCGCACTACAGACTCTTTTTGAGTTGGATATGAAAGGTGAGTTGTCTGCCACTGATTCCGTGGTATCTACTATCATCACAAGAAATCGTGATGAACTAGAAGAGAGCATTAAAGATGTTTCTTTTACCAAGAGTATTGTCTCAAGTGTTTTGTCTCGACGTATTACAATCGACGATATTATTGTTCGTGCTGCGCCCGACTGGCCACTCGAAAAGATAAGTATTGTAGATCGAAATGTTTTGCGTATCGGACTCTCAGAACTGCTCTTTGGTGACAGGGGGCAAGTTCCTCCAAAAGTTGCCATAGACGAAGCAATCGAACTTGCTAAAACCTTTGGTGGGGAAACATCGGGCAAATTTGTAAATGGTGTACTTGGTGCTATCTACAAAGAGATGGGTGAGCCAGAGAAAGCACAGACCACAAAAACAAAAAAGGATTATTTAGAGAATGGGAAGCGAGAGTTACTGGCAGGCGCAGTTGTCTGCTCCTCAGATAACTCAGAAGTAGTTGTTGCTCTCGTTCACGATGTCTTCGGTTACTGGACATTACCCAAGGGGCGTCTTGAAAATGGTTTAGATGAAAAGACAAGCGCAGCAAAGAAAATAGAAGAAGAAATAGGTATCCCTGTAACAATTGATGAAAAAATTGGCGAAAATGAATACATTGCCAACAAACCAGAGCAAGGAAAGGTTGTAAAACATGTTAGTTACTTTCTTGCATCAGCTGAGTATAAACCTCTCACACTAGAGCGTAAGGAAAACAAAGGCGGGCTTGATGACGTCCGCTGGTTTGAGGAGGGTAGTATCAATACGCTCCGCATGTATGATGATATTCGGCCACTCATTACCCAGGCTGTTACTAAAGTAAAAGACAGACAAAAATCTTAGAATCTAATACTAAAGATAATTTAACTAATATACCGTATGACATTGCAAGACTTTCTTTCAAATAACAAGTTACACATGACGTCAACTGCCTTACTAGAACAGGCGTTCGTTCACCGTAGTTACATTAATGAGAATCCGCGAAGTGGTTTAGAGCATAATGAACGGTTAGAATTTTTAGGAGACGCCGTGCTTGAACTCATTGTTACTAGATATTTATTTAATCGCTACCCTCATCATAATGAAGGAGACCTAACAGCATACCGATCTGCACTCGTGAACGCCGTGACTTTGGGTAATGTTGCAAAAGAGTTACAGTTTAATGATCTATTAAGGCTTTCAAAAGGCGAGGCAAAAGATTTAAGCCGGGCAAGATCATCAATCCTTGCAGATGCCTACGAGGCTTGTATAGGTGCTATTTACTTGGATCTTGGGTATGATAAGGTGGAAGAATTCGTTACCCAAACTTTACTTATAAAGACCGAAGAGATTATCAAAAAAGGTGGGCACAAAGATGCTAAAAGTATGGTTCAAGAAAAAGCCCAAGAATTACTCTCTATAACCCCAGTGTATAAAGTTATTCGTGAAGAGGGTCCAGATCACGACAAGTTATTTGAAGTAGGCGTTTATTTTGGAGAAGAGTGTGCTGGCCTTGGTTCTGGAAAAAGTAAACAAGAAGCCGAAACTGAAGCCGCTAAAAATGCGCTCCTTAAGCGTGGGTGGGTTACAGTTTAAACGTTACCAGGTGTGAGATTAGATCAATATCTTTACAATCAAGGGCTAGTGCGCAGTCGTTCTCATGCGCAAGATGTGATCAAGCGCGGACTGGTTGTTGTTAATGGTACTGTATGTACAAAAAATTCTAAAGAAATAACAAGCGGTGAAGATATTGCACTAACTGCTGCGGTTGACGTTGTCTCTAGAGCAGGGGAAAAACTAGAAGGGTTACTGCTTGATCTATGGGGAGATGAAGAAAGGATTAAGAACTCTCTAGAAGGAAAAATTGCTATTGATGTTGGTTCGTCTACTGGCGGATTTACAGAGTGTTTGATACGCCACGGTGTGTCACGTGTGGATGCTGTCGACGTTGGCACCATGCAATTACATCCAAAATTACGCAACGATCCAAAAGTTCATATATTTGAAAATACAGATATACGATCATTCAAGAATAATTCCCTATACGATATTGTGGTTGTCGACGTGTCGTTCATTTCTCTCTCTAGTATTTTACCGACCATTGTTTCGCTTGGAAATAAAGGGGCACTTTATTGCATACTTGTTAAACCACAGTTTGAGGTTGGAAAAGGTAATACAAAAAAGGGTGTAGTAAAGAATGAAAAAGAGGTGAAAGATATTCTTACTTTTTATACCAATGAATCAGAACGTCTTGGTCTTCATTCACAAAAAATATATAAAACTACTCTCCCTGGGAAGGCCGGAAACCAAGAGTATTTTCTCACTGCCATAAAGAGTTAATCATGAGAAAATCCCCGCAGAACGGGGATTTTCTCATAGGATTGTATTTCCCAAATATCTAGAGAAGTATGAGTTCTTTAGAACGCACGACGTGGGCGATCCTCACGAGGTGCAAGTGGACGAGCAATATTAACAGTAAGACGACGACCTTGGAAATCCTGGTCATGGAACATACTAATTGCCTTTTGTGCCTCCTCTTCTGATGACATTTCAACGAAACCAAATCCTTTTGATCGGTTTGTCATTTTGTCGATAATAATTTGTACAGAAACAACCTTTCCAGCAGCACCAAAATGCGCCTTGAGATCATCTGTAGTAGAAGAGTAAGGTATTCCACCTACGTAAAGTTTTGAATTCATTGTGTTTAGAAACTAATTGTTAACAATAAGCCTATAGCGCACATTACACGTTGGTTTTACACAAAGTAGAACTGCGAGGTGCTTATAAGTACCATTGTACCACAAAAGTAGAGAAAAGTCCATGTTTATAGATATATACTAAAATAGCCTTCTATAGTAAGGGTATTTATAGTTTTCCGAGATCTAGTGTCTGTGTAATACCAAGTTCCTTTGTGAATTCCTCAACGTGAGAAACTACAATCACCGGTCCTTCAAATTGATGAATTGCATCGCGTATGACAGGGATGTGTCTGAAGTTTATGTGATTCGTGGGTTCATCAAGGATGAGTAGTCCAGGTTGTTGTAGTCGTAAGTATGCAAACATCAGTAATCCTTTTTGACCTTCAGATAAGAGGCCTATCTTAGAAGCAAGTTGTTGTCCACCCAAGAGCATACTTGCTGCAACTTTTCTCAAAAACTGATCATCTAATTTTTTGAGGACTTTTGCTAATTCTTGGTAGGCACTTTTTTCAAAATCAAGAGTCGAAAAATCTTGTCTATAGTAGCCTATACGCACCCCGTCTTTAATCGTAACACCTTTTTCTTTTTGATGAGCAATTTTTTCTAGTAGCGTTGTCTTTCCGATACCATTTGGGCCGATAATGTGTAGCTTGTCTCCTTTGCGGAGTTCGATAGAAACTTTTCGACGCACAGGCTTTCCATCATGAAGGACTTCCACACTTTCAAACGCAACAAGAACACTCCCCAGTTCTTCTTGGCAGGGGATAGTAAACGGACGAATCGTTCTGTCCTCTTTACGTACATCGACTTTATTTTCTTCCATGTCTTCAATTTCATCACGTAGTTTTGCTGCAAGTTTACGCATCTTTCCTCCCTTAAGTGCGAAGAAGTTAACTTTGTCTTTATTGTCCTGAATAGTTTTTTCTAGTTGAGCATTTGCTCGCTCAGCTTTTTCTACTTGTCGTTTTATATCTTCAACCACCTTAAAGTAGTTGCCAACATATTGTTCGACCTGATACGTTTGAGTATTAATATACAGAACTCCGTGAGTAAATGAGTTCAAGAAGTCGGCATCATGGGAAATCACCACAACGGTACCATCGTATGATTTCATAAAATCAGTTAGTAGTTGTATTCCTGCTTTATCGAGATTGTTCGTTGGCTCATCCAAGAGCAAGATATCTGGTTTTTGAATCAGTGCTTGTGCGATAAGTAATCGACCTTTTTGTCCGCCAGAGAGATCTTTTATTGTTGCAGTAAGAGGCACGTTAAGAGCAACTATTTCAAAAACAGGGATTGCACGTTTGTCTATATCATACACTTTTTCAGTAAATCCTTTTTCTAAGAATTCACGAACAGTCATACCCCACTCTTTATGTGGAATAAATTGTTTTGCAAGAGCAATCTTTAAGCCCTGACCAATAATGACGCGCCCCTCCTCAGCCTTTTTTTCTCCAGTAATAAGGGAGAACAGTGTTGATTTACCAGCACCATTTTGGCCCATGAGTGTTAGTTTTGTACCCTTGCGGACCACAAAATTTGTTTCAAATAATACGGGCTTGTTTTCGCCATAGTTAAAAGTCACGTCTTCAAAACGTAGCACTGCTTCGCCACCTTGTGGAATTTGTTTTTCTACTGCCATAATAAGAAACTGGCCTACGATTAGGCCTATGTTTACACGCTAGTTTAGCATATTTCACTATTTTTTTCTATACACAATAAAAATAATAAAGTGAGTGTTACACTACAAACTATATGTACAAGTACCTTGTCGTTGGTCTCACAGCACTCATTATTCTTTTTTCTGGTTTCTATGTTGTGCGCTCCGGGGGTGATTTTATTCGAGGCGCATTTTTGGGAGAACCAGAACAAACAACACTTAATAACCCAACTGTTGAAAGTGTCGCAGGTATTTATTCCTGTAATAAAAAAACAGGGTGCAAAGACAAGTATGTAATTATGCTTCGAGAAGACCAGACAATCGAACTCCTCTCCTCAGTTAACCCATCGGTCACCGATGAACTAAAGAACGAAGATCCTAATTCTCAAGAAGTAGAAGTTATTGATGATGTTACAATTCCGGAAGACAAAAAGCCGGTAGAACGATCGAGTATCGTCTTCCTCGACGCTTCTGGTCAGCCCCTGGGGCAGCCTGCTACAGAGCAGGCATCTTCCACTACAATAGTTGTAGAAGATGCCACCAGTTCGTTAACCACCACAACAACCACACCTGAAACAACTTCTCAAGAGACACCACAACAAGAAAATGGAGAAGAAGGTATCCCATCCTCTATTACTTCACTGACTGAACTTGAAGATGCTACTAAGGCTGTTGTAGAGAAGGGGACTTGGAGTTTTGGTGGAGGAAACATTCTTATTATCACACTTACGAGTTTAGGAGACACAGAATACAATACTCCACAAAAATTAGTGATTAAAAAAATAGGTTCCAGCACTCTCTCTAGTATCAGTTTCAACAAACAGCGCTACAAGGAAATGATTAAACCAGTTTTCGTAAAAGTTGAAAACTAGCCCTCCCAAGTTATTTGTTTCGTAGTATTAAATTATTAACCACAAATTGCTTTGTAACTTCCACGTGAGGCTTCTCAGTCATTGGATCGGTTATGTCTCGATCTTTATACGTAACTAAAATTATTCTCTTACTATCAATATGTATTGAAATTGGTTCTATCCGATCACCCAAAAATATTCCATTTGAACCAATGTACCCATCCTTTTGCTTAAACGCAACAACCAAGTAATAAAAAGTGCCACTTCCATCAGTATCAGCAACTGTTATAAAAGCCGCATCTTGCGTGCCGTCATTATTTAAATCACTGTCAGCCCTTGGTCCATGAAATACGAGACTGGTAGAGGCGTAGGATTGGGGGTCATTGTGTGTGTCTTGTAAAGTAACTTTCTCTCCTTCTAAGACAAACGAGACACCGCCAAAAGGAGATTTTGCTGACCCAGTAACTGTTTGCATAGTGTTTGAAGCCGCGACTAGTTGATTTTGATTTGGGTGTATAAATTTTTTCCCAGGCATAGAGCACACCTCCGGGTAGGTAGTGGAAACAGGATAACCGCGAGCAACACAATCTTCAAAAGAAGAGATACTATTATATGCTTGGTGTGCATTCTGAAAATATATGTAGGTGCCAAGTAGTACTATAATAAGACCAATGGGGTATAAATATGTACGTAGAATTTTCATATGAACTATGGCTGTGATACTCTACGAATCGCCACCTCTTCAAGTAGAGAGTTAATTTTTTTTCGGGTTAGAGGACCAATTGATCCCGTTCCTTGAGAGTATCCATAAGGTTGCAAGAGTTCATCTTTATACTCCATTTGAAAAACTTTAACCGCCGCTTTTGTTTTTGGTCCAAAAATTCCCGTAACAGAATCTTTTTTAAGTAGAGATTTACTCACTAGGAATTTTTGTAGTGTGACAACATCCTCCCCAGTGTCTCCTAGTTGCAAATTGCGAAAAAGTGTTGCATATGAGTAGGGGTTCGGGGTGGTTGTTGCCACCGGTTCATCACTCAATTGTGTTGCAAAGTAGATAGTATTTGTGTAGATCTCGTTAGAGCATCCACTTGCATTACAACCCCTGATACCATAGAGATATGTACCAGTTCCAAGGGTAGTGTCATCATATCGCAAAGTGTTTGCAGTTGTCGTTCCTAAAAATTCTAATTGTTTACCAGTTTGTTTGCGGCGTAATGAAAAATAAGTTTCGTCACTAGAGTTATCTTGCCAAGTGATTCGGACATTTCCCCGCGTACCATTTTCGTATGTCGTAAGAACTGCTGTTCCTTTTGATGGGCCGTTTGGTGATCCTGCGGCAACCGTTGGTAGGGATATGAAGAAGGTGAGGAGTAGTAGTGTTGAAGATATTTTTTTCATAGCAGTTTCTTTTTTTGAGTAAGTATGGTTATACCAACGGCGTATCCGATAAGGGTTCCTAGGATTGATCCTGCAACAAATTCAGAAAACCAATGAATTCGAGTGGTTACACCAATTCCTACATAAAAGGCATACAAGACAGCGATTGTAGCAACTGTCTTATTTTTAGGATACATGATTATAAGACTGGTTGTCATAGCAAAAGCAACTGTTGTATGAGATGATGGCCAGCCCCAGAAGATACCATGTTCAAAAAATCCAAAGTTCCAATCATGACTATTGTTAACAAAAATGCCCTCATGAACATGTGGTTGAACCCTCCCAGTCCATGCCTTATAAAAGGAAGAAAGAAGCCAACCTAAAAATGCGCTAAGAAAAAGAGAACTACTTAGCAGGATACCCTTAGTGTATTTATAGAGGCTACTAACGAGCAGTATGGAGGGTAACACAAACATAGGGAGAAGGCCGCCGATGATGACACCGCCGAATAGGAAATTACGCAGAGGCGCTGATTGTATCCACAGTAAATAGTGATAATCAAAATCCGTAACAACCAATGCATAGGTAAAAAGACATGCGCTTACCTGGAGCGCTATTCCGTAAGGAGAATAAATGATCGAAAATATTCTTTTGAGTTGATGCAGGGGTCTTTTACTCGGCATGGTATATAAGTCGTTTTGTAAATACTCTATGGAGTAGCATAAGTACAATACACACTGTCGCACATAGATGAATGATAAGAAGGAAAATCAGTCCTTTACTTAGCATAAGGTACAGCGTATATGAACTAAGCGCTGCGTAGAGGAGTGATATCCCGGTAAAAAGTAACCCAGACATTGATGTACTGATAATTTCTGGATCATCGGTATCAAACGAGGGGAATAGAGCCCCGAGTGTCATGCCCATAGTCACCACACCGATGACACTTGTTGTAAAGAGAATCAGGAACCATAGTCCGTGTGTGGGGGTTATAGAAAGTACACGCAAACTGATGATGGTCATTATGACACCGAGGGCAAGAAATGCCGCATTGTAAAAATAGTATTTTCCTAAAAATAGTTTTTTGAAGCCAAGTGGAGCACTTCCCAGTATCCACCGAGTTCTTTTTTCTACACTAAAAGATGTAAAAACAAACCGAAGGGTAAAAGAACAGATAAAGTAAAGGGCAACCATACATTGAAGTACCTGTAACTGTATCATCTTTGGACTTAAGTCTGTTTGGTAGAGGATTACGTTTTTATTAAGAGATGCACTCACCACAATTTGCGTTATCCAAATAAGAAGTAAGAAAAATAACCATAACAATCCGCGTAGATTTCTACTGAATATGACGAACTCTTTTTTTAGAATAACCATCGATTGTGAGCCCGTAAATTTAAGATTATATAAATGTGTACTAGATAGTTTACTGCCGCGTTCCTGGGTTGGTTTGCCATCTTGGAATTTTTTCCAAAGAGGGTAGTATGTTGGGGAGATCATCCACCATAAGACGAGAAGACCGATACTTATAGCAAAGAGGAGACCTAGGTACAAGTGGGCCGTGGCATAGTTGCCGAATTGAAAATGGACCAAAAACATCGCGAGTGGATGTGTAGAGAAAAAGGAAAAATGATCTCCAATTGTCGAAATATCAACCACAAAATCAGTCTCCTCTGCTCTAAATAACTTTACTATATCCACGTAACCGATTATTTTCCAAGCATAAACACTCGCAATCGAACTTATCGCAATTACAAACATCACAAGTCCTTGCACTGTGAAGGGGATTATTTTCACAAACGAAGTTATCAGTTTGTAGATATGGGCACCAAGAAGGATACCAAGAAGTGTGAGCGATGTGAGCGTGGATAGTAAAGCAAAAACACCAAGTAGTATAAGAATAAGACCATACCAAGGGAGTGTAAAGACCTGCACGAATGCTACGATCCCGGGTATAAATAAGATTGCCATAGGCAGAGATGCACTGAGTAAACTTTTTATATAAATAAAGCGAGGGAAGTATTTGTACGACGGACTGCTGATGATCCATCCCATGGCATCATTTCGAAAAAGATTAAACACGCCCGCAACAAAAGAAAACAATATAATGACAATAGCAAGAACTAAGAAAAATAATTCATATAAAAACAGGAGTAGTGGTTTTTGCAAATCTTCTATCACATCCAGGCTGATATAGCGCAATCCAGAACGGAAAAAGAAGTAGATCCCCACAGCAAGAAATGCAAATACTACAAGAAACAGTGCGGTTGTGATAACTTTTGCTCCAGTTTTATTACGAAAATATTTTGGAAACTTTTGTAACTCAAAGAGGGTGAATAATCGTACTATTGTCATATAGGCTTATTGTGCAAGCGCTTTGTATACCTCCTCTAGTGTTGCTTGCTCTCCTTGCTTCGCTGCGGTTCGCAATTCAGGAAGTGTACCGAGCGCAACTAGTTTGCCATCCTTTAAGAAACCGATGTTAGTAGAAATTTCTTCTGCCACAGTAAGGGTATGGGTTACCAAGAGCACCGCTCCTCCCGCTTGTGCAAAATCTTTGAACATTTTTTTTGCAATATCAGCACCGATTGGATCTAGTCCTACGATTGGTTCATCGATGAGTAGTAGTTTTGGTGTATGTGAAAATGCTGCAAGAATACTAAACTTTTGTTTATTTCCACGAGAGTAATCTTCAAAGTTTGTTTTTTCAATACCAGAAAGAGAAAAGCGAGCAAGTAATTCTTGAATGGCGGCGTCTCTCCCAGATTCTTCTGTATTGTAGAGTGCTTGTGTAAAGTATAGAAATTCTTCCCCGGTCATATGAGACCAGATAGACGGTTCATCTGGAATATACCCGAGAACTTTTTTTGCTTCCTCTGGATGTGTTGCGATATCATTCCCATCCACTGTTATTGAGCCACTGGTTGGTTCTAGTAGTCCAGCAATTGATTTAATAAGTGTTGATTTTCCAGCGCTGTTTGGTCCGATAAGGCAAAAGATTTCACCAGGATTAATTGTTAATGATACACCATCAAGGGCTTTCGTAGAACCAAAATTTTTAACAAGATCTTTTACTATAAGCATATATTTATATAGTATACTCTATGTATATTGCCAATCCACCGTGGACAAGTGGGCGAGTTTATAGAGATATTTATACGCTAGAGATTATAGTCTCATATTCTGCTAGTCTGCTTTGAAATTTTTTATCTACCTCAAATGCGTGAAGGGCATCCTGGACAAAAGACTCGGAGAGTTCTACCGATATCGGTGTATTTTCGAATAGGTAGTAGTCATCTTCTTTCTTCTTAAGCACCCGCAGACCGTGTGAGAGTTTGGAAATAATACAACACTGGCCTCCAAGCATGACTTCTATGCCAGAATACTTGGTCTCACTCCAACCACTCCCTCGTTTTTCTCTCCATTGTAAAAAAGTGCCTTGGATCATACTGTTTCGATTAAATATCTTAAGTATAGTATACTTCAGTAATAAAATTATGGAATTTAAAGGAAAGAATCCTCTCGAGTATGTTAAAGAGCCATTTAAGGTTCAGGCAGAAACCGGGATTGCTGATGATTGGATCAATGAATTTGCAGCGTTTTATAGTGGGATTTTTGATGATCTAATATTTCCTGCAGTAGATACAATGGTTAAAAATGGGGAGAGATTAAAGACGTACGAAGAACGCTATCACAATGTTCCGGTTGAAGGAGGGGTAATTACAGACAAGAATAGAGAAGCAATTAAAGAACTGGATACCCTGGTCAAAGAGTGTAATACTCTACTGGACGAATGGGCTGCTACCGGTTCTGTGTCTGAAGATCAAAAATTATATGTATGGAACCTTTGGAACAAGATGGGCAAAATTGTAATGGGATCTAAGTTTAAGGTATATCGACCCGAAAAGAGATCCTAATTTACTCCTATGTTGAATAGAATATTTTTATCACTTCTTGTTTTTGTTCCGGTAACACTTATTGGAGAGTTTCTACACATTTCCCCAACAGCACTTTTTGTTCTTTCGGCACTTGCAATTATTCCGCTTGCTAAATACATAGGGGAGGCGACAGAAGAGTTGACCATCTACACTGGTCCGGCCCTGGGGGGATTACTTAACGCAACGTTTGGTAATGCTACAGAACTTATCATCAGCATCTTTGCTCTTCAGGCGGGACTTTTTGAAGTTGTGAAGGCTTCCATTACTGGTTCTATTATCGGTAATTTACTTCTCGTACTTGGCTTCGCTATGTTTTTTGGCGGGTATAAACGAGAATATCAAACATTTAATACTATGGGTGCAAAAGCAAGTGCAAGTACGTTGCTCTTGGCGGTTGTGGCTCTTGTAATTCCGGCGCTCTTTGTCTTTACTTCTCCAACCATTGAAGCAGAAAAAATTGAACAACTAAGCATCATTGTATCTCTGTGTATGATCCTTGCTTATATTGGTAATCTCTTCTTCTCTTTACGTACCCATAAACACCTCTATACCGCAGAGATCGCGGAGATCGAATACGGTACATGGAGCAGGCGAAAGAGTATTACCATACTTCTCCTTGCAACCGTTGGTGTTGCATTTATGAGTGAAATCCTCGTTGACTCTATAGAACCACTCATTGCGACATTTGGATGGACGGAACTTTTTGTTGGTGTTATTTTTGTTGCAATCATTGGTAATGCTGCGGAGCACGCTTCGGCAGTTACGGTTGCTATCAAAGATAAAATGGATCTCTCCATACAGGTTGCTGTAGGATCATCTACTCAAATTGCGATGTTCATCGCACCAGTCCTCGTTATTATTAGTTTATGTTTCGGTCAGCACATGACACTCGTATTTCAGTTATTTGAACTCGTAACGATCATTTTTTCTGTACTTATTGTTAATTCTGTCATTGAAGATGGTAAAAGCCACTGGTACGAAGGGTTGCAACTAATAGTAACGTATGTAATTATTGCTGTCGCATTCTTTTTCCATCCATAGATGGATTTGATTGTTGGTTACACAAGAAGTAATGTTAGAATAGTTATATGAGTTGCTTGCTTACTTTTACCGGTCCGTCAGGTACAGGGAAGACAACGATCGTTTCTAAGTTATCTCAAAAGAGCGGATTTGTTATTGTTGAGAGTACGACCACACGCGCTAGACGTTCTACAGATTTACCAGGGGATTACTAAGATTGACTATGACAAAAAATTAAAAGAACTTAAGGATAAGCAGTACGACATCAACATTCAACTTGAAGAACATACAAAGGCGGATGAAAGCTATTATATTACGGCATCTACGGTATTTAATCTTGCAAAGGATGCAATGGACCTCTTTGAAAGTTCGGAAGTTGATGAAAAACGAGCTATCTTAAATTACATACTTCAGAACTACACTATAAACGAAAAAACGCCTTGTATTACAATGCGTTCTCCGTTCTCTGAGCTATTACTTCTCAAAAATCAACCTATTGGGCTCCGAACGTGGGACGAAGTTCGGCAAGCAATAATTGAAGAAAACAATGGAATTATATAAGATTATATTTTTGAATTATATGCTCCCACGTTTCAATAGATTTATTTACTAACTCTTCAAGGGAGCAGATTCTGTTACCATTATTATCCAATATGTCTGCTGTAATTACTATTGCTACGTTTCCTTCTGTTTGGAATACACCAGAAAAGGGATCTATGGTGAAAGACATAGGTTGACCAGATTTACCAGATAACGCTCTTCCAATGTTTGATATAGATGGATGTTTACCTGAACGACTATCTCTACCTTTACCGTGCTTTTCAGTGTTATCAAGATCAACAACTAATTTTAAATGTTCAGATTGGTCAATTTCATTTTCAATATCAGCACCTGAACCTCCTTTTGAAATTAACAACTTTTTAAGATGATCTTTTAATTTTGCTAAATTAGAAATAATAAGGAATGTTTGATTAGTTGCTTCAGTAGGGTCATCTCCTCCAAATGAAATGGAAACTTCCCCACCGTTTGTAGTTTGTGTATGTTTTATATTTATATGCTTCGCTAGATCGTCGTCATAACGCTGG
>CAZUPO010000013.1:0-15620 GCA_964621595.1 uncultured Candidatus Saccharibacteria bacterium
TAGTGATGCTCCGAGTTCTTTGGTTACCAAAAGTTATGTTGATGGGAAGGTTCTTAGTTTATCTGCTTCCGGTTTACCTTCAGGATCACTTAGTGGTGGGTGTGTTTACTTAAATACTCAAGGAGTCATTGATAGGTGGGGGACAGCTCAAACATGTGGACTTGGCACAGTAAGTTGTGACTCAGGGCACACCGGTCATGTTATGGCTCGTTCCGCTGGGCCGACTGATTATGGCTACAGTATGGTTTGTATCAAAGACTAATACCTGTAGATACCTTTTACTCTCTTCTTTTGCTTAAGCAGTTAGTATCTCTGGCTTATCATTTGTTATAAGAATAGTGTGTTCGAAATGAGCGGATCTTTTGTGGTCTTTGGTGATAAACGTGTAGCCGTCCTCTGCTAAGTAGACATCATCAGTTCCATGGTTTACCATCGGCTCAATAGCAAGCACCATCCCTGGAACAAGTTTAGGACCCTTGATACCGTCATCAAAATTAGGAACGTAGGGTTCTTCATGAACCTTGTATCCAACACCATGACCTGAAAGGATTTTTACAATGCCATATTTCTTAGGAATTGCCTTTTCGATTGCTTTTGAAATATCGTTAACGTAATTCCCTGTAACTGCTGCTCTGATCCCGGCCATAAGTGCTTCTTTGGTAACACGAAGTAATTCTTCGTCTTCCTTTGAAATCTTCCCCACAGGCACCGTGCGTGCAGAGTCAGAAATCATACCCTTATGATTCACTCCACCATCAAGTCCTACAATATCTCCTTCCTCAAGAATCTTTTCTTCACTACCAATCCCGTGAACCACCTCTTCGTTAACAGAGATACAAATACTCCCAGGATACGGGTACGATGCTCCGAATGGCTGATAATTAAGAAATGCTGGCTTGTCTCCCATTTCTGTAATCATTTTGTACACGAAGTCATTTAAATACTTTGTTGTTACCCCAGGACGCACTTCCTTGCTTACCGCGTCTAGCACGCGCGCCAAGCGTTTACCACTTTCACGAAGTATTTGTATATCCTTTTCATTTTTCAATTTAATATTGTATTTCATGATAGTTAGTACATATCCAAAAACATACCAAGTAAAAACATACTACAGAAGTGGGGAGATCTTTGCAATAAGTTCTTCATGCACCTTTTCGATTGTTTGGTTACCGTTAATGTGAAGTACCGTATACCGCGGGTCTTGTTTGTAGACGTCGAGGGTTGGAAGAATGTCTGTTTCAAACCAATCCATTCTTTTCGCCACAACTTCTTCTTTCTTATCATCATCTCGACCGCGAGTTGCAACGTGTTTACGTGCTTCCCCCTCTGTTACATCAAGGTAAATAACAACTGGCTTTTCATATCCTAAGAAACGTATTGCACTGTGAAGCACTTCTACTTCAAAAGGTTTTCGCGGCGCACCGTCTAAAAGAACAGTCTCCCCACCCTTTAAAGTGTTTATGAAAATATTTGACCAAATCCACACTGCCAAAAATTCTGGCTGTAGACCACCTGTATTATTTATATTTCGCGCACACTCTGCAATGTAGGAATCACCTTTGATAAACTCGCGAAAGCCACCACCTGTAGTTACGTGAAGAACATTCGATACCCCCTTTTCTTCCAGTGTTTTCTTAAGAAGGGCTGCTTGCGTGCCTTTCCCTCCACCAGAGCGACCAAGGAAAATAAAAAAATATTTTTGCATGAATAAATCTATTCTATCACAAATATGTTTGTTTCTTATTTTCACTATGAAAACACGCTGGTTTTCCAGCGTGTTTTCTGAACACTATTTGTTACTATGTTTTGCTAGTATTCACGCATCGAAAGTTGTGCGTCAATCTTCTTGATAAGATCAAGGACAACAGATACTGCAATGAGGAGCGATGTTCCGCCGACTTGGATCGCAGTAAGTCCCGTGATTGCCTGTACAATAACTGGCAGAACCGCTACAAGTCCCAAGAATACAGCGCCAAAGAGTGTTACTCGCGCAAGCACGTATCCGATGTGCTCAGCGGTAGCGCTCCCTGGTCTAAACCCTGGAATGAAGGCTCCATTTTTCTGAAGATTGTCCGCAACCTTTTCAGGGTCAAACATAACTGCGGTATAAAAATATGTAAACAACACCACAAGGAAAAAGTATGACGCTCCGTACATCCACTGATTTGATAACGCATTATTAATCGAACGTGCGATTGATTGCAACTGCTCATAGGATGTAGTGGAGAAGAGTTGCGCCAATAATTGTGGGAATATAAGGATGGAGATAGCAAAAATGATAGGCACTACACCGGCTTGGTTCAGGCGAAGGGGTAGATATGTACTATTAAGAGAACCATTACCCTCTCCCATTCTTGATTGGCGGGCATATGTGATTGTTATCGGACGCTCCGCTTCGGTTACAAAAACAATACCTCCGATAACAACAAGAATTAAAACGATGATACCTACTAGAGTTGGGATTTGTGATGGATCAAAAGTAATAAAGTATTGACCTAGTTTTTGTGGAATGGCGGCGACAATACCAGCAAAGATAATAAGTGATACTCCATTTCCAATGCCTCGTTCATTAATCTGCTCACCAAGCCACATAAAAAGAATACTACCCGCTGTCACAATAACAAGGTTAGTTATCATTTCAGTTGTAGAAAGGGTTGGGATTACATTTTGACGTGCAAGAAGGGTGAGTAGAGCAAAGCCTTGTATAACTGCTAGTGGAAGCGACAGGAGGCGACCGTATTGCACAAAACGGCGGCGGCCATTATCACCTTCTTCTTGATACATTTCCTTAAGGCGCGGAGAGAGTACAGTTGTAAGTTGCATAATGATAGAAGCTGTAATGTATGGACCAACACCAAGCATAACGATAGAAAAACTCATTATCCCTCCTCCAGAAAGGATATTAAGAAGGCTGACAATATTGTTGCCAGAAAGGAACTGCTCAAGGGATGAAGTGTCGATACCTGGTATAGGGATTGCCGCGAGAACACGTGTCAGCACCAAAATACCGATTACAAACATAATACGACTGCGAATAGCCTTGTCCGAAAAAATAGCCTTAATAGTTTTCATAGTCCATCTATTCTATCACATGTACGGAGAAATTTCACCCCTCCTCGTACTATCACTAATCAATCAAAAAAGCCCGTAGTAACGAGCTTTTTTGATGACTTAGTAAGATAAAATATTACTTCTTAGTCTTTTTTTCCTTTACTGCTTTCGCTGGCTTTTTCTTCTCCGAAGGAGTCTCTTTCACTTCTGGGAGAACTACGTTTCCTCCTGCTTTTTCAATCTTGGTCTTTGCCTCTTTTGAAACCGCACACCCTTCAACAGTAACCGCTACAGAAATATCTCCTGTTCCGAGAATCTTTACTGTTGGTTGCTTTCCAACCGCCAAAGAAACAAGTCCTTTTGCAATAAGTGTCGAAATGGTTACCGTTTCTCCTTTTGCAAAAACATTAAGAGATCCGACATTCACAACTGCGTGTGGTCCGCGATCAAAGACAGACAAAGATCTGTTTTTACCGTACCCACGAAGCTTTGGCAACTTCTTGATGACATCACGTATCATTGGACGAACCCTGTGCCCAGCACGAGCCGTCTGCCCCTTGCCACCCTTCCCTGCAGTTTTACCACGCTTACCTCCACGTGCTACCAATTTACTCTTTTTGTACGCATGAACGCGCTTAATTTCGTGTATTTGCATAGTCGTGTTGGTTATGATTTGATAATTTCTCCTTCAGTTGCTACGGGCATCTTAACTGATGAAACTGGTGCTTCACCGTGAGCATACGCAATCTGCGCAAGGGCCTTCATGGTCGCTCGAGCATTGTTAATCTTATTCTTTGTACCTGAGAAAAACTTTGCTGAAACATTGTTCACCCCAGCAAGTGAGAGAATAATACGCGCAGAACTACCTGCGATAAGACCCTTTCCTCTGTTAGGCATCACCATAACACGTGCTGACTTGTACTTTGCATCGATATCGTATGGTAACGACTTAAACTTAGTAAGTTTGAGTGTCATCATATTCTTCTTTGCCGCCTTGAGTGCTTTTTCAATTGCAACCTGAGTATCAATTGCTTTACCAGTACCGAATCCGATGCGACCATTTCGATCACCAGCAACAAGAGCTACTGAGAGCGCGAAACGACGACCACCAGAAACCACGCGGGTAACGCGACGAATACTAATAGTTCGACTATCAAATTCTGGTTTTTCACGAACAGGGCGAGGACGTGAACCGCCACGTGTGTTCTTCCCACCCTTTCCACCGCGGGCGCCTTTTACAGAGCGTTCCTCGCGTTCTTGAGCAACGGCAACGTTTCCTGTTGCAACGGTTGCTTCCTTTTGTGTTGTTTTAGTTTCTTCTGTCATAGTATTTATGATAAGGGATTAAAATACTAATCCACCTAAACGAGCCCCTTCAGCAAGGGCTTGAACTCGACCATGATATGAGAATCCTCCGCGATCAAAAACAACCGTGGTGATCTTCATTTTCTTAGCAAGGTTAGCCAATTCTTCGCCAACCTTTTTTGCTCGTTCTACTTTTGTTAATGTATCAGCAAGAGCAATGTCTGACGCCGACACGAGTGTTACGCCACGCACATCATCAATAAGTTGCGCATACATGTAACGGTTTGAACGAAAAACAGAGAGTCGAGGGCGTGTTTCTGTTCCGGAGACACGAGCTCGGATCTTTTTGTGAAGACGTGCTCTTTTTTCTAGTTTGATATTTGTTTTCATAGATGTGATGCGCTACGTTATGCTGATTTCTTGCCCTGCTTACGGCGAATAACTTCGTCACTATAGCGAATACCCTTGCCCTTATATGGTTCAGGTTTCTTGAGTGAACGAATTTGATTTGCAAATAAAGTTACCTGCTCTTTGTCGACCCCGGTAATGGTAAGAGATCCTTTATCCGCAACCACAGTAAGACCTTTTGGAATTGGTCGTGAAACACCGTGAGAAAAACCAAGAGAGAGTTGTAGATCTGTTCCCTTAACTTCCCACTTATATCCAACTCCTTCAATGAGAAGTTTCTTTGTGAATGTGTTTACTACACCCTCAATCATATTTTGAATATGAGACATATATGTTCCCCACAAAGATCGAGAGAACTTATCGTTACGTCGAGGTGATGATGAGATCACGCCGTTCTCTTGTGTAAATACAATTTCATCACGAAGATCACGAACGAGTTCACCTTTTGGGCCCTTTACACGTACAGCATGGGCATCGAAATGTACTTCGACACCTGCTGGAATTTTGATTAGCTGTTTTCCTATTCTGCTCATACGTTTTACCAAATAGTGAATAATAATTCCCCTCCAACAAGTTCCTTGCGAGCCTCTTTGTCACTAAGAATTCCCTTTGGGGTTGAAAGTACAGACATACCGTGTCCATACTTTACTGGTGTTATATCTTTAACACCGACATACACACGGTTCGACAATCTCGAAACACGTGACGCCCCGTGTATACGAGGAGAGTCTTTTACGTATTCAAGAACTATCTCGATGACAGGCTTTGTGTCACCATGTACATGATATGTTTTAATGTACCCTTCTTTTTTAAGAAGATCGAGTACTGCCATCTTTAACTTTGATGCTGGCACTGTGACTGTAGACTTTTTTACTTGTCCACCATTCATAAGTGCACTCAGCATGTTTCCTATTGTATCCATAGTTGTTTTACCAAGAAGCTTTCTTAATACCTGGGATCATGCCTTCGTTAGCGAGCTCACGAAAACATGTTCGACAGAGTGCAAAATCTCTCATGAACCCGCGCTTTCGACCACACTTGAAGCAACGGTTTACTGTTCTTGTTGAGAATTTTGGCTTCTTCTGACTACGTGCAATTGTTGATGTTTTTGCCATGCAGAACTTTTATATTTTAGAGTTGCTAATAAACACCTCATAACGTGAGGTTCAC
Organism: uncultured Candidatus Saccharibacteria bacterium; assembly: GCA_964621595.1. Taxonomy (GTDB): domain Bacteria; phylum Patescibacteriota; class Minisyncoccia; order Phycocordibacterales; family UBA5272; genus UBA11704. The sequence continues at coordinate 5,935 of CAZUPO010000013.1, forward strand.
CAGTTGAATATCGCGCGCATGTTCGTAAAACAGGCCTATTAGGGCGGTCTTACGAAAATCTACGGATTACAAAGAGTGTCCGTACATACTACCATAGTATGTCACTTTTGTACATCGGTCCACTTTGTAAAAACAAAATCCGGGAGATCTCCCGGATTTTGTTTTTTGGCTATTACCAACTAAGTGGTGTTGGATTTCCTGTGACGTTTGTCTGGGTTTGACTAAGTACGTTACCAGTAAGATCAGTGATGGTTAACTGGAATGTTACCACTTGAGGATACCAGGTTGAGTTGGTGATGGTGGCTGGAATTTGTTGCTGAAAATAAACTGGTGCATATGGGATTACAAAATCCTGACCACATTGCACACCTGCGACGCGTACATCAACGCCACTTGGACAAATTGCTCGGATACGAATTGAGTAGTTGTTGTAAATATTTGCATCCCATGAAGCGCCTGTTGGGATATTTGCATACAACTTAAACACTTCTCCAGAAGAAACTGGTGTCTTGCTTGAAGTTAGGCTAACGGTGCCGAAATACGCATACGGACGATTGATTGTAATAGGAGACACTTGGGCACGGAACACAGATGTAACCCCTGCAATGTCTGTAACTGGTGTTGCGATCACAACCTTGAAAGAACCTTGTGCGTATGAAGCAGAGCAAGAACCGGTACAGAGATCATCAAGCAATTGTTTTGTAAGGACAAAAGATGCGGTATTTCCCTGAGTACTTGTTACAAGACGCTTTTGTCCTGTAGAAGAATTTTCAAGGAGAACATCAAACGTTGTCGTGATTAGGTTAGATGTACCCCATGCAACATACACAACATCACCTTCTTTGTATACAGAATTTGCTTGAGGTGAAGTTATTGTAAGAACACCTGGCGCCGGTACAACGCTATACGTATATCCTATGTATGGACTGTAGATTATGCCTGTGGTCTGTCCAACAGAAGAAGGTGTTGAGTATGTAGTTCCTGTGTTTACAACGGTTGTTGATATTGGATATGCATTTGAGTACACAGTAGAGTTGGTTACGTTTGGACTTATCACACGAACATATGGATCATACGGGTCTACATAGGTAACACTTGTTTGGTTATAACCAAATGACGGATAGTTGTAGTAGTACGAAGCATTATTGTATGATGTTCCGTATGAAGAATCACATCCGGATACATTGAGAAGATCACGTGTTGATTGTCCAACAACACCAGTCGGCAAAAGATTATTATCGCGCTGGAAACTCATAACAGCCCGTAGGGTAGAAGGACCAAAATATCCATTCGGTGCAACCTGAAGATAACCCATGTCAGATAGTATTTCCTGGAGAGCAAAAACATCATCATTTTCTGAGCCAACAGAAAGACTTCTTGAAATATAACCGCCACAGTGTGCGACTGGAGAAGCATTGAAATAGGCTGCCGAAACGTTAGTAAATAGAGCCCCGTAGGAAAGTCCAACAAACCCAAGGGCCATAAGGATATTTTTAATTCTTGTTTTCATAGAGGTAACCCTACACTGTTTTGCTAGTTTTGTCAAGTCTAAGGCTGCCCCGCTCTATACCCCCTTATTCTTAGAAAAAATCTTCGGTTTTATCGAAAGACCAAGGTACGCAAACAAATCAAACGTCTTTTTTTTATGCATGGTGTAAGGAACCTGGTACCTACTTATACTGCCATACATTTTTCTGCGCTCCTCTAATAGTTTTGGGTATAAACCCTGTAACTCTTTAAGATACCCATCCTTAGAAAACTGGCTAGCGAACCTTCCCCAGATTACTGGTTTTGGCTCTCTAATATAGGTATCTACCATGTTTACCACTTTAAGCGGGTCGGTATCCAGGAAAACAGAGTACTTGCAATTTTTTATGCGCTTGAGAATAGATGCGCCTACATGCACCACACTTCCCGTTGTGTCGATGACAACCCTCTCGTGTGGGTGAGTGCTAGCATACTCCAGAGCCTCGCTCGTAAACAATTCTTCCAAATATAGATATCTCTCACTGCGCTCTTTATACTGGGAACTATAGGGCGGGCCAAGAAACTTCGCGACATCATAAACATTTTTTTCATGAATAGCGCTAGCAATCATGTCATCAATAGAAAAAACTTTACATGCGTATTTTTTCTTAAGACGGCGTGTGTGATAACTTTTACCAACCCCACTCATGCCGACAAGTACAATGACGTTATTCATGCAGTATTCTTTAACAAAAATCTCCTGGGAGGTATCCCAAGAGATTTTTGGTATTATGCTTTTTTGAATGGCACACCAATTATTTCAAAAAATCTCGTTGCTTCTGCTTTTGTTTTAGCAGTGGTAACGAGGGTTACCGCCATACCGAAAACATCTTTAAGTTCTTCGTCTTTAATTTCTGGGAACACGGTCTGTTCCTTGATGCCAAACGTCATATTTCCGATCGAGTCAACAGATGTTTTGTTCAAACCTCTGAAGTCTTTTGTTCGAGGAAGTGCGATGTTAAATACCTTATCCAAGAAACCAAACATACGAGCACCACGAAGAGTTACCGCAACACCGATTGGATCTCCAATACGTGTTTTGAAAGAAGCAACTGATTGCTTCGCCGTTCGAAGAGACGGTTTTTGTCCAGTAATTTTTGCAAGGCGGTCCATAACAAGATCATTTCGCTTCTTGTCGCGCTTCATCGCAGACCCTGTCGCAACAGAGATAGTTACTTTTACCAAACGGGGTGCCTGTAACATGTTTTTATAACCAAACTCCTTTGCGAGTGTGTTGTATGATGAAACCTGTTTTTCCTTCACTCCAACCATTGTACTTTTTGCCATACTATATTTTTGTAAGCACGATTAGTTCTCTTATAGAGAAACGTTATACGTCACTTATCTTGTGTAGAGAGTATCTTTACACGTTATTTTCTAATGCTCTCTACTCTACTATAAAATGAACTTTTTGTAAAATAAAACACCCCCTTTGGGCAGTGGGGGTGTTTTATTGAGATCTTAGACAAGAAATTACTTTGTTTTCTTGGTGGTCTTCGCCTTCTTTTCCGCTAATTTTACATTAGAAGCATCGATTGGAAGATTGATTGAAACAATTCCGCCTTTTTCTCCCTGCTTGCGAGGACGAGTACTTCTCTTGGCAACACGCACTCCTTCCACAACAACCTTGTTACCCATGATTTTTAGGACTTCTCCTTGCTTACCCTTGTCACTACCAGTTATCACTATTACTTTGTCTCCTTTTTTTACGTGCATACAAGTATATTTAAATTTAGATAATTTCTGGCGCAAGAGAAGCAATTTTCTTGTATCCATCTACCCCCGTAAGAGAAAGTTCTCGTGGAATAGGCCCGAAAACACGTCCTGCCTTTGGCTCTTTTTTTGTCTTATCAACGATAACAACCGCGTTGTCATCAAAAGAGATATATGAACCATCCTCACGACGAAAACGATTAGTGGTGCGAACCACAACACCGTACACAACATCTTTCTTCTTTGTTGTTTTTCGAGGTTCTGCAACCTTGATTGATAACACCACCATATCCCCTACCGAAGCATAACGACGCTTACTTCCACCAAGAATCTTGAACACGCGCCCAAACTTTCCGCCTGAGTTGTCTGTTATTTTTACGTTTGTTCCTGCTTGAATCATGGTGGTTGTAATTAATGATTAAAATCTATAACGAAGATTATGCTCGTGAAAGAACTTTAAAATTCTTATCTTTTGACATTGGGCGTGTCTCTTCGATAACAACACGATCCCCTACCTTGTACTCATTGTTTTCGTCATGCGCCTTAAAACGCTTGTCGATCTTGAAATACTTACCGTACTTCTTGTGCGCAACATAACGACTGACGGTAACTATTACAGTTTTGTCCATCTTGTCTGATACGACTACTCCTGTTAACTTCTTGTGCGCCTTTACTTGTGTGGTTGTTTTTTTCATAACTCGTTTAATTAACGTGCAACAACACGTGTCTTAACTGGTAATTTGCATCCAGCTTTACGAAGAGCTTCGCGTGCAATTGTTTCAGTTACTCCATCTATTTCAAAAATAACACGTCCTGGTCGAACCTCGAATACATATCGATCAGGATCACCTTTGCCTTTACCCATCGGCACCTCTGCTGCTTTTTTAGTAATAGGTCGATCAGGGAAAATGCGTACCCATACCTTTGCGGTTTTGCCTCCAGCACGCTGAACAGCACGACGAGCAGCTTCGATTTGATTGGCAGCAACACGTGCTTGAGTTTCTGCTTTAAGACCAAAAGCTCCGAATGCAACGGTGATACCACGAGTCTCAGGACGTGCACGCTTTGCTTCCGACATGCGTCCTGTGTGCCACTTTCTATGTTTTACTTTCTTTGGGAATAACATACTTGTTTACTTATTTACTACTTTTCTCCTTCTTATCAAACTTCATACCTCGGTAAATCCATACCTTGATACCGATTACACCGTATGTCATGTACGCCTTCTCTCGGGCAAAATCAATATCAGCACGAAGTGTCTGAAGAGGAATACCTCCACGCTTAATTTGTTCACGGCGAGCCATTTCAGCGCCGCCTAGACGACCAGATACAGCGATGCGAGCACCGAGAACCTCCTTATTGCCCATAACCTTTTCAATCGTTGTCTTAAGCACGCGACGGAATGGTAGACGCTTCTCAATTCCCTCCGCAACCATTTGAGCCACGATGCTTGCATCTGCTTCTGGGTTAGAAACTTCGATAATATCTAACTTAACGTCTTGTGGAACAACAATCTTGAGTCTGGACATTTCTTTCTTAAGAGCAACTTTCAATTTCTCAATACCATCACCCCCTCTTCCAATAATCATTCCAGGACGTGATGTATGGAGCATGATACGATACTGCTTTTCACTTCGTTCAATTTCTACAAGAGCAACGTACATCCCTCGGAGGCGCTTTGTAAGCCATGATCGAACAAGAACATCAGAACGAAGATGATCAACAAAATGATTTTTGTCTTTTCCGAACCAGCGTGACTTCCAGTCACGAATAATTCCTAGACGATGTGAATATGGGTGTACAATGTGTGTCATAAATTTACTTTGCTTTCTTCGCAAGCTCTATCACTATCTTGCTGGTATGCTTGTGAATCGGAAATGCTCGACCCATAGCACGAGGCATCCAGCGCTTGATGATAACCCCCTTATCAACTATCGCCTTCTTAACAACAAGATCAGCTGCGGGTACACCAGCATTTGCAACAGCAGAATCAAGTAACTTTTTCACTGGAAGTGAGCCTCGCTTGATGAGGTTAGAGAGAAGAGACTGCGCCTGAACAACACCTTTTCCAGAGATAAGTGATGTGATGAGGCGAACCTTTCGTGGAGCTTGTCTGTAGTTGTTAAGAGATGCTTTCATACGTTGTTAATTATTTTTTCTTAGTATCTACTGCAACTTTAGCCGCTTGAGCTTGTGCTATTTCTGCATCCTTCTTCTTCTGGTCAATTTCCTTTTGCATCTTACCACCATGGCGAAGGAACTTACGTGTAGGAGAAAATTCACCTAACTTGTGCCCAACCATATCTTCTGTTACAAGGACTTCGATGTGGGTCTTGCCGTTGTAAATACCAAATGTGAAACCGACCATTTCTGGAGAAATATCACTGCGACGAATCCATGTTTTAATAACGCCAGTTTCCTCTGGGCGCTTACCAAGTACCTTTTTTAGTACTCGTTCATCAACGTATGGACCTTTTCGAAGTGATCGTGTCATATGTGTTTTAGGGCTTAATTATATCAGATTTTTCTTGAAAGTAAAGCGCTTAATCGTTACTACGCTGTTTGACTGTTACCACCCTTCTTACGTACCACTCGACGAGATACGATGTGAACATTTGAGTACTTCTTCGGACGACGTGTCTTGTGTCCTCCTGTGGTCTTTCCTTGCTTGGTCTTTGGACGACGTGTTCCTCGAGGTTGAGCACCTTCACCACCACCGTATGGGTGATCTACTGGGTTACGTGCCATTGCTCTGGTCTTTGGACGAATACCCAAGTGACGTGATTTACCTGCCTTTCCAACATTTCGAAGATGATATTCTTCGTTAGAAACTGAACCAACGCACGCAAAACAAGAATCAACAACCTTGCGAACTTCCGTTGACGGAAGTTTTAGCGAAGTGAAACCACCATCATGGGCTACTACTTGTGCAAACACACCCGCTGAACGAACAAGTTTTGCGCCTCCACGAGGTTTAATCTCTACGTTATATACAAATGTTCCTACAGGAATACTCTTAAGAGGTAAGCGATTTCCTGGTACTAGGTCAGCGGCTGCAGATACAATGAACGTATCTCCAACTTTCATAGACTTAGGGATAAGAACGTATCGTTTTGCTCCGTCTTTGTATGCGGCAAGGGCGATGAAACCTGAACGGTTTGGATCATACTCAACGGTTTGGATCTTTGCAGGAATATCCATTTTTTCATACATGAAATCAACGTCACGATAAAGACGCTTATGTCCTCCTCCTCGGTGCTGTGAAGTGATGCGACCAAATGCGTTACGACCCTGTGATCGCTTGAATCCTTTCACGAGTGGCTTGTATGGATTCTGTGTCGTAACTACACCTCGGTAAGTTACAGTGGTCATCTTTCTTCGTGATGGTGTTGTTGGTTTGTATGATTTCATAATGTTTTTTAATTAGTCTGTACCGTTCCTCACATTAAGCAAGCTTAATGGTGTCTCCTTTCTTTAGGAAAACTACTGCTTTCTTCATTCCTTTCTTTACCCCATGCTTCCCGCGAACAAACACATTAACCTTAGGAAGGTTAGTGATGTTGACTGCTTTAGGGGTTACCTTGTACTCTTTTTTAATTTCTTCGACAATAGCACGCTTAGTAGCACTTTCTTTTACTACAAAGGTGAAAGCGTTGTGAGATGACTGCGCTGATGCTTTTTCTGTAATACGTGGAGCAATGATGAACTTCGCTTCTACTTTTCCTTCTTCTTTTGTTGTTTTTTTGGTTGCCATGGTAGTTGTGTTAGAAAAGTAGATATTATTTCATCTTTTGAGAAAGATAGGTGATAGTTTCCTCTGGGTTTGCGATAAGAAGATAACGGGTATTTGCAATATCAAGTGGGTTAAGATCTTCAACATTGTGAAGCGTCGCATAAGGAATGTTACGGAATGCGTTCTTAGTTTTTACATCACCCTTCTTAAGGGAAACGTAAGCGTTATTTGCTTTCTTGTGACATAGTGTCTTGAATCCATCAACAGACGTAAGACTCTTCATGAAAGCATCCGCATCCTTTGTCTTTCCTGTTTCAACAGAGACAGTATCGACGAACATTACTTTCCCAGCTTTTACTTTTGCAGAAAGAAGAGAGAAGAGCGCCTTAACCTTCATACCATGAGGAATAGTCTTCTTGTAGTTCTTATCATTACGAGGACCAAAGGTGACACCACCAGTTCTCCAAAGAGGTGAGCGCGCGGAGCCGTGACGTGCACGACCTGTACCCTTTTGCTGCCATGGTTTCTTACCACTACCACTTACTTCTCCGCGATCCTTGGTATGAGCAATACCCGCTCTACGATTTGATGCTTGAGAATAGAGAACTTGTGCGACGAGGTCCGCATTCCAAGGAGCGCCAAAGATTTCCTCTGGCAATTCGATTGTTTTACTGACCTTTCCTTTTACTGTGTAGACGTTTGCTTTCATACCGTTTTTTCTTGTTAATAATTACTAGCCTCGTATAGTTACCAATGTTCCCCTCTTTCCTGCAACCGCACCCTTAATGAGGATGATGCCATTTGCTTGATCAACATCAAGAACTGTTACTTTTTTGAGTGTAACTTTGTCACTTCCCATGCGACCCGCCATACGCTTTCCTGGAAACACTCTCTGTGGTCCAGTTGCTCCGATGGAACCGATCTCTCGCATCGAGTGCTTCTGACCGTGTTGGTGCCATCCGCCGTGCATACCGTGTCGCTTCATAGGACCCTGGAACCCTTTACCTTTAGAAACACTGGTAACGGTAACCAAATCTCCTTTATTAAAGATGTCACAAGCAATTGTTGCACCTGGTGTAACATCTCCTGGGGAAGTGATAAACTCTCGGATCACTTTATATGCCTGACCTTTCGTGTGACCAAGAAGTGCCTTTGAAACTCTCGATGTTTTTTGTGCACCTTGAGCAACCTGAATTGCTTCGTAGCCATCCTTCTCCTTTGTCTTTACGTGTGTGACCGTGATTGGTTGAGCGCGAAGAACGGTAGCCGGAATTACCTTACCGTCTTCGGTAAAGAACTCTGTCATATGTTGCTTTGTTGCTAGTGTGAATTTCATGGTAGTTTACTTCCTTTGTAAGGTGTCGTGCGGTTAAGCCATCTTTACGTCGATGTCAACTCCTGAAGGGAGTGAGAGGTTTGTAAGTGCTTCAATCAACTTTGCATTTGGATTAACAATGTCAACTAAACGCTTGTGAATACGCATTTCAAACTGTTCTCGAGCATCTTTGTATACGAATGATGCGCGGTTCACTGTGTATCGTTTGATTTCAGTTGGAAGAGGAATTGGACCTAAGATATGAGCCTCGAAACGTCGAGCAGTGTCGATGATCTGTTTTACCGATGCATCGAGTACTTTACTTTCGTAAGCGCGAACACGAATACGAAGTTTCTGTGTATCGTTAACCTTTTCTTTCTTTCCCGCTTTTTTTGTTGCAGTTTTCGTAGTCATGCTTGTAATTAAGGTATATAGCGTTAGTCGTGCTATAGCGGCAGTTCTCCTGATTTAGAGAAGATTACTGCTTAAATCTATTTAGGCAATAATCTTTGTAACAACTCCCGCACCCACTGTTTTGCCACCTTCACGGATAGCGAAACGTCCTTGCTCTTCAAGAGCAATTGGATCGATGAGTTTTACGTTGAACTTAATTGTATCTCCTGGCATAACCATTTCTGTTCCAGCTGGAAGGGTTACTTCTCCTGTAACGTCAGTTGTACGTACGTAGAACTGTGGCTTGTAACCGTTGAGGAATGGGGTGTGACGTCCACCTTCTTCTTTCTTAAGAATATACACTTCACATTCAAATTCCTTGTGAGGCTTTACTGAGCCTGGCTTTGCAAGAACTTGTCCGCGAAGAATATCTTCCTTCTTAACACCACGGAGGAGAAGTCCTGCGTTATCACCTGCTTGTCCTTCGTTAAGTGACTTGTTGAACATTTCGATACCAGTTACGGTTGTCTTTACAGTATCCTTAAGACCAACGATTTCGATTTCTTCGTTAAGTTTTACAATACCGCGTTCAATACGACCAGTTACCACAGTTCCACGACCTTCGATAGTGAAGATGTCTTCTACAGGCATGAGGAATGGCTTTGCAATATCACGCTCTGGGAGTGGAATATAGGTATCAAGAGCATTCATAAGCTCTACAACTTTCTGTGCCCATGGATCATTTATGTCTTTTGCTTCTGAAGCCTTAAGACCAGAACCACGGATAACTGGTGTATTAGCACCATCAAACCCTTGCTTTGTAAGGAGTTCTCGGATTTCGTCCTCTACGAGGTCGATCATTTCTGCGTCATCAACCATATCACACTTGTTGAGGAATACTACAATCTTTGGCACACCCACCTGCTTGGCAAGGAGGATGTGTTCACGTGTTTGTGGCATAGGACCATCAGTTGCTGCTACTACGAGAATAGCACCGTCCATTTG
>CAZUPO010000014.1:0-13618 GCA_964621595.1 uncultured Candidatus Saccharibacteria bacterium
TAAGCGCATTAAAAAGTGTCGATTTACCGACATTTGGAAGACCAACGATTCCGATCGAGAGTGACATAATTCTGCTATTCTATCATACAATAGTTATTTAAATAACTCTGAGTGTGTGCCAATATTGATAAGCACAAGAACTAGTTCATTTTTTATTATCCGATATACAAGAAGGAGATCGCCTTGTATGTGACACTCACGGTAATCTTTAAACTCACCTTGCAATTTGTGATCCAAATATTCTATTGGTAGACGTTTTCCAGAGGCAAGTAGTTCAATTACAACATAAATCTCATCAATATATTTTTGCTTTAGACCGTTCTTGATAAGTTTTCTGAGAGATTTATCAAATTTCCTATCATGTTTAATTCTATACATTTCTTTTCAACTTAAATGCTTTAAACATTTCATCGGCATTCTTGTATCCTTTAGTGGTGAGCGCTTCTCGCACTTGTTCATCCCACCCTTCGCGAATCTGTCGTGGGGTACGAGATGGAGTGAAAGGAAGTCCTTTATCTATAACCACTTGGTTAAGAAACATCTTCACCGCGCTAGAAAGATCGATACCAAGAGCGTGCAAGGTCTTGGCTGCATCTTTCTTCGTCTTTTCTTCAATTCGTATACTTAATGTAGTCATATTATAAGTGTATTACATTGTATATACATTGTCAATACACTATTAGACCCTCTCTGCATCCTCCACACTATACGGGCCGATTTTGGTTCGGCGAAGTGCTGAGAGGTGTGCACCATAATGGAGTTCTTTTCCTATGTCGTGAGCAAGAGAGCGAATGTACGTACCCGAGGATACAAGGAAGCGGATGGTGGCGGTGTCTGCTTCACAACTAAGTAACTCTGCTTCATAGACACTGACGTTACGTGGAGGAACTGACACGGCCTTCCCCTTGCGAGCGAACTCATACGCACGTTTACCATGGATCTTTACCGCGCTGTGGCGTGGTGGGACTTGTTGTATCTCGCCAGTAAACTTGTGCAGTGTTTGTAGAAGCGTTGTTTTATCTAGCACTACTTCGCCATCATACCGGCGAGTAACCTGACCATCTTTGTCATACGTCTCGGTTTCTATACCGAAACGTATAGTTGCAACGTACTCTTTTTTGTATGCTTGAAATTCGTCGAACCTTTTTGTGTTATTGCCTAGTAAGAGTATGAGCAGTCCTGTTGCGAATGGATCGAGAGTTCCCGCGTGACCAATTTTTGGCATGTCGAGTCGCTTTTTATAAATACGGATAACGTGGTATGAAGTCATACCTTCTTCTTTATCAATGAGAATGAGATCTTTAGGTGTACTTTCCATAGACGTAGTGCGCTGGATTAGATGATGAGCATAGAGTCACCGAATGAATAAAAGGTGAAGCCGTTTTCTTGTGCAACGTTGTACAACTCGAGGATGCGACGCTTGGCACCTTTGTGTAGAAGAAATGCATCAACGAGAGCCATAAGTGAGGACTTAGGCACGTGGAAGTTGGTGATAAGAATATCTACAAGTTGAAAGTTGTATGGCGGAGTGATGAAAAGGTCGGTGACGCCAGAAATGTCGCTAGAATCATCGGAGAGAATCTCGGCATATTTTCCCTCGAGGGTGCGTGTTACTGTCGTTCCTACAGCGATAATTGGCTTACTGTTTCGTTTATAGTGAGCGATCTGATTCTTGGCACCTGTTCCTATAAAAATACGTTCCTGGTGGAGTTTCTTGGATTCCCATTGTTCTTCGGTTACATCACCAAATGTACCCATTCCAACGTCGAGAACTATGTCTGTGGTCGCTATGTTTTTCTCTTTAAGAGTTGTGAAAACATCCTCGGTAAAGTGAAGTGACGCGGTGGGGGCAGCGACAGAATTTTTCTCTTGCGCAAAGATAGTTTGGTAGCGCGTACGGAGTTCGTCTTCAGCAAGTGTTTGCTTGCCTAAGTAAAAGGGTGTAGGTGTTGTCCCCTCTTGTAGGAGTACTTCGTGTAACTTGGTACTTGGGAAGTGAGGTTTCAAGAAAAATTTCTGTTCATCTTGGCGAACAACTGTAAAAGTATGCGACCCCAAGTGTAGGGTACGACCAACTTCTATCTTTCTGTCCACGATGACAGGGATGTTCCCCTCGCTGTCTACTCCTTCATTAATAAGAACAAGTCCACCGACTTTTCCTCCTGTATCTTTTGTAAATGTCACTCGTGCGGGGATGACCCCTGTTACGTTGCGAACAAGGAGGGAATCTTTCGGAAGATAATTTGCAATGTTGTAGAAGTGGTCAAAGGTTATGGTGTCGGTTGCTGTGTTGTAGACAAAAAGACGCGATGAGTCACGTTTAGTAAGAGGACTTTTGCGGATGTGCTTCTCCTCTAGGGTGTAGTTATACTTTTCAAGCGGATGAGGCATGGGAAAATTCTACTAAGAAGATGCCATTTAGTCTACACAACTTTTCCATAACTAAAGGGGCCGTTACGGCGGCCCATTAGTCGGGATCAAGAAATACTGGGGTTGGAATCCCTACCACCTTCCAGGGATGGATGATGATCGGGTCGTAGTTGACTGCGTCAAGCTTTCTCGCAACCACAGGGTACTCTTCTATTGTGGTTGCGAGCCAAACGTAGAACCGATAGCTGAGCAGAGAGATCTTTCTTGCTAGGGCCTCGATCTTTCTTTCCGACCCTGGAATAGATAAGCGCTCGAGACGTTCACGCTGACGACATAAGTAATCCTCGAGGACGAGTAGAGCCTGAATCTGCGGTGGAATGTCTAAGCAGAAGAGAAACGATCCTCGCTTCTCTCTCAAACGAAGACTTAACTCTTGCTGTCGTGCCGGTGTCGGAAGATTGCGCGTGTTGCGCATCTTACGTTCCGTAACGGCGGCGAAGAGCAAAATTTTTTGAAGATCATTCATTTTCATGCTCCTCGCATGGGAACTGTACGCAATAAATCATACAGGTATCTACGATATCTAGCAAGACTTTTTGTAGTCATGAACGTGATATACTTTGCTATATTCATCATGTCAGGAAAGAAACAAAAGGCCCTTAAATTCATAGATTTGTTCGCAGGTATTGGAGGCTTCCATATAGCAATGAAAGATTTGGGGAATGTCTGTGTATTCGCTTCCGATATAGACAAAGATTGCAGAGACGTCTATGAAAAAAACTTCAACCATAAAGTGGTGGGAGACATAACTGCCGTTAGAGAAAAAGATGTTCCCGCGCATGACGTGTTACTGGCTGGATTCCCATGCCAACCTTTCTCTAAAGGTGGCCATCGACGAGGATTTAGCGATACTCGAGGAACTCTTTTCTTTGATATAGAGCGCATCCTTCGACACCATAAGCCTGCGTATGTTTTGTTAGAAAACGTTCAAAACTTGGTAACGCATGATGAGGGGAGAACCTACAGTGTTATCTTAGAAACCTTACGTGACATCGGATACACCGTTCCAGAAGAGCCAATTATTCTTAGCCCTCATCAGTTCGGTCTTCCGGCACTACGCAAGCGCATCTATATTCCTGCTATATACAAGCATGCTAAGAAATTAGAATTTTCTTTTCCCGATGAGTCGAAAACAATAGCGGATGGTCTTGCCTATACAGTGTTAAACCCATCGCTCAAGATACAAGAATCTGTAACCCCTTATGAAAAAAAGGTTATCAAAATGTGGAATGAATTTTATAAAGGAATAGATCAAAAGGTAATTGGCTTTCCTGTTTGGTTTGATTATTTTAAATACAAAGGATCTTTGCGTGCCTTCCCAACATGGAAACAAGATTTCATTACAAAGAATAAAGATCTTTATGCACGAAACAAGAGATTTATAGATGTGTGGGCAAAGAAATATGATAATTTATCCTGGGTACGAGATACACATAGGAAATTTGAATGGCAAGCAGGACTTCATGCAAAAAACATATACGAGACACTGATACAATTTCGCCCATCTGGAGTGCGTGTGAAAAGAGCAACCTACTTCTCAACGCTTGTAGCAATGAATCATGGGCAAATCGTTGGCAAGGTTTTGCGTCGTCTTCTTCCTGATGAAGCAAAGTTACTTCAGTCATTTCCTAAAAATTTCAAACTCCACTCTGATGAAGCAGTTGCGATGAAGCAACTTGGGAATGCGGTAAATGTACATGTTGTTCGCACTGTTCTTGAACAGTTATTTAGACAATAACTATATACATGAAAAAAGTTGAACAAATTACGCCTGAGGGAGAAGTAGTTCTTGATTACGATACACCCCTCTCCCCCAAGGAAGTTGGGGTTATCTTAGAAAAGTATTGCCAGGTTGAGAAGTCTTCAAATCCAGGGCGTATTATTCTCGAAGGAGTGGCATATACGCTTCTTGTAAAAGCAGTTACATATCTAGGGAACCCTCACCCTATTCATAAAAAACGTATCCAAATATCTGGGTCTTGGAAAGCAAATCTTTCCGAAAGCAACTCATTGCTTATAGGTGTGTATTCGTATAAAAAAACTATTCTTTTTATACTATTTGATTCAACGAAGTATAAAAACAATTCACTTAATAACTCTTCTGCTCATGTTCACACCATAGATTTGCAAAAAGGGCTCGAGTACGGGGTATTTAGAAAAACAGATTCACGAGGTAATGAAATAACTGTTTTCCGTCCAGAAAAATTTGCCGAAGTGTGTGGTGTCGCAGTACAAAGTCCTCCGGCATATCCAAAAGAAATTGCTCTTTTCGATGCATTTTTTTCAACAGTACCAAGAGATTGGTATGGGAAAGAGTGCTATCAAGAAATGTATGGGGCGGAGTATCGGAACAGGAGGCAGCCTGAGTGGGCAGGATTTTACTTCGAATATCTATTTGAAAAGTTTTTAGATACAAATCCTGAATGGAAAAAAGTGTGTGCAAAGGTCTCGAATAAAAAGAAGGAAGGGTTAGATTTTGATATCTCTTTTACAAATGGATATCTGGGTGACTTAAAAACTCATTCAGAGAAGTCGGGCGCGATACTTGGCAACGATAAGGCAAGTATTCTTGAAGTACTGGCTAGGGATGGTAAATTTTGGTATGTCGTAGCAACACACACCACCGTGAAGGACAAAGATATGGGACATGAAGTTACCAGATTTTGGAATCAACTTTTAATAGCGGACGGTCTTGCAAAAAATGAACTTAGTTACGCTACCAGGATGAAACACTCAATATCGTTATCTAACTTCAAGATACTAGAAATACATAAAGGAAATATCGGGTACTTGCAAGACTTTAACCAAGGGGTGAACCCTGGAGGAAACTCCCGTGCAGTAAAAATACAAATTCTAAATAAAGATATCGATAACTTCTTGGTTTACAGTAAAGAGATTTAGGAATTACTGAAAAAGTTTTTGTAACTCTTTCTGGTATTTCTTCATGACATCAAGTGTGGCGTACATTTCTGGCTTACCTTGCTTTTTGAGAACCTCGATCTCCTTTCCCATTTTGTTAAAAAGTTCAGGATCCTTTTCGATCGCTTTAAGAAGCATCTCTTGCTGATCTTTAGGGAGATTTTTGGCACCGTATTTTACGGCTTGTTTGAGGAGAAATTCTTTGATCATGTTGGATAGGTTATAGGTGGTAGGTTGTAGGTGATAGGAGAAACTGGGTGTCGGGGACTAGGTCTAAGTGACAGTTTAGATACTTAACTTTTTAATGAGAACATTTAACATCTTCATCGCTTCACTCAGTAATGGACTTATTTTAGTATACTCTTCGTCTTTTATCAAATTTAAATCTTTTACTAATAAAAACTGTGTTTCTAATTCTGCCCCAGATGCAAACGCTATGCGTAAAAATTGAATATATTCCTCCTTACTCCCTCTCACGTTCCCTTCAGCGATATTTGATGGAATAGATATAGCGGCACATCGCATCTGACTCGTCAAACCAAATAATTCCGACTGGGGAAAAGTTTTTGTTACAAAATAAACAGCAAGCGAAAGTTGGTAACTTTTTTACCAAAGAGTCAGTTCTTTATAGTTGCTCATATGTGTTGTATTCCTACAACCTGCTACCCAGAAACTATTTACCTATTGCTTCTTTTATTACAGCTTGGAATTCTTCAAGGGAACGAGGATTTTCTAGTTTCTTTCCATTAAGGAAAAATGTTGGTGTTCCTTGTACATCGAGACGTGCACCCTCTTTATACTCTGCAAGGATTTTTTCCTCTACTGCTTTACTGCTTAGATCATTCGTAAATCTTGGGATATCTAATTTGAGTGAGCGAGCATACTGAAGTATATAGTCACGTGCGTTTAAACCTTCTGACCATTCTTTTTGTTTTGCATAGAGCATGTGATGCATTTCCCAGAACTTGCCCTGAAGGCCTGCGGCTTCAGTTGCTTTTGCGGCAAGGAGCGCATTCTGATGAATTTGCATGAGTGGGAAGTGGCGGAACACGAACTTAACGTCATTTTGGTTATCTTTAAGAACTTGCTCTACGATAGGTTCGTATGCTCCACATGCTGGACACTGGAAGTCACCAAATTCTACGAGAGTAACTTTTGCCGCAGGATTACCAAAGACATGATCTGTCTCACGAATAGTAACCTCTTCTTGTGTTGTAACCTGACCTTTACTCAAAGCGTAAAAATAATAAGCAAAGAGAACAACAACAAGACCGGCAACTGTTGCAACAAACTTCCCCTGTGGAGTTTTTGTAAAATGATGTAACTTTTTCATATGATTAGAGTATATACCAGCGGATTAAAACTTCGTAGCAGTAATACACATGAAAAGTGGAATTTCCTTTCGAGCCTTGTTTTCCGCCTTGCTTCGAGGGCCAGTCTCACTTACTTTGTGGCTGATCCATTCTTCTAGATGAGTAATAAAAAGGCCCTGTTTTACAAGCGATTTTACATACACTTGAAGCGGGTGATGGAATGAGACCGTAAACTTTTTGTCTTTTGGATTTCCTGGGGTCATATCTATCTTGGTCCTAGATTCACTCATGTATTCGTCAACTCTCCTGTACTGGATATTCTCCTCTTCATACCAACCCCAGTGGGTGTGTTTTGGGTTACGGAATGATGGATGATTGATAACAAATGTGAATGTGCCACTCTTTTTAAGCACGCGAGTAACTTCTTTATAAACAACTAAAATATCTTCTATGTTTTGTAATGCTAGGACACACACAACATGATCAAAACTGGCATCTTTCAGCATATACAAATCATTAGCCTTTGTCACAAAGAATTCAACCTTGTGTGTTCCCTTATCTTTAATACTTTGATTATTATTTTTTGCAATATCAATAAGTTCTTTTCCCACATCTACCCCCGTAACAAAGGCACCACGTTCACGCAAAATTTGTGAGAACTGACCCTGGCCACAAGCAAGGTCTAGGATACGTTTACCTTGTACGTTCCCCAAAAGACGAAGTAGGTTCGGAAAAACAACTTTTGTATGATACGTGTCTTTAGTGTGTGACAAGTGATTGTCGTACCATTTTGCAACACCACCCCATGATGTTTGGGTAGTCTGTTTTGTCGGGGCAGATATCTTACTAGATGATTTCTTTTGAGGACGATGATTCATATATTGGTTACCATTATAGCAAAGATTGTTGTCCATGTAGCCAAGTATCTATGTATTTCTTGACATCTCCTTTCTTTTCTACACCCGAACGAGCCATGTACCGTACTGTTCCGAAGATGGGTCTTCTAAACCACGGTCTGTCATGAAGCCCACCTATTGACCACGCGCATCCAACGTATCCATTCGGATCCCGACCGTCTAGTTCGTACATATCGTTTAAATAAATGGCTATTGATAATGCTTCAGCAGGAGTCTTTGTCCACTCTAAAATTTTCTTCGCCCAGTACATACGCATGTAACCATGGATTTTTCCTGATACTACTAGTTGCTTTTGTGCTGCGTTCCACAGATCGTCATGGGTACGTGCCCCCTCGAACTCTTGTCTGGTGTAGAGATGTTCACGCTTGTCAGATAATGCTTTGGCAAGTGTTTCTTGCGCCCATCTCGGAAACCCTTGTGTATTGTTGTAATGGTTATTGTAATAGCAAAAGTTTTCCGCGAGTTCTGCGCGGACGAGTGTTTCTTCTATAAATGCGGAGAGACTATTCCCTTCCCCACTCGAGCCATTTTTCTTTGGATTTAGCACATCTTCTATTGTCGTAGAAGTATGCTTAAGAAGTTCGAGAAGGATGCGTCTGCGTGAGATGTTGCCGTGGGAAATATAAGGAGAGAGATTACTTTGGCCGTCTTCGTCAATGATGTTGCGAGATGAGTTGTAGTTGGGAAGTTTGGTACGCAAAAAATGTGTAAGTATTTTTTGTGCAACCTTTTCTCCGGGTACTAACGTACCTGTTCCTGAAATACTTTCGTCACAGATAATTTGAGATGCGATTTTATCCCAATCTATCGGGGGAAAATTCTTTATGCTATCATCGTTTGCTGTATGAATTTTTAGATCCGTAAAATCCTCTAGATATTCTTTTACTTTTGTATAAGTTTTTGTGCGTATGGTTCGCGCGGCAAATTCTTGTTTATGTGACGTCTCCCAAACAGGAATGACATTATGTGCATCAACTTCATAGAGTGGGATGTGTTTGTGGTAAGCAGTGAGACGCTCTTTCCATATCGACATGAATCGAAGTGGTAGCGATTCTATAACCACAGCCCCGATAAAGGGAGGTATATCTCGCTTGTTATACGGTTCACCAAGACGATTTTCTTCAAAGGTGACAGTAAGAGGGATGTTGTGTTTACGTAGAGTACTTTCAACCTCTTGCAATGATGGTATGACCCAGTCGTAAAAACGTCTCGTTGCGCCTTCCCATAGATAATTCCAAATGACATAATTTACAATAAGTGGTGCGTTGTGTTTCTGTGCAAGTTCTTGTGCGAAGAGAAGTGCTTCGTTGTCTTTCACACGTAGTTCTCTACACATTTGATAGATAACGGCGCCACGAGAATAGTCAATATTTTGAAGGTTTTTATAGCGTTCTTTCTTGATCATGGGGTACTAACTATACTATGGATTTGTTGAAGTTGCATCTGTCGTAGTTCCGTTATCTGGTGGGGTTGAGGTAGCGTCAGTACTACTTCCATTGGAAGGCTCAGTTGGACCTGGTTGTTCTGCAGAAACACTGGCTGTACTTGCTTCTAAAAGTTTTTTAAGTTGTACTTCATCAATACACGTATCACCGAGACAAATAGTTTTTGACGTAACTTTTTCAGTAGTAACATCAAGTTTCATATCCGAAAATTCTTTTACGAGAGTATCGATTTTTACTGAGAGAGATTTTATTGACTCTATAATATATGGAATAAGGGAAGTAAGTGAGAAAGTTGTTTTACCGGTTGCAGAATCTAGAGATGTAAGTCCAGGGAAAAGAGTCTGTATTTCTTCAGTAACAAGGGCGGTGGTTGACGCTGTAGAAGATGCCAAGGTGTACGTAATTACGTGCAGTGCTGTAAGTTTTTCAAGTGTGGAAGACGCTGAGGTAGCAACAAGAGGAGAGGTTGTTGTACTAAAAGATGTAGTACTAGTAGAGTCGAGCAGATGTACCTGTTCGCGCGCATCATCATTAGTTGTACATATAAGACCGGTTGCTGTGATGTCACAATAGCCATCCACTCCCTCAAAGCGTCCAATGGATTCTTGACCATTGCCCTTTATATGGAGCATGACAAGCGGATGATCCACTCCCACACCAAGCGCACCGCTAAGTACTAGACCTCCCTTTAGGTTAACCACATCTGATGAAAAGGCGTTGATATGAGAAGTTAGGTTGGTGAGTACCAACTGTTCATCAGGTACCACGTAATCATCTGGCTTGATATAGACTTCTATCATATTATCAATAGATGTAGATGTCGCGGTATAGGCTTCTAAAGCATATCCAACAATACGCCCACTCGTGACTGCCTTCATACCCTTACCTGGAGCACTGTTAGAAATAGTAATCGGATCCCCGATTGCAATATCTCCTCCGTCTAATGTCATCTTAATCGGGACGTGACCAACGAGTGCAACTGGTTCTGGATTGGATGAAGTTGCAATAACATCGTGACCAATCATCTCAGGAGAAGTCGGGATGGCGCCTATAATTCTAGACCTCTTTTCTCTCGTCGCCTTTTTTACGTTAGCTGTAGTAATGGTATACATAGTTGTAGTCGACTCACCTTCACTGGGGTTAAGAATATGGAAATCTCGAGACGACGTATTCTCTTCTGAAAGCATAACAATATCCCCACGTTCAACATGATCATCGGTACCGTAGTTTTCTGCGATGTCTCCATTGGCACAGTAGCCACCATTCACGCCAGTAAGACCTCCTCCTGTAAATTGTAGTGCTGCAACACAATAAAAATTACCGAAACTTAACGAGGTTCCACCTGAAATAGAACCGGCGGAGCCTGAAATACTATCTCCTGAAGTAATGTACCCGTACGCATTATCCCACCCCGTATTCCCGTCCGTAATATATCCGGAGTTATTTGTAAACTGGCTAATATTCATACTCGAAAGCGCACTTGCAGTCCCTGCAGTAAGAGATGCTGCTGTTCCAGTAAGACCGGTAGCAGAACCTGTGAATGATGCAGCAGTGATACCTGAACCAAACGTGGCTGTACCCGCTACAGAAAATGCTGATGATGGGGAAGAAGACCCGAAACCAATGTTTCCATTTGTCGCAATCGTGAGACGCTCTGTCCCTGTTGCTCCTGGCTGATCAAATATTGCTAGTCTTCCATTTGTCTGAGTAAGTGACCAAGTAGAACTACCTAAATTAAGGGTATTTATCCAAGCATTATTAAATCGAGTAGAAGATGCCCCTAGGTCATAGGTTAGGGTGGTTTCCGGAATAATATTTCTAAAGGATGACGTGGCTGCCGTAGAAACAAATCCATAGGATGGTGTTGCAGTACCAACTCCAATATTCCCACTCATGCTCTTAATAATCATGAACGGTGTTGCTGTTGCGGCTGCTGTCTTCGTTGCTCCACCCTTAAAAGCGAAATCATTCGTAAAGACTAGTCGTTGCCCGTTAGCACCTGCCGCTTCCAAATCAACACCGGTGTCATTCCCATATATAGGTGTGGTAATTTTAACTCCTCCAACACTAGTATTTATATCACCAATAATATTAAGGAATCTATTTGCCCCACTTAAAGTGACCTCTCCATATACATCTAGTTTTGATAGTGGGGATGTGGTACCGATACCTACATCACCATCTGATTGGAATGCCATCACTTCTCCTACTCCTGTTCCGGCATCTTGCGCTAATCGGAAGTCTCCTCCGTTTAGATAATACTGCCACTTTGATGCTCCGCCAGTTTGGAATGCTAAACAGTTTCCACCACTAATACAATCAATTTTTGCTGCATAATTTGATGTATTAGATACAAGACTTAGTTTTGCTGTAGGTGTACTTGTTCCTATCCCCACATTCCCATTAGCAAGTACCGTAAAGAGAGAATCTCCTGTAGAGGATGCAACAGTGAAGGGATTGGTAGAACCAGATCCTTGGACAAAGAGAGAAGCAGCACCGGTAGAGGTTCCTACGTTTACTCTAGATAGTGCTGTATTAGCATAGAAGAGTGGAGTAGAGGAGGTAGATACACTTAATGCTCCCCAGATGTCTAGTTTAGCGTTAGGAGATGTAGTTCCTATACCTACATTTCCTCCGGCAACAGACATTGCAATACTAGAACCATTATCAGTAGAAAAATTTATTTTCTGGTTGACTGATCTTATACCAAGATCACCAGAAGCATCACCAACTATTAAACCACTGGCTTGTCCAGAAATTCCAATATAACCCTTTGCAACATGCGCTTGGGAAAATACAATATTGTTATTACCAGTACCACTACTCCTGTCTAATTCTAACCAAGGGGTGGTTGCGTAAATATGTAGCGGGAATTGTGGCGTGCTTGTTCCTATCCCCACATTCCCATTAGCGAGCACAGTAAAAAGAGATGATGTCGCGCCAGTAGATGAAGTAGTAGAAGCCACATTAAAGAGTGGTGTTGTGTTTCCTAGAGAGCCAAGCACCGCGAACTTAGCAAAAGGAGATGAGGTGCCTATAACAAAGTTAGAATCTACAAAGCGAGCAGCCTCTACTCCGGCTGGTTTAAAAATAATATTCCCAGAAATTCCAGAACCAGTGGAAATACCGGAACTAAGAGTTACAGAACCACCATTACTATTTGTACCTGTCCCATCTGCTCCAGTTAGGGTTATTGGCCCTCCGTGACCTCCGGTTGTGCTGACACTGCCACCGACTATTGTCACAGCACCACCAGTTACACCGACACCATTTGCATTACCACCACTTAGACGAAGTTCGCCTCCATCTGCGCTTGAACCTGTACCTCCATAAATATAGACGCGGCCCCCTACTCCATTTGAACCACTACCACCAATAATATTTACTTGTCCCCCAATAACACCTGTTCCACCGCCAGCATCTCCTCCATTAATATTTACATTCCCTGTTGTGGAGTTGATTGCCGTTCCTCCGGCTATGTTAACTGACCCACCTCCGGAAGGATTCCCGGTGCCGTTACCACCATAAAGTGATAAAGTCCCCCCATTCCCCGAGGTAACATTACTACCATTTAATGTAACATTCCCATTTGCAAGTATTGATAACAGATTCCCCCCCGAAGAAGATGCCACTGAAAATATGTCAGCTCCACTTTTTCCTAAAATAGTAAAGGTGCTACCTGGACTACTCGTCCCCACCCCAACATTCCCATTAGCGAGCACAGTGAAGAGTGACGCACCTGTAGAGGAGGCGACGTTAAGTGGAGAGGTACCCGGATTTCCTTGAATAGTAAAAGTATACGCTGATGATGTTGCATTAATACCGAGAACAGTTCCATCATCAAATAAAGAAGATGTGGCAAGAGCACTGCTAGAAATAAAACGGGCAAGATAACCGAACTGCCCTCCTGTAACACCTGATCCACCAGTAATACCAAGCGAAGAAGTAGCTACCCATTGTGTAGAAGTACCTGTCGAGAGTAATACTTGCCCTTGTGTTCCTGATGCATTTGTAGAATCTTTAAAAATACCTGATAGATAAAGGTTGGCTGCGGAGAGATTTGTGGAAGTAGCATTCGTAATCACTGAGGATGTAGCAAAGACATTCTGAGAAAAGAGATTAAGGAATCTAAGGGTGGAAGATCCGATAGAGCCACCTAGATCAGTACTTGGGGTTATGTTACCTGCAACTTGCAGTTTATCAGTTGGGGTGGTGGTACCGATACCTACATTACCATTAGCAAGAATTCTAAGTTTTTCTGTTAATCCTGCCCCAGTATAGGTATAGAAACTTAGATCTGTTTGACCATCAGGAACGGTATTTCTAGTAGCAGTTATTTTTGCTAAAGGAACATTAACATTTGGTGTAAATTCTAGAGATACTGCTGTATTAATATTAGTACTATTATTAACTAGATTAAGTGCTGTAGTTTCATTCCCAGCATTTTGATTTTGAATTTCAACTCTGTTAGCACTAGATCCTACTAAAGACGATCCTCCAAACAAAGAATACCCCAGGACATTAAAGTATCCTGTGGTGGTAGCATTCACGAAGTTCGATGAGGTAGCGAAGAGGTTAGATGAGGTGGAGTTGG
>CAZUPO010000015.1:0-12427 GCA_964621595.1 uncultured Candidatus Saccharibacteria bacterium
TCGCACTACTTGCTCAGGCAAGTGAGTTGACTCCGATAATAAAATGTCTTGGCGGAGAGAGTGGGATTCGAACCCACGGACCCAATAAAGGGTCGACGGTTTAGTAAACCGTTGATTTAAACCACTCATCCATCTCTCCATAAGCGCGGGTTTAATGCCATGGCATTATAGCGTAAATACGCTTTAATTTCAAAAGAAAAAATATCGATTGTATGCTAGAATGTTTTTTACTTGGAGACGTGGCTGAGCTGGCCGAAGGCACCTCACTGCTAACGAGGCAGGGGTTAAAACCCCTCGTGGGTTCAAATCCCACCGTCTCCGCAAAAAATATTTGGAGAAATGGCTGAGTGGTTGAAGGCACTTGACTCGAAATCAAGCAACGGAGCAATCTGTTCGTGGGTTCGAATCCCACTTTCTCCGCAAAATAATGAACCTGAAGCGAACGCGTCGGGTGATTATATTTTGCGAGAGAAGGTGGGATTTGAACTGAGTCTGATACGGAGTCTAAACTGTAATCAGTTTAGTGAGGACGAGGCTTAGGCGAAAGTTAGGAGACTTTATTGGAGTGTTGCGAATAAGAAAGTCCCTAACAATCGCCGAATCCCACTTTCTCCGCCCCTTGCTATACTGCACACATGTATAAACGTATCTTTCTTGTTGTATGGTTCATTGGTGCATGTACGTTTCTCTACGAACTCTACACCTACGCCTTCGTACACGGCATGGGACTACTCCCCGCCCTTCAGATGTTTGGAGAAGTACTACAGAACTTCTTCATGCAAACCGGCCCCTTTGCACCACTTCTTTTCATTGGACTCTACGCGATACGTCCACTCGTTCTCTTCCCTGCGTCGATTGTTACCATGACGTCAGTATTTGTCTTTGGTCTCTATGGAGGATTCGTTGTCAGTTATGTAGGAGAAATACTCTCTGCATCTGTTGCGTTTTTTGCAGCAAGATATTTTGCCGACTCACTTCACCTTGCCCACAAAGTACGTACCTCAAAGATAGGCGCATACTTTACCGAAAATGCATTCACCTCAGTTGCGGGGCTCCGCCTTGTTCCCATATTTCCATTTGATTTTGTAAATTATGCCTCTGGAGTAATGAACATTCCTTTTCGAACCTACCTTGTAGCAACAATGCTTGGAATACTCCCTGGTTTTTCTGCATACATATTCCTGGGATATTCACTCATGCACACACAGTATCTACTCTACGCAATAGGACTTCTCATGATTCTTTTTATAATTACATCAGCAAGCAAATACAAGCGAACAAAAAGAGTATAAAAAATTTTGATATACTTAGGTCTATACCACTATAAAATAAGAATATATGAAAGAATTTATAAACTTTGTTCGTGAAAAAGGTGTCCTTGGTTTATCCGTTGGTATTATTGTTGGTGGAGCAGTAACAAAACTCGTCGCAAGTATCGTAGAAAATATTTTAAATCCACTCATCGGTGTGATAACTGGTGTTGCGGGCAATCTAAATGCTCTTGCTTACACCGTTCCCATGACTACAATTACATTTAAATGGGGTGCGTTTCTTTCGAGTCTCATAGACTTCCTAGCAGTCTTGCTTGTTGTTTATTTTGTATTCGTAAAAAGTCCAATCAACAAGATCGATAAGAAACCGTAATAAAAGTTGCAAGCCGGCATGCTGCTAGCATGCCGGCTACTCCGAGCGAGCGCGCGGAGGTGGTAAGAAGTACATCCACGGACACCAGATCGCGATTGCCATGCGCATCTGCTGCTTCCACATCTCCATCTGGATATCCTGGGCAACGCGGAAGAAGATCGGGTAGAACATCGGATTCATGTGTCACCTCGCAGTTGAACGATCTAAAAAAAGTGTATCACGAAAAACACAAAACCCTCTCGGGAATCCCCGAGAGGGTTTTGTGTTTTTTCTCTGGTATAGAGAACGAGACGACTGGGCGACTCACCTCAAGTGAGGTTAATCACTGTCAGTCTCGATCTTATCCATAATTGCAAGTACTTCGTCTGGGTATTCTGGTACAACTGTTCCGTTATAGTGATACAACTTTTCTTTTGTAGTCTTTCCAGCGTAGTATCGAGCAGTTTTTAAATTAGCGCCACCAAGATTTTTACCGAGAGCCTCTATCGCCTGTTCGTAACTTACGAAGTTGTGAAGTTTACATGAGCCCCAACCAAACGGGTTGAATCCACACGCAGCCTTACCACCAGATGATTCACGAATAGCAATAGCAGGGAGAAGGCGCCAATCGAGACCGTATTTTTCAGCAACGAGGACAAAGGTCATACCAGTTCCTTCAAGAGGCATAGAACGCTCCTTAAAGTAGGTATTGAGAGTTTCCGCACGTTCCTTACGGAGTTCTTCCACTGATATTTCTTCTTTTATTTGAGGATTAATATCGAGTGAAGCACTATTTGCAAGTAGTGAGATATTTGGAATTGCCATGAATGGCACGAACGCAAGTACCCGACTAACTTTGTATATTGTTTTTATCATAGTAGTGCGATTACGCTTCGCAAACGGCCCATGTCTGTAGAATTTGGTGAAAAATAAAATACCTTTACAGGTAATTACTTGACTTTCAACCTTGATAATTGTGTAATGAAATTATAGCACTTTCCAGGTCAAAAGTCAAGCATTACACAACAAAAATAGCACCTATGTCAAGTATGTAGTGCTATAAAACCCTTTATTTATAGTCTTTTTTACGAAAAGGACAAAAATGGTCGCCGGATCAAGAAGTGGTATTTTTAGCCCTCGAAATCACCAGCTTGACTGATTTTTGCAAATCCCTGGTACTACGCCCCCTCACCTCCCCTCTCCACCACCCGCACCTCACCTTTGTCTGCATCGACCTCTACGAGGTCACCATCTTTTAGGACTTGGGTCGCGAATTTGGTACCCACTATGCACGGCTTCTTGAGTTCACGCGCGACTATTGCAGCGTGACACAACATTCCACCAGCGTCGGTAACAATTGCGCCCACTTGTTTCATAAGTGGAACAAAACGTGGATCTGTCATACCTGTAACAAGAATTTCTCCTGTGTGAAGTACAGTATTTGTGTCGAATTTACGTATAACGCGCACACAACCCCTAAAGACACCACTGTATGCAATTTGTCCCACGATAATATCTTGGCTATCATGTTTTATTAAAGCATTCTCTATAAGATCTTTTTGGTCAGTAATAAACTTAGGTTTTGGATCAAAATAAACCAGACTTTTGATTCTTCTTTGAGAAAGGACACTGACTGGCGGCAAAGTTCTATCTTTGTAATAATGAGTACATTCTTCTGGGGTAAGACATTCAAGTAAATCAACGGAAATATCCGAGGAACTACTGATGGAAACAAGTATGGAAGAAATATATTCGGAAATATCAAAATAGAGAGTTTCTGCATACTTCCTCACATCCACCAACTTTGGTGTTATATCTTGTAGAAATTCTCCTGACGCATAATTACCCATCTCTTTTAAAGCAAACATATATAATCCGAAACGATGCATGAGACGTGTAATATTCTCGAGAGAATCATCTTGGGGTAATTGTTCCGTAAGTTTATAAATTGCATCCACATCACTCTTTGTCTGCATTATCCATTCATCAAGAAGTTTTGGTTGTGCTTGCACCTGAAAACATAAACCAGAGCCGAAAGTTTCCATTTCATTATCAACAAAATAACAAGTGGAAATTCCGTCACTGTAAAAAAGCAGTGCCCTTGTCGGCCCAACCCCAAAGAATTTATGAAATCCTGATAGTTCTAATCCTATCAAAGAAAATAGCAGTGAGAATTTTCCTTCCCAGTTTTTTGTCCAACTTTCTGAAATAATTTCTTGGGGCACAACTTTATCTCCCCTCTCCACCACCCGCACCTCCCCTTTGTCTGCATCCACCTCCACGAGATCACCTGTCTTTAAAATATGCGTTGCGTATTTTGTGGCAATGACACAGGGTGTACCTAGTTCTCTTGCGATGATAGCCGCGTGACAGAGTAATCCGCCTTCGTTAGTAACAATAGCGCCTGATCTCTTCATCGCAGGAACGTAATCCGGAGTTGTCATTGTTGTGACTAGAATCTCGCCGTCTTGTAACACGCTTGCCTCTTGGGCACTATTGGCAACTACAACTCTACCTCGTGCATATCCAGCAACGGCACCTTTTCCAACAATAAAGGTCGATGTTTCATCAAAATTTTTTTTGTACTCGGTAGTAAGCCCTTGGATGATTTCTTTTGCTGCAGTTCCGGTAATGATTGTCTGTACACCACGCTCCATAGAGAAAACAAAAGCATCTCTTCTTGAAGCAAGATCTTCTACAGAGACAATGCTCTTCTTGGCAAGGATTGATTTTTTAATTTCGTCGATTGTAAGCAATGTGAAATCCTCATACGAAAGATCTATTCTCTTGGACACCTCTAGATGTAAAGGAATTACACTTGCAAAATCTTTAAGAGAAGATTCGACACCCCACGTCAATACCCAAGCCAAGTCTCTAGCCCTTTCTAAAAGTGTTGAGAGTTCTCCTTTCTTTGGGAAAACTTTTGCAAGAGATGTGAAAATATCTTTATTCTTTTTTCTGTTCGCCTCTTGTAAAAGATAATCGTCGTTATTACTTTTTGCTAGAGTAGTAACTTTCTCGAGTAATCCTTCTTTGGTAAGTGGGTGTAGTGGTGCAAGAATAAATGTCGTCATCCAACCAAAATTATCGAGATACGAAGAAATTTCCTGTTCATTGAGTTGCTTGCCATCTTGTACTTTTTTGACCAACCCATAAAGTGCCTTTTGTTCTTTCTGGAACTCCATCTCATCCTGAGGAAACATCAAAATAGCAATAGCATTATTGTACTCGGTAATTTTTTCAATAGCAGATTGATACTTCTCGAGAAGGGGGAAAACTTTGTTAGAAAGCATGTTGTACTCGGTAATATACCAAGGGATAAAATACCAGGGGACGAATTTTCTTGATGCTCGAATAAAATACTCCCACGTATCTGCGAGTTGTATATCGGACAAATGAGATAAACTACTTGGATCTGTTGGTATTGATTCCATGTGGTCATGAAATACCCTGACAGCCTTTTTAGTTTCTTCTAGAATGTATGTAAAATATTTTTCGTCCTCTAGTTTTTCTGAGAACTGCTTGAGCATCTCCTCACGATCAGTCCCCTTATAGTAAAACCTATACTCAGACGTACATGCATAATCCAAACCATTAACAGGTAAATTGATCGCCCTTGGTAGTTCGCTATACAGTGCCTGACACCAAAGGTCCGCCATAAGTATTGGATGACCGCCTCTTTGCTGTGCTTCGAATGTCCATTCTTGTGGATCAAATGCTTTCTTCCTCTCCACCACCCGCACCTCCCCTTTGTCTGCATCGACTTCTACCAAATCACCATCTTGAAGTACTTTGCTTGCATATCGTGTACCAACAATACACAACTTATTTAACTCCCTCGATGTAATCGATGCATGGGAAAGCATGCCGCCAATATCAGTGATGATTGCACCTGCTTTTTTTATGGCTGGTAAAAAGTCTGGATCAGTAGTATCTGTAACCAAAATCTCTCCTTTGTTCATCTTGTCCATACCCTCCTTCAAATAGTGAGGATCAGAATACTTTCGTTTCAATATTCTGACCACTCCGGTAATACTTCCCTCACCGCGATGAACCAAAGTACCCCGAAGTACACCACTAAAACCATCTATATGGTCTGCGAAAAGTTCAAAATATTCGAGTGCTGATAAACCGGTTATTAGACGACCAACACCTTGGTTTGTTAAATAATATGCATAAGACAATTGTCTGGACGCAATCTCGTCTGAAGAGACTTTCTTCCCGTCAAATAAAGAAATTATTTCGTCTTGTGTATACCATTCGAGTATTTCAGTGGGGACATTAAATTGATTTGAAACAATACCCAACCCCGTTAATAGCCATCCATTGTTTTCAAAAAGTGGAAAGTTAAGTGCTTCTCGTAAGATATTCTTCGTCTCTTCAATGTACTTACCCGACGGGGTTAGTACACCGCCACGAATCATTCCATCTGAATAGTTGATATCAAAGTAAGAATAAGCATCACACAGTTTTTCAAGTGGTATAAAAAAATCCTTAAGACTCTCTTGTGTAAAAGTCTTTTTTCCCCGAAGATCATGAATAGAATTCTTAATATCATTACATATATTTTGTATAGTGTTTACTTTTTCTTCCAGGAATACGCGGGTGAACTTTTTCCCTTCCTCGTGCATACGCTTGATTTCGTCTTTTGGCACAAATACACGAACATTATTACCTCTACACAAAGTGATGGAACCCCAATGCATATGATGTTTGAAAACCAGGTCTTGGAAGATAAAACTGGTGCCCATGGATTCAAATGTAAACACCGTGTTGTCTTTTGTAAGTGGCATGGATTCATCTGTTTGTCGTACCCTCTCCACCACCCGCACCTCACCTTTGTCTGCATCGACCTCTACGAGGTCACCTGTCTTTAACAATTCAGTAATGAACTTGATACCTATAATTGCAGGCTTGTTCAACTCTCTGGCAACTATTGCTGTGTGAGAAACAATTCCCCCTTCTTCTGCGATGAGTGCCGCGGCAGATTTGATCCCTGGCATATATTCTGGTGTCGTAGTATACGCAACAAGAATTTCCCCATCCTTAATTTGTTTTGCATCAGATGCCGTCCTGCAAATACGGACAATTCCTTGTACCTTCCCCTTGCAAGCAACTTGCCCATGATACACATTTTTATTTTCTAAAGATGGTTTCTCAAACGTAATACTATACGCTCGTTCTATATCGGCTCTATTTTTATTTGTTATAACCTGTCCATCGATGACAACATACTGTCTCTTTCTCAGAGAGAGAGTCTCCGTACTTGGTAACTTTTTTTCTAGCAATTCATCGTACGATATATAGTGGGCAAGGTCACCAAGGTCGACATACATATCTTTCAAACACTTCTTAAGTAACTTGTCAGTTGTATCTCCAATTCCTTCACCCCATGATCTAAGTGCGAGTAACTTTTTCTTATCTTCTTCTCTCTCCACAACATCCAGCGCCCACCAAAATGCCTCAAACCATGGCCAAGCATCACGTATCTCTCGGAGAACGACTGGCACATCTTGCGGCGTAATAGATCCTCTATCCCAGCAGAGTTTTGTTCGTGTGAGTTTAGAGGTAAATGTTTTTCGTAACACTTCTGAGTAGTCAGGATCTTCTTTATATTTTGCCCTCATCACATCACGAATATGATTGATACCACGCTCATCCATATAGCAAGTAACAAGGCCGTTATCGTTAGCAAAAACAATATATGGCAGGTATGGCTGTTGGTTTGTATCATATTGTCGAGAGTCTGTACTTTCGCCATAACACCAACTTTCTATAATTGGCAGTGAGTACTCTCGGGTAAATTGTTTGGTGTAGAGATTCCCCCTCTCCACCACCCGCACCTCCCCTTTGTCTGCATCGACCTCTACGAGGTCGCCTGTTTTAAGAATACGAGTAACGTCTTTGATAGCAATAATACATGGCTTTTTAAGTTCCCGTGAAACAATAGCTGCGTGAGAAGTTATACCACCTTTACCCGTAAGAATTGCTGATGCTTTACGCATGAGCGGGACAAAAGATGGCGTTGTCTCTGGTGCGACAAGAATATCTCCATCCTCAAACCATGCTGCTTCTTGCATTGAGTTTACAACACGAACACTTCCTTGTACTTTACCCCCTGAAGCACTTACTCCCGAAAGAATGTCGCTTGTAGTACTTACATCGAAACTTAAGTACAGTTTTTTTAGTTCCTGATATTCTCGAATATTCTGGTCAATAATAATTTCATTATCATTGTTATCAACAATACTAAAGAATCCTTTTTCACGTTCCATTAATTTTGGAACATCGATAGTTAAAGAACTGTCCTGAAAAAAAGTTACTAGTTCATCGGGAGAAAATAGTAATGCTTTTTCATACCCGAAACCAAACCTCTCTCCAAATTCTACTAAAAGAGGACGCAGCCGGAGTGCCGCTTGCATTTCGATACTTCCACATTCAGCTCGCCAATACGCAGTAGCAACACTCAAACGTACTATATCATCCGGTTCTTCTTGTACAATATCGGGATGAATATAATTACCTTGTTGATAATTTACAATTTCTTCTTGTAAACGCTCTTGGGCTTGTTCCATCGTCATTGGTTCGCCGAGCCATTTTGCTATTTTTATCCATGAATACTTCTCGAGGTAAATTCGTAGACGAGTCTGAACATCTTCTCTATGTCCATCCATGACATTAATTGCAATGCGTTTTATTTCCTCTGCCTCACCTTCTATCCATGTCTTTCGCAAGTATGGATGCACTTTGCCAAAAAGTTCTGATTCCGATGTAATATAGCCCAATTCTTTAGATGCGCGAATAATATGATCACCAATATACGCTTCTACACACCAAAAAGCAGCAAATTCTTTGTACAAATTAATAAACTCATCCATGTGTTCTCGAAGATACTTATTGTCTTTTTCGAGCATATCCAAAACTTTTCTGGAAATTGCCTTACCTTCCTTATCAATTCGTTGTACTAATAGACCTAGTGTTTTATCCTGATACCCTTTTTTGATATATGCACTGAGATGTTCCGCGTCTTCATTCGATACAAAAGCATACCCATCAATAGAAAATGTTGTATGAAAAGAAAGTTCAGGTACTACTCGTTTAACAATATTTTTCTTGTACCAGTGTGAAAAAAAGGTATACACAAACGGTGACTGTATCCATCGTCCTTGTTCATACCATTTTTCTTTGTCCCACAGCCCCAATTGTGCGAGACGATCGTACGTTTCTGATGAAGCATGCTTTGTGCCTCTCTGCTGTGCTTCGAATGTCGATTCTTGTGGATCAAATGCTTTCTTCCTCTCCACCACCCGCAGCTCCCCTTTGTCTGCATCGACCTCTACGAGGTCGCCATCGTGTAAAACTTGAGCGGCACATTTAGTACCAACTATACACGGGAGATCAAGTTCGCGCGAAGTAATTGCGGCATGGGAGAGCAATCCTCCCATATCAGCCACAATGGCGATTGCTTTTTTCATAGCAGGCAACAACTCTGGCGTTGTGTGGTCAGTAACAAGCACATAGCCACCCCTTACTTGATTAATTTCATCAATTGTTTTTTGAAGAGATAAATAATTGAGAGTTATTTTTTTCACCTTTCCTTTATAAATACCTCGCTTAGAAACACTTGTCCCAGGAAACACTCTGCCACAACCTTGTTGAATATGGTCTTTAGAAAAAATTTCTTTAACTAGGACAACATGTCTAGAATCCTTAGTGTATCTGACTTTACCGTCACTCATATGAAGAACGAAACCTGTAGAACCCTTCATTTCTAAATGAGGATTCTCAGACTTTTTCAGTACATCTTCAGAACTAGAACAATATAGTGTTTCTCTGTCTATGCAACATTCACCACTTATGCGATTAAGGATTCTAGAAAAAATAGAATCCTCTGCAAAATAAATTGCATTTAGTTTTTCGCGTAACTCATTCTTTTGCTGACCTAAATAAACAATATTTTCCTTACCGTCTTTTGTGATTACTATTTCATCAGAAAAATATGGGTCGAGTTTTGAGTACTCAAAAAGAAAATTATTCGAAAGCGATACAAACTTTTCCCACAATAGAGGCAGCGGTAACGATACATCCAATGATCCGAAAGCGTCTGCACACGCATGAGCATTTATGCAAAAATTATGAATCTGCTCTGATGAAGACAAATTAGTGTGTACATATCGAGAACACTCCAGAAATGTTTTTTTAGATACATATACTTGCATCTCATTATTCTCAGAAACACAAAACTGTTCAAAAAAAGGAAATCTGCCAATTGCACTAAAGAACAAATCCATAAAAAGCATTGAGAACCCTGTGCCTCCCCATACATATTCGTACTCATCCTCACGGAAATTAAAGTGCTCATTTTTTTCCAAAACCCGCACCTCCCCTTTGTCTGCATCCACCTCCACAAGATCACCATCTTTTAGGACTTGGGTCGCGATACGAGTACCTATGACACATGGTTTACTGAGTTCTCGAGAAACAATAGCCGCGTGACATGTAATACCACCCTCATTGGTCACAATCGCGGAAGCTTTTTTCATAAGAGGTACGAATTCCGGTCTCGTCATACTCGTCACAAGTACACTGCCCTCGGGAAAATCATGATCTTGTGTCGCATCAAAAATAATCTTCACTCTACCGCGAGCACTGCCGCGACTTGCGGCATCTCCACGCAGTACCTCAGTGTCCTTGATTCCATGAGACTTCGCGAAGGTTGCATCAATAGAATTAATGTCTGGTGAAGAGGCAT
Organism: uncultured Candidatus Saccharibacteria bacterium; assembly: GCA_964621595.1. Classification (GTDB taxonomy): domain Bacteria; phylum Patescibacteriota; class Minisyncoccia; order Phycocordibacterales; family UBA5272; genus UBA11704. The sequence goes on from CAZUPO010000015.1 coordinate 10,376, forward strand.
GGATAAATACTTTCTCTTTACTGTAACTATATGCTTCGAGTCCATCCTGTCTTGCAACAATGTCATCTTTTTGACCCTTAAGATATTCGATACCTTGCACCATCTCTGTCGGTAGGATATTCATTGTGTGCACAGTATCGATCCCCGCTTGTATAGAAAATTCTGTACCAATGATTTGCAAAAGCGCTTGCGCCTTCGCAAGATGATCCTTACGATAGTCCCGCAAGTGTGTAATGAATTCAACGTAGTCAAAAACATACCTATCCTCTTTACTGAGACCCTTCACATAATGATCTCGCTCTTTAGTATCTGGTACTGGATGTCGCTCTTTGTTCTTGTACTGCTCTAAATCTTTTTCTATCTCGCCCTCACTCTTAGTTCTCTGGTAGTCAGTATAGAGATACTTGAGACTATTAATTATCCTTAGATCTATCTTTCCTTTATTTGTTGTAAGAGCCTCAATCTTACTATTCTCATGTCTTTTCTCGAAAGAATCGAACGGGAACCTGCCTAGATTCTCTAGCATCTCTGTAGAATTGGTACTGTATCCGGACTCTACTAAAACCGTCTTGATGATATCCGGTGTAAGAAACTCAATAAATAGCGAATCGCTAGTAATTGTGTCGAAGACATTCTGTACTTTTTGTACTAGTGTGATAAGTCTGTCCTCTGATAGTCCAGAAATTGATTCATGCACATAGGTGGTGTAATACGTGTCTAGTTCTGCGACATTCTTGTAATACTCGACTTCGAACTTTTTTAGATCAAACTTTTTTTGTAAATAACGACGGAATGTCTCTGTTGCATACCCTTTGTATACCTCTAAGTCAAAACCAAAAAGAGATTCCTTCTTTGTATCTGCCATGTAGAGAGGAAAGTCTCCATTCTTCAGAATCCATGTCGCCGTGAAGAGTGGCGCGTACTTCCCTCGTATGGTTAGTATCTCGTGAGAACCAACCTCACCGAGAAACATTGCAAGTAAATCCGGTCGAGTATCATCATTTGCACCCGATGTATCAGAAATATCGATATTCGAAAGTGTGGTGATCGGTCTACTTTGTGTAATATAAAATTTTCCATCCTCATACGCCCATTCGATGTCACAAGGGAATCCATAATGATTCTCAATGCGCATGATGTGTTCTGAAAGAGTAAAAATTTCTTTTTCATTAAGGACTTGCTCTTTACCTTTCTCATGAAGTTCTTTCCAAATATTTCCACCACTTTCGTTTCTATAGAGAGCTCGTGATTGCTCTGACACGTGGATATCTATAATTTCACGTGGGTGTTTACTTACAACATACGAGTCCGGTGTGATCTGGCCAGACACAACTGCTTCCCCAAGACCATACCCCGCTTCGATGATTAATTGATTCCTATCTTCTGTGACAGGGTGCACCGAGAAGGCAATCCCCGACTTCTCAGAGTTCACCATTTTTTGTACCACAACCGCTACAGAAATGTGCGTAGCATGGAGACCTTTTTCAAAGCGGTAGAAAATAGCACGTGGAGTAAAGAGCGATGCCCAACAATGTTGAACCCGCTCAACGAGAGTCGACTTAGTAACATTTAAATAACTGTCGAGTTGTCCTGCCCACGCATGATCCTTTCCATCCTCTGCTGTTGCAGACGAACGTACTGCGACAAACTCTGTATCAAGATCTGCAAACCTAGCGTAGATGTCACGTACGATAGGCTCTGGCATCGTAGCACTAGTGATGAGTGCTTGAATTTTTTCAGAAGCATGTTCGACACTATGAACGGTAGTATGGTCGACTGCGCGGAGTATTGCTTCTATATCTTCCAGTAAACCAACATCTCGTAAAAAAATATCAAAGGTAGACGACAGAATAACGAACCCCGAAGGAACAGCAAGTCCGGCACCCGTCATTTCACCAAGAGACGCCCCCTTGCCCCCTGCGATAGAAGTATCATTGGAGGAGAGGTTAGCGAGATTGCGAGAATAGTCCATAGATGGGGTAATTATACCAGTTTATGGGACAAAAAACTTCTTGAACTTCAGTCGAGGTCACGTGGATTGGTGGTGAGCCT
>CAZUPO010000016.1:0-12085 GCA_964621595.1 uncultured Candidatus Saccharibacteria bacterium
GGGTGGTAGGTGACGCTCGTAGAGTCACAATTGGTGGTGGAGGGGTGGTTTGGTAATCCATGATACTTACAGAACTCTCATAAATACCGTCATCTCCAGGGGTACGACAGACAAGACTGTACAGACCATTGTCTGTGATATTTACATGCCCACTCTGTCCTTGTACGGTTGAGTAAGTGGTGCCATTTCGTTTTATAACAAAAGAAGTAGAATTGGTACAGGAGACACTCAGAACGCCATTCGGCGTATATTGTCCACTGATTGAGAATTCAACTACACGAGGCGCGGCATTACAGGCGTCATTATAGAGTACTGGTAGTGATTGTGGACAAACAGTGACATTCGCTAATGCGATACTTGAATCTACTCCGGAAGCACTACAGTAGTATTGAAATAGTTGAGACGAAGTGAGTGGGTCGGTGAGCCCTGAACCACTTAGAGCACCGCCGTTACTCCACGGTCCAAGAGGAGTACAGGATTCCGCATGAGTACTTCCCCACGTTAGAGTTGATCTTCTTCCGTAACTTATTTTATCTGGGGAGGCTTCGATCGTCGCGGTAGGTGTTTCTATACACTGGCTAAGTAATTTTGACCAACTGAAATTTTCTTCGCATGCTATAAAAGACTGAGCAAAAGAAATCCATCCAGTTATTAAATCACCCCAAGCGTATCCAGAAAGTTGCCAGCCGGTGAGTGATGAGGTTGCTCGCACCCCGCCGTAGCCATTTTGAGTATCTAACGATATCCACCCATCCCACCCACCATTAGAAGATAGTGTTGTTCCACTTGGAGAAACTACACGAGCCCATCCTGTTATAGAGTCGTTGTGTAATTGTGCTCGGCAGGGGGCAGCAGGGCATCCAGCATTTTCATTAAAGGAGATCCAGCCAAGATTGTCACTCCACGCGTATCCAGAGAGATAATAATTATTATCAAGAGTAACTTTATAGGAAGAGGTGCCGCAAATATTAGTACCATTGTTACCACCAGTCTCACAGGTTAGTGAAATCCAACCGATGGTATCACTCCATGCGTACCCTTGTAGCGTCAGCGACGCAGCAAACGCATAGGTTATACCATGGAGGAGAAGTGCTGTTATTAGTAATTTCTTTTTCATATAAAACACCTAGATTATGTATCTCTTAACAAAAAGAGACAATATAGTTCAAAGTATAGTACCTAATATTTTTTTGACAAAGGACTAGGTTCTATCTGCGTAGGACAAACCTCATTTTTTGTAAAAGTGGCAAGTGGTATGCACCCCTCTTTTGTTTTTTAATTGCACGATGTACACTTGTTTGTAGTATAGTAAATATAACCATTTTAAAAATAACTTCACGTATGGACTCTTTATTTCTTCTTGTTTCAAGCAATCCAGCAACCCTACTCGCTATTCCTCTTGTCGTCATTGTCATTGTCATTGTCGTCGTCGTTGTTCTTGTTAGTAAGAAAAATAGAGCAACCGATACACCTACAGAAAGTAACCCAGTCACTTCTGCCTCCTGGAAACCAGCAGCTCCTGAAACAATCGTTGAAGGTGTCTCAAAAGAGGTGGAAGATCAATCAGTTGTAGCAAACTCGGTTCCGGATGCATCACTAAGCACACAAGTCATTGATCCGCTTCCAGCAAAACCAGAAGACGTTAAACCCGCGTAGGTTATCCTAGTAATTGTATTCCCCGCAGAGAATATATCCTGGTATACTTAGCGGTATGCAACCGACATTTAATTCTCCAGAAGAAGAGATCGCATATTTGCGTGCACAAATTGCTGGCAAGATGGAACAAGCAAAAGGTTTCGAAGGAAGATTTACAGAAAAAGATAGAGCACATGAAGTGGTCAGAGAATACAAAAGTGTTCCAGTAGAAAAAGTTGTTTCTCCATATAATCAAGTAACGGCGGGGGAGGAGCACAAACTTCTTGCATGGCTATCCCCAAAAAATACTGACGAACAAGTAACAATGCTTGCCCAGGTGATGGTAGAAAAAGGCATTAGAAACGCACTTGCCATGGCAGAATCTTTGAATAGCCCAGAAGTTGAGGATGATTTTGAACGATTTCTCGCACAATATCTTATATCTGGCCACGATGCAAAAAATGATGTTTCAAAGGAGGAGTGGAAAGCCCTCCACATGAAATTATTTGAAGTGATTTTACCGCCAGCAGAAGATGGACAGGTAAAACAGGCAAAAGAAATGATGGGGCTCATGGAGCAGTGGTACGCTTCTATGCAAGCTCTTGCAAGTGATGCAACCAACAAAGAAAAGAATTACTACTCTCTCGAACTTTCTGTTTCCAATGGCTCGACTATTGCTTCATTTTACTGCGCTGTTCACGTTGATTATGCATCGCTCTTTGAGAAAGTTGTAACCGGTGTTTTCCCGGGGGCTCAGGTGAGAGAGTGTAATGAGGATTACAATATTTTCCACGATCACGCTATCACTGCATGTGCGTATGCAACAACCAGCACGCACGCCGCACTACCTCTTAAAACATACAACGAAATAGAAGGAGATCCGATGTCTGTGGTCCTTTCGTCTTTTATCAAGATCGCAAAAGAACAAGAGGGGCTTGCACTTCAGTTACTTATAAGGCCTGCCGGGGATGTGTTCGCGAAGCGTTTCGGAAGCATGCTGGAAGATTTACGAAAAGGGGAGACCTTGAAGAGAGTTATAGATAAGCAGAGCATTCTTAAAGAGTCCATGTTTTTAATTGGACAAATGTTTACCTCTCCAAAAACAAAAGAAGAGGAAGAAAAAGAAAAAGCGAAAAAAGTTGGTCACATCGAAGAATATGCCACCAAACGCATTCAAGAAAAACTTTCAAAAACTATTATTGAAACGAATGTTAGAATAATTTCCTCTGCACCAACGCTTGCTCGCGCACAGGCCATGCGCGCAGATCTAGAAGCGTCGTTTGCGCAGTTTGCGGATGTTAACGGCAACAGTATTGTTTGGAAAGAAGTAGAGGGGTCAAAGCAAAAGGCGTTACTGCACAGGTTTTCATATCGTCTTTGGAATGAAGATGAAAATTGCCCGCTTAATTTGAGTGAACTCGCATCAATATTCCATTTCCCAGTTCAATCTAGAGGTTTTGATAATGTTCGCGAGCAAGGATACGCGCAATCTGCAGCGCCACAGGGTCTACCTACAGAAGGAATTCTTCTCGGGATTAATAAGTATCGAGGACAAGAGCAACCTATCTATTTTGATAAAGAGGATCGCATGCGACATATGTATGTGATAGGGCAAACTGGAACGGGCAAGACAACAATTCTTAAGAATATGATTATTCAAGACATAGCGCGTGGTGACGGGTGTTGTTTTATCGACCCGCACGGGACAGACATCTTGGATATTTTGGCTAACATCCCAGCATCTCGTGCCAAGGATGTTGTTTACTTTGATCCAAGTTATATGCCACGACCGATGGGGCTTAACATGCTCGAGTATGATAAAAATTATCCTGAACAGAAAACGTTCATTGTTAACGAACTGCTTGGAATCTTCGACAAATTGTTTGACATGAAAGCAACAGGGGGGCCACAGTTTGAATCGTACTTCCGTAACGCAACCCTTTTGGTGATGGAACATCCAGAGAGTGGAAATACGCTCATTGACATCGCTCGTGTTTTCTCTGATAAAGATTTTCGTGATTACAAATTAATGAAATGTACGAATCCGCTCATCAAGCAGTTTTGGCAAAATGCAGAGCGAACAACGGGTGACCAGGGTTTGCAAAACTGGGCACCGTATGTAACCAGTAAGTTTGACGTTTTTATGTCCAACGACATTATGCGCCCGATCATTGCTCAAGAGAAGTCAGCATTTAATTTCAGGGAAATGATGGACACGAAAAAAATATTTCTAGTAAATCTTTCTAAAGGCAGACTCGGAGATAAAAATGCCGCTCTCCTTGGTCTCGTTATCGTTGGAAAATTTTCTCAAGCAGCACTTGCTCGCGTAGATACTACCGTTCGCCCAGATTTCTATCTTTATATAGATGAGTTTCAAAATGTGACAACACCAGCAATTGCCTCTATCCTTTCTGAAGCACGTAAGTATAGACTTTCTCTTACAGTAGCGCACCAGTATATTTCTCAACTAACCGAAGATATTAAAAACGCCGTTTTTGGTAACGTCGGATCCATGGCTGTCTTCCGTGTTTCTTCAGATGATGCGAAGTACCTAGAGTCACAGTTCTCACCAACATTTACTCAAGAAGACATCATTCGTATTGATAACTTTAATGCATACCTAAAAATACTTGCGCACGGGGAGCCAAAGAAACCATTTAATATAAAAGTTCCCCCACCTGAAAAAGGTGATAAGAGTAGAATAGATGCAATTAAAGAGTTGAGTTATATCACTTACGGTCGACCAGTTGAAGAGGTTACCGCAGAGATTATGCGGAAATATGATTTGTAATACATAACACCATGGATCTTGCAGTTATCATTTTCATTTCTACTCTAGCAATCTTTATACCTCTTGCCGCGATGCTTCTGTATGTATGGCACAAGTTTGGTAGGGGTCAGTTTGCTGTTACTGTTGCAAGAATGATCTTTCTTACTGGTGCTGCTATATGTTTTGTGTATATGTTAATTATTTAAAACACATGGAAGAATTTTTACAAAACGGAGAAGATCTCAAAATGACACTCAGGAAACACTGGATTGTTTATGTGGGCGATGCACTTTTGCATGGTTTTGGTGGAGTACTTTGTATTGTGGTCGTTCACTACGCTCTTGTTGCACGAGGATTTTTTTCTTTTGCACAATTTACTCTCTCAAATGTCGCCATGATCCTTGTCGCTGTTATTTTACTGTTCTGGACCTCTTTTTTCTTCGCTTGGACAAAAAATTATTTTGATGTGTGGTTCATTACTGATCAGCACATAGTTGCGGTTAATCAAAAAGAGTTATTTGAACGCGAAGAATCATTTATGGAACTTGTGCGTATTCAAGATGTTTTCTTTGAAAAAGATGGACCACTAGCAACCATTCTTGGATATGGAAAGTTACGTGTGCAAAGTGCTGGGACCGAGCAGGAATTTGTAATCGAAAACGTCTACAACGTTGAAGAAGTGACGCACACACTTATTAGTTTGCGAGATGAAGCACAGGGGAGGGCGGGGGCCACCCGCTCCCTTTAGAGTGTTTTCTTTTATTTCTTTACACGTTCAACGTATTCACCTGTGTCTGTGTTTACAACGATCTCATCTCCATTTTCCACAAAAAATGGCGTGGTGATTTGTGCTCCAGTTTCGATAGTTACAAGTTTACCTCCACCGGACGCTGTGTTTCCTTTTATTGCTGGCGGTGCGTCTTTTACAACAAAGTTCATTTTAATAGGAAGACGGAGACCAATGATTGTTTCTTCTTCGTCGTGTTCAAAAATCATCACATCAACAATAGTGTTGGATTTTAAGAATTTCCCAGAGTTCCCAATAATGCGATCTTCGATCGTGTAGCGATTCTTTGGATCTTCTGGATCACAAAACCAAAACTCTCCGCGATTGGCATAAATAAACTTGGCTTCGCGTTTTATAATGTCTGCCTCCTCCGCTGTATCTGATGCGTAAAATGTACCAGGAATAACTTTTCCGTTTAAGAGGTTGCGCATTTTTACTTGATTTTGTGGCTTTCTTTGCTGGGTTCGTGCTACATGAGACTCGAGTATTTCGTAAGGTTCATTATTATAAACAATATATTTACGAGGTTTTATTTCGTTGTATTCTAGTGTCGCCATAGTCAAAGGATGGTTAGGAATTAATAATTTGCTATTAGATGAGTATCTAACGTGAATGGAAGAATTTTAGCAGAAAAACTTTTTTATGGCAAAAGGGAAGGATGCTAGCTTTTGTTTTTTGCTTCGTATGCTATATAATCAATCTCCGTAATGCCAAACGTTCTCATTGATGCACGAAGTAGTTCCAACTCACTGCGTAGGTCATTAGTGCTTTCTTTCTGAATTTGTTTTTCTAATTGAAGGCGTTTCGCACACAACTTTTCTTTTATTTGTGAAAACTTTCCACTGCCGTCATCAGAAATAGGCACCTTGTTCTTCTCAGAAGAAAATAGAGGGTTCATATAACTTAGAATTTTCTAGTGAAGGGATGAGGTGATTGGGGGTGGAATATCTTTATTATTACCGGGATGAATTTTAAGAGCAGTTTGTAGTCTTTTTAACTTCTGTTCGGCTCCATAAGCCTCACGCCCCACCTCAGCAATAATCTTTGCTCGCCCTACAGGAGTGGGCTCTATAATTTTTCCCTGAGCATCCCTAGGAGCACCTGTTCCTTGTGTATTAAGTAGTTTTATAAATGACTGACTTAATTCGCCCAGGCCTTTATTTAGGTCGTTGAAGAACTTAATCTCCTTCTCCAGATCTTTAATTGTCTTTTTTACAATATCACCACCACGCCCGGAAATACTTTTTGCTTCAGAGGTAATTTCTTCATCTAGTTTTTCAAACTCTGCACGTTTAGTTACAATTATTGTAAGCCCTCTTGATTCCAACTTTTTAGTAATAAGATTTCTACAATTACGAGACCATAACGCCAGTTCCCCAGCACTTAAATTCTTCATTTCCTCAAAACTTGGCATAACTGGGAGCGATTGCTCTACTTCAGTGTGTGGTGTTGCCGGCGGCGTATCAGTATTTGTGGTAGGAGATTCTCCAAAATTTCTTGGCATAGTTTTGGGCGTAGTTATTCAGGCTGTTCGTTTTCCTCTGGGTCAGCTGTCCCGGAGTAAGAAAGGGCACCACTTTCAAGTTCTTTTCTAATTGCTTTTTCTACTGCACTCGCCACTTTCTTATTATCACGAAGATACGTTCGCGCAGCGTCATATCCGCGCCCCAATTTTTCTTCACCAAAGGCGTAACTACTGCCGGTCTTTTGGATAATTTTGAACTTCTCACCCAAGGCGAGCAACTCACCCTGACGTGAAATTCCTTCGTTGTACATGATATCAAACTCAGTTGTTTTAAACGGTGCCGCAACTTTATTTTTTACAATCTTTACTTTAGTGCGGGCACCAACCACGTCCTCTCCTTTTTTTATCTGTGCAATTTTGCGAATATCAATACGAACCGAAGAGTAAAACTTCAGTGCCTTACCACCAGGGGTTGTTTCTGGATTGCCGAACATCACACCGATCTGCATACGAATTTGGTTGATGAAAATAATAACCGTGTTCGACTTGTGAGCAATCGCTGTTAACTTGCGAAGCGCCTGTGACATGAGTCTCGCTTGCTTTCCAACGTGCTGTGCGCCCATATCTCCTTCTATTTCATCACGTGGGGTAAGGGCAGCAACGGAGTCAATAACAAGCACATCAACCTTACCACTACGAACAATCGATTCTGCGATTTCAAGCGCTTGTTCACCATTATCTGGTTGTGAGATGAGAAGTTCGCCCGTGTTTACACCAAGTTTTTTTGCATACTCTGGATCCATCGCATGTTCTGCGTCGATGAAAGCACATATTCCACCCATCTTTTGCGCCTCAGCAATGACGTGTAGGGTGAGGGTTGTTTTACCTGATGATTCTGGTCCAAAAATTTCTACGATTCTACCGCGAGGAAGACCACCAACACCGAGAGCGGCATCTAGTCCAAGAGATCCAGTTGGCACAACACCAACATCGACTTTGGGTGTATCGCCAAGTTTCATAATAGATCCTTCGCCGAATTTCGATTGGATCTCTTTAAGGAGGGCGTCGGACGCTCCTCTAGTGTTTTCTTTATCTCCAGTTTCTTTTACACCAATAGTCTTAGGAGCTTTTTGAACTTTTTTCTTCATCATAATGTATTTAAACCAGTGTATTAGTAATTTCTGTAATAATTATTCTGGGTTATTGTGGTGTAACCCGGAGAACTCGCGTTACTGTTTTTCCATAAAAATCAGTAGCAGTTATAGTAAGTATAGTATAGGGAGGTAATGCAACCAAGAGTTCGTGGAATTGACCCTCGGTATCAATGGGGACTGGGCGCCCCTGGATCGTTATTTCCTTTACACGGCTTACTTTTCCAGAAACTTCAAATGTCGAACTTGCAACACTATCGCCATCGTGCGGATAGTAGATATCGACAACGGGTCCACGCATCAAGGGGTAAGCCTTAATGAAACCGTACACAATAGCAACTATAAGAAATATTCCGATGAGAATCATCTCAATCTTTTTTCGGAAGTCATAGGGCTCGATCATGGTTCATTATTACCGGAAAATGTCGTCCGTACTTGAGTCGCGCTCCTCATTAGGGGTGGCGTCTCCTGTAGGTGTTTCAGAGGAACTTCCTCCACCAAGAAGTATCTCGCGGTATCGTTCTCCTTGCCGTGCTGGACCAATAACTCCAAAACGCTCAAGATCATTTATTATTCTCGCCGCTTTATTGTACCCCCACCGAAAGGCTGTTTGAAGAGAAGAGGTAGACGCTTTACCTGTTGCTATGACGTAGTCTCTTGCACTCATGTAATCCTCGTCGTTTTCTGGTTCCTCACCCGCCTCTCCACCATCTTCGGTGCTACCACCAGAAACTCCTACACGCACTTTAGAAATGTCTATCTGATCAGGCACAAAGTCATCGTATGATTTTTTGATATGAGAGACCACAGCCTTGATTTCTTCTGTTGAAATAAATGGAGCCTGTAGACGTACAAGGCGGGGGTTATCTGATGCCATGTAGAGCATGTCACCATTACCAAGAAGATCTTCGGCACCAGAAGCGTCAAGAATGGTTCGGGAGTCGATCTGTGAGGTTGTTTTAAGTGCAATACGAGCAGGAATGTTTGCTTTAATCGTTCCTGTAATTACTTTCACATCAGGACGCTGTGTCGCGAGAATAAGGTGGATACCAGCAGCACGCCCTTTTTGGGTTAAGGCAGTAATAAGAGGGGTTATTTCTTTTGGATAGGAAAGCATGAAGTCGTTGTATTCATCAAAGATAATAATGATGAACGGCATCTTAGGAGGGATTCCTTGTAACTCTTCGCCAACACTTGCTTTCTTACGTGCTTTTTCAAGTGCTGGGGCAAGAATTTTTTTGTTATAGTCATGAACGTTTACTTGGCCATGTTCTGCTAGTAATTCGTAACGACGTTCCATTTCTTGTATCGCCCAGTTAAGTGCCTTGATCGCTCCTTTAGGCTCCTTGATTATTGGAGTATAGAGGTGGGGGAGATTATGGTATGCCGTGAATTCGACACGCTTCGGGTCAAGGATAATAAGTTTTAAGTCGTACGGCGAGTTTTTATAAAGCATTGAAACAAGAAGGTTTTGTAGTGTGACAGATTTACCTGTACGCGTTGCCCCAGCAACAAGAAGATGAGGCATTTTTTCTAGGTCACCGAAAACTGGTTTACCGATGATACTTTTTCCCACAGCAAGTGTTAGCGGCCCTCCATGATTAAAATCATCAAGTTCAAGCATAGACCGAAGTCCAAGAGTCGCCTTACGTTCATTAGGAACTTCGATACCAACAAGTGTTTTGCCTGGGATGGGTGCTTCGATACGTAGAAACTCAGAACCAAGTTCCATGGCGAGGTTATCGTGGAGTGCAACAATTTTCGAAAGGTTAACACCCTGGGCAGGTTTAAGGGTGAATTGAGTGACCGTTGGCCCAACCGTAACTTCTCCCATCTCAACATGTATTTTGAAGTTCTTGAGTGTCTGTTGAATTGTCGTCATCTTTCCTCGACTATCCCCTGCGCCAGATTTTCCTGAATCAACATTAAGCAGATCAAGTGGTGGGGGAACAAAGTCTGGCGTAAGCACTACAGGAGGCGCTTTCTTTTCTTTTTTTATTTCTGGCTGCTTTGTCTCTACTTGGAGTTTCCCAAATATTTCTCGACGTAGATTGTCAGGGTCTGTTTCCTCTGTTTGATCACCCAAATCAATTTCAGGTGAATCTGGCGCAGGTTGGTCCTCCGGTTCAAGCGGTAGGGGAGTAGCCTCCTCGTCGTCAAAAGTTTTCTGTTTACGAGAAGCAAGGTAGTCGCGAATCATTTCTACTGGATATGATAGTACAAGCGCAAACGGAGCAAGAGAAGGCTTCCGCTCAAGGACGATGATAGTGCCGATGCAGGTTATCCCTCCCAAGATTGCAATAGTTGGATAGAGCGCAAAATATTTAATAAGAGGGGAAGACATGAGAGATCCAAGTAATCCACCAGGATTAGTTACTCCGTCTACAGACGGTCCCGAAAATGTTGTCACTAGTCCAGAAATACCAACAAGCAAGAAAAGAGTGCCCACAAGGGTTAGAGGCTTCAAAGACGGTAACTCTTCTTTCCATAAATAGTATGCTAGATAACCACAGAGGATAGGACTTAAGTATGTATACATGCCCACGAGTGAGTAGAGACCGTTAAAAAGTATTTCACCACCCTGACCACCTGCGTGCACCATTGAAAAGATGAGAAGGATCCCTACCATAACAGAAATAACAGACAAAACACCCAGTATCGTCTCCGTAACAACCGGTTCTTTGGACTTCCTTTTCTTTAATTTTGTGACAGTGTCAACAGAAGAGTCTTCTCGGGCCATATCGAAGATTAGTGTAGCAAAAATAAACACCAAAAATAAGGAATAACTACCACGATGGACGTCTACTAAATAGTAGTGTGCAGCCGGGGTTAACGGTTCTAAAGAAGAAATTAGGTGGCTGCACCCAAAGACAATTTTTTATTAAAAAGACAAGTCTTTACAGAAAAAATAAAAGGCATAGAATGGACGAGAGTAATTTCAAAGTAGGATAATAAAAGACATAACTATAGCAGTTCACAATTAAAGACACATAGATTGCAAAGAGGTTTAAGTATTATAAAAGACAAAGAAAAGACAATATACTATGAATGAAGAAGTTAAAAAAGACTACGGTATGTTGATAGCAAAAAAATCAGAACGACTCGTGACGGCTCTGTACTTAGTGACGGATCTTATCAGTGACATGGAGCCAATAAAAAATAGTTTGAGAAAAAATGCTGTCACTCTCTTATCGTCGATGAATGCACTGGCGCAACTCGATGTAAAAGACAAATTAACAGAATTTAAGCTATCTCTTAAGGCAGTGACTGAAATTATATCTCTCCTCCACGTCTCGATTACAACAGGCATTGTTTCTGAAATGAATGGGCATCTTCTCATGGATGGATTTAGAACTCTACAATCAGCACTAGAAAAAAGACAACCTATTTTTACCAAAGAAATGTTGGCGATAGAGGATGAAGAAAGTTTGATGAGCGGCAAAGCATTTTCTTCCGCAGTGTCTTCGTCGTCGTATGATGCGATAACGCCACTGTCTTTAGCGCGTTTGCACGAATCACCACAAGATCTTAGGAAGTCGGATGACTCTATTCGGCATTCACAAATCCTTGCAAAACTTGAAGCGAAAGAAAAAGGACAAAACTATTCTGTAACAGACAAAAATGAAAATAAAAAACAGTCCTCAGAAAAGACAGAGACCCCTCATACCAGTATCATGAGCCATACAGCCAAGAACTACCAGCCTGCTGTGTCTTCTTTCCAAATGAGAAAACAGACGCGCAGAGAGCAAATACTCGCTTTGTTTGTTAAAGGGGTAGACGTCAGTATAAAGGACATTGTTGTGCGTATTAAGGGTTGTAGTGAAAAGACTATACAACGAGAATTAAATGCTCTTGTATACGAAAACATCATTGAACGTATTGGTGAGAAACGATGGAGTCGTTATATTTTAAGATAATATAAAGATTGCACCTAATTCCGCAAGTATTTATTCTAAAATTCCTTAACCTGGATCCAAGATCATGCCTCTTAAGTAGGGTCCTTTTTTTCAACTAGTACATCTAACATAGAGTATTAAATTCTCCTTATATTTGGTTAAGGGTGGGGGATATTTGCCACCCGTTTGTCACGTCCCAAGGCGGCCCTTCTTTTTGACTTTTCCTTGCAAAAATGAGATACTATAAGGATAGTACAGTAATGTACTTCAAGTAGTATTATCCACACGCTTTGGAATCTTTTGATTGCAATTGCGCGGGGAGCCACTATACTATTTGTAGACGTCTCTGTTTGAGAGCGTCCTCTGGTATTTGAGATACAT